>CASEIN010000044.1 GCA_949287985.1 Mucispirillum schaedleri | reverse complement strand
TCGGTTTTAGTGTAATATCCATTAGTGGTTGTTCTCTCCTTATTTATTTTTTTAGCTAAAAAATATTATTTTATTTTAAGAGAGTTAACAACCACTTTTTTATTTACTACTTTTTTCGCAATCGTTTTTAGAATTTACCATTAAAATACATTACCTGCATTAATGTTCATACAGGTAATAAAATAGAAGTAAAGAAATTATTTAAGGTAAGTATTAAAAAAATCTACCATTTTATTAAAAGGGATTTTTTCAAGATTATCATATAAATCCACATGGCTTGCATTATCAATAATCATTAATTCTTTATTATCACCTTGTAATAATTTAAAAGCATCTTCACTAAAATATCTACTGTGGGCTTTTTCTCCATGGATTATAAGCACAGCATTTCTTATTTCAGAACCATATGAAAGAATTGGCATATTTATAAAAGACAGGGAAGAAGTCATATTCCAGCCGCTATTAGAATTAATAGAGCGTTTATGATAGCCTCGTGGAGTTTTATAGTAGTCATAATAATCTTTTATAAACTTTTCTTCATCTCCATTTAATTTTTCAGGAAGCCCCGCAGCTATTGCATATGAGTTATTTTTAAAATCAATAGTTCGCTGCTTATTAAGGGTTTCTTTTAATTTATATCGTGCATCTTTATCTAAACTATCAAAATAACCTTGAGAAGTAACTCTGCTCATATCATACATTGTAGAAATAACGGCTGCTTTTATTCTTGTATCCATAGCAGCAGCATTTAAGCCAAAGCCACCAAAACCACATATACCTATTATCCCTATTTTTTCAGTATCAGTATATTCATAATTACTTAAAAAGTCCACTGCGGCACTAAAATCTTCTGTATTAATATCAGGTGAAGCTGTATTTCTTGGCTCTCCTGAGCTTTCCCCAGTATATGAAGCATCAAAAGCCATAGCAATAAACCCACGCTCTGCCATATTTTGAGCATAAAGCCCTGAAGCCTGCTCTTTAACTGCCCCAAAAGGACCACTTACTGCTATGGCAGGGTATTTTTTTGAGTTATCAATATTTTTTGGTATATATAAATCACCTGCTAAAGTAATGCCATACCTGTTTTTAAAATAAACTTTTTCCACAGATACATTATCACTTTGTTTAAAAGTTTTATCCCATAAGCCTGTTTGTTTTTCATTATTATTCATATTGCATGCTCCCATTATAAAAGTTAAAATTATAAATAAAATTATTTTTTTCATAAACTGCTCCATTTTTTAATAAAGTTATCAAAAATATATATCATTTTACAATATTCAAAAATATCATACATTAGCCTAAAACTATCATTTATAATTGATAATTGGTTTTTCTTATGATAATCTGCCATATTAATTTAAAAAGGTGGGTTATGAAAAAAATTGTAGGAATATTTACAGTATTTTTAATATTTTTTTATGCTGAAATTAGTATGGGTGATATTATTAGCTTGTGTGGTGAAGAATATAAGCTTAAAGTGCCAATATTTGCAAACAAGACAGTATCATTTACTGATAAGTATGATAATGAAATCCAAATATATGAACTTACAAAAGAAGCTGTAAGTATGTTAGATAATAGAACTATAAATCAATTTTATGGTGCTTATCCTTACTATGTTTATATAAAAGATAATAAAGCTGTTGGTTTATCTTATAAAAGTGATTTTTATTTTTTAGACCATAATAATGATGAATGTATTGTTTATTTTGAACTAAGAAATTATAATAAGATACTCCCTTTATCTTCGAAATATAATTTTGATTACAGCAGACTTTATGGTTCAAATCTTAAAGAAATAGGTTATCTTGGAGATAATGAGAGTATTGGAAATGAAGTATTAGCTGATTATGATGAATATGTAAACTCAAAAAATAGTGCTTTAACAGAAGAACTTAGGACACTTTTATATAATTCAAGGGATTTAAGTAAAGGGTTTACTGTTCCAAGAGATACTGAGAAGATTAATAAAAAATATCCAATGCTCTATGATAATGAATCTTTTAATACATATATGGAAGAAACATTAATTGCCACATTAGAACAAGGTATAAATCATGTATATGTAATAAATTTTAAAGGTTATACTGAAGAAGAGATTGATGAATATATAAGAGAAAATGATGGCGATATAAGTGCTTCAGACTATATGGTGTTTGGAATATTTTTAGATGAACTTTTTGTTGCATTTAACTATGCAACTCCATTAATGATGGCAGTTTATGCAGGATATAATGATGTTGCCACATATTTATTAGAACATGGTGCAAACCCAGCTTATTCCAATGGCGATGCAGATGCTTTGCTTTATGCAGTGGTTACAAATAATAAAGAGATGATATATAAACTTGTAGAAGCAGGTGCTCCCGTTATACTTTCTAGAGTTTATAGAAATGGTGTAATATCTTATGCACGAACAGGAACTAAAGAAGAAACAGAAGGCACTTTAGAAGAATTAATGAATGAGTTTCTTGATAAAAAAACCATTAAATACCTTAAGCAAAATGCTTATAAAGAATAATATATTTTAAGGGTATAAATATGAAAAATATAATAACAATACTGCTTTTACTTTTTATTTTTACAGCCTGTAATAAAAAAGAAGAGAAAGAAAAAGAAAATGTAATAGATAACTTATCAAAAGGGCAGGCAGAACAAACAATTGTAACAGATAATATAACAGAAAATGCAGCTGATAATAAAACTAAAGATTTTGTCAAAGAGAAAGAACTGCCTAAAATAACCTATATTGATAAAACAGTAGTATTAGAAGATATTATACCACTTAATAATGCAGATTTAGAACCATTACTATCAAAGCATTACTCTACCGATAAAATTAGATATATAGGTGATATTTATCAAGAAGATAAATATAATGCATTAAAGTTATCGTTACAATATGGTTACTTAGATATTGCTGATGAATTACTAAAGGGAGTAAAACTTAATGAATATTTAAAAAGTTTTATAATAGAAAATTTAGCCGTTGGCGGCAATATTGAAAATATGAAGTTTCTTGAAAAATATAATATAACACTTAATGATGCAAACGAATCAGTCTTTAAAGTATATAGAGATAGTTCTAATAAATTTTTAGCATATAAAATGGCAGAATATCTTTTAGAGCAGGGAGCAGATGTTAATGCATCTGATGGTTACACCACGACTTTATCTTACGCATGGAATAAAGCAAGTCTTGATTTACTAATTAAACATAATGCAGATTTAGATGTTATAGTATATAGTGGCAGTATAAATAAATGTGGCACATATTTAGTTCATGCAGCTAAAGATAAGCTGATATGGCAAGTTAATTATTTATTAGATTTAGGCGTTAATCCTTTTGCCCCTGTTGATTGGTATAAGAATGAATATATGAGAGTATTTGTTTGTAAAGTTATGCCTGAAGAAGAAAATTTGTCTTTATATAAGAGTTTATCTGAAGCCTTTTATCTATATGATGAAAATGAGGATTTAAAAGATATGTATAACAAATCTATTTATAAATATTCTCCAGAGTATTTTATGGATTACATGGTTAATGAGGATAAAGCAACAAATGAATATTTTGGTACAGATATGTATGATAATGAATACTTATTTGATTATATTGACAGCTTTTATCTATCAGATGATAATTTAGAGAATAATGATTTAATATATAATGCTAATGCAATAAAAAAAGAATTTAAGATTTATACTAACATACCTAGAAAAAAGCCGTATTTACAAAGCTTATTACAGCAAAGAGTTAATGATGGAGATTATATTCATATACAATCAGCTTCAGCTTATATATCATTACTAATCAATAATGGCATTAATATAGGGGAAAATACAAAAGATAATAATATGCTATATTATATTCTACAGAATTCTGATGATTTTTTACCCTATGAACTTATAAACTATATATCATCATATATTTATAAAGAAGGTCAGGATAAAAAGGAAGCAGTTAAAAATATTATGACAGCAGCTCAAAAAGCAGGTATTAAGCAAGATGATGGAAAATTAGGAGAATATATTTATAGAATGTATGCAAAATATAATAAGTAATCATTTATAAATTAAAAAGATATTATATAAATTAGGCAGCGTATTTTATTTATGCTGCCTTTTTTATAGTAAAAAAATATTTTTATTAACAATCTTAAGAATTTTTAAAATATTTATTGCTTGACAAAATAATAATAAAAATAATAATATATAAACATAAAATATTGTTTTAAAATAATATTTTTAGGGAGGTTATATGCGAGTAGAAAAAGGTAAAGTAAAGCGAGAAAAATCTGAATACGCTGTTCAGGCTGTTAGTAACGCTATAGATATTTTAGAGCTTTTAGGCAACTGCGAACATGAACTTTCCATGAGTGAAATAGTATCTACTTTAGAGCTTACAAAAAGCAATGTTAATAAGCTTTTAGCTAACCTTGAAAGATTTGGTTATGTGGAGCATAATAAGTATACTGGTAACTTCCGGTTAGGTGTGAAAACATTTCAAATATCACAAGCTTATATTAATAAGCTTAACTTAATTGATATTTCAAATCAGGTTTTAAATAACTTAAAAACAAAGCTTAATGAATCAACATATATTGGTGTGTTGCGTCATGGTAATGTGGTATATTTAAATGTATTAGAAACTGATGAACCTGTGAGAGTTATGCCTAGAATTGGTAATGTGGGTCCAGCATATGCTACAGCCATAGGTAAAGCACAGCTTTCAGTTTTTCAAGATAAAGAAATCATATCCCTTTATGAAAATAAAGTTTTTAGAAAACTTACAGATAAAACTATTTCTAATATTGATGAATTATTAAAGGATATAGAAATAGTAAGGCAGCGTGGTTATGCACTTGATTTAGAAGAATATGAGGAAGATGTACATTGTGTTGCAGCACCTGTGCTTGATTTTATGGGGAAAGTTATTGCAGGTATAAGCGTATCTGGCCCTAAAGTGCGTATGAGTATGGAGAGAATTGAAAAAGAAATCGCTCCATTACTAATAGAATCTGCCCATATTTTATCAAGTAAATTTGGCTATACTGGATATGATGAAAATATAGAAAATTATTAAAGTAAATAAATTGTAGTTAGATAGTAAATTATTTTGAATTTTTTATTGTCTTTTATTGTCATATATATTAGATTATGTCAAGTCTATAATATGGTGAATTAATAGTGGTAAAAAAGTATATATTATTTTTGATATTAAGCGTATTTTTTATTGATTACAGCTATGGTCAAACAGTAACAGAAGAATTTTATGATGATGAGCAGGAAGGTTATATTACCCATGATGCTGTTCCGGGAGTTGCTGGGGCAGAAGTATCTAGTTCTTTAAATCAATTTCAGAAAGATAGTTTATTATCAGATGATGAAAACAGCCTTGTTCAAGCTGTTTTTTCAAATGATGCCAAAACTGCAGAAAGTCTGTTAAAAAAAGGTGTAAGCCCTAATATTTTATACAGCTTTAAGCAGGATAATGGAACTACTTACAAAACAACTCTTTTACATATTATTATAGCAGGTAATGAAAGGGAACTTTTACATACTATCCTTTCTTATGATAATGTTAGTGTAAACCAGCTTGGGTTCTCATCAATAAATAAGCAAAGTAAAGCAAAATATGTTGAAATTACACCTGTTGCTTATGCTGTTTATTTAAATAGAGTAAGTATGGTTGAAGCATTACTGAAAAAAAATGCAGATGCCAATAAATATGGTAAAGGTTCTTTTCCTGCCATTTTTTATGCAAAAGATAAAAAAGTTTTAAATATGCTGCGCAGCCATAATGCTGATTTTAATATTCTTGTAGATAACAGCACACGTCCTTTATTTGAAGCAGTTAAAAGTAACAACAGCCAGTTAGTAAATATGCTTTTGGATAATGGGGCAGATGTTAATAAAAAAGACGGTAACGGCAATACTCTTTTATATACAGCCATATCATCAGGTTATTATGACCTTGCCAGGTATTTAATAGACAATGGTGGCAAAATTGATGAACCATCAGGAAGTGATAGAGTAACACCGTTAATGGTTACTTTAAGCAGGCAGGACCATGATACTGGTTTTTTAAGGTATCTTATTTTTAAAGGTGCAAATGTTAATGCAAGAGATAAATTTAATAGAACACCTATTTTTTATGTAGATAATTATACAAATGAGATTTCAAAAACAAATATTACTGAAAGTGTTGAAATATTAATTGAAAATAAAGCAGATATTAATGCTCAAGATAATAAGGGCAATACTATTTTACATATAAAGCCACAGGATTATTATAAAATATATGCAGGATATAACCCTAATATAAATATGCAAAATAATGATGGTAATACACCACTGCATATTGCTGCCATGCAGGATAATGTATCATATATTTTAACAGGCAGTCCTGATAAAAGTATTAAAAATAAAAAAGGGCAGACTGCTTTAAATATAGCAGAATCAAAACATTTTAATGAAACCGCATCACTTTTACGCCTTTCTAATGCTGAAAGTCTGTTAATGCTTGGGGCAGTATATGGTGATACGAAACTTGTGGAAAAAGCCATTGAAAGTAAGGTTGATGTAAATAAAGAAATACTTGGAAAACAGCCTATATTTTATGCAGCAAAAGGTGGTAATCCTGATGTTTTTGTTAAGCTGATAGTAGCTGGTGCAAAATTAAATATGGTTCCAAACCTTGTGTATGAGGTAGTAGGCAGTTTTACAGAATCAAAAGACCAAAATAACAGGGTAGAGCTTTCAAAAATATTTATAGAAAGAGAAGTTGCTCTTAACTGGGATAAGTATAAGGATTTTCTACACATATTAGTTCGTGAACAAAGTGATAAAAACAAAGGGCAGGGCTATATTAGGACAGTTTTAGCATATGCACTTTCCAATGGTGCTAATCCAAATTTACTTGATAGTAAGGGCAGTGCACCTATTCATATTGTTGCAAATGGTAAATATGAAAGTTATGATTTAGCACTGGAATTAATTAGTGGTGGTGCTAATGTTGATATGTTAGATGGAACAGGGCTTCCTGCTATTTATTATTGTGCTAAAGCGCCATATAATAAAAATGATGTTTTTCTTGCATTACTTAATAATACAAAGACAGATATTAATGCACGTTATGGCAGCAGAGAAAATACACTTTTAATGGAAGCAGCAGAAAATGGTAATGTTAAAATTGTAATGATGTTAGTTGCACGTGGAGCAGATGATACCATGCAAAATAAAGAGGGTAAAACTGCATTAATGCTTGTAAAAGAACAGTTTAGTAAAAAATATGCAAACCCTTCTGTTGATGAAAAAAATAGTGCTGATTATAAAAACTATAAATTTTTATCAGATGTATTTTTAGCAGATAAAAATACAGTAGCAGAGTGCAGAAGTGGAATAAATGAAGAATGTAAAAAATATTATAAACCTGTGGAAGTAATAAGACCTGCTAATTAAATGTAAATTCTTTTACAAATCTTTTTGCTGTAATATATATAAGCAGTGATATTACAGCCATTATGCCAAGCCCTAAAAAAGCAATTGAATAGCTGTATTTTGCTGCCAGTATTCCAGCATAAGATGTGCTTAATGCTGCACCTAATGCATGTAAAGTCATTACAAGCCCAAGCCCTGTATTTATCCTTCTAGAATTATCTAAAAGTTTTGAAACTACAACAGGCAGTGCAACACCTAAAAACCCTGCACCAATACCATCTAAAATTTGTATTACTACCATTAAGTTTGGTGAATGGAAATACCCTGTTATTAATGCTCTAATGGGAAGTGCAGTTAATGCTGCTAATATTATTAAATTTAATGCACCTTTTTTATTAATATTTTTAGGGCAATAATAGAGATAATAACCATAGTGCCTTGAGCAATAAGCACGGTTAAGGCAGTATATAAAGCAGGGTTTATATTTTCAAACTCTTTAGCAGCAGCCTGGCTTAATAATGGCAGTATAGCTGCATTGCCAAAGTGGAAAAAGAATATAATAAAGCCAAATATAATTAATGGTGGAAAAAACAACACTTCTTTTAATGGTGCAGTTTGTTTTGATGTATTAAAGCCCCTTGCTCTGTTATAATCAATATGCTCTTTTTTGATTGCAAGGGTAAATATGATGGAAAATAAAGCCATAGTAGACATGATAATAAATACAGGTAAAACACCAAAATAATATCCAAATGCCCCACTTAATATGGAAGTAAATGCATTGCCTAGATGATTGAACGCTTCATTTTTACTAAAATGTTTTGCATATGTATTGTTATCGGTAAGCCCCAGTGTAATAGAAGTAAGAATAGGAGCAATACCAGCAGCTGCTATTCCCTGCATAACTTGAGCAGTAGAAACAGATACCATAGCAGGATACAAAAGTATTATAATTGATGATAGTGATATTACTGTAATTAGTGTAACAATTAATGCTCGCTTATACTTAGTTTTATCAGCAATAGAGCCAAGAAATGATGAAAAAATAATACCTGCAATACCACTGCATGACATTACAAAACCAATCTCATCTGGTTGAAAGCCATGTTCTTGCAGGTATATTCCAATAAATGGACCTAATCCATCACGAACATCTGCTATGGAAAAACATAAAAGTGATAAAAATATTAAGGAAAATTTTTTATCCATTACTGTTTTTCAATATATCTTGCTTTAATATGAGGGCCATCATTATGGTGTTTTGGTGGTCTTGGAGCATTCAGGTGGTGATTAGCTCCCCTTAATTCTCCAGTAACTTTAAAAGTTCCACCGATTATATTGTTATGATTACCTATAACGTGGTGTGAAAGGCGAACAGGTATTTCACCAGTGCTGTCTTTAATAATATATCTATCTCTATGATATGCATTATTATCTTGAGATAATACACCAGTAACAATACAAGTTGTGCCTTCATATGCATTTAAACATTCAGCAGCAGTAAAAACTTCGCTGTATACTGGCTCTTGTGGTGGCATACCTTGAGCATAAGATATGCAGGAATAAAAAAGAAATGCTGTTAAAAAAAACTTTTTCATATTATCACCTTAATGAAACTTGAATAGTAAACTCTCCAACATCAGTAGTGAAAGGAACACATATATATGGTGCATATTCAACATCTTTAAAAAGTCTAGTGCCTTTTCCCAGCACAAAAGTTGGAGGGCTTAGCTTAAAAGTAAACCCCAGCTCTGTAAGCTTACCTTTTGCACTACCTGAAATCATGTTAATAACTTCACCAATAGCGTCCATAACATCTTTATCTAAAAACTGCTTTTCGTCCATTATTAATGCACTGGCCATTTTTTTTGCATCATCTTCACTTAATGCTATGATAAAGGCACCTCTTTTATCTCCAGCCATACGGATAACGGCTGATAAATGGTTTAAATTAATATCATAATGATAAACATAAGGTTTGCCTTTTTTACATTCTACGTGAAAACACTGGTCAATCACATCAAGAACTCCAGCCATAACGCAGTTTAAATATTCTGCTTTCACTAATTACTCCTTATAAATACTATCTAACAAACAGTAACATCATATCCTGCTTTTTTCAAAGCAATAACTATCTGCTCTATATGTTCCCTGCTTTTTGTTTCTAATTCTAAATTTACTCTTGAAAAACCAATTGGCAGCCCTGCACCAAACCTGTCATGGCGAATATCTAGTATATTAGCACCTTCATCTGCTAAAAATTTAGTAATAGCAGCAAGAGAGCCGGGGCTGTCTTTTAAATTTAATGTCAGTTCTAAAAATCTGCCAGATGTGGACATACCTTTACTAATAATTCTTGATATCATATTTATATCAATATTTCCACCAGAAACTAATAAAACGTTATTTTTATCTTTATAATCAACACTTCTAGACATTATTGCAGCAAGTGGGGCAGCACCAGCACCCTCTACTACTAATTTTGCTCTTTCCATATACTCTAATATGGAAGCTGCTATCATATTTTCAGATACTGTAATAATATCATCTAAATATTTTGAACAAATTTCGAAAGTAATGTCACCGGGTGTTTTAACAGATATACCTTCAGCAATAAAAGAAGCGCCAGTTGCACGAACTATCCTTCTTTTACGAATAGATGCTGTCATACCATTTACAGCTTCAGACTGCACACCAATTATTTTTGCACTATTATTTGTTTCTTTAATATATGCAGCAACACCTGAAGCAAGCCCGCCACCACCAACAGGGATTATTATATTATCAATCTTTTCAATATCTTTTAAAATTTCTATAGCAATAGTTCCCTGTCCTGCGATAACATCAATATTATTAAAAGGGTGTATTAAATAAAGCCCTCGTTCATCTGCTAATATTTCTGCCATAGTAGCAGCATCATCATATGTTTCTCCATGCAGCACAATTTCAGCACCATATGCCTTTGTGTTATTAATCTTAACAAGGGGAGTATGCACAGGCATAACAATAACAGCAGGCACTCCTATTAATTTTGCACTAAAAGCAACACCTTGAGCATGGTTTCCTGCACTGGCTGTAATAACCCCCTTACTGCATTTATCCTTATTTTTTAAAATAGCATTTAATGCACCACGAACCTTAAATGAACCTGTTCTTTGCAGGCTTTCAAGTTTAAAATAAATTCCTGCACCATAGTTTTCAGAAAATGATGCAGAATGGTATAGTGGTATATTCTTTACATAAGGGGATATGTTTTCATAAGCTTTTATAATTTCATCTTTTAAGTTTTCTACCATGTATTATTTCCTTTTAATGCATTATGAGATTTGTATTATTATCGTTTATATTATTTATATTATTGTTATTATTTTGTTCTGCTTCTTTTTCATCATCTAATTTAATATACTGCCTTAAAAGAGCAATTATATGGTCATGTCCAAATTTCCTTGCATGGTCTACCACATTTTCACCTGCTTTATCTTTAATAGCTGCATCGGCATTATTATCAAGTAGTAATTTAGCAGTATTATATCTGCCACTTTCTGAAGCAAGCATTAGAGCAGTAAGCCCATCATTATTTTGGCTGTTTACATCTGCTCCATATTCTATCAGCATAGCAAGAGCCTGCTGGTTACCATTTATGGCAGCCTTCATAAGTGGAGTATTGCCGTATTCATCTTTTAAGTTAATATCAGCACCATAATCTATCAGCTTTGTCATAACATCAATATTACCATCAAAAGCAGCAGCAGAAACTGGGGTTTCTCCATCTGTGCCAACCACATTAGTATCTGCACCTTTTGATAAGAAAAAGTTTACCATATTTGCATTACCATACTTAGCTGCATACATTAATGCAGTATGCCCCCACCTGTCTTTAAAGTTAATGTCAGCACCTTTATTTAAAATTACTTCAGCAATAGAAGTATCATCACGAAAGGCTGAATACATAAGTGGAGTTCTGCCTGTAACATCAAATATATCAACATTATCAGTAGATTCTATGGTTTTTAAAATATCTTCTTTAGTTCCTTTTCTAAAAGCTTCAAAAATAGGGTTATCGTTTGCAACGTATTGTGTGTCAAATTTACTTTTAGGCACATCTAACGGTCCAAGTCCGTCTACAGTTTGTGCTTCAGTAGTATTATCTGTAATTTGGTTTGCTACAACATCAGGTAAATAATTCATTACTTTTTCAGGTATCTTAGGTGTAATATATTTTTTTACAAGCTGGAAATCTGTAAAATATAAATACGCAAATCCACCGCCTATAAGCCCAAGAAAAAAAAGTAGAAATATAAGTTTTTTCATATCACCACATACCTTTAATATTATTATTCTATTATATAAAGCATAAATAAATCAATATTTATTTTTATTTAAAAGAAAAAATATACTAATATTATATACTTTGCATAGTTGTATCCCAGTCTTTTAATACTGGGTCATACCCATTATTTTTAATAATTTTGCAAAATTCTTCAACACTTCTGTTATCTTCTATATGGAACTGGCTTGCTTCATCTTGAGCATTTGAATAACCACCGGGCTCTGTTTTAGAACCTGCACTCATTATAGTTGCACCAAGATGGATTAGTTTATCACGAAAAGCAGGTGTTTCTCTGGTGGATATATTTATTCCTGCATCGTGGGCAAATATTCTATATGCAAATATAAGCTGTAAAAGTGATTTATCACTTACACTGTTTGCTACTTTATAATCACCTGCTGCACTTCTAATACGTGGAAAAGAAGCAGATATATGGCTTTTCCAGAATTTTTTAGCTAAATATCTACTGTGCAGGCACATATAAAAAACATCAACCCTATAATCAGTTAATCCTAGTAATGCACCAAGACCTATTGCACGCATGCCAGCAGATGCTGCCCGTTCTGGAGTTTCAAGTCTGTATAAATAGTTTGATTTTGGACCAGTTGGGTGAAAATCAGGGTATAAATGTTCAATATAAGTTTCCTGAAACATTGTAAGCCCATCAGCACCTGCTTTATGAAGCATTTCATACTGTTCAAAAGTTAAAGAAGGAACTTCAACGGACACAAATGGAAAATACTTACTACACAGGGATACTGCATTTAAAAGCATATCAAATGAAAACTTTTTCATATTATCCCCAGTAACTAAAATAACATTTTGTATTTTACTTTCAGCTACTATTTCAGCTTCTTTTTTTACCTGTTCCAATGTTAATGATACTCTAGGTATTTTATTTTTATGGTTAAAACCACAATATACACAGCCATTTGTGCAGTAATTAGAAAGGTAAATTGGAGCATAAAGTTTTATAGTTTTTCCAAACCGTTGTAAAGTAATATTATGGGATATTTCTGCCATTTGTTCTATACAGCTTTCAGCACTAGGGCTTAAAAGTGCAGTCAAATCATTTTCATCAATATTATTTTTGTTTAAAGCATTTATAACATGTTGTTCAGTAGCACTATAAATTTTATCTACCACAAATTCATACGGGTATTTTTTTATTATTTCATAAAAACTCATTATAGTATATCCTTTAATAGACCTTTTACAGGGCTTGAAGCTCTAGCGTAATTACTTGTTGAAGCAGGGTGAGCATCACATGAACATTCTGCAGCCAGAACTGCATATTTAAAAGCTTCTGCCATTTTACAAGGGTTTTCTGCTGCTGCAATAGCTGTATTAATAAGAACAGCCTGCGCACCTATTTCAATGGCAGCAGCTGCATGGCTTGGAAGCCCAATACCTGCATCTACTACCACAGGAACTGATGCATTTTCTATAATTATTTTTATCATTTCTAAAGTAATAAGCCCTTTATTTGTGCCAATTGGAGCAGCAAGGGGCATAACAGTAACACAGCCTGCATCTTCTAATCTTTTTGCTAAAATTGGGTCAGCATTAATATAAGGCATTACATTAAAGCCTTCTTTTGCAAGGATTTCAGCAGCTTTTAAAGTTTCAGTGCCATCTGGTAATAAATGGTTTGGCTCAGGTGTTACTTCTAATTTTACCCAGTTATTACCAGTTGCAGCACGAGCAAGTCTAGCAAGGCGGCATGCTTCTTCTGCATTTGCAGCACCTGATGTATTAGGCAGCAGTAAGTATTTGTTAGTATCTATGTGGCTTAATATATCATCATTTGAATTATTAATATCAATACGCCTTAATGCAACTGTTACAATCTCTGCACCACTTGCTTCTAAAG
Source organism: Mucispirillum schaedleri (assembly GCA_949287985.1). Classification (GTDB taxonomy): domain Bacteria; phylum Chrysiogenota; class Deferribacteres; order Deferribacterales; family Mucispirillaceae; genus Mucispirillum; species Mucispirillum schaedleri_A. Next base: position 55,297 of record CASEIN010000044.1, on the reverse strand, counting down.
CTTTTTCCATAACACTAGGTGAAGAAAATTTACCTGTTCCCACCATAAGCCTGCTTCTAAACTGCCTGCCAGCTATTGTTAATTTATCCATATATACTCCATTACTTTATATATCAATCTATAATATTAATACAACCAGTAAAAATTGTCATTATTTTTTATGAACTTGTTACTAAAAATAATATCTTAAGATTATATATATAGTTATTGATTTTTACAATTTCTAAAATAATGTCTTTTATATTAATATTTTATAGTTATTATTCTTGTATTTGAAATATGTGTGTGTTATTATTACATAAGAGTAATACATGCAGGAGGTATTTTATGGCAGGTTGTATAATAACTATAAGCAGGGAATATGGTTCTGGTGGCAGGATTATTGGTCAAAAGGTAGCAGAACGGCTTAATATTCCATTTTATGACAGAGGGCTTGTGGAAATGATTTCAGAAAAAAGCGGGCTTTCTGAAAAATTTATTAATGAAGCAGAATTATACAGAGAAGATGCAATAAAGTATGCTGGTTATGATGTAAGCCTGCAAATGCCTTTAACTCATGTTGTATTTCATGCTGAAGCAGAAGTTATATCATCTTTGGCTGAAAAAGGTGACTGTGTTATTGTTGGCAGATGTGCAGACTATGTGCTTCAAGGCAGAGATGATGTTTTAAATGTATTTGTGTATGCATCTATTTCAAATAGAATAGAACGTATCACTCAAATATATGGTGATAAAGTAAAAAATGTAAAAGCTTTTATTACAAGGTATGATAAGGACAGGGCAGCCTATTATGACTATTATACTGATAAAAAATGGGGCGATATGCGTTCCTACCATTTAAGTGTTAATAGTGATATGGGGCTTGATGCCTGCACTGAAATAATTTTAACAGCTTATAATAACTGGAAAGATGGTATACAGGTAATTTAGACTTTTATATATTATTTTCAAAAATAGTTATTTATAGGCAATACAGGTCAGTTTAATGGGCAGTTCTTCAAGAAGATTAATAATTACTGTAATATCTCTAGCTATACTTACATTTATGGGTATATTTTCAGAAACAAGCCTTGCTATAGTTTCACCTGATTTAATGAATGAATTTCAAGTATCAGCAGTTACTGTGCAATGGCTTACATCTGGTTTTCTTCTTTTATTAGCTGTTGCCATTCCACTTTCACCATTTTTAGTAAAAACTATTTCTACAAAGCTGCTTTTTAGAATAGCTGTAATTATTTTTATTATTGGCACTATAATGGCAGCATTAGCACACAATTTTACATTGTTACTTTTAGGCAGGCTTATTATGGCAGTAGGAACAGGTTGTTCTTTGCCACTGCTTACAAATATTGTGCTGGAGGAAACACTTCCACATCAGCGTGGGGCATTGCTTGGTATAGTAGGGCTTGTAGTAAGTTTTGCTCCAGTTTTAGGTCCTGTATTAGGTGGAGTTATAGCAGAATATTTAGGCTGGCGATGGGTATTTTTATTTATTCTGCCTATACTTGTATTATCATTTATTATGGGCAGTGCTACTATAAAAGATATTCGTAAAGGTGAAATATATTTTTTAGATACAAAATCATTTATAATAAGCAGTTTTGGGCTTGTATCATTTATATTAGGGTTAAGCTATATATCTTATGATTATGGTATAATTTTAATTTTATCAAGTTTTATATTTTTAGGTGTATTTATATGGTTGCAGTTAAAAGTAAAATATCCATTAATGAATATTCGCATATTAAAATATAAAATGTTTACATTAGGACTAATAACTGTATGTATGCCTATGGCATCAGTTTTAGCACTTTCATTTTTAATACCTATGCTTTCACAAAAAGGTTTAGGCGAATCAGCTTTAATGGCATCACTTATAATGCTTCCCGGCACTGCCGTATCTGGCTTATTGGCACCATTTATTGGGGCAAAATACAGTAAATTTGGTGCAAGAAAATTAATAATTCCAGGTTTTACCATTATGAGCCTTTCTATGATTTATTTAGTATTTATTAATATAGACCATACAACAGCAGTAGCAGGGTATTTATGCTTTATGATAGGGGCAGCATTTTGTCAAGTTCCAGCTCAAACCAATGCATTAAATGCACTACCACAGCATTACAATGCAGACGGCACAGCCATTTTAAGCACATTACAGCAGACTTCAGGTGCAGCAGGAACGGCATTAGCTTCAGTTGCCTTTACATACGGTATTGAAAGGGGATTAGTAGCAGATGTAGGAAATTCTTACCTTTTAGGTATAAGATATGGGTTTTTAATCTGCCTTGTATTAGTATTGATAGGGTTTTTTGTATCATTAAATATTAAGACAACACTAGAAAGTAAAGTAGCTAGTTAGTTCTAAATGGAGTGGCAGCAGCAATTTATGAGGAAAAAGATATTATGCAGTATGGCTTTACTTTACAGCAAAGCCATATAATTAAATTTTAATATTTTTTCATAAGCCAAAGGACTTTGTGAAACCCTTGAAGCTCACTCATGGAAGTAACACGAACGTGGTCCTTTCCATTTTCCATGTTTACAAGCAGGACAAACTCTTTATCTCTGTAAAAGCGATAGAATTTCATATTTCTGCCGTTTTCAAAAATCATATCACCATCGTTAAGTGGAGTAGCTGCACATTTTACACAGATAAAATAATCATTATCTTTTGCAATAAATGTTGGCACTTCACTATTTACTTCAAAAACAGTAACATTTTCTTCAGGATTTTTAGTTCCTAAAAGGAAAAGTCCACTTACAGGTATTGTGGTAGTGGTGATACCTTTCTTTTTACCATTAACTGGTGCAATAGCAACATTAACTATACTTTCTCTTTCGTTACCATATGTGTAACCATCTTCTGAAACTTCAAAAATATCGTCTTTTCTTTTCTTTTTAAAGTTTTTGCTAGAAAAATAATTAAGATCCACACCTAAAAAATATGCCATTTCTGTAAGCATTTCAAAATCAGGCTCTCGTTTATCACTAAGATAGTTAGAAAGTCTTGATGGAGAAATACCTAAATGACGAGCTAAATCAACTTGGCGTCTACCTGATTCATATAGAAGTTCTTTGAGTTTCTTCCCAATCATTAAAGGCTCCTCGGAAAAAAATTTTATTTTTTTAATTCACAAATTCTGTAAATTATTGATTTTATATTTAATATTATACATCAAAATAAAAATTCTTCAATATTTATTTTGATTTTATGAAAAGATTTCATAATAATGGGATTTATCATAAAGTGATTATTTTTACAACAATTATTTTGAGAAATAGTGTATTGCTATACAATTTTTTACATAATTGGCAGGGTAAAGCATTTTGCTTTACCCTGCGAAAATGAGTTAAATCATTATTAATTCTAATAAACTTTTAACATGGTTTTGAAGTTTTGGATATTTATCAGACTTGTCATTTAAAATCTGTAATAACTGTTTGTTTGTGTTGTTATCATAAAGAGCAACACCTTGGTCGTCCATAAATTTAATTGCTTCTTTAATATCTTTTGCAGATTTAACAAGTTCAAATCTTTTGATAAGTAAATCATATTCTTTGCTGTCTGCAAGCATTGTGCAGTAATCGTATAAAGGTATACTTTTACATGCTATATCATGTATTTCATGTTTTTCCTGCTCATATTTACCAAGCTCTTTTAGTGTGTCTACAGCTGTGTAGTATACACTTTCATCACCTAAAAGGAATAATGCTTTAGCAGTATATGCAAGTTTTTCTTTATTATTTACTGCACTATAAATATGCAGAAGTTGTTTATTGTATACAATATTGTATACATAAGGAAGTTTTCTACTTGAAAGAACATGTTCTAAAAATTCTGCATTTAATTCTTCATTATTTGTGATAAGTAATGTGTTTGCAAACATTTCTATACCATGGTGGTATTTTAATTTATTTTTTGCAAATTCTACTGCTTCTTTAGGTGAAGATTGGCTAAATGCAATACCTGTTTTTACATACATAATGTATGGTGTAACAGTTGAATGTGTTGCAAATTTTTTAATGGCAGTTAATGCACTTCTAATAACAGATACAGTTTTTTTATCAGCAGTAAGTGCTGTAAAGAAAAGTAAATCAAAACAAAGTTTATTGTTTGCATCATTATAAAATCTGTTTATAAAGTTAAGCAGTTCTTTTACAAATAAATTTTTTAATTTTTTATTATTTTGTTCAAATATTTTAACTGCAATAACATGTAATATAAGTTTTTGTTCTTCAAGGAAATTTTTATAATCTAAAATATAGTTAAGATGAACGTTACGAATTTTCATTTCTTCAGCAGTTTCAAATAAAAGCATAGAAATAATAAATGCATTTTCTAATTTATCATCTTCTATTTTTTTATTACTTAAAGCTGTAAGCATAGAAGAAAATTCAACTAAATCTGCATAAGCATCATTAGCATCACTATTTGCTTCATCGTCAATATTGTTTAAAATTTCAATAAGCCTTGCTTTAAAAAGCATACCTTCATCATGTGGTGTCATATCAGTTATTTGGCTGTATATTTTGTAAGAAAAATTAATATTTTCCTTAGCTTCATCAAGAATAACTTGATTTAATGTTTTTTTATCAGCTTTATCCATTACGTCACTTAAATGGTCAATAATATTAAGTGAGATTTTTGCAAATGGATTATCAATATCACGTGTTGGCCTAAGAGAAAATTCAAAGGAATTAATTTGCTTATTTTCAGAAAATTTTGCAATAACATCATTTAGCATATAATCACCTCTTGTTTATACTAAAGGGTATTATAATACAATAAATTTAAAAAAGATATACTAAAATTGCAAATAATGAAAATTTTTATTAGTTTTTTAAAAATATAAATTGCAAAAATGTAGTATTTTAATGTATAAAAAACTTGAATATTTTTTTTCATTTAACTAAAATAACAAAAATATTTTATTAAGAGAGAATATATTGGTTAAGTTTATTAATGTGGGTGTTTCCTTTACTGGAGGATATCAAGCTTTAAATAATGTAAATATCGAAATAAAAAGTGGAGAGTTTGTCTATATCATAGGTAAATCTGGTGCAGGCAAATCAACATTATTAAGGCTTATATATGCAGATTTACTTCCTACACGAGGTGTTATATCTGTGGAGGGAAGGGATTTAAATTTAATGAAAAGAATAGAAGTCCCGTTCCTGCGTCGTCAAATAGGCGTTGTTTTTCAAGATTATAAGCTTTTAGAAAATCTATCTGTTTTTGATAATGTTAAACTAGGGCTTGATATTTTCTATATGAAGCGCTCTCAAGCTAAAGAGCGTATATGGCCTTTACTTAAAAGAGTGGGTATGTTTGAAAAACGTGATGATATTGTTAAGAATTTATCAGGTGGTGAAAAACAGCGTGTTGCTATTGCTAGAGCATTAATTAATGACCCTAAAATTATTTTAGCAGATGAGCCAACTGGTAATTTAGATATGGAAAATGCAGAAAATATTATATCAGTTTTAAGAGAATGTTCTGAAAGTGGGGCAACAGTAATAATGGCAACCCACGATAAAATCTTACGCGAGCAATACCCAGCAAGAGAAATTGAACTTGAAAAGGGTAAGGTTATTCGTGATGGTGTTGAGTAATGAATTCTAAATTAACTTATCTATTTATGCGTGGGCTTTTACGGTTTGCCGTTATTTTACGCAATAATTTTTTATCTTTTATAACATTGATTACTGTTATATTTATGTATCATATTTTTTGGGTGGCAGGAACAGGCACTGCTGGTTTTTTAAACCATTTATCTCAGGCCAGCACCATAAGGGTTTACCTTGCAAATAATAATGACATAATAGCAGAAGAAGTATTAAAATCCATAAAAATTCTTGATAATGTTAGTGATGCTAAATATTACAGCCAAAAAGATGCCAAAGCTTATGCTGTTGCAAACTCTCCAAAAACTGCAGGACTTCAAAGTTTTGCTGAAGAATTTTTTCCATCTTTTATAGAGATAGTGCCACAAAATACAGAATCTAGCACTTTAGATAAAATTGTTGATGAGGCAAGCCATATATCAGGCGTTGATGAAGTTAGTTATGGAAAAGAATATATGATAAAATTTCAAACTATTAGTGGTGGTGCTTGGTTTTTTATTACAGTAATGTCTATTCTTTTTGCTTTATCTGCTGTATTTGTTATATATAACACCATAAAAGTATCACTATACAAGTTTAAAGATGAGATAAAGCTATACTCTCTTGTGGGAGCTACAAGGCCATTTATATCTGTCCCTTATCTTTTTGGTGCATTATTTTTATCCATATTTGCATATATTATAAGCTATGCAATATTTATGCTTGTTTTTATTCCATTTAATAATAACATACTTATACCATCTGGTATAAATATTTATAATATACCATCGGCTTTATATTTTGTAATATCATCTTTAGTAGTTTGTTTTATAGGGATATTTGCATCTCAAGCCAGTGTTGTATCGTTTTTAAAACAGGTATCATCAATTAATGAAGATTAAGTTATTTTTATTATTTATTATTTTTGGTATATATGGGTATAGTTTTTCTCAAACTGCAGAGCTTGAAGAAATAAACAGGAATATTCGCAATGAAGAAGCAGAGTTGGCAAAACTTCAGTCAGAAAAGCAGACTATATCAAAACAAATAGCAGTGGTATCATCAAAAATATCAAACTTTCGTGTGCTTATATCTCGTCTTAATAAAGAAAGGTTAAGATGTGAAACAAATATAGCAGACATACGAAAAAATATAAACTCAATATCTAAAGAAATAGAAGCAAATAAAAAAGATATTGCAAAAAGTAACATGTATGTTGTTGATAATATGGGCTATTCTGATATAAAGATTATCACTACAACACAAAAAGTAGAAGAAACTGTTAAGCTTCTTGAACTTTTAGGTAAAGCTGGTATCAATTTAAGAAAAAAGGTGGATAAGTTAAACCAGGATATTGCATCATTAAATAAGTTAAAACAGGAAGAAGAAGCAAGGGTATATGAGCTGCAGGCTTTAGAAGCAAGCAGAAAGAAAGCTTTGGAGCAGTTAAATGCAGAGCAAAAAAGATATAACAGCATGATAACTATGATAAAGCATGATGAATCAGGCAGAAAAGAATATATAGAGCTTTTAAAATTTCAACGTAAAGAGCTTGATGACCAGTTAAAACTATGGGCAGAAAAAGAAGCCAATAGTGAGCCTGCCGTATCAAACAACAATGATGCTTCCATACCTAATAAAGTGCGCACTTTTGGGGAAGATAAGCCTGTTGAGCAGTCAATGGCTGATAATTCGCCTTTTGGTAAGCTTGTAAAAAAACTTCCTATGCCAGTTGAAGGAAAAATAATAGAGCAGTATGGGGAGCATATTGTAGAAGATGCTGGTGTTAAGATTATGCATAAGGGCATAAAAATATCACCAAGTGGCACAACTTCTGCCAAATCTGTAGCCAGTGGGAAAGTTGTTTTTGCAGATAATGTAAAGAATTTTAATAATCTTGTAATAATTGACCACGGTTCAGCTTATTATACAGTTTATGGAAATTTAGATACATTATATGTAGAAAGTGGTAAAAAAGTAAGTCAAGGCGATGTGTTAGGGGATATAATTGTAGATAAGGAAGTGGAAAATCCATACCTTTATTTTGAGCTTAGGAAGAAAGATATGGCATTAAATCCTGCCTTATGGTTTAAAAAAGGTTGATATTAATAAAAAATAGTTTATATATATAAATTGAATGTTTAGTTCGGAGTAAATTTATGAAAATTATTCAAAAAGTTTTATTAATTATTGTTCCATGTATTATGATTACTTATGCAGTATTTCAGCTTGGGGCAGATACTGTTAATAATCAAGCCATTGCAGCATCAGCAAAAGAAAGTGCAGGTGATTATGAAATGGTAAGCCAGCTTTCAAAAAAGGGAAGCTATAATCAAGATGATAAATATAAAGCAATAGATACATTTATGGGTGTGTTAGAGCTTGTAGAAAACAATTATGTAGAGCCAGTTGAGTCTCAAGAGGCTATATATGGTGCTATAAAAGGTATGCTTGAGCAGTTAGACCCACACTCATCATTTATGACACCTGATGAATTTACTGGTTTTCAGCAAAGCACAAGTGGTTCTTTTGGTGGGCTTGGTATTACTATTACCATGAAAAATGATTTACTTACTGTAATGAATGCAATAGAGGATACACCGGCTTGGAAGGCAGGTATTAAAGGCGGTGATGTTATTGCATTAATTGACGGTGAGCCTACTTCTAATATGACATTAGATGAAGCTGTTAAAAAAATGCGTGGTAAAGCAGGCACTAAAATAAAATTAACAATAGCTAGAAAAGGTGCAGAAAAACCAATAGATTTAACACTTACAAGAGCTATTATAAAAATCAACTCTGTAAAATATGATATGATAGATAAAGAGTTAGGCTATATTAGGCTTACTCAATTCCAAGAAAACTCATACAAAGAGATGGTAAATGCTGTAAGGCAGTTAAGTAACCAGGGTGCAAAAGGTATACTTTTAGACTTAAGAAATAATGGTGGTGGTCTTTTAAATGAGGCTATATCTATTGCAAGTATTTTCCTGCCTATTAATAAGACAGTAGTTTTTACAAGGCAGAGAGATAAACAGGAACAACATTATAAAACAGAGGCAGTTAATTATACAAACAGAACTATTCCTATGGTAGTGCTTGTAAATGAATGGTCAGCATCAGCAAGTGAGATTATAGCTGGAGCAATGCAGGATTATAAAAGGGCTGTTATTGTTGGTAAATCTACTTTTGGAAAAGGAAGTGTTCAGTCTATTATGCCACTTAATGATGGTTCTGCTGTTCGCCTTACTACATCAAGATATTATACACCAAATGGTCGTTCTATACAAGGTGTTGGTATTAAGCCAGATGTGGAAGTAGAGCCTGGCACAATTGAATATACATCTGACTACCATGTTATTAAGGAAAGTGATTTAGCAGGTCATTTAAAAGGTGAAAACGAAAAACCTAAAAATAGTGATGAAAATAACAGCGATGTAGATGAGGCTATTAAAAGAGCATCACAAGTTTTACCTTTAAATGATGATTTACAATATATTTCAGCAGTGCAAGTTTTAAAAGGTATGATAGTTTATGGCAAGGCAAACAAATAGACGCTCTACAGGCAGGAAAACAACACGCAGGAAAAGTTCCAAATCTAAGTCAGCCAGTAGAGGTGCATTTTTAGGCATTGGGCTTATTGCATTACTTATTGGGCTTATAACTGTTAGTGTAATGACTATCACAAATAATAGGGAAAAAGGCTCTAAAGAAGAACAGGTTGTTACAATTATCCCTGCTAATAAGGGTGAAAGTAAAAAAGAGCAGAAAGAATCTACAAAGGTAGTATCTGTCCCTAAAAAAGAAGAAAAGAAAAAAGAAAGGGAAGAAAAACCTAAAAAAGAAGAAAAACAAGTAGCACAAAAAGAAGATAAAAAAGAGAAAGTTAAAGAGCAGGAAGAACAAGTTAGTAATGAAAATATTTCTGACCTTATTAGGCTTGTTTTATACGACCATGAAATAAGCCGTTCATCAGTTACTGAAAGGAAAAAGAAAAACAGTGCTGGTAAAAATGTGCTTTATTTTGAGATAGTATGTGATGAAAATATGCAAAGGGGCGTATCTTCTGCTATCAGCTCATTAATGAGAAAAAAAGGTTATACTGTTAAATCAAGTAATAATCAGATTACTGCCAGTTCGAAAACAGATGAATACAGTATATTATTAAAATCCCCTGTAAAAGAAGTGGTTAAAAAACAGGAAGATACAGCAAAACCAGTAGAGAAGAAAGAAGAAGAAAAAACGCAGGTAGCAGAGATAGAAAAACCAAAACCAAAATATCCAAGCCTACCTGCCCCTGCAAAAAAACAGGTGCAGTTTGCTATACTGCTTGATGATGGTGGCAATAGTTTAGAGCTTGCAAAAGAATTTGCTTCTATAAAATATCCTGTAGCAATAGCTGTGCTGCCACATTTAGAACATACAAAACAGACGGCACAAATTGCAAAAAATGCAGGTAAAACAGTATTTTTACATTTTCCAATGGCGCCAAAAAGCTACCCAAATACAGACCCTGGAAAAGGTGCAATTTTACCTAATATGCCGCAGTTAATTATCAATGGTATAGTTAAGGAAAATTTTGAAAATTTAGGTGTTCAAGTTGATGGTTTTAATAACCATATGGGTTCTGGTATTACAGAAGATGCAGTGAAAATGGAACAAATACTTCTTGCTTCAAAAGCATATACTAACAGGTTTGTAGACAGTAGAACAACAGCAGCAACAAAAGCATATGCAGAATGCAAAAAAGCAGGCTATAAGTGTGGTGAAAACAGGCTTTTTATTGATAATGATAACAGTGTGGAAGCTATACTTGAAAAGATATATGAAGCAGCAGAAAAATCACGTGATGATGGCAGTATTATTGCCATAGGTCATATACGTCCAAATACATTACAGGCATTAAAAATAGCACTGCCTGAACTTGAAAAAAGAAATTATAAACTTGTAAGTGTTACAAGCCTTACAAAATAGTAAAAGGCGTTTATGATAGCTTTAGGTATTGAAACATCATGTGATGAAACTTCCATTGCAGTATATTCCACAGAGCATGGCACATTATGCAGTAAAATATTTTCTCAGGCAGATATCCATGCTCATTTCGGTGGGGTTATACCTGAAGTGGCTTCAAGAAACCATATACAGAAAATAAAGCCTTTATATGATGAATGTATAAATGAAAGCAAAATATCAGCAAAGGATATTGATATTATAGGTGTTACAAATGCTCCTGGGCTTATTGGAGCTTTATTTGTTGGGGTATCTTTTGCAAAAGGGCTTGGTTATGCCTTAAATAAACCTGTTATGCCTGTTAACCATTTAGCAGGTCATATATTATCAGCAGAATTATCATATCCTGATTTAAGACCACCTTATACAGCCATAATCATTTCTGGTGGCCACAGCCATATTTTTGATGTAGATGAAGCATTAAATTTTTCTTTAATATGCAGGACAATTGATGATGCTGCTGGGGAAGTTTTTGATAAGACAGCAAAAGTAATGGGTGGACCATACCCTGGTGGTATATATATACAAAATATGGCAGAAAATGGGGACAGGAATAAAATCAAATTCCCTATCGCTTTTAAAAATGAGTTAAAATTTAGTTTTAGTGGTTTAAAAACATCTGTTATGAATACCATTAATAAGGGTGAGTATTCTTTGGAAGATATAGCAGCATCATTTCAATACACCATTGCAAAAACTATAGCAGATAAAGTTTTTTATGTGGCAAACCAAATGAATAGAGATAAAATAGTTGTAGGTGGCGGCGTTGCTGCCAATAAGGAAATACGCAGAGTATTTAATGAATTAAGGGGCAGTAAAAGTGTATATTTTCCAGAAATCTCACGTTGCACAGATAATGGCGAGATGATAGCATATGCTGCCACAAGGTTTTATAAATTTAGAAAATTTTTAAATTACAAAGGCAGTGCATATGATACAAAGCACAGTATAGGATTATTATAATGTCAGATTTTTTTAAAAAAAATTTACTAGAAAATGATTTAGTGGCAGCACCTTTAGCAGGTTATTCTCATATGCCTTATAGAAGGCTTCTTCGCCATTTTTTTGATGGTATAGTATATAGTGAGATGATATCTGTTGAAGGGCTTGCAAGAAGAAATAAGGAAACATTAGAATATCTTGATAGAAAGGAATATGAAAGCCCACTAGTTTTTCAGCTTTTTGGTGGCAGGGCAGAAAGTTATCCTGAAGCTGTAAAGGTAGCAGAAAATGAAGCACAAGTTGATGCATTTGATGTAAATATGGGCTGCCCTGTAAAAAAAGTTATAAAGGCAGGGGGTGGCTGCTCTTTGCTTGGTGATTTAGGGCGAATTAAAGCCATTGTTCAAAACATAAGAAAATCTACAGATAAACCATTTTCCATAAAAATACGAATAGGGTTAGACCAAAAAAATCTGGTATATAATGAAATATTAAAAATAGCAGAAAATGAAGGTGTTAATGCATTAATAGTTCATGCAAGAACAAAAAGTGATATGTTTGGCGGCACTGTTCGTCTTGATATTTTACAGGAATTAGCAGAAAATTCAAAAATTACATTAATAGGTAATGGTGGCGTTGCAGATTACGACAACTATCTTAAAATGAAGGCAACTGGTGTTGATGGTATTATGATTGGCAGAGCCATGATGAAAGCGCCATGGGTTTTTAAATTAATAGAAGAAAAACGAAACGATTTATATAAATATATGACGCCAGAAAAAACAGCAGAAATTCTTCATATTTTATGGGATTATATGCTTGAGCATACAAAAGGCCGCAGTATGAAAGAAACTCACTATATGCATGTATTAAAAAAGTTTGCTGTATGGTTTTGTAAGGGGCAGGACGGAGCAGCAGAATTTAGAACAAATATATATAAAACTAACGGCATAGATGAAGTTCTTGGGTTAATAAGACAGTTCTACGGCTGTTGATTTATCTAAAAATTTTAGGATAAGCACTAAAAATAATTTTTTCTGTAAAAATATAAGTTATTTAATACAGAGTGTTAGAAAGATATTTTTTTAACACTCTGCTAAATTTTAATTTAATAGATGAATATATCTAATTTGAAGTATCACTTTCAAATAAATGAGCATACTTTTCTAAATAATATTTTGTAATTTCATCTATTTGTGCTTGATGAGATTTTTCTAATTTAGGATTACCATTATACCACCAATTAAATAAAACCATTTGTATAGCGGTAACAGGGTCTTGACCATGTGCATGTGTCATACCCATATTATGTAAATGCTCATGAAATACTAGAGATGTATGAGAAACATATCCACTATTTCCTGTTCCTTTATATTCTGTATTTGGAAAGTTACAAACATAATCAAAATTATATACATCAGGGTTATACCCAAGCTGAACATATAAACTTTCACCCACATTTGCAGAAGCTATACCACCACTAAGACCTTGTTGTTTTCTATAAGTTACTTCAAAATCAGCATTAAGAATAGACCATAAAAGCCTTTCAGTATCATAAGCTTCACCAGTAGTTGTAGAATATGGAGAGCCTTCATAAGATTCAACTTCATCAGCAATATATGGAGCATTTTGCCTAAAAACATCTTGAAATTCTGGGATATTTAGCATAGCACGAAGCCTTGCCATCATTTTAATGGCTGCTTTTTTTTCTGCTACTGTCCAAGTGCATTTAGTGCCATTGCTGCAGCCAAAATCTTTTATAGTTACTCGCCAGTATGGATATTTAGCATCTATTGGGTCATTAGGGTCATATCCAGGACCGTAATCAGCTATCCCCCCCCCATTTGTACCTGTGTCTTGGTCTGCACAGCTTACTGTAAAAAGCACACAGCCAAATAGCAATGATAAGAAGATTAAATTGATTTTTTTCATAAGTTACCTCATTTATTATAATTAAGAGTATAGTATATTTCTACATGTGTCAAGAAAACAATGTATTAATAGTCAATAAACCTAATAAACCGTATTTTTGATAGTTTGAGTTATATCATTATTGTATATTATAGATTGGCTCATATTAAATTCTCATTAACATATAATGTTAAATTTTTAATTTTTTAAGTTATATATTTAATCTCTTAAGAAAGGTAGAAATTTAAATTTACGTTCTTGATTGCTAGGTTTTTCAGTAGTATTACTTTTCTGGTTATCAATGGCAGCAGGCTGAGAGTTGCTGCTTTCTGATGGGGCAACAGGTATTGTAGAAGATGGAGTGATTATATTATCTTTTGCAGTTTTATCTCTAACAGCATCAGGGTTAATGGCAGATTTATCAATAGCTAATCTAAACCCAAGCCCTGCAAAACGAAGGGAAGTTCTTTCATCTTTTATAATATGCTTCATTTCTTTTGGACCATCACTATACCCACCACCTGCAACAGCAAGGGAGGCAGCACCTAAAAGATAAGCACAAGTATTTGTTCTATCACTTTCTGAGTTACAAAGCCATTCTTTTACATTACCATATAAATCATAAAACCCTTTTGGATTAGCAGGAAAAGAGCCAACTGGTGATGTGTTAGGATATTTATCATCACAGTCAAAATAAGCATTACCAAACCTGTTTATGCTGTTTGATGAAATATCATATACATTTGCATAGTTACATATATTATCACGGGTAAAATTAGGTTCGCCTGCAGCTTCTTTCCATTCAGCAACAGTAGGGAGCCTGTATTTAGAGTTTGTTTTTTCATTAAGAATATTAAGAAATTTCTGTATATCACCAATAGATATGGTTTCAGCAGGGTATAAGCCGCCTTTATTAAATGAAAACGGAGCTGTATTCATAACTTTATACCACTGTTCTTGAGTAATTTCATAAACGGCTAAATAAGTTTTATTGTTAAGAGCCTTAAATTCTATACCAGAATAAGAGTCTATAAAACTTTGTTTATCAAAAGCGTATAATGGCACAACAAATACGGGTAAAACATTCATTACAAATAAAAGTATAAATACCTTTTTAAGCAAACCTAGCCACCTTAATAATAATAAACTAATACATATGGATATACTGCATTTTATTATATCTTTTTATAAATATATAATCAAGAGAAAAATTTATAAATATATAAGTATAATACATATAGAAAATAAATGTAAAAAATAAATGTAATGACATATCAGACATTTCGGACACCCACTATTTTAAACAGTATATATTAGCTCTATAACAAGAATAAATAAGGAAAACATATGAATAAAAAATATAAAAAACCAAAGGATTTAGAGAAAATGGCAGAGCAGTATTTTTTAGAGCAGGAAACACAAAACAAACCATGCTCTATTGCTGGAATATCGTATTATCTTGGTTTTACGGATAAAAGCGAGTTTTTAGATTTAGAAAAAATAGAAGAATTTGCTCCAGCAATAAACAGAATAAAACTGCGTATGGAAAGCCAGGCAATAGATATGCTTACAGATAAAAGCTATGCAACAACAGGTGTAATCTTCAACCTAAAATGCAGCTTTGGTTATAGTGATAAAGCATCATCTGGTAAAGATGATATGGCAGATTTAATGCAAAAAGCTAAAAAACTAATAGATGGTGTGCAGGAAGATGAGTAAAAAAGGAAAAAGCCCACAAGCCTTAAAAGATTTAGCATATATATTAGCGCGCACAGAAAAAGACCCTTTGTTATTTGTGCAGGCAGCTTTTAGCTGGGGGCAGAATGAATTAAAGGAACATGGTATATTAGACTGGCAAAAAGAAGTGCTTGTAAATATAAGGGAGGGGATAATAAATCTAAGTGAAGCAGTGCAGATAGCAGTATCTTCAGGGCATGGCATAGGAAAAAGTGCGTTAGTTTCCTGGCTTATTTTGTGGGCTATTTCCACTAAAGCAAATACTAAGGGTGTAATAACTGCTAATACTGAACATCAGTTAAAAAGTAAAACCTGGGCAGAGCTTGCAAAGTGGCACAGGTTATCAATTGTAGAAGATATGTTTGAAGTAAGTAAAACAGCAATATTTAGCACTGATGCAAGATATGAAAAAACCTGGCGAATAGATGCAATCCCTTGGAGTGAGCACAGGCCTGAAGCATTTGCAGGGCTTCATAATCAAGGGGGAAGAATATTGATTATTTTTGATGAGGCTTCTGCCATACCTGATTGTATTTGGGAAGTGGCAGAAGGAGCTATGACGGATAAAAATACAGAAATATTTTTCTTATGTTTTGGCAACCCTACAAGAAATAGTGGCAGATTTTATGAGTGTTTTGGCAGGTTTAGGCACAGGTGGATTACTAAAAAAATAGACAGTAGAACAGTGCCAATAACAGATAAAAGGCAGCTTAATAAATGGGTATCAGATTATGGTATAGATAGTGATTTTGTAAAAATAAGAGTGCTGGGCGAATTTCCATCAGGTGGAAGTGCCTCATTAATAAGCCGTGAAAGTATAAACTGTGCAGTAGAACGAATGTTTGATGAAAGTGTTTACCAAAGTTCTCCGCGAATAATCGGTGTTGATGTAGCACGTTTTGGAGAAGATAAAACAGTTATAGCAAGGCGTCAGGGATTAAAGTTATACGATTTAAAAAAATACAGTAATCTTGATACTATGGAGGTAGCAGATGCTGTAATAAGGGAAATAAGCTTATTTAAGCCTGAAGCTGTTTTTATTGATTTAGGTGGAGTTGGTGCTGGAGTATATGACAGGCTAAAATGGTTAAATTATAATGTTATAGGGGTAGATTTTGCAGGCAAGCCAAATAGAAAGGATAAATATATAAATAAAAGAGCTGAAATGTGGGGCGAAATGGCAGAGTGGTTAAAAAGTGCAGATATACCAAACGATACAGATTTAAAGGAAGATTTAGCAGGGCCGCAATATTATTTTCGTGGAGATAATGCTCAAATACTGCTTGAAAAAAAGCAGGATATGAAAAAAAGGGGGCTTGCAAGTCCAGACTGTGCCGATGCATTAGCATTAACTTTTGCAGCAAAAGTAAATGAAAATAAAAGGGAACTTCCATCAAGGATATTAAGATAAAGGGTTTTAAAAATGAAAATATTGTTAGATGAAAAAGAGATTTTAGAAATTGTAAAAGAAGATAAAAAACAGGCTTTAAATTACTATACAAATGAATTAAAGCCAAAGTTTAAGAAGTATTATGAGCTTTATAATGGCGAAAAAATTGATACAAAAAAGTATAGAATGCCTGAAAGCTCTTTCATAAGCCGTGATGTGCTTGTATCTATTAGAGCAGTTATGCCTGATATTAATAAGTTGCTTTTAACATCAAGCCCAGTGGAGATAACAGCAAGAAATGGGGAAGATGAAGAAAAGGCAAGGAAAATGCAGGCATTATTAAATTACCAAATAACAGCACAAAACCCATACCACACAATATTTACAAGGCTTATAACAAATGCATTAATAACAGGCTGTGCAGCTTTAAAAGTTTTGTGGGTTAAAGAAACAAAAGAAAAGGAAATAAAAGATATTATAACTTATGATAAGCTGCAGCTTTTAATAAAAAACGGCTTTAAAGTTAACTATAAAGAAGAATATATAAATGGCATAAAAAAATATAAAGTGCAGTATAAGGCATGTTATATTGATAAAAATCAGCCTGTTTTTGAAGTGCTTCCTTATGATGAATTTTTATTTGATGCAAATGCATCATCTGTGCAGGAAGCCAATTTTATAATACATAGAAAGCTTGTCAATTATGATTATTTAAAACGCAGGGAAAAAGCTGGTATTTATAAAAATGTATCAAAAATAAAGGGGAGCATATCAACTTTTGAAGATGATGATTTAAAAGAAATAAAAAACAGCAGTTTATATGGTTATGGCAGCTCAAAACGTCAAATGTATATGATAAATGAATACTGGGGTAAGATTGATGTTAATAAGGACGGTATTGATGAAGATGTAGTTATTACATACTGTGGCAACCAAATATTATCCATAGAAGAAAATACTTTTGGAATGTATCCATTTTTTGTATACACCCCATTTTTATCAATGGATAGTATTGCAGGTAAAGGGCTGGCAGAGCTTTCAGAAAATGTGCAGATTATAAAAACTGCATTAATTAGGGAAATATTAGAAAATACAAGGCGAAATAATAACAGGAAAATATTTTATAAGGTAGATGATTTATTAAACCCTTCTCAAATGGTTACAAATGAGCAGTATGTGGCAGTGCGGGATAGTGCAGATATTAATAATATTTTTGCCCCTGAACCTTTTGAAGCAATATCAAGCAATACTTTTACACTAGTAGAATATTTTGATAAGGAAAACCAGAAAGTAACAGGCATAAGTGATATGAAACAGGGAGTAAGGCCTCAGGTGGAACACCAGACTGCCACAGAAGCCCAGATTAAGTATGAATCATCTAATTCTCAAGTGCAGGCTATTGTGCAAAATTTTGCAGAAAGCTTAAAGGAAACGTATAGGTTTTTAATATATCAAAACCAAAAGTTTATAGATAATTCGCAGGTTATAAGGCTTATAAATGATACTATTGAAGTAAACCCAGCAGATATAAAAGATGTGGATTTTGATATAGCAGTATCTCAGTCATTATCAACAGGCACAGAAGAAACTAGAAGGCGTGCTTTAAGTAACGCTCTTGCTATGATGATAGAAATAGGCGAGCCAAGAAATTTAACTGATAAAATGCGAATACGTAACTTAATGGCAAAGCTTTTAGAAGAAAGTGGGCTAAAAGATATTGATAACTATCTTTTAAGTGTGGAAAAAATAATGGAGCAGGAAAAAAGTGGAAGCATTAGAAACAGCAGTTCTGAAAAAGCGAATAGCTAAAGGTGTAATGGCAGAAAAATCAAAAGAATATATATTTTCTCTTTTAGAAAACTATAAGGGAGAGATTATGCAGAGCCTTGAAAAAGGTGAAAATATAAGAAAACTGCACGGTATGGCATATATTATCAAGAAACTAGAGCAGGATATTTTAAAGGATATATCCCATAAAGATGATGCAGTAATGATGATAAATAAAAAGGAGAAATAAATGGAACAAAATATAAATAAAGAAACCCAAATGCAGACAAAAGCTCAAGCCCAAAACAAGCAGGCTGAAAAAGCAAATAAAACATATTCTGTGGAAGAAATATTAAAAATGGTAAGTGAAAGCAATAAAAATAATACAGCTCTTCCTAAAGAAATTGAAATGCTTATAAACAGCATAAAAGGTGAAGAAAGTAAAGAAAGGGAAAAAAATACAAAACAGTCTTTAAGTATGAACTATATTGAAGGCTTAAGCTTAGAAGATATTAAAAAAATAAATGAATATGCTTATAAGCAGGTAGAAAACTATACAAAAGCACCATTTAATATGGAAAATATGGAGCACAGGGAATATTTTGAATATTTTAAACAGCAGGCATTAAAGGAAAAAGAAAAACAAATTAAAATGAAAAAATTTGATGAAAGCTTACATGAAAAATATGGTGAAATGTATGAAAGCGTGGAAAAAGCAGCAAGAACTACATTTGAAAGTATGGCTTTTAAAGATGCAAGGGATATTTTATCATCAAGAATGCATGGTAATGTGGAAAAACTTTTATCATTTTATGACAGTGTGTTTAATGAAGTAGTTAATAAGAAAGAACAAATGGAAAACAAAGCCATGAAAGATAGTGAAAAAAATATAATTTTCCCACCAAAAGCTATGAATGGTGGCAGTTACAAGCAAGTTAAAAATAACAATACATATGAAAACTTTATATAAAAAAGGAGAAACAAATGAGCGTAATTTATGATACATATAGCACAAATACACAAGCAGAGTTAGTAAAAAGAAGTGTAGGTTTAAGGGATAAAATTTTCCAAAATGCAAAACTTTCCCCACTTTTTATGTTGCTGCAGGCTCGCGGCAGAGTAATTTCTGAAACAAACCAAAAGTTTGAATGGTTAGAAACTAGGCTTAATAAGCCAACATTTAAAGTATTACCTTCCAACCAGTCTGCTACAGAATTAACTGTTGCAACAGATGAAGAAACTGTAAGCTTTTTAACAGAAGGTTCTATTATTAAAGATATTAAAACCCATGAGCAAATGAGAGTAACAGCAATAAATGGTAAAACAATAACTGTTACAAGGGCTTATGGTGTAACAAGTGCCCAAGAGATTATAGCAGATACTGATGATACAAATGCAACATTTGTCAATATATCAGTAGCATATCCTGAGGGCAGCTTAGCACCAAAAGGAACAGTGCTTTTAAAAAAAGATAACTTTAACTACTGCCAGACATTTAGAAGAACATTAAAAATTACAAGAAACAAACTTCGTCAAGGGGAATATGGTGATGATGGAGAGAATGCAGAAAGCAGAAGGAAGGCTGAAAGAAATAAAATATTAAGACTTCATCAAAATGATATTGAGCAGGCTTTAATGTTTGGAGAGCCAAAAAAAGATTTATCAGGCAGCGAGCCATTATATGTAACAGGCGGGCTTTTCCATTATATTAAAACAAATGTATTAAGCATTACAAACCCGGAAAAATTTAAAGTAGGCACAATTAATGAGATATTAGGTGCTATGGCAGATAAAGGTTCAGCAGGTGATAAAGTAATGCTTACTGGTTCTGGTTTTAATGCAAAATTAAACGATAATGCCATTAAAACATTTTCAGGTGGCAGTGGAAACCTTTTAAAAGAGTTTGGCATTGCTTTAGATAAGATAGATACAGAATACGGGGAATTAAATATTATGTATGACCCTGTTTTATCAGCAGTTTACCCAAATACTGCCGTAATTGTTGATTTAGATGAGCTGCTTTTACACTTTATTGAAGAAACAAAAATGGATACAAATATCCAAAGCGACGGCTATGATGGTGTAGTTGATACTTTCTTAACAGACTGTGGTTTAGAAGTATCTAACGAAGAATGCCATGGTATTTTAACCCTTAATTTTTAGGTGGTTATATATGAGGTTTTATTCCTGTTATAAGGATTTAAAAATCATGCATTCAAAAGGTGTAGCAGTCTTTAAAAATGGTGTATATGAAACAAATGATAAGGCAGTAATAAACGAGCTAAAAAAAGATAAAAGCTTAACTTACAAAAAAAGTATAGAAGAGATGGCTTTTAAGGAGGAAGTAAAAGTTAGATAAATGTCAAATAAATAAAGGGTAAGAGTAAAAATCTTACCCTTTTTTTCTTAACAAATATATCCATTGTGTTAAACTTTTATATAAACTTTTAAAAAAATACTTTTCATAATTATGGTAATAATGTAATGTATGAAATATTTTTTATCTCATATAGTTATGTAAAATTTTTAAGGAGGAAATATGGTAAGATTTAAAACGTTTTTATTATCTTTTTTAATTGCAGCTTTATCTATTGTTTTTATTTCTGGCTGCTCAACAGACACTCCAGGTGGTAATGGTGGTGGTGGAAATAAACAGGGTGTAACACCTGTTAATGAGTTTCCAAAAGATCCACTTGCTCTTTTAGGGGTTTATGACATTACAAGTCAATCAGTAAATGGTACATCACAAGAAGTAACAGTAGGTAGTGAATTTAGAGTAAATGTTGATACTGCTCGTTTAGAAACTGGTTTTGTTGATGTATTAATCCGTTTAAGTATTGATGGTAAAAAGGTAGAATTTTCAGAAGAAGTATCTTTAGCTGAAGCAAATGGTAATTTAGATTCTGCATTTTTTGAGAAAGTGTTTACTAATATGGGTGCAAAAGTAACAGGTGCTTATACACTGGAATTTACATTATACAGCACTATGTATGCTGAACTTGTATCATCAAATATTATACAAAATGGTGATATATTAGTTATAAATCTTGATAAAACAAAAAATTTACAAATGGACGCAGGGCTTGATGATCCAACTGAAACACCAGGCACACCATCAGAACCTGTAAAAGTAGAAAGTATTCAGATAACTACACCTGAAAAATCATACTATACAGGCTCTACTGTAACAATAGATTTTACATTAAATCCAAGCAACACAACAGAAACTGATGTTACATACCAAACTACTAATAATGGAAGTGGCACTGTAAAAGCAGTAAATGGTAAAGGTCAGTTAGTATTAAGTAATGTTACTCAAAATGATACAGTAGTATTCACAATTGCAAATAATCAGCAGGCTTCTTTTGATATTGTTGTTGTAAATGAAGTGCAAAGCATTAACTTTTTAAATGCTACTGAAAAAATAGAGCAAAACCAAAAAAGAACAATAGCAATAGAAAACTATGATGTTATAAAAGATGCATTTTCTTCTATTACATACAGTGTAGTAGATAACACAAAAGCAAGTATTAACAGCACAACAGGTGAAGTTACAGGCTTAAAAAATGGTGTAACTCAAGTAAATGTAACAGCTACAAGGCTTGATGGTCAACAATTAACTGCCCAATATGAATTAGATGTAGTAGGGTTTATAGATTATAATGATGCAAGTTCATTTGAAGGAACTTATGATATAGTCTTTTTTGGAACAAATTCTAATGGTAACTTTTTCACTCAAGCTGTAATTTCTAATAACTGCACAATATATAAAGATTTATGGGGCTCTGGTTCATCATGCCCAGAAGGTATTGGTGGATATTCTATACCAGAAGGTGATTTTGCAGGTAAAGCTATAATTAAAGTTAGTGGCACAAATCTAAATGTTCATACAAAAGTTGGTTTTGTAGGTAATGGAACTATACAGTCTATGGCTAAAAATGACCAATATCAATATACAGTTTATGACCAAAAAACATTAGACCAATATAAAACTACAAGTAATATGGGAAATATGAATGGTAGAAATCTAACTGCTACGTCTAACATTCCTAATACTACATATTATTTTGAACAAAACAAAACTTATTCAACAAAAACAAATTTTGATTTAGTATTGTTTACTCATTTTGATAATAAACAAACAAGTGGTGGTGCTGTTGATCCTGATACACGTCTTGTGTTAAGAAAAACAAGTAGTAAACCAGCAGTTATGAACCCTAATACTTTAGATGATTCACCATTTGATATTTTAAAGGGTAGATTATCTTTAGATGCTAACGGTAATATAACAGTTAATTAATACATTTTTCATGCCCCGCATAAGCGGGGCTTTTTTGTATATAATAATAAGTAGGTTATAATTTATTACTAATATTTTACATTTATTATATATATGAAAATATTATACAAATAGTAAAAATATATTGTATAACATGGTATAGTATGCTACAACACAATATGGTATGATGTGATAGCATAATATATCATATCTTATTTTATTGGAGGTAATATATGGAAATTATCAAAATAGATAATATACAAGCAGATGAATTACCATTTGATTTTACAGAACTTAATAAACAAGCTAATATAGATAAACAAAAAGAAAATCCAGCAGGTTATTCTGCTACTGTAACACCATGTGATAAGGAGGTATAATATGATAGTTATGCAGGCGTTGGAAAATTTAATAATGAAAGCTCAAGAAGAACACGACGACATGGCTTTGGTTGTATTGAACTCGCTTAAAGAATATGTTGAAAATGGTGGAAAACTTTCTAATCTTACTTGGTTTAATGGTTTAAATTTAGAAAGAATAGAATTTTTAGATAGATTAAAGATAGCATAACATAATATATTAAATATGTTATAATTTTTATTTTCATGCCCTGCTTATGCAGGGTTTTTTTGTTTTTATATTGTTAGTCATTTGTCAAATTTATTTTTAATACGAATAAATTATAAAATTTTTATAATATCTAAATTTGTATATCCTTTAATTTTCTTATAAAATCAAACACTTATTTTAAAATTGTTTTTTTAATTGTATAGATACATATCTTTTTTGCTTGACAAATTATGTATTTAGAGTTCAAAATACTCTTATACTATCTATAGTGGAGGATTAAAATGGCTCACGTTGTTAACCAAGATATTTGCACTTTTTGCACTTCTTGTATGGAAGTTTGCCCAGTTAGTGCAATTAGCGAAAAAAACGATAAAGCATGGATAGATGCTGATATTTGTATTGATTGCAGTGCTTGTGCTGCAGAATGCCCTGTGGAAGCAATTTCTGCTGGTGACTAATTAGAATTAATACTGCCTTTATTGGTCAGTTTTCTACTAAAACTAAAACATGTGCAAGTTTTAGTGGTTTTAATTGTGCAAAATAAATGCATGGAGTCTGGTAATTTGCTTTTTACCAGACTTATTCCATGTTTGAATATTTAACTATATAGATAGTAAAAAGGGTATTATACCCTGTTTTTTAACAACTAAAAGTCTAGTTTGACGGTATATTTTATGGCATTTTTTAAAACATTGTATGAAGATATTAAAACAGTTATGGATAGAGACCCTGCTGCCCGTAATTACTTTGAAGTATTTTTTTGTTATTCTGGGTATCATGCTCTTGTAATGCACAGGGTATCCCACTGGCTTTGGTGCCATCATCTTCGGTTTATCGCAAGGTTTAATGCTATGATTGCAAGATTTATTACAGGAGTAGAAATACACCCTGCTGCTAAAATTGGTAAGCGTTTTTTTATTGACCATGGTATGGGCGTTGTTATTGGTGAAACAGCTGAAGTGGGCGATGATGTTACCATATACCATGGGGTAACTTTAGGTGGTGTTTCTTTAAAAAAAGAAAAACGCCACCCCACTATTGGAAATAATGTAATAATTGGTGCCGGTGCTAAAGTATTAGGGCCCTTTAAAGTAGGGGATAGAGTTCGCATTGGTGCTAATTCTGTTGTGCTTCATGAAGTGCCAGATGATGCAACTGTTGTTGGTGTTCCAGGAAGAATTACAGGAACTGCTAGTAGAAATGATATGTTTGACCATACTCAACTTCCTGACCCTGTGGCAAATGCTTTTAACTGCATTATTGATAGAATAGTGGAAATGGAAAAAGAAATTAAATCTATTAAGTAAGGGTAGTATATGAAAATAACAACAAAGAGTAGGTATGCTATTAGAGCAATATATGCATTATGTAAGCTGGGGGGCGATAAACACCCTGTAAGCATACTTAAAATATTAGAATTTGAAGATATTTCAAAAAAATATCTTGAGCAAATATTTACTAAACTAAAATATGTAAATATTATAACAGGTTCTCGTGGGGTTGGTGGTGGCTATATGCTTGCTAGAAACCCAGATAATATTAATTTAAAAGAAATAGTTAATACTATGGACGGCCCATTAAAAACTCAGGACTGCGGTGCAGAAGATAACTGCCAAAATTTTTCATCTTGTGCTGTAAACTGGTTATGGGCTGGGCTTGAAAAAACATGTGATGATTATTTGGAAAAAATTACTGTTGCTGATTTAATATCTAAATCGCAGACACATTTTACTGTATAAACTTATTTCTTTATATTTACGGGAGATTATTATGGCTATTTATTTTGATAATAGTGCTACAACTAAAGTAGACCCTAAAGTCGTTGAAGCTATGGTGCCTTTTTTCAGCGAACTTTATGGTAATGTTTCAAGCATACATTCTATTGGCAGGCAGGTTAGACCTTATGAAGAGCAGGCTAGGAAATCTGTGGCTAAATTAATCAATGCAGACCCTGAAGAAATTGTTTTTACAGCAAGTGGTTCAGAGTCTGATAATTTAGCTATTATTGCAACTGCTAGAGCATACAAACATAAAGGTAAACACATTATTACATCAGCTATTGAGCATAAGGCAGTTTTAGAAACATTTAAGTTTTTAGAGCATGAGGAAGGCTTTGAAGTAACTTATCTACCTGTTGATAAATATGGCGTTATAGATATGGACTACTTTAAAAAATCATTAAGAGATGATACTACTTTTATTAGTGTTATGCTTGCAAATAATGAAATAGGAACTATTGAACCTATTAAAGAGATAGCTTCTATTGCTTCTAAAAAAGGTATTATTGTTCATACTGATGCAGTGCAGGCTGTTGGTAAAATGAATATTGATGTTAATGATTTAGGCGTTCATATGCTCACTTTTTCAGGTCATAAAATATATGCTCCAAAAGGTATTGGGGTATTATATATTGATATTGAATTAAGGGAGAAAATCCACCCTATTATTCACGGCGGTCAGCAGGAAGGCGGGCTTCGTGCAGGAACTGAAAATATTCCATATATTGTAGGGCTTGGAAAAGCATGTGATATTTTATTGGAACAGCAGGATACTGAAATATTACATATTAAAAAATTAAGAGATACCTTTGAGAAAAAAGTATTAGAAACAATACCAGATACTTATATAAACGGTCACCCAGAATTACGTGTGCCGTCTATTAGTGATATAGTATTTAGGTATATTGAAGGGGAGGCGTTAATGGTGTATGCTAGAGAAGTATGCTGCAGTGCAGGAAGTGCATGTACATCTGCTTCTACAAACCCATCTCATGTGCTTTCTGCAATACATGTTGATGATGTGGATATACACGGTGCATTACGTTTTAGCTTTGGCAGGTTTAACACTATGGACGAAGTGGATAAAGCTGTGGAAGTTTTAAAAGAAAGTGTTGAAAAATTAAGAAAAATGTCTCCACTTTATAATAAATAAAATGGCAAAAAGTAAAAAAGATACTCTTAAAGAGTTGGAAGAACTTGCATTAAAGGCAGGTATAAAAGTTAGGTATGAGAAAACTGAAGCTAGAGGGGGCATGTGCACTTTTCAAGGCAGCCCTCTTATTATTATTGATAGAAAAGCAAGTGATGATTATAAAATAGCCGTTTTGGCAGAAAATATAAAAAAAATGGATTTGGCAGATATATATATTAGCCCAAAAATGAGAGAACTGCTGGATAATTATTAATTCATCACATTATTTTTTCTATATTTAAGCAGGTGAATTATGAGTCTATCTTTTGGGTTAATCGTTATTAGTGCAGTTTTTCATGCTGTATGGAATATGCTTGTAAAAATATCTGATGATAAAGTTATGTATAATGTGCATATTCAAATATCTACAGCCGTTTTTATTACAATATATACAGTTATATTTTACCCTAATGCTTTTTATTACCACCAGCCTACAGTTATATATGCTCTACTTTCATCATTCTTTTTTTCTTTATACCAGCATTTTACAGCTGTAAGTTATAAATATGCTGATGTATCTATGGTATATCCTGTTACTACATCATCACCTTTATTTATAATCATATGGGCATATTTTATACTTGATGAGAGAGTATCACTTTTTGGAGTATTAGGTATATTACTTGTGCTTGCAGGCTGTTATATTATGAATATAACAAAATCAAAAGGTGATAAAAAAGGCTTTTACGGCATATTAATTGCATTACTGGCAGCATTTTTATATTCTTTTGGAGCTATGGCTGATAAAATGGGGGTAGGCTCAGTTAATACTCACTTATATATTATGCTTATGGCAGATTTTATGTCGTTATATTCTGTTTTATTTACAATATTTAGCCACAGGAAAGCAAGGATACTGCACAAAAAAATAAATATTTCTATCCAGTGGAAGCTGGTAATATTTGGTGGGCTTGCAATGGGTGCCTCCACTGTAACATACAGGCTTGGGCTTATTGATATGCAAATATCATATGCTTCAGCCTTAAGGCAGATAAGCTCATTTTTTGGCGTTTTAATGGGGCTAATATTCTTAAAAGAATCATATGGCTTGCAGCGAATTATCGGAAGTATTGTAATAATTACTGGTATTATATTAATTAGGTTAAATTTATAACTTAAACTTATATGGCAAATATATATTTGCAATGCTAAAAATCAATCTAACAGCAATTATTTTTAATATCTAAAATGTATCAATGTTATAATTATAATTTTTTTTGCAAAATATAAAATAACTTCATTGCATAATATAAAATTTATGGTATAGTGCTGACTATGTATTTTTAAATTTAAAAAATTATAAGGATAATAATATATGGAATTACTTTCTCCCGCTGGGAATTTTGAAAAATTAAAAGCTGCTGTATTATTTGGAGCAGATGCTGTTTTTATGGGTGGCCCTGCTTTTGGGCTGCGTGCTAATGCTGGTAATTTTACTTTTGATGAAATGGAGGAAGCCTTTAAATACCTGCATGAGCGTGGTAAAAAAGGGTATGTTACAGTAAATATCTACCCACAAACTCATGAGCTTAATGATATTGCAAAATATTTAAAAACATGTGAACAGCTTGGGGCTGATGCTTTGATTATAAGCGACCCAGGTATATTTTCTATTGTGAAACAGGAAGGCATTAAAACCCCTGTATCTATAAGCACTCAAGCTAATACTACAAACCTTGCAGCCGTTAACTTCTGGGCAGATTTAGGTGCAAAGCGTGTAATTATGGCAAGGGAAGTTCGCAGGGAAGATTTAGTAGAAATTATAAAAAATGCAAAATGTGAAGTGGAAACATTTATCCATGGTGCTATATGTATTTCTATGAGTGGCAGATGCTTAATCAGCTCATATATGACAGGCAAAGATGCTAATAATGGGGAATGCACTCACCCTTGCAGGTGGAGTTACTCATTAATGGAAGAAACAAGGCAGGGGGAATATTACCCAGTATATGAAGATGAAAGAGGCACATATTTATATAACTCTAAAGATTTATGCTTACTTGATAGAATTGGGGAGCTTGTAAAAATGGGCTCAAGCAGTGGTAAAATTGAAGGCAGAATGAAAAGTATAATGTATGTATCTATTGTAACAGGTGTATACAGGCAGGCAATAAATGCAGCCATGAAAGATGCAGATAATTATAAACCTTTACCAAAATGGCGTTCGTTACTGGAAAGTGTAAGTAACAGAGGGTATATTGAAGGCTTTTATGGTGGCGAATATGATGCAAAAGCAATAAACAGAGAAACAAGCGGCTATTCAAGGGCAGCAGCATTTTTAGGTGTTGCTACAAGCGATAGTAAAAATAATGAACTTGAACTTACATGCCGTGCAAAATTTGCACCTAATGAAGAAATAACTATTTTAACACCTGATTTAAATGAAATAAAAGTATCTCCAGAACTTATTTTAGATGAGGGTGGATTTAAAATAGACGCCACAAGACCAAACTATATATATAAAATTCCTTTTAAAGATACAGCACCAGCCGGCTCACTTATTATGAGGTTTTAAATGGATTATAAAGAGCGTATTTCATATCTTACTGATTTATTAAATAAGTATAATAAAGCATATTATATTGATAACAATCCCATAGTATCTGATGTGGAATACGATACTTTATATAAAGAGTTAGAGCAGTTGGAAAAAGATTACCCTGAATTTATTCAAAACAACAGCCCAACAAAAGCAGTAGGAGCAAAAGAAACTTTATCTAAAACTATAAACCATGAAATCCCTATGTATTCTTTAGATAATTCATACTCTATGGAAGATATAGAAGAATTTTATGAAAGGCTTTATAAAATGTTTGGTAAAGATATAGAGCTAACTGTTGAATGTAAAATGGACGGTGCTGCCTTATCTGTTACATATGACAATGGCAGGCTTTTACAGGTTGTAACAAGGGGTGATGGTAAAAGCGGAGAAGATATAACAAATACTGCATATATAAGCAACCTGCCTAAAGAAATATCTTACAAAGGAAAACTTATACTTCGTGGCGAAGTATTTATGCCAAAGGAAGTTTTTAAGGAATTAAATAGAAAACGTGGTGAAATGGGCCAAAACCTTTTTGCAAACCCAAGAAATGCAGCAGCTGGCAGCTTAAAATTATTAGATTTTAAACAGGCACAAAGCCGTATGTTAGAAATGTTTGTATATAACCTTGCATATTGTGATGAAAATATTTCAACTCATGAAGAAGCACTAAATTTTTGTAGAGAAATTGGGCTTCCTGTTAATAATATATTTTTTAAATGCAGCAATTTAAATATGGTGGAAAATGCATTATCTGAAATAGAGAATATGCGTTTTAGCCTGCCTTATGATATTGATGGTGCAGTTATAAAAGTAAATAATATAGATATGCAAAAAGAAGCAGGCTTTACAGCAAAATTTCCACGCTGGGCAATAGCATATAAATATAAAGCTCAGCAGGTATCCACTATTTTAGAAGATGTAATATTCCAAGTGGGAAGAACTGGAGCAGTTACACCTGTTGCTGTTTTGCACCCTGTTTTAATATCTGGTTCTACTGTAAGCCGAGCAAGCCTTCATAATGAAGATGAAATAAAACGATTAAATATTATGATAGGCGATACAGTATTTATTGAAAAGGGTGGGGAAATTATACCAAAAGTAGTAAGTGTGCAGCAAAGTTTAAGAAGTGATAATGCAAAAGAAATTATTATGCCTTCAAACTGCCCAATATGTAATTCTCCCCTTGAAGTAATAGAAAGTGATGCTAAAAGAAGATGTGTAAATACATTATGCCCTGCTTTAATACAAGGCTCTATTATTCATTTTGCAAGTAGAGATGCAATGGATATAAAAGGGCTTGGTGAAAAAGTGGTGGAAGAATTATTTAATGCTCATTTAATAAATAATTATGCAGATATTTATGAATTAAAAGCAGAGCAGTTAGAAGACAGGGAAGGCTGGGGCAAAGTATCTGCTGAAAATTTAATTGAAGCTGTAAATGAAAGTAAAAATATACCTTTTGAACGCGTGCTTTTTGCTTTAGGACTTCGCCATGTGGGCGTAATTGCAGCAAGGCTTTTAGCAGAACATTTTAAAAGTATGGATAGATTAATGAATGCCACTATTAATGATTTAGAAAACGTAAAAGGTATAGGCACAGAAACTGCCGTAAGTATATTAAAATCATTAAAAGATGAAAATATGAACCAAATAATTACAAGGCTAAAAGATTATGGCTTACAAATGGAATATGTGCAGTCAAATACTGGTGCATCATTACAGGGCAAATCATTTTTAATTACTGGTACACTTGATAAACCTCGTAAATATTATGAAGAATTAATACTTGCAAATGGTGGCAGTCTTTTAAGTGGTGTATCTAAAAATCTAGACTTTCTAATTGCTGGAGAAAAAGCTGGCTCCAAACTTGAAAAAGCAAATAAATTAGGTGTAAAAGTTATCTCTCAAGATGAGTTTTTAAATATGATATAATTATATAATCATATCCTGCCTTATTATACATACTTACTATCATTTATTTTTTATATTTAACATAACAATATGTCTATATTTTTTTGGTATAAAATTTGCTAATATTACAGGTGTATAGGTATATACTGATATATTTTGGAAAAAATTTCCTAAAAACAATAAAATTTTTAAAATAAAAAAATAAGCAGGGAAAGATTTACCAATATATATATTGTAGTTAGTAGTAAATATTTCTTTAAGGGAGTGTAATATGCAGGTAAATTTAGAAAGCAGTGTATCACAAATAACATTATCAGCAAATACTAATACTAAATCAACATCAGCTTTAAGTTTTCAAGATGAAATGCAGCAGGCTTCATCATTAAATTCAGTAGCTTCAGTAGAAGCGATAGAAAAAACTGGCTATACTGAGGAAGAGATAGCTGAATTTTTAAAAGATAAGCCATATACAGCATTTAGATATGAATTTCACCAAAAATATGCACCAGATAAGGGTATCCCTTATATTACAGATGTGATGAATAGGTATTATCATAAAGAAATTCAAAGCCCACAATATGGGCTTGATATGAAAATGAATTATGAAGCATTAGAAAAAGGGCTTGATACATTAGAAAAATATAAAGCACAATTACAAAAAGAAATAGCAGCACAAAAAGGATTAGCGATAAATGGGACTCTTTCTACTCTTTCTGATGCAGTAAAATATCAAGAAGATTATGGTATAGATGTTTATAGTCCATATTTTACAGATAATTTTTTAAATATGTATTTGCATTTTGATAGTTCACTTATGTATCAAGATAGGAAGGCAGATGAAAACGGGCAAATATATATTTTACCAAAAGATAGCGATGAATGGGTAACACGAGAAGAATTTATAGAAATGTGCCCAGATTATGAACTGTTTGATTCTTTAGATAGAACTCTACAAAGTGAAATAAAGCTTGTAAAAGCACAAGGTGAAGAGGCTGTAAAAAAATATGCAGAAAAATATTTTGCAAACTTAAGTGAAGAAGAAATTAAAATGTTATACGATGGTGATTTATTTGCTGACCCAGGACTACAAACTTTAGGTATGGAATGTCTAGAACAATTTGCAAAAGATTTAGATGATATAAAACACGCAAAAGTTAGAAAGTGGACAGGTTTAAACGAAAAAAGAGAACATCTTTTAAGAGAAGCAGATGAAATAAAGAGGCAGGTTGCAAAGTATTTATCAGAAGGAACAAAAAATGTAGCATTATTTACTGTTATTCCATATTCATCTAGTACACATGAACAAGTAAAATTAATAGCTGAACTTGGTTTAAGTGATTATATTAAAATAGATACAAGACAAGTAAAGAATGGTTTAATAAACGGATATAAATTTGATGAAAATTTAGTTAACCAATACAGTGAATGTTTTTATATACCAGAACGAGATGAAGCGTTATATGGAATGTATGATTTAACAAGAAGCCAGTTGGATAAGGCAATACAAATGTATGGTTCAGTTAAAAATGTGGAACGTGCATATTTATATGCAATCAATAATAATTTATCACTTGATATATTATCAAATAATTATTTACCAATAATAGGTAAAGAAAATGCTGGATTTGTAGATGGTAAGCCATATACAAAAATAGATAACCTAAATGGCAGAGATGATTTTTTAACAGCTTTATTTAATTCAAAAGAAAGCGAAACAAAAGATGATAATATACAATTAACACTGGAACTTAAAAGCAAATATTTATCTAAACTATATGATATGAATAATAGCAATATAGATGTTATACTTGATATAGTATAAAAAAACTGCCTCATATTGAGGCAGTTTTTATTATTTTTCTTCTACAAGATAGCTTTTTTTATCACTTATATTATCATCTTTTCTTTTATATGTAAAAGCACCTAAAAATGCACCAAGTGCCATAATTAGACAGCCTGCCCATATCCATGAAACATATGGTTGATGTATAAATATTATTACCATTTCACCTGTCTGCTCAAAACCTTTTAAAGCAAAATATAAATCACCAGTAAATAATGATAAATATGATACCTCACCAAAAAACTTATCTGAATGAGTATTATAATTCCTTATTTCAGGATAAGCAGTAGCTAAAAGCTTATTGTTGTCATATATTTCTATAGGCACATATTCTGCAATATAGTTTTCTTCCTGTATACTTGAATATGAACCTACTTTAAATGTATAATTACCATAATTTAAGGCTGTATTTGCCTGCACTGTAAAATCTTTTTCATAATGGTAAAATGATGACATTACAACACCAAGAGCAATGACAACAAGACCAAAATGTATTATCATTGCACCAGCAAATCTGTTTGTTTTGAAAAACGAAACTACACCAATTTTACTTATGGAAGTAACTATTCTAATAATAACTGCTGCTGCAGAAAAATAGATAGTGAAAGCTAATATTAATGACCATATTTTTGTATAGCCAAGCACTATCATTACTACAACACCTATTACAGAAACTGCAAAAGATATGATTAACCTTTTATAGTATGTTTTTATATTGGATACTTTAAAACCAGTTAATAACCCAAAACCACTTGCAAAAAAGATAAGTGCAAAAAATGGAGATGTTGTTCTATTATACTGCTCTATAGTATAAGATGATGAGCTAAAAAGTGGTAAAAATGTCCCAAATATTATGGCAACAGAAATTGCAATAAATAACCAGTTTGATATAAACACTATACCAGTTCGTGAAAAGAATTTAAATCCCTCTTCATCATTTTTTACAAGTTCACTAAATTTTGGATTTGATAAAAATACAATCAAATATACTGCAGATGATATTATTATATATATAATAAAGTAGTAACCAATTGGGTGTGGCGCAAAACTATGAACAGAATCTAATAAACCACTTCTTGTTATAAATGTACCTAATATAGTAAGTTCAAAAGTAATAAGTAATAAAATAAACGTAAATACTTTTAATTTACCTGTTTTTTCATATACATATGCAGAGTGTAAAAATGCAGTTGCTGTAAACCATGGCATAATAGATGCGTTTTCAACAGGGTCCCATGCCCAGTAGCCACCCCAGCCAAGTTCTACATATGCCCACCATGCACCAATCACTATACCTATTGTTAAAAATGCCCATATTATCATAGACCATGGACGAGCCATTTTTAACCAGTCAGATGAAAAATCACGGGTTAATATTGCTGATAATGAGTGGGCAATTATTACTGTAAAACCAACATAACCTATATATAAGGTTGGTGGGTGAATAACCATGCCAGGATTTTGTAATAATGGATTTAAACCAAAACCGTCCATATATAATTTATCTGTTGCTACAAACGGATTTTGTAAAAATGTAACAAGTATTACAAAAAATAATGTTGTGCCACTCATAATAAGCATAACACCAAGTTTATAAACACTGTCTTTTGATTTTATACGGTATAACTCAATAGAGCCAAATATTACAAGTAAAAGCACCCATAAAAGAAGTGAGCCTGCCTGACCACCCCAAAATGCACTAATTTTATAAAACATAGGTAATGTGGAGCTGCTGTAATTTACAACGTATGCTATTGAAAAATCACTTATTGCACAAGCTGTAAAAAGTATAATAGAAGCAAATACTATAGAAACAGCCGTTGCTGCAAATAAAATATTACCTATTGAAATTATATTATATTGTTTACTTAAATAGGAAAATATGTATGCAATAACTGCACCAAAACAAAATATAAGTGCAGCGTATTGGAACACCATTCCAATAGAACCAAGTCCCATAATACACCCCATGAATAACTGAAATAAGTAATTATAATTTATAGAGTAAAATTGTGTAAAAAGTATGTAATAGCAATATAAATTAAAATGTTTGACATATTAGCATTTACCAAGTATTATTTTTTCTAAAGGGGGCATTATGAAAATATTAGCACTTAATTGTGGAAGTTCATCAGTAAAATACCAGTTATATGATACATCAAATAACAAGCTTCTTGCAAAAGGTGGTATAGAACGTATTGGATTTGTTGGCACATTTATTATACACCATGCAAGGTATCAAAAACACAGGCTTGAATGCGAATGTGCAGACCATAAAGATGCTATTAATTTAGTTTTTAAATTTTTAACAGATGAAGAATTTGGTGTTATTGAAGAATTAAAAGAAATTGATGCTGTAGGGCATAGAATTGTCCATGGTGGTGAGCTTTTTAATAAAAGTGTGCTAATTGATGATAATGTTATTAAAGCAATAGATAATCTATCAAGCCTTGCTCCACTTCATAACCCACCAAACCTTTCAGGAATTATGGCTATGAAATCGTTACTTCCTAATGTGGTGCAGATTGCTGTATTTGATACTGCTTTCCACCAAACAATGCCTGAAACTGCCTATATGTATGCAATACCTATGAAATGGTATGAAAAATATGGTGTTAGAAAATATGGTTTTCATGGCACAAGCCATCTCTATGTTACAAGACGTGCAGCTGCTATGCTTAATAAAGATATTAAAGATACAAATTTTATTAGCCTGCATATTGGTAATGGTGTTAGTGTTACAGCATGTAAAGGTGGTAAATCTATTGATACTTCTATGGGGTTTACACCACTTGATGGGGCAGTAATGGGCACAAGATGTGGCAGCATTGACCCTGCCGTCCCACTTTTTATGATGGATAAAGAAGGGTTTACTTCTGAAGAAGTAAATACTATTTTAAATAAACGCTCTGGTGTGCTTGGTATTACCGGCAGGTATACAGACAGGCGTGATATTGTCCGCGTTGCAGGGGAAGGTGATAAATCATGCCAGCTTGCTATGGATATTGAAGCATACAGGCTAAAAAAATTAATTGGTGAATATTATGCCATACTTGGAAGGCTTGATGGTATAATTTTTACAGCCGGAGTTGGTGAAAATTCGCCAGTTGCAAGGCAGCTTGTATGTAATGGGCTTGAACATTTTGGTATAATATTAGATAATGATAAAAACAATAAATTAACAGGTGAAAATATTATCTCAAAAGATGATTCCACTGTTAAAGTTTTACTTATACCTACAAATGAAGAAATAGTTATTATTGAAGATGTTGCAGCAATACTTTCAGGCACATATAATAATGATGATTTTAAATATTCTTTTGAAAACTAGTATTTATTTTGTAACTTTTTTATAAGCATATACGACAGAATATACAGAAGGGATATTTTAATGAGGGGATAAAATGGAAGTTAATGATATAGATATTATATCATCAGTGCTTGAGGGCGATGTTGACCAGTTTGCTATATTGATTGATAAATATAAGGCTAAAATATTTAAAATAGTATCTATGCATATTCCCCATGATTATGTGGACGAAGTGGCTAATGATATATTTTTTAAATCATATAAGTCGTTAAAGACTTTTAAAAACGATTCTCCATTTGTAAACTGGCTTACAGTTATTGCTATTAGAAGCTGTAAAGACTTTTGGAGACAAAAATATGCTCAAAAAGATGTGCCAATGTCATCTTTTGATGAAGAAACAGAGCAGACTATTGAACTTGGTATAGATTACAGAACACCTGAAACAAATGTATTAGGTGATGAAAATTATAAAATGCTTATGAAAGCTATGGAACAGTTAAAGCCTGTTGAAAGAACAATTATTTCTATGATGTATGCAGAAGAGCGAAGCGTAGCAGAAATTGCTTCCCTTACAGGTATGACAGAGTCCAATGTAAAAGTTACTGCTTTTAGAAGCCGTAAAAAGTTAGCAGAAATAATTAATAAAATGTCTTAAAGGGGCAGTTTATGAAACAAAAGTATAATGAAGAAAGTATAAAAGACTTGTTAGACAGTTTGAAAATAAAAGAAACTAAATCTAGTGATGATTTTACTAGTAAAGTTATGAATAGAATTAAAAATGATGCTGCTTTTGATAGTTCATATAATTTAAATATGGTAGATGATATGCTTGAAAGCCTGCCATATCAAGAAGTAGTAGAACCAAAAGCAGATTTTACAAGCAGTGTAATGGCTCGCATTAAGCAAGACAAACAAGAATATAATGAAAATAATATTGAAACTTTACTGCATGATAGCTTAAAAGTTGAAGAAACAGTGCCTGGTGATGATTTTACTAGTAAAGTTATAAATAGAATTAAAAATGATGCTGCATTTGATAGTTCATACGATTTAAATATGGTAGATGATATGCTTGAAAGCCTGCCATATCAAGAAGCAGTAGAGCCAAAAGCAGATTTTACAAGCAATGTAATGGCTCGTATTAAAGCAGGTAAAAAAGAATATAATGAAGATAATATAGAAGAATTACTGCACAGCTTAAATAAACAGGTAATAAAAATGCCATCTAAAGATTTTACCCAAAAAGTTATGGATAAAATCAATGCAGAAGAAGATGAAGATAATATTATATCATTTGAAAAAGTGTATAAAAAATTCTTAATAGGTTCTGCAATTGTGGCGGCTGCTGCTATTTTACTGGCATTAAATCTGTTTTCAAGCTATGATCCAAGTATGGCAGAATTTATGGTGACAGACTATTTTAATACGGGGTTATATTAGAATATGGTAATAAAAAAGCCTGTTAAATATTTAATAGTCTTTATAATTATTTTTATTTTAGGAATAATAACTGGGGCTGCCTTAATGCCTGTAGTTTTCAATAAGGTGGAAGGCAACCCATATTCTATTGATGTGCTTGCTCAAAGAGTATACAATACCCATCTGCTTAAAAATGCCGGGCTTACTCCAGACCAAATGGATATGGTTAATATGCTTTCAGCTAAATATGTATTAAAATATACTGCTGAAAGAGATATGTTTATGGCAAAACGAAGAACATTATACAGCGAATATAAATTTGAATTAGCAAAAATTCTTACCAGTGAACAATTTAGTAATTATGCCAATAAATCTGATGCTTTAATAAGCCAAAGAGAGCAGTATAGTAAATCTATGGAAGAAAAATGGCGTGCAGAAAACGCAAAACAAACTCAAGAGCGTCTTGCTGATAAAGGTTTTGAAAATAAATTAAGGTCTATAACACTGACTATTCCAGCTGGTCAAATTATGCCTGAAAATTTACAGGCTGCTGATAAAGTAGACAGGCAGACTTTTGATTTTCTTAACAGATATATGATAGATAGAGTTAAAAATAACTGGGATACATATAAAGTATACCATGAACTTGATTTTGAAACTATTAAAACTGAAGATGTAGAACCTTAATTATTATTATCACTACTATTATTATTTTCTTCAAAGGCTTTCGTTACCATATTAATCATATTTTGCCTGCTTTCTTCTATTGATGATATGATTTCTTTTTTATATTCATCTCTTTTTACTATTTCTTCTAGTTTTAAAAGCCCTTTATCAATAGCAACACCTGTTGCAGTGCCTATGGCTGCTCCACCTACTGGGGAAGTAAATATGGAAGAAACAACACCTGCTGCCACACCAGCAGCTGCACTTACTGCCTTGCCTGCTGCTGCTTTTGCTGCTGCCTTAGCTGCTGTTTTAAAGCCTGTTTTTGCTGCCACTTTACTTGCAATTGTGCCAACTATTGCTCCAGCTGCCAAGCCACCACCAGTAGATACAATAAACCGTTTCTGCACATCAAGTATAGGTTCAATCTCTACCAACGAATAAATATCTTCCACATTTATTTCAGTAGTAACATCAAATAATGCATTTTTTTTCGTTATTTTATTATCTTCTAATATTTTATTTATTTTATTTTTTAATTTCTCAATATTTTTCTCTGCAATATTAACATTAACGCTTTGAGTTAAATTATCCATTAATTTTTCTTTTAATTTATCAGCCATATATTCTTCTATACTGCCAGTAATCAGCTTAAATAACCTGTTATATTCAGCAGATAAACTATAATACCAGTCAAGATATTTATCAGTATTTAAAACCATTTCATCATACATTTTATTAACATTAGCTATTAATTCTTCCTTAACAGCACCATATGCAATGTCAGCTGCTATTTGCATTTTGCTTAAAGTGCCTTCCTTATACATTACTCCATTAATCATTTCAACAGCTATAGTATTTGCTTTTATTGTATCTTCTACTAACTCTTGTTTTGCTGCAGATATATATGTTACAGCAGCAAAAATAGACGGATATATAAAAATAGTAAGCAGTGTAATAACAAATGTAGTTAAAAATTTATTGATTTTATCTTCATCACTTTTAGCAGGGCTTTTAAAAACTTTCGTTAAATTTTCCTTTTTTATAAAGAAAAAACTAATAAAACTTATAATACCATAAAAGATAATTCCACCACCGCTTACTATAATTAATGCCATTAAAAATACCCACACTGGTGCAGTGCGTATAACTTCGGCATTTAATATGGTATAGCTTATGTTATCAAATACTTCCAAAAGGCTTCCTATCATATAAGCAGCATAATTATACTCAAGAGAGTTTATATTATTATCTAAAAATGGAATATGTATATTTATATCTTTTAGATAATATGTAAGTATAGGAAAAATTATGGCAGTAAAAAAGGAAGTTAAAATATATGATAAAGATTCTATTTTATATGGTGCAAATTTATCGTTATATACAGAAAGCACAAGCTTTGCACTAATATATTTAGAAAAAAGCAGTATAGGAAATATTATTAAAAGGCATAAAAATTCAACAGAAGAAAATAAATATATTCTAACAGGTATAACAAAAGCAAAAAACAGCCCTAAAGTTATAATAATAATATAACCAAAAGTTTTACCAGAAAAAAACCTGTAAAATATTTTACTTTTTTCAAGTTCTATTAATTTTATTTCTTTTTTCAAGCTGTATCTTGCTGCATTATTAAGTATAATAGGGGCAGAAAATATTAATACAGATAAAGCATATACTACCATACCAAAGTAATTAATAAAAATACTGCCTGCATACATTAAACCAAAAGCAAAAATAAACCGTAAAAATAACATACTTATTTTTTTCATATATATATTTTAATTAAAAATGAAGATATAGTCTATAAGAAAATTAAATATGTTGAAATTGTTATTTTTGTATGATAAGTTCTACTAGGTGAAATATGCGTAAAAGAAAAAATTATCTTACTGATTTATATAGATATTCATATTTAAAATTGATTGTGCCTATAAAACGCGAACGCCATAACCCAGAATATGTGGCAAGAGGTACAGCCGTAGGGCTTTTCTGCGGGTTAACTCCAATAGTATGGCAGATGAATATTGTATTTGTTATATGGCTGGCAGCAAAACTTTTTAAAATACATTTCAGCCTGCCTGTTGGGCTTGCTATGACATGGGTTAGTAACACTTTTACAAACTTGCCACTATTATACTTATACTATATCACAGGCTCGTTTATGATGGGGCAGGAAGTAGGTGGTTATGATGAATTTATAGGTTTTTTCCAGTCAGGTATTATGGAAGGTATTAAGCAGACATTTATATTCTGGGGAAAACCAATTCTTATGGGCAGTATTATTTATATG
The DNA here is from genome assembly GCA_949287985.1 of Mucispirillum schaedleri. Classification (GTDB taxonomy): domain Bacteria; phylum Chrysiogenota; class Deferribacteres; order Deferribacterales; family Mucispirillaceae; genus Mucispirillum; species Mucispirillum schaedleri_A. Next base: position 15,127 of record CASEIN010000044.1, on the reverse strand, counting down.
GTATTTTTTTCTATTTTAGGATATTTTATAGCTTATAGATATGCTTCTAAATTAAAGGAAAAATTTATTGCAAAACATAGAATAAAACATAAAATAAAGCAAAAATAAATACATACAAAAGGGAGTGTGTTTTATGAAAAAAATATTTTCGTTTGTTATACTAATTTTGCTGTGTTATACGCATTCTTATGCATCTTATTACGTTGTAGATGTTGATAAAAAATGTATATTAAATAATTATGATAATTTAGAAAAACTAGTTAAAAAATGTGGTGTTAATAGTCACATTGCCAATGATGAAGTTTTTTTAAATGGTAAATTCATAGGTAAAAATCCAACACCATTATTTATTGCAGTAGTGCATAACGATTTTGATATGGTTAAAAAGCTTGTATCAAAAGATGCTGATGTTAATGTAATAAATTATTTTCCAGAAAGTTCGCCGCTTATGAAAGCTGTAGAAAATAATAATATGAAAATAGCAAAGTATTTACTTGATAATGGAGCAAATGTAAATTTGACTACTCCAAAATATTATTTATCAGCCATAGATTTTGCATCTAATTACGACATGGCATCTTTACTGTTATCTCACAATGCAAAAGTGGATAAAATAAATGGTTATACATATTATACACCTTTACAAAATGCTATACTTTTAAAAAATGTTCAAATGGTAAAAGCATATCTTCCAAAGTCTAATATAAATCAAAAAGATTACTTGTTTAAAAAAGATGCTCTTTATTTTGCTATCTCAACAAGAAATATGGAGATTATTAATTTACTTGTTAGTGCTGGAGCAACAGTATCACCTGAAGAATATAGCATATATACAGAAATGATTTCAAATAGAGAAATTTTAGATATACTTTCCAATATTATAAATTCAGGCAAAAAAGAAATGGAATTAAGAAATGATATACAGGAAGCTATTTTGTATGAAAAAGTTAAATCAACAGATTTATTGATTTACCATAAATTTCCGTTTTTAAAAGATGAAATCAATGATAGTTTTTTTGCTTTAGTAGACCCAACTAGTAATTCTGTTATTATACCAGAATATGAACCATACAGATATACTATTAAAAATCTAAATTTTCCAAAATATGAAGAAGAAACTGGATACAAATTAGATGATGATAGTGATGATTATGGCTTTGACAGTGGTGATGTTGCATTACGTTATGAACCAATAGCAGCAGCATTAGAATATAATGATATGGAACTATTTCAAATGATGCTTGATGCAAACCATTTAAAGATGCAATATCCTGTAAAATACCATACAAATCTTTTTGCTATTGCTATATTTACAGATAATATTGAAGCTGTAAAACTTTTAATGAAATATAATTACCCACCAATTCCTTGTGCACCACCAATTTATAATAATACTGAAGGTCTTTATTCTACTTCAACAATAGCATACAGCTGCAAAGATTTATTAAATGATGTTTTAAGTAATTACAACTCTTCAGATATGAGTGACCAGGAATATGGATATTATAAAAAATTGCAGGATATGTTCTTGAAGTATGACATAAATGGGTATAATGATTTTCTTAATTCTTTTATTCGTGATGATTTATCTTTTGATTTAGATGAAGATGAGCTTTTAGAAATGGTTGCATCAAAACCAGCAGGTTTTATAAACCATACAAATGATGCAGGGCAGGGGCTTTTACATATTGCATTGGAAAAAGAGTATAACCGTCTTGCAACTTATCTTATTATTAATGGGTTTGATATTTATGATAATTATTATTTTGTCCCTATTGAATGGGCAAAAAATAATAAATTTATTGAACAGCTTTTAATTATGAAAGAAAATATGTATTTAGGTCAAACAGTAGGTGCTGCAGTATTTAATAATGCAGGTGATGCTGAAAAAATGAAGCTTTTTATTAAGTATGGGCTTGATGTAAATGTCCGTAATGAAAAAGGAAAACCAATACTTTTTAGAACTATTGAAACTAAAAATTTAGAAAGTATAAAATTATTAGTAGAAAAAGGTGCAAATTTAGATGATTTATATGAGGGGATAGATGTTTTAGATTACGCCCAAAATTATGGTTCAGAAGAAATTGCATCATATATACAAGGTAAACTTAACTAAGATATTATAAAAAGTTACTATATACTTATATAATTAATATTTACAAATTTATTATAATATAGTAATAAGTTAGATGAAAGTAGGGGTGCTAATATGGCTGAGATTGATAATTTATTATCTGGACCCTTTGAACCTGATAAGGTTAATACCTGCGCAGGGAACTTTATTTTAAAAATAAATATGATTATACTTCCCCTGCTTTCAAGGAGTATAATATGTTTTCAAAAAACAACCATTTATCAGAAATTTTTTTAAAATCAAAAGAAAAACTTATTAAAAAAGAAGAATTGGAAGAAAATGTAATTTATAACGGGCTAAATTGTGGTTCTATGGTGCTTTTAGGCAATATTAACCATAAAAATGTTGAGCCGTTATTAATAGGTCAGCCTGCTAAAATCAAAATAAATGCAAATATTGGCACTTCCCCTTTAATATGTAAAATAGATGAAGAAATGGAAAAATTAAAAACAGCAGAGCAGGCTGGGGCAGATACTTATATGGATTTATCCATAGGGGGTGATTTAGATGAGATTAGAAAAAATATGATGTCTTTATCACATATGCCAATAGGCACAGTGCCTATATATTCTGCTGCTAAAAAATGGCAGGATATGGGAAAATCTATGGATAATCTTGATATGAAATACGTATTTGAAGAAATAGAATATCAGGCAGAAAGCGGCGTAGATTATATGACAATCCATACAGGGCTTGATATAGAAGCAGTAAAGTATGCTTATGAGTACAGGCTTACAGGCATAGTATCAAGGGGTGGGGCGATGATTGCTAATTATATGTTAAAAAATAATAAAGAAAACCCACTTTTAAAAGATTTTGAAAGGATTTTAAAAATAGCAAAAAAATATAATGTAACACTTTCTTTAGGTGATGGTCTTCGTCCGGGTAGTTTAAAAGATGCAGGAGATTTTGCACAAAATAAAGAAGTACTAAACTTATCAAAACAAGTGTTGCAGGCAAGAAATTATGGTGTGCAGGTAATGGTGGAAGGACCAGGACATGTGCCGCTTAATAAAATAACATCACAAATTAAAACAATGAAAGACTTAATACATCATGCACCATTATATGTATTAGGACCTTTAGTTATTGATAATGGGGCAGGTTATGACCATATAAGTGCAGCAATCGGAGCAAGTATGGCAGTATTATCAGGGGCAGATTTTCTATGCTATGTTACACCTGCCGAACATTTAACGCTTCCAGATATTAATGATGTATATCAGGGTATAAAAGCATCACAGATTGCAGCAGCTGCTGCAGAAGTGGCATTGGGAAGAAAAAGTGCCATAAATCAGCAGGAAAATATGTCTAGAGCAAGAAACAACTTAGACTGGGAAAATATGGAAAAATATGCCATAGACAGCAATATAGTAAAAGAGAGAAGGAAAGAATTTAAGGATGAAAAAGAATGTGCCATGTGCGGAAAATTTTGCTCTATGAAAGTAAATAGATAAATAAAAAGCCGTCTAAAATATAGACGGCTTATCTCCAATTTAAAATATTTATAAAAAGTGCCAATAACTTTTATGCTTTATTATCAAACTTTTGTGAGCCATCGCTGTAACCTGCGTGTTTTTGGATAAGTTTACCAGTTTCAAGCTCTACTATGTCGCCATTTGCTTTTCTAATTTCAGTAGCTGGTTCACTGCCACTAACTTGTGCTGTTTCTACTGTAATCACAGCTTCAACCCCAATAGCCGCCATAGCATTGGAATTTTTTTCTTCATCAGTTAATTCTTTATTTGCAGCACTTCCGATTTGTAATGTAGTTTGGTACATTGCAAAGCCGTATTTAATAGTAAGCGAGTTATTTGATGATGTATTTTGGTCTGAAGCAGGTGTTTCATCATTTGCCACATCACCAAGACTATTTGATACGCTGTAACTTTCAGTACGTACATAAGTATGCATAATATTGCCGTTTTCATCCATAGCAACAGCCATTTGCTGAGCAATAACATTAAACTGTGTACCGTCTTCTAAAGTGCCGCTTTCTTTTGTATTACTGTTGAAAAATTCTTCTAATTTTCCTTGAATTTCTTTTGCAAATTCAGGGTCTGCATTCATTTTATCCTGCAAAGCTTGTGGCAGATATACAGCAAAAGAACGTTCTTCCACAGTCATTGTGTTTCCACCAAAAAGAATACCAGAAGTATTTTCCCAGTCACCTAATTTAAAATCAGGTAAAAGCCCAGTTTCTGTAGTGTTATATTTCCATTCAAATTTTGGTTTCTCTATTACTTCTGCTTCTACTTCCTCTACTTCAGTAGTAGATGAAGAGGTAATATCTAAACTATCCATATTTGCAGGCAGTGTAACTGGCGTATTAGCAGTTGTTTGGTTTGCTGTATCAGTATTATCTGTATCTTTTGTAGCAGCAGTATCGGCAGTATTAACATCATTACTAGGTTTGCCTAACGTAGTTAAATAGTTAAGGTATGCACTGTTATTTATTATCATAAAAGCCTCCGCAATTATACTCGCATATTCATGACAAACCAATAGCAATCAATATGCCAAAAAAGGAAAATATAAATTATAATGAAAATATTATATACTATAAATGTTAAATTTTAGTGTTGCATTACTATTTATAATAATATATATTAGTAATATAATACTAAAAAATATATTAATTTATGTGATATAATACTAAAAGGTGCAATATGTTTGAAGACTTATATCTAAACAGCAGGCAGTTTATTAATAAAAATAATCTTTCATATAAGCGATATTTTATAGAAAATAATAAACTATCTCATAGGTTATCTATTATACAAGGGGCAAGGGGTGTAGGAAAAACAACCACTATTGCTCAATATGCCTCCACATATAATTTAGATGAAGTGCTGTATATAAGTCTTGATGATGTATTTTTTGATGCCAGTTATAAGATAATAGATATAGCAGATTATTTTGAAAAAAATGGTGGTAAACTTTTATGTTTAGATGAGATACATAAATATACTAACTGGTCTCAGGAATTAAAAAATATATATGATAGATATGAAAATTTAAAAGTAATTGTTTCTGGTAGTTCTGCAATACATATACATTTAGGAAGCCATGATTTAAGTAGAAGGGCAGTAGTTTATACTATGGAAGGCATGAGTTTTAGAGAATTTTTAAATATGCACTGTGGGTATAATTTCTTACCCTACTCATTAATTGATATATTAGGCAACCATACAGAAATAGCTGAAAATATAATAAATTCATTAAATGATAAGAAAATTTTACCACTATTTAAAAACTATTTAAAATATGGTTATTATCCATATTCATATAATATGGATAATAAAGACGATTTTTTTAAAACATTAAGCCAAAGTATAAATACTAGTATTGAAAGTGATTTGTTATCCATATACCCAACTTTAACTGGTGTTAGTATTAATAAAATTAAAAGACTTTTATCTACAATTATGTATAGTGTGCCGTTTAAGCCAAATATTTCAGAATTACAAAAAATATTAGATATAAAAGACAGCAGAACATTAAAAGAGTATTTATCATATTTAGATGATGCAGGAATTATTAAATTATTAATGGTAAATAATTTAAGTTATAAAAACCTAGATAAACCAGAGAAAATATATATAGCAAATACAAATATTATGAATATAGTAAATGCAGATATAGGAAATATTAGAGAAACTTTCTTTTTTAATCAGTTAAGTAATTATTACAATATTTTTCATAAAAATTATGGAATATATAGCACTAAAAAAGGTGATTTTATATGTGAAGAAAAATATATTTTTGAAATAGGTGGAAAAAATAAAGATTTTAATCAAATAAAAAATATAGAAAATTCTTTTCTTGCATTAGATGATATTGAATATGGATATAACAAAAAAATACCTTTATGGATTTTTGGATTTTTATACTAAAAAAGCTCTCATAATGAGAGCTTTATATTTGTAAGTTATAAACTTATTTTGTAACGCTTTTTACTAATTCTGCAAAAGCTTCAGGAGCATTAATAGCCATTTCTGAAAGCACTTTACGGTTTAAATCAATACCAGCTTTTTTAAGGTTACCCATAAGTTTGCTGTATGAAGTATTGTTTAATTTAGCAGCAGCAGAAAGACGAGTAATCCAAAGTCTTCTCATATCTCTTTTTTTCCTGCGTCTGTCTCTGTAAGCATAGCATAATGCTCTTTCTACTGTTGGGCGGGCAATATTATAAACTGTTCTTCTTCTGCCTCTAAACCCTTTTGCGTAAGCAAGAATATTTTTTCTTCTTCTTCTGGTTTTGTAACCACCTTTAGCTCTAGGCACTTTTTCCTCCTTGTTAAGTCATCTTGACTTAGGTTAATAAATTTTTTGCCTGTCATACGGCGGCCTAATGCCGTACACATAGCTTAATAAATAGATAAGATATTAAATATCTTATGCATAAGGCATAATACGGCGCATATTTGCAGCCACTGTGCCTGTAATAACACCAGTTTCTTTTAACTGACGTTTACGCTTTCTGCTTATGCCTGTGGCAATGTGTCTCATACCTTGTTTTTGGAAAATGAGTTTGCCAGTAGCACTAATTTTAAAGCGTTTTTTTGCACCCTTGTGGGTTTTAACTTTGTGCGTAGCCATTGTTACTCCTTTTAAAATTCAAGCTTTACAAAATTAAGCGTTTATTTTGTTGCCTTTGGGGCAATTACTATCATCTGTTGTTTACCTAAAAGTTCTGGCTTTTTCTCCATAGTGCCTAAGTCTTCCACATCATTAGATATTTTATTTAAAAGCTCTGTCCCTGCATCTAAAAACATAATCTCTCTGCCTCTATATCGGATGACGATTTTTACTTTATCTCCGTCTGATAGAAAACGTCTGATATGCTTTAGTTTAACATTATAGTCATGTTCTTCAATTTTAGGGCGAAATTTTATTTCTTTAACATCAACTTGGTGTTGACGCTGCTTTTTACGTGCTTCTTTTTCTTTTTTGTTTTTTTCAAACTTATACTTACTGTAGTCCATAATACGACATACAGGCGGTTTAGCACCAGCTGCCACTTCAACTAAGTCATACCCTTTTTCTCTGGCAATATCCAAGGCTTCATGTAATGATAAAATCCCTAACGCCTGCCCATCATCACCTATAAGGCGAACTTCTGAAGCAGTGATTTCTTCATTAACCCTTTCTTTGTCTGCATCTTTTGCTGACGGTATGGCACACCTCCATAAAAGAGAAAAATCCCTTTAATACCTTTTTAGGTAATACTTATAATATTATTTTTCCCATAATTCAAGTGATTTTAATTGTATCAATGCATTTAAAACATTAAGATAGGAAGAAAAATCAATATTATTATGAGTTTGCCCGTTTCTTAAACGGACAGAAATTTTATTTTCATGCATTTCGTTATTGCCAACAACTATCATATGTGGTACTTTTTCCATTTGTGCTTCTCTGATTTTGTAGCCTATTTTTTCGTTTCTTAAATCTTTTTCGGCTCTTATACCTGCTTGTTTAAGCTGTTTATATAAACTTTCAGCATATTCAGCACTTTCATCAGTAATATTCATTACTTTAACCTGCACAGGTGAAATCCAAACAGGGAATGCACCTGCAAAGTGTTCAATTAACACCCCTAAAAATCTATCAACAGAACCAAGAATAACCCTGTGAAGCATAACTGGGCGGTGTTTTTCACCATCTTGTCCTACATAAGTTAAATCAAAACGTTCTGGAAGATTAAAGTCGCACTGAATTGTAGCACACTGCCATAATCTCCCCAATGCATCTTTTAATTTAATATCAATTTTTGGTCCGTAAAAAGCACCGTCACCTTCATTAATAGTGTAGTTTAAGCCTTTTGATTCTAGTGCATCAATTAATGCTTTTGTAGCAGTATCCCATATTTCTACTGAGCCTATGAATTTTTCTTCAGGGCGGGTAGATACTGTATGGATAAATTCAAAACCAAAAATATCCATAACATACTGCACGAAATCTAAAATATCAGTGATTTCCTGCTGAAGCTGGTCCTGCCTGCAAAAAATATGTGCATCATCTTGGGTAAATGCACGCACCCTCATAAGCCCATGAAGTACGCCAGATTTTTCATGCCTGTGTACCGTACCAAGTTCAAAAAACCTAAGTGGTAAATCGCGGTAGCTGTGCAGGTCGTTTTTATACATCATAATATGGGATAAGCAGTTCATTGGTTTAATACCAAATTCTGTCCCGTCGATTTCTGTAAAATACATGTTTTCTTTATAGTTATCATAGTGGCCTGAGCACACCCATAAATCTTTTTTAAGAATAGTAGGGCCATAAACTATATCATAGCCTCTTTTAATATGTTCTTCTCTTTCAAACTGTTCTAATACTGCTCGTAACATTCCACCTTTTGGCAGATATATAGGAAAGCCAGCCCCTGCATCTTCTTCAATAGTAAAAAGTTTAAGCTGTTTTCCAAGTCGTCTGTGGTCTCTTTTTTTTGCTTCTTCAAGCATATTAATATAGTCATCAAGTTCTTTTTTAGAAAACCATGAAGTGCCATATATTCTTTGAAGCTGTTTATTTTTTTCATCACCTCTCCAGTAAGCACCAGCCACAGATAAAAGTTTAAAATGTTTTATTTTGCCAGTAGATGAAACATGAGGACCACGGCAAAGGTCAGTAAAATCACCTTGTTCATAAAGGGATACGGTATCTACACCTAAATCTTTAATAATTTCTACTTTATATTTTTCATCTTCTTTTGTAAAGCGGTCAACAGCTTCACCAGCAGAAATTTCTTTTCTTGTGATTAATATATTTTCAGCAGAGATTTTAGCCATTTCTTTTTCTATTTTTTCTAAATCTTCTACAGTAAATGGTGTATCTCTGTCAAAGTCATAGTAGAAACCGTTTTCTACAACTGGCCCAATAGTAACTTTTGTTTCTGGATAAAGCCTTAAAACAGCCTGAGCCATTAAGTGAGCAGTAGAATGTCTAAGTATTTCTAATGCTTCTTCATCAGATTCCGTTAATATTTTTATATTATCTCCGTTATGGAGTGCAGTATTTAAATCAACAAGTTTGTCATTAATAACGCCTGCTACTGCTTTTTTAGCAAGGCTGTTAGAGATTTTTTTAGCAGCATCTAATATTGTAGAATTATCTTCTAATTCAATACTTGCACCATCTGGTAATGTTATATTCATAATTAGCTCCTTATACATTTGCAGTTGTATGAGCTGCACGCTTGAAAGCCTATATAGTAAATAAAATTTATAATAGTAAAAATATGATTAGTCAACAAAAATAATGTGTTTTTAAGAATTTATTTAGAACAAATTTATATATATCAAAAGATTATGAAAAAGTGGCAGAAATTATCTTCTGCCACTTTAAGTTTAATTATTTATTTTGTATCAAAGCCATCAAATGTGCTGCTAAAAGTTCTATCTTTTAATATAATATGAAATTTAGCAGCATTTTTATGGATTTCAGGGTTATATTGGTCCCAGTCAATTACAAGCTGCTCGTTGCTTCTGTAATAAAGTCTTGCAGAGCCAAAAGAGAATATAGTATATATATCGTATGTAGATTTACCACTATTTCTTACAGGAATATATAAATCGTTATGACCAACATAATAATTTATACCAGAACTTTTTACAGCTATATCTTCATTTTCTGGTCTTCCCTGCATACAGCCATATTTTTCACAAAAACCATAGTTACTAATATAACCATTCATATTTTTAGTTATCAGTTCAATGCCATTTTTACCATTTGGCTGCACATCTATCTGATGTATCCCCTTTAAACCTTCATTATTTTTTATATCTCCAGTAGAGCTTATAACATCAAACATTATTTTAATATACATTCTATCACTATAAGTTGCCATATCTGATGGATTAATATCATTATAAACAGGTGGCTCTATGTCGTATGGGTCTTTAACATTAACAATCACTTCTTCAGACATCTCTGGGTGAAATTTTGATGTTACTGTTATAGTTGCTACTCCAACACTATCAGGTCTAAATCTACTGCCAGAAACATTAAACAAAATATCACTATTACTAGATGAGTAATTAAAATCTTTTTCGTTAGTATCTGCTGGATTATATGTAATCTGAAATTTATCTGTTAATGAAAAAGTCTGTTCTTTATTAACTGTAATAGATTTTGGTGTTATGCTGAAATTTTCAAGTGATATTTTTTTCTCTACAACTTTAATAGAAACACTGCCTGTTTTATTCTCCTGGTTTTTTATTTCAACGAAACCATCGTAGTCAGTTACTTTTTTACCAGTTATTTCACATGTATCTTTATCTATATCTACATAATTTGCAAGATTACCAGCACTACATTCAAAATCTCTTTTTGTTGTATTAACTGGTGTAAATTTTGGTGTTAATTGATATTTTTCACCCATTTGTAAAATAAGGTTTGTTTCTTCAAAACCTATCGCCTGCACAGGTGTTGTTTCGCCTTTTTCTGCTGCACTGTTAGTTATAGTTAATGGAATAGATTTTTTTACTTCAGGGTTACTGTCAGACTGCACAGTAATAGTGCCTTTCCCTGTATTTTTTGCTGTTACATTGCCATTACTGTCAATTGATGCAAGGCTTGATGGCTCAACTGAGTAATAAACTAAACGGTTAGCAGCATTCTGCGGTTTAGCATCACCTTGTATTTCAGCACTTATTTTATCAGTTAAATCAAGTGTTAATTCATTTATTTCTTGTTCGCATGATTTAATAGGATTACTTTCTTCATCAAAAGTATTCACACAGCTTTTAATTGATATATCTATTACATCATCTACAATTTCAGTTCCAGTGTTATCACCAGTGTTGCTTCCACCCTGCTCTGTGCTGTTTGTTGGATTTTTAGTAGTGAAATTTTCACCACAACCAAAAATCACAAAAATAACAATTAAAAGTGTTAAAAGTTTATTCATATCAAATCACTTCCTTATTTTATATTCAATAATGTAATAAAACTAATTTTAAAAATCAAGATATAAATTTATTTTTGGCTGTTTTAAATCATTTTTATAAAATAAATAACTAAAATAGAAAATTTATTTTGGTGGGAAATATTTAAGTGCAATTTTTTTGCCTAAAATTTGACCAGCAATACCAAAAGCCATGAATATAAACACATACCAAAAAGAAAAACCAGCTGCCCGCCTAAGTATTGCTGCAACTGGAATTGGTGCATGTATGCTTATAAACCACATAACACTGTATGATGTAAAACGGCTTCTAACCATACCAAATGGCAGGTTAAGGAAAAAACATATAATTCCTATTTTAAAAATTGTAAAAATTGTTTCATAACTCATAATATTTATGTTATACTTATTTTATCTTAATTTGTAAAGGTGATTTATGGTTAAAAAAATAGTTATTTCCTTAATTTCTACAATATTTTTATTTTACGGCTGTAAAAAAGAAGAAGTAAGTAGTGTAGAAAATACAAATAGTACTGAAATGAATACTCAGGAAAAAATCAGTGATATTGATATATTATCAGAAGAAGGAATAGTAATACAAAACGCAAAAGCACCTGAGGCGGAAGGTGAAAATACAGACCTTATCCAAAAGGTTGAAAAAAATAATACTAATGCAGATATTGACAGCTTTTTTAAAGCTGTAATTAATGCAAAAGATAACAGCAGCCTTGATAATCATATAAATCAAGGAATAGATATTAATGCAATAAACAGCTACGGTGAAAATGCACTGCGTACTGCTATAACAGCAGGTAATATGTTTTCATTAAAATATTTAATAGAAAAGGGGGCAAATCTTAATAACGCTTCAGATGACGGCATACCGCCACTTAGTCAGGCAATAGCTGCTGAAAATTATGATGCTGTTGATATGCTTCTATCCCAAGAAAACCTTGATATGTATTTTGTATGGGGTGATGTATGGACTGGTTCGCCTGTTTATATGTGTGTTTCTCATGCTGATATATATACATTAGAGCAGATGATAAATAAAGGTTTTGATATAAACCATGATTATAGTGAGTATGGAGCAACACCAATAGTGCTTTATGCTGTAGAACAGAGAAGCCATTTAAAGCTTGATGATTACAAGGAAATAATATCATTTTTAATACTTGCTAAAGCTGATATTAATAAAGGAGATAGTAATGGAGTTACTCCATTAATGCTTGCTTTAAAAAATTCTGATATAGAAGGGTTTAATGCATTAATAGTTGGTGGAGCTGATACAAAATTAAAAGATAATAATGGTAAAACTGCACTAGATTATTATAATGAATATGTAAAAACAAATTTTGAAATATATGATGAAGATAAATCAAGAATAGAATCTCTTTTAAAATAATTAAGTTATGGTGTAATAATGTTGCTGCAATTAGTTGCTGTAGGTGCTGGTGGTTTTTTAGGCGCAATTTTTAGGAGCTTATCTCTTTTATTTTTTACAAACAGGCTTGGTTTATCTTCTATTTTTGGAGTGCTGTTTGTAAATGTATTGGGCTTCCTGAGAGTATGCAGGGTAGTTATTTAAAATATTTTATAATTACTGGTTTTTTAGGGGCACTTACCACATTTTCTGCATTTTCGTTAGATAATATGGGGCTTTTAAGGTTAGGCGAATATAAAATGCTTGCAATTAATATAATATTAAATGTAGTATTAACATTGCTTTTTGTATCCCTTGGGTATACATTATCTAAAAAAGTATTTGGCTAATTATGTATTAGGAGAAATAGATGATTTCAAATTCGTATGGTGAATTTTTTAGAATAACTACTTTTGGTGAAAGTCATGGGGAGGGTGTTGGTGTTGTAATAGATAACTGTGTGGCAGGGCTTGAGCTTTCAGTTGATGATATACAATTTGAACTTAATAGAAGAAAACCGGGGCAAAGCAAAGTTTCTACCATGCGTCAGGAAGACGATAAGGCAGAAATATTATCAGGTGTATTTGAAGGAAAAACTACAGGCACACCTATTGCTGTTTTAGTTAGGAATACAAACCAAAGAAGTAAAGATTACAGTGATATAAAAGATTTATTTCGCCCAGGTCATGCTGATTTTACATACTTTAAAAAATATGGCATTAGAGATTATAGAGGTGGGGGCAGGTCATCTGCTAGAGAAACAATAGGCAGGGTTGCCTCAGGTGCTGTTGCAAAAAAGATATTAAAAAAGCTGGATATAGATATTTTTGCCTACACTATACAAATAGGGAATGTAAGAGCAGAAAATTTTAACAGAGATTTTATAGAGCAAAACCCTGTTCGCACAGCAGATGAAAAAGCATATCCTTTAATGGAGAAAGCTATAATGGATGCCAAAATGGCTCAGGATTCCATAGGCGGCATAATAGAAGTATGTATTAAAAATATGCCTGTAGGAATAGGTGAGCCAATATTTGACAGACTTAATGCACGCCTTGCATACGGTATATTAAGCATACCTGCTGTAAAGGGTATAGAATTTGGAGCTGGTTTTAAAGTGGCAGAAATGAAAGGAAGCGAAAATAATGATGAAATAACACCAGAGGGGTTTTTATCAAACAATGCAGGTGGCACATTAGGCGGCATATCTTCAGGGCAGGATATAGTATTTCGTTTTGCAGTAAAACCAACATCGTCTATAACTATACCAAAAAATACAATAGATATACATAATAAGCAACAGCAGATTATAACAAAGGGCAGGCATGACCCATGTATTGCGCCCCGTGCAGTAGTAATAGCTGAAGCTATGGCAGCACTTACAGTTGTGGATATGATAATGCTTCATCACGGCAGGCAGATAATATGATAAAAGTGAAAATAATATTTATTATAGTATCGGCTTTATTATTTGGCAGCTGCTCTACAGCCTATAAAACTTATTCTCAAAGGATAGCTATTTCTGCTACACCTAAAGAAATATTTGATATAGATGTGGAACTTCGTTTTGTTTCAGTAACAGCAGTTGAAAAAAGGCAAATGAGAAAACAGCTTGCAAAAAGGGGGCTTGTTATTTTTACAGGTTATACAAGGGGTATGATACAAGGTCTTGTCCTGCCTGACAGGAATTTTATAGCTTCTATAAGAAAGTTTGCAAATAAATACAAGCCATACGTTAATAAAAATGAACGTGCAATTTATGATGAAATATTAAAAGCACTAGATGAGCTTGATGATTATCTTGATAAACATGGTGAGTAGTTTAATTTCTACCATATATTTGCTTAAGCATATTAACAGGCTCTGTTTTAACAAGGGTTTTCAATAGTTCAGCAAATTCATCAATAGAAAGTTTTTCAGAGTTAATGCACCAGTAGATTAAAAGGCTAAGCATACCAGAAACATAAAATTCAATATAATATCCTGTTGTTTTATGAACAACACTGTTTTTCTTTTTATATTCATTAAGAAGGTTTTCTTTAAGCATTTTTTTCATACGCACCATAAAGCGTGGGTTATCATCTTTTGTAAACAGCACTTTAAGGTATTTTTCATGCTTATTATATATATCTATAATCAATGCCAGTTTATCGCTTGAAGAACTATCCATTATAAATGACTGCATAAGCATAGAAAGTTCTTTAATTTTTTGCATTGTATCACGTTCTATTATATTATATATTTCATAAATATTTTTATAATATGAATAGAACACACCACGATTAAACCCTGCTGCATCAGTTATTTCACTGATTTTAATTTTATCAATATCTTTCTCAGAATAAAGTTTCCAAAAAGCTTCTTTTAAAGCTTCTGCCGTTTTTGTTTTACCTTTATGTCTCATAGAATTACCTACTTACTTTTGTTATAATATTATTATTTTATGTAACATTCAATGAATAATACAAATTCATAAACAATATATACATATTTTATGGGATTTCAATTTATTCAGCGGTAAATTCTAAAAACGATTGCGAAAAAAGTAGTAAATAAAAAAGTGGTTGTTAACTCTCTTAAAATAAAATAATATTTTTTAGCTAAAAAAATAAATAAGGAGAGAACAACCACTAATGGATATTACACTAAAACCGAG
>CASEIN010000043.1 GCA_949287985.1 Mucispirillum schaedleri | reverse complement strand
TATGCTCACCCTTATTGTTCTTGGGAAAGGGGTAGTAATGAAAATAATAATAAACTTATTAGAAAGTTTATTAAAAAGAAAACTGATATTAAAAATTTTTCTAGTAGTTATATTAAAAAAATACAAGACTGGATTAATAATTATCCTAGAAAATTATTTAATTATAAATCGGCTAATGATATTTTTTATGAGAACTTGAACAACTGCTTAATTTGTTGCAATCGTTTTTAGAATTTACCGATAATGGCTCAAGAAGTAACCCATGTAGTAACAGTTCCAACCGACCCACAAAGCGGTCAACCAAGTGGTCAAAGGATGCATAAACCATTTGTATTTACTTGTTCCTTAAACAAGTCAGTACCACTTCTTTATAATGCATTAACTAAAGGCGAAAAATTAAACAATGTGGAAGTAAAATGGTACAGGACCTCAACAGGTGGTGGTCAAGAGCATTTCTTTTCTACAATATTTGAAGATGCAGTAATAACAGATATATCATTATTAATGCCAAATGCACAAGAGCCAGGCAACAGTGAAAAGACCAAGCAGTTTCAAGTAAGCTTAAACTACCGTAAGATAGTATGAGAGCATGTAGCAAGCGGCACAAGTGGCAGTGATGACTGGAGAAATGCATAAGAAATAATAAATGGGCTAAAAAGTATATTTAGCCCATATAATTAAATATACATTAAGGGTGGTCTATTATATGTCTGCAAAAAATAAAGATATGCTTGAATTTATATATGTTTGTTTAATTTTAGGGTATAAAGGTAAATTTTCTGTTGATGATGATGGTGATAAAAAACTCCATTTACTTATGGAAAACATTGCTTCTGCTGTTGCTCCAACATTACATACTGATGAAATGAAGGCATTTGAACTGGCTTATGCTGATAATATTAAGGAAAATATATGGAGTAAGTATGGTTATATACTAAAAAAATTAACCTTTATTGTTATCCCATTAGTAATTATATTACTTTTTTACATTAGCAATTATTTTATAGTATATAAAAATAATCTTGAAATATCTACCTATCTGTCTAATAAAATAGAATTGAATGAAAATAAAGAAGAAAAATAAGTGAATATAATCTATTTAATTTAAAATTTTTCAACGAAACAAGTGATAGAGTAATTATCAAGAAGTAGTAAAAATATAAAGGAATGGTGCCCAGAGACGGAATCGAACCATCGACACGAGGATTTTCAGTCCTCTGCTCTACCGACTGAGCTATCTGGGCAATACCATTTGGTTTGAGAATATAATCATATATTTTATTTTTAGTCAAGTATTTTTTTACAAAAAAAATAATTTTTTATTATCATAGTCTTATAAGCTTTTAAAATAAAGGGTTTTTATGATTATTACAAATAACATTAAGTTGTTATATAATTATTCTTTACAAAAAAATATGATAATAGTAAAATGCTTTGTTTTAATAATATTTAAAATTTAGGAGTAAAGTATGCCAAAAAGGGAAGATATTAAAAAGGTATTAATAATTGGTTCTGGTCCTATAGTAATAGGGCAGGCTTGTGAGTTTGATTATTCTGGAACTCAAGCTTGTAAAGCCTTAAAGGAATTAGGTTATGAAGTTGTGCTTGTTAATTCAAACCCTGCTACAATTATGACAGACCCAGATACTGCTGATATTACATATATCGAACCTTTAAATGTGAAAAGGCTTGAAGATATAATTGCAAAAGAAAGGCCTGATTCACTTCTTCCAAGCCTTGGGGGGCAGACTGGTTTAAATTTGACTATGGAGCTTTCTAAAGCTGGTATTTTGGCAAAATATAATGTTGAAGTTATAGGCATTAACCTTGAAGCTATTGAACGTGGCGAAGATAGAATTATTTTTAAAGAAACTATGGAAAAAATAGGTGTGGATATGCCAAAGAGTATACCTGCCTATACTGTAGAAGAAGCAGAAAAAATAGCTAATGATTTAGGATATCCTGTTGTTGTCCGTCCTGCATATACACTTGGTGGAACAGGCGGTGGGCTTGTTTATAATGCTGCTGAATTAAAAAAAGTAGCTTCCAATGGTATTGCAGCATCTATGATAAACCAAGTATTAATAGAAGAAAGTGTTGCAGGCTGGGAAGAATTAGAACTTGAAATAGTTAGAGACAGCAAGGGGCAGATAATAACAGTTTGTTTTATAGAAAATATAGACCCTATGGGAGTTCATACTGGAGATAGTTTTTGTGCAGCACCAATGCTTACAATTAGTGAAGATGTTCAAAAACGTTTACAAAAACATGCATGGGATATTGCCCATAATGTGGGAGTTACAGGTGGCACAAATGTGCAGTTTGCTCATGATCCAAAAACTAATAGAATTGTAATAATTGAAATAAACCCAAGAACTTCTCGTTCATCTGCTTTAGCTTCTAAAGCAACAGGTTTTCCTATTGCATATATTTCTGCAAAACTTGCAGCAGGGCTTACACTTGATGAAATACCTCATTATAAGTTTGGCACACTTGATAAATATGTTCCTAATGGTGATTACGTTGTTATTAAATTTGCTCGCTGGGCATTTGAAAAATTCCCACAGGAAGAAGACAAGCTTGGCACACAAATGAAAGCTGTTGGGGAAGTAATGAGCATAGGAACTACTTACAAAGAAGCATTTTTAAAAGCTATTCGTTCCCTTGAAAATGGCAGGTTTGGACTTGGTAATGTAAAAGAATATAAAGAAAAATCATTAGATGAATTAAGAAACTTGTTATATACTCCATCAAGCCAGCGTCAGTGGATAATGTATGAAGCATTAAAAAAAGGCATGTCTATTGATGAACTGCATAATATTACAAAAATTAAACACTATTTCATAGAGCAAATGAAAGAAATAGTGGATATGGAAAATAAAATAGAATCATATACAATTGTATCAATACCTGATGATGTTCTTTATCGTGCTAAAAAAGATGGTTTTTCAGACAAATATATTGCAGACCTTTTAAAAACTAAAGAAAAAGTAGTAAGAGAACGCCGTAATGATATGGGAGTTCGCCCTGTATTTCTTCCTATTTGGGTTTCAGGGGTTAAAAAAGATGAAAAAACAGGCTTTTCCAGTGCTTGCTATTATTATTCCACTTATAATAGAGATGAAGGTGAACAGGCAGCTGATAACAATAAGAAAAAAGTAATGGTGCTGGGCAGTGGACCTAATAGAATTGGTCAAGGTATTGAGTTTGATTACTGCTCAGTGCATGCAGCAATTGCAATGAAAGAAGCAGGTTATGAAACCATTATTGTAAACTGTAACCCAGAAACTGTGTCAACTGATTATGATACTTCTGACAGGCTTTATTTTGAACCTTTAACTGTTGAAGATGTAATTGAGATATATAATTTTGAAAAACCAATGGGTGCAATTGTGCAGTTTGGAGGGCAGACTCCATTAAATATTGCTAAAAAACTACAATCAGCAGGTGTTAATATGCTTGGAACAAAACCAGAAGTTATTGCATCTGTTGAAGATAGAGAACTTTTTGCAAGATTAATGGATAAGTTAGATATAAAAATGCCGGAAGCTGGAACAGCTGCTAATATTAACGAAGTAGAAGATATTGCATCAAAAATAGGCTATCCTGTTATTATTCGCCCATCTTATGTGTTAGGTGGCAGAGGTATGGCAATTATAAATAACTCTCAAGAACTAAAAGAATATATTTCTAAAGATATTGAAATAAGTGAAGATAAACCATTATTAATAGACAGGTTTTTAAATAATGCTTTAGAATGTGAAGCAGATGCTTTATGTGATGGAAAAGAAGCATTTGTGCCAGCTATTATGGAGCATATTGAATTAGCTGGTGTGCATTCTGGTGATTCTGCATGTGTTATCCCACCTGTAAGGCTTACAGAACAGCAAAAAGAGTTAATAGAAACATATATGAAAAAAATTGCCATAGAGTTAGGTGTAGTAGGGCTTATAAATGTGCAGTTTGCTGTTGAAAATAATGTTATATATGTGCTTGAAGCAAACCCTAGGGCATCAAGAACTGTGCCTATAATATCTAAAGTGACAGGTATACCTATGGCAAAAATTGCTACTTTATTAATGGAAGGCAGAAGTCTTGCATCATTTAACTTGAAAAAACCTAATTTTGATTTTTATGCAGTTAAGCAGGCAGTGCTGCCATTTAATAAATTTCCAAATACAGACCCTGTGTTAGGACCAGAAATGAAATCTACTGGTGAAGTTATGGGTATTGCTGATACTTTTGAGTATGCATATTATAAAGCAGAAGAATCAGCAGGGCTTTTTATGCCTTTAAAAGGAACTGTTTTACTTTCATGCGATAAAAAAGATGATAAACTTTTAGAAACTGCAAAAGTTTTAGAAAGCATAGGGTTTAAAATTATTGCTACAAGAGGCACTTATGACTTTTTACAAAGTAATAATATTAAATCAGAATTTATTTTTAAAGAAAGCGAAGGCAGGCCAAATATTACTGATTTAATAATTAATGGTGAGCTTAATTTAATTATAGATACTCCGGGAAGTAAATCATTAAAAAGTGATGGGGCATTAATAAGAAAAAGTGCTGTAAAATATAATATACCATATGTTACAACAATAGATGCTGCCTTAGCTGCTGCAAATGGTATAAAAGCAGCTCAAACAGCTGTAAGCAGGTTAAGAAGTTTACAAGAAATAAATAGATTAGAAAAATGAAAAAAATATTATCTTATAAATTATTTTGGTTTGCTGTTGCATTAGTTCTTTCTATTACTACAGATTATCCAGCTATTGGGTTAATAATAGGTATTGCAATAGCACTTATTTTTGGTAACCCTGTAAAAGATGTTACAGGTAAAATCTCAAAAAAATTACTTCAAACTTCTGTAATTCTTTTAGGGTTTGGTATGCAAATAGGTGTAATTTTAAAAGTTGGGTTTACTTCTATTGGTATAACATTTACATCTATTGCTATGACAATGATAATAGGGCTGCTGCTTGGAAGAATATTTCAAATTGAGAAAAATTTATCAATATTATTAACAAGTGGTACAGCAATATGTGGTGGTAGTGCTATTGCTGCTATGGCACCAGCTATTAATGCAACGCAAAGCCAAACAGCAGTATCTATGGCAGTAGTATTTTTACTGAATGCTATAGGGCTGATTATTTTTCCACCACTTGGTCATTTATTAGGTATGGATGAAGCATCATTTGGGTTGTGGGCTGCAATTGCAATTCATGATACATCAAGTGTTGTTGGTGCAGCCACTCAATATGGAGCAATCGCAGCAGGTATTGCTATTACTGTAAAACTTACTAGAGCATTGTGGATATTTCCTCTTTCTTTAGGAATGGCAAAATTTAATAAATCTGAAACTAAACCACCTTTTCCTTGGTTTTTAGTTGGTTTTTTAATAGCAGGTTTAATTACAACACTTTTTCCAGTAGGTAATGAACTGTGGAGTAGTCTTTCAAAAATAGGTAAACATTTAATGACAGGCACTTTATTTTTAGTGGGTGCTGGTTTAACTATTGGAGAACTGGCTAAAGTTGGTGTGCGTTCATTGTTAGTATCTGTTATTTTATGGATAATTATAACAGCAGTTTCTTTTACTGCAATACATATGGATTTATGGTATATATCGCCAGATATTATAAAATAGTATAAATTATTCTACATAAATGAGGTATTGTTATGGAAAATAATCCATTATTTCTTGCCTTAATGGCAGGGCTTTTTACATGGGGGATGACTTCAGCAGGTGCTGCTTTAGTTTTTTTCTTTAAAACAATAAATAAAAATGTATTAAACATTATGCTTGGGTTTGCAGCAGGCGTTATGGTGGCAGCATCTTTTTGGTCACTTTTGCTTCCTGCTCAAGAAATTGCAAAAGAAGCAGGTATGATAGAATGGATGCCACTCATATTAGGCTTTGCAGCAGGTGGTATTGTGCTTATGGTTATGGATAAACTGCTGCCACACCTTCATCCCAACTCAAAAGATGGAAAACCAGAAGGAATGAATAGTAATCTTAGAAAAAGTATTTTACTTGTGTTTGCTATAACTTTACACAATATACCGGAAGGGTTTGCTGTTGGTGTTGCTTTCGGTGCTATGGCAAATGAGGGGGTTACACTTGCTTCAGCTATGATAGTTGCCTTAGGTATAGGGATACAAAACTTACCAGAGGGTGCAGCAGTTTCTATTCCTTTAATGAAAGAAGGTTTTTCAAAACGTAGAAGTTTTATGATAGGGCAACTTTCTGGCTTTGTAGAGCCTATTGCTGCTGTACTTGGTGCATATTTTGCATTTCATATGTCATTTCTGCTTCCTTACACCCTTTCATTTGCAGCAGGAGCTATGATATATGTTGTGGTAGAAGAATTAATACCAGAATCACAATCTGATACTCACTCTCATGGGGCAACAATCGGAATGATGTCTGGGTTTTTGTTAATGACATTTTTAGATACTGCACTAGGTTAATGCTTTTTATTTGATAGAAATAAACCTGTTACAATAAGTATTATACCTATTACAGAATATAATGTTAATTTTTCATTTAATATAATCATGGATGAAATAACAGTCATTACAGGTATAAAGTAAATATATATACTTGTTTTGACTGTTCCTAATATATTTACAGCATAAGACCATGTAACAAAACATAATGCAGAAGCACCAAATCCTAAAAATAGTAAATTACTAATATTTTTAATATTTAATACATCTTCTTGTTCAATATGAAAACCAGTGTATAAAAGATAGGGCAGTGTAAAAAGTAGCCCGTAAAAAAATATTTTTCTTGTAGATTGCACTGGGTGGATGCCTAAAAAACTTATTTTTTTAACAAATAAAGAATAAAATGCCCAAGAAACAGCAGCTAAAAGAGCTAATATATCACCAAGTGGGTTAATTTCTAGCACAACAGCACCATTAAATATAATAAAAGAAACCCCAGTTAATGCTAAAACCATTCCAAGAAAAAACATAAAATTTAATTTTTCATCTTTTAAAAATAAATAAGCAAGCAGGGCGGA
Organism: Mucispirillum schaedleri; assembly: GCA_949287985.1. GTDB lineage: Bacteria > Chrysiogenota > Deferribacteres > Deferribacterales > Mucispirillaceae > Mucispirillum > Mucispirillum schaedleri_A. The sequence goes on along the minus strand of CASEIN010000043.1, from coordinate 99,784 downwards.
GATAAATGGAGAAATAGAAACCAGCATACCAACATTTGAGGCAAATGTGTATGAAAGGGCAGTGTTTTCTAAAAGCAGATATAAACATATTCCAAAAAGACCGGCTGCAATAAATAATATTTCATCTTTTATTTTAAATATTTTAGCTTTTTTAGGGTAAATAATAAAAAGGGCAATAAACCCAAGTAAAAAACGTATAAAAAGTATCTCTGCTGGTGTAAATGAATCAAGAAGCACTTTTGTAGATACAAAAGTAAGCCCCCATACAAAGACAGTAAAAAAAGCAATTAAATGCCCTAATGATTCTCGTTTCATATATATCCCAAAAAATAATTGTTCAGGGAATATATAATATATTTATATAAAAGATACAAGGAAATTAATGCAGTAATATAATATTACGAATTTATAACTATTGAATATATCTAAAGATTTATTTTTATGGATAATATATAGCGGATATAATTATATATAATTAATATTAGTTTAAATAGTCATTAAGACGTTTTTTTAAAGCTTTCTTTTTAAGTTTTTCCAATGCTCTGTTTTCAAGCTGTCTTACACGTTCTCTGGATACCCCCATCATTTCACCAAGTTCTTCAAGTGTTTTAGGAGTTTCTCCATCAAACCCATACCGTTTCATAATGATTTCAGCTTCCCTAGGGTCAAGGCTTGAGATAATTTCATCAATTGAAGATTTTAAAGTTTTTGCAATAATAGCTTTTTCCACATTAGTATCTTCATCTTCTAAGGATTCTAAAAATGTTTTATCTTCTTCATTACCTATATAATTATCTAGAGAAAGGTATGATTTTGAGGCCATAAGCACTTCTTCAATATCATCTTCAGGAATAGATGTTGCTTCACTTAATTCTTTTGTGGAAGGTGCTCTGCCAAGTTCTTTCGTAAGTTTTTCTGTAGCAGAATTTATTTTATATAAATAGTTGGTATGTTTAACTGGCAGTTTTATAGTGCTGCCTTGTTCATTTAATGCTTGAACTATAGCCTGCTTTATCCACCAAACAGCATATGTAATAAATTTTGTACCTTTAGAAGGGTCATATCTTTTGGCAGCTTCAAGCAAACCAATATTTCCTTGATTAATTAAATCAAGCAATGGCACATCTAAGTTTTTATATTTATTTGCAATAGAAACAACAAACTTTAGATTAGCAAGAATTAATAATTTAAGAGCTTCTTTATCACCTTGTTGTATTCTGTTACCAAGTTCTATTTCTTCTTGATGAGAATATGGTTTATAGGCTGAAATACTTTTAAAATACTGTTGTAGAGCATCTTCAGATGTGCTGTCATTTAATTCAGTAACAGGGTCAATATTTAAATCAAGTATTTCATCATCAACCTGGTTAATATTTTCTACCTGTTGGTTAAGTTCTTTTTCTTCCATCTTTTCCCCTGTGAGTAAGAATAATAACATATTTTTTATGTTTTGTCATTTATTAATTTAAAAATTATTTAATATTAATAAAAAAGCTCCATAATTAAAATAATTATGGAGCCATATGCATTAAATAATGTTAATTCTAATTCAGGAGATTAAGCATTACATAAATGTATCTATAAGAATATTATTCCCCCAGCTGTCTCCATTAATTCTGTTTTCCACAGATGCAGCTTCAGGGATACCATTTGCCCCATTTCTAGTAACTATTTTATTTTTCTCTGCACTGTATTCATAAAGTGTTGCAATCCATATTGCTTCAGTATCATTTACCAAGCTGTAACAAGTATTACCAACAAAAGGAACTAATGGTTCTTTACCAGCAAAAATTCTTACTAAATTTTCAGCAACAACTTTACCAGTAGCATTTGCAATAGTGCCAGATTTTGGCATTTCTGTAACTGGTGCAGAATCAATTGCATCACCTATAACATAAACATCTTTAGCAAGTGTAGATTCAAATGTTTTAGGGTCAACACTAGCCCACTTTTTACCATTTTCCACAAGCCCTAAGGTAAATACAAGCTCACCTGCTTTTTGGTCTGGTATAAAGTTAATAAGTGTTCCTTGAAATTCACCCTTATCTGTTTTGATAATTTTTTTCTCAAAATCAATACTAGTTACTTTAGTATTTGGAATATATTGTAATATATTTTTGTATGTTGTAGTAAATGCTTTTTCAAATAATGGTTTTTTACTCATTATTTGAGGATTAGGGTCAAGCACAACAACTTTAGCACCTTTTTTAAGAGCAGTACTACCAAATAAACATGCTCTTTCATATGGTCCTGGCGGACAGCGATATAATGCTACAGGAGTCCTTAATATAACAGTATCACCAGATTTTATTTGGCTTACCATATCCCTTAAGATTTCAGTTTGTTTTCCTGCTATCCATGCATGTGGCATAGATGCCTGTTTATCCTCAGTAAAGCTAAGGGCAGGGTCATAGTCCATACTAATTCCAGGCGATACAACTAATTTATCATAGGCAATATCACCAGCACTTGTTTTTAACACTTTTTTCTCTTTATCAAGCCCTGTAACTTCTGCTTGTCTGAAATCAATACCATGGTTATCAGCTAACCTTTTTAATGGCATAGTAATTTCACTAATATCTCTAAGTCCAAATATTACTTCATTACTCATAGCACAAGAAACGTGTTCAGCATTTCTATCAACTAATATAACATTAATAGCAGGGTTTAATATTTTTAAATATTTAGCAGTAGTAGCACCACCGTAGCCACCACCTGCAATAACTACTGTATGACCTGTTTTTGCACCCTCTGCAACTGGTGCTGCAGCATCTTGAGTTACAGGTTTTTGTTCTGTTTTTTTACATCCTGCAAGCCCAAATAATGAAAGGGATGCAGCTGTAACAGCTGTTGTTTTAACAAAACTTCTTCTTGAGATTTTTTTCATATTAACACCCCTTAATTATTTCAGAGAAGAAAAATATTCAGCTAATGCTTTTAATTCTTCATCGCTGATTTCTTTAACTAATTCCATTTCTGATGCTCTTTCTGTCATACGTTTATCATTTTTATATTCAAGTAATGCATTATAAAGATAAGTAGGAACTTGACCACCTATGCGTGGAATACCAGTATCTTCTACATTGTTTCCATTAGCACCATGGCAAGATATGCAAGTTTCAAGTTGTGTGCTTGCTTTGCCTTTTGCTACTAAGTCTTGGTTTAATGGATATGATGTAGGAACCCAAGGACGGCTTGAATACCAATCAGCCATAGCTTCAATCTCTGCTTCAGAATAGCCTTTTAAGAAAATCTTCATAAGAGTAGAATACCTTTTTGGTGCTTGTTCTTTTCCATCAACAACAATAGGTTTCATATCCATCATGGAGTTTTTTAAGAAATCTTTATGTTGACCACCAATAGATGGTATAGCATCAGATACTGCTGCGCCAGCTGTACCATGGCATGAAGAACAGAAGTTACCAAATCTACGGCCTTCCTCATTTTCCTGAGCCATTACAATTGTTGCAGTAGTTGTGATAGTCAACAATGAAAGTGTAAGCATCATGATGCTTTTACGCATATAGTCCTCCTTTTTCAAAATTTTGGGTTATAAAACACAACCACTTATTAAGAGTATTATAGTCTTTTTTTGAAATAAAGCAAGTAAATATTGTAAAAATTTAAAAATTTATTTATCAAAGGATTATTGAAAAAAAAATTATTTTGTGATATATAATGCAGGACAATAAATTTTAAGGGGTATATTAATGTTAGATTCTAAAGAGCGTATTAAGCTTGAAAATGTTAAAAAGCTTATTCGTCGTAATGCTAAAATACCGTTGGAAAAATTGCTTCATAAATTACACCATGCAGATTTAGCATTAATTATTACCCATTTATCTGATATTGATAGGAAAAAAATATGGTCTTTTATTGATAACCGCTCTAAAATTGCAAAAATTATCCTTGAAATGCAGGATGTAGATATTATCAATATAATTGATGAATTAAAACCAGAAGAGGCTGCTGCCTTAATTTCTGAAATGGATAGTGATGATGCTTCCTACATTCTTCGTATAATATCTAAAGAAAAACAGCAAAGTTTATTGCAGTATATTTCCCATGATGAACTTTTAGATGTGGAAGAGCTGTTGCATTACCCAGAAGGCAGTGCTGGTTCTATAATGAATACATCTGCTTTTGCACTACATATGGATACTTCTGTTAAAGAAGCTACAAAACTTTTACATAAAGCAGAAGATTTAGAAATGGTATTTTATTTATATGTAGTTGATGATGAAAACCGCCTTGCTGGTGTGCTTTCCTTACGTCAGTTAATACTAAACCCGCCTGATAAAAAATTATCAGAAATTATGATAAAAGATGTTGTTTCTGTTACTGTTACAGACAATCAAGAATATGTTGCAGAATTAGTTGAAAAATATGATTTTTTAGCATTACCTGTTGTTGATGAACATCATAGATTATGTGGTATTATTACTATTGATGATGTAATTGATATTATTAAAGACCAAGCATCAGAAGATATATATGCCATGGCAGGTCTTACTCAAAATGATTTAATGTTTGATAAAAGCCCATATAAAGTTGCACGCACAAGGCTTCCTTGGCTTGTTATTACTTTTATTGGAGAGATGATTGCAGGTATTGTTGTAGCATTTTTCCAGCAAAAGATAACTGATTTTGCAATTCTTGTATCATTTATGCCTATTGTTATGGCTATGGGTGGTAATGTGGGCAGCCAGTCTGCAACAGTTATTATTCAAGGTGTTGCCATGGGTAAGATAGATACAAGCAGGTGGGGCAGGGTAATATTTAAAGAACTTGTAGTTGGTGCATTAATGGGTATTGTAATCGGTGTACTTTTAGGTATTGCAGCTCCTTTATGGGAGGGCACAGCACAAATTGGTATAATAGTTGGTGTTGCAATTTTTGCAGCTATGCTTTTTGCTTCACTTACTGGCTCTATTGTGCCTATAACTTTAATGAAATTAAAATTTGACCCAGCAATTGCATCAGCTCCGTTTATTACGGCATTAAATGATATTACAGGGCTTACAATTTACTTTGCAATATCTATGGTATTACTTACAATATTATAATTATGGAACGATTAGTTAGTGATGCAGTAATATATAAAATTACAAAATATGCAGATAATTCTGCTATTGCTTCAGTTTATTCATATAATTATGGTAAATTAAAACTTTTTCTTCCAAAAGCATATAGCAATAAAGCAGGTATCCATACTTTTATTCCCGGTGAACTTGATTTTTTGAAAAAAGATACTACAGACCTTAATAAATTTTACTCATTCCGCATAGATACTTCTTATGTTGAATATCTTTCAACTCCTGCTATTTCTTTAAGATTAAGCCTTTATTTTGATATTTTTGATAGATTATATGATATAGAACAGCAGGATAACGTAATTTGGACTATTATAACAAAATACAAAACAGCAGAATACAGTAAAATTAATATTTTTGGTATATATGCACTGCTTAAAAACTCTGGACATATGTTTAATTTTAATATGTGTGCTGAATGTGGCAGTAAAATCCAAGAGCAGGGCAGTTTATATATGGGGCAGTACTTTTGTGAGAAATGTGCACCTGAAGAAGCATATACTCCAAAGCCATATGTAAATACTATTATGCGTGCCTTTTCCAATCAAGAATTATATAAAAAAATAAAAGTAAATACATATGATGAGATATCAGTATTAGACTTATTTGTAAACCATATAGAAAATATTACAGAAAAAGAATTAAAAAGCTATAAACTATTTAAAGAGTTAATATTTAATATATAAAAAAACTGCCTTATACTTTATATATAAGGCAGCTAAGATATTATATAGTATCAATATTTCTCATATAAGGGAAAAGCAGTACATCTCTTATAGACTGCTTGTTAGTTAAAAGCATAACAAGCCTGTCAATTCCCATACCAGCACCAGCTGTAGGTGGAAGACCGTATTCTAATGCTCTAATATAGTCTTCATCCATCATACAGGCTTCCTCATCACCAGCATTACGAGAATCAACTTGTTTTTGAAACCTCTCTTTTTGGTCTATTGGGTCATTTAATTCATTAAAGCCGTTTGAAAGTTCCATTCCAGCAACAAATAATTCAAACCTGTCTGTAAGTTCTGGATTATCTTCTTTTGATTTTGAAAGAGGTGATATCTCTTTTGGGTAATCAATAATAAAAGTAGGGTTAATAAGTTTTTCTTCAGCAACTGCCTCAAAAATTTCAGAAACTATTCTACCTTGTCCCCATGAAGCATCAATAGTAATTTTTAAATTTTGTGCCACTTGTTTTGCCTTTTCATAAGTAGATATCTCATCTTGGGAAATATTACCATATTTTTCAATAGCTTGAGCCATAGTAAGCCTTGCCCATGGACGAGTTAAATCTATAGTTAAATTGCCATATTCAAGTTTTTCGCTGTTATTAATTTTCTTTGCTAAATGAGTAACAAGCTCCTCTATCATATCCATAAGGATATTATAATCGGCATAAGCCATATACCATTCTATCATAGTAAATTCTGGGTTGTGTTTTGTATCAACACCTTCATTTCTAAAGTTTCGGTTAAGTTCAAATACTCTTTCTATACCACCAACTACAAGCCTTTTTAAGTAAAGTTCTGGAGCAATACGCAGGTAAAGTGACATATCTAATGCATTATGGTGAGTTATAAACGGTTTTGCAGCAGCACCACCTACAAGAGAGTGCATCATAGGTGTTTCAACTTCAATAAAACCATGATTTGTGAAAAAATCTCTTATTTCTTTAATTATCTGGCTGCGTTTAATAAATACATCTTTTACATCGTTATTTACGATTAAATCAAGATAACGCTGTCTGTATCTTGTTTCCACATCTTTTAAACCATGAAATTTTTCTGGTAAATCACGTAATGCTTTTGTTAAAAGCCTGTACTGGAAGGCTCTGATAGTTAATTCACCTGTTTTTGTGCGGAAAAGAGTACCTTGTACACCTATAAAATCACCAACTTCAGAAAGAGTGTATACTTCAAAATCATTTTCTGAAAGCAGTGCTTTTTTAATATATACTTGTATAATACCGCTTCTATCTCTTATTGTTAAAAAAGCTGTTTTTCCAAACTCTCTTTTAGCAAGAATTCTTCCTGCTGCACTAAATTCTTCATTTTCAGGAAGAACATCATCTTCTTTACTAAAACGTTCTAAAATATCAGAAATAGGGGAAGATATAATATGGGAATTTACATACGGATTTAACCCCATTTCTCTTAGTTTATTACATTTTTCTAGTCTGTGTTGGTCCATTTTAACTCCATATAAAATTATATTTGTTTTTTAAATTCAAATTCTTCATTATCAGATAAGTTTTTTGCAAGAAAATTAGCAGTATCAACTAACTTTTTAATGTCATCAGTTGTTATATCATTTTCATTATATATTGTTGTATTGCTGCCTGCTTCATAATATTTTATACTGTCATTATTATATAAGCTGATGATTTTTTCCATATCAAATATCATTTTTCTAAGGCTTCTATACTCTGCATCTGTAATATTATCTTCCTGCCTGAATAATGACTGTGTTTGATGGATTATCCTGCCAGCATATAAATTATTTTTAAATTCTATTAACGATGTACATATGGATTGTGATTTATTTTCCAGTGCAGCATGAATATTTCCATTAAACCCTGCAAAGCGCTGCACATAACCAAAATGCAGTTTCCATATATCACTTTTAATTTCACTTAAAGTGCTATCATCTATATTATTAACATCAAAAATAATTACTAAATCTGCTTTTATATTATTAATAAATGATGATATTTTAGATGAGTTTATTTCATCATTTTTAATAGTAATAGTGTGTATTCTGGAGATATTATTATATTTGTTTCCAAAAAATTTGTGTTCTGAATTTTGATAATACTTATTTAGTAAATCATTATTTCTAACAAATGTATTATCATCATCTAAAACCATTACCACTCCACACAATGAACCTGCTTCCATAACTGAAACAATAAAATCAAAATGGCGTGGAAAGTTTTTTGTAATTACAGCAATTTTTTTCATTTTACCTCCATACAAATATCTTTTAATCTAATTATTATAAAAAAACAAGCCAAATATTTTAATATTTAATTGATTTTTATAATTTTTTATATAATACTCTATTTATTAAAATCAATTTAGGGAAGCAAAGTGATAAAAGGCATTACATATATAGTGATAGGGCTTTTGGTAGTATTTGGTTTTTTATATATGTTTGTAATTGATGTAAATGTTGATGATATAACATCTTCATCATATTATTCAACAAGCAAAAAACGAAGCCATATTAATGATTATCTTATAAAAAATGATTTTAGCTTAATTAATTTTACAAAAAAAATCACTTCATCATGCCTTAGTGATGATAAAGCTTGTAAAACACTGGAAATTTATAAATATGTCCGTTCAAGTTTTATAATAGATAACAGCACAGACTATACTTCTCCAAACCCATATACTGCATTTAATAATAGAGAAGGTACATATTTAGATATTGCATTATTGTATTCATCACTTTTACTTCACAGTGGTATATCTACATATATTAAAAAAGATAATAATAAGTTTTATAATTATGCATGTGGAATTAGTAATGGAGATATGTATAATGCTTTAATAAATGATTTACACTCTGCACCACTTGCAAATAAGGAATTAACTTTAAGACAGAATCAAGTGTGGGTTTTTGATTTATCAAGAAAAGATAACAGCAATCTTATTATAGATGTTGAATTTTTTTCAGCAGAGCCTGTAGATATAATACTTTTTCCCAATAAACAGGAGATGAATGCCCATTTAAAAGGGCAGTATGGCAGGTATAACAAGGACTGCTCACAATTTAATACAAGCGATGCAAAATTTACCTGCCAGGCACCATTAACTGGAATTTTAGTAGTTAAATCCCATGCAGACGATAATAAATTTAGATGTAAAATATATAAGGGTGGGCTGCTTTCTGGTGATATAAAAAGTGAAAAAAGTAGAAAAGGCAATAACTGTATCCAAGTAGATATTAATAGTAAAGGCACTTTTCAATATCCCGGTATTATTTATTAAATCTATTTTAAATAAGTTGTTTATAATACAGGGTAATAATAATTATTATTATTGACAATAATGTAGAAATTATGTATAAAAATAGATGTGTAATTTTTAAGTACGGTTATTAGGAGGATAACATGAGAAAGTTAATATTTTCATGGTTGATGGCACTTTGTGCAGTGCCTGTGTTTGCTGTGGAGTTTACTTCTGGGGATTTTAAAGCTAATATTTATGGTAACCTTTATGCAGATGCTTTCTATACTTATTCATCTAAGGAAGCTACACCAATTTTCTCATCAACATTAATTGGTGGGGGTCAGCATTCTTTTGGTTCTTATGCATTTGTAGGGTCATCAAATTTTGGTGTAACAATGAGTTACAAAAATGTATCAGGTACTATTGAAGCTGGTCTTGGTGATCCAGTTAGAAAATTTTATCTGAAATACAATATTAATGGTCAGTCCGACCACTACTTTTTAGCAGGTAGAGACAATAATATTGCTTTTTATAATTATGGGCAGTTATCAAATGATGGTCAGTGTATGATTGACTATGGTGCTGTTGCTAATAAAAGAAAATTACAGTTTAGATATGGTATTAGAGGTTTTGAAATAGCTATTGTTATGCCGCAAATTGGTTTTGGTTCTGGTGATGATTTAGCTTATAAAGATAGTTTTGAATATTCATATCAAACTACTGATGCATCTAGTAATCCATTTACAGCTTATGATACCATTGATTCAGCATCATATATGTTTAATTTTATTCCGAGATTAGAGCTTGCATATACTCTTTCAAAAGATAATTTTAATATTAAATTCTTTGGTTCTTATGGTGCATATATGTATCATAATGAAAATGCATCAGAACATATTGATGCTTTTGATAAAACAGCTCATATGTTCTATGTAGGTTTTGGCGGTTCTGCTAATTTTGGCAACTCATTTCTTAACTATGTAGGCTATTTTGGGCAGAATATGTATTTATCTAATGCACAAGGTGATTATAGAACTGGTATGTCAAAAATAATGTTAAACCCAGTAAGCCTTATTCAGCAGGCAAATGGCAGATACACTATTGATATTAATGATATATACAGTGCAGGCGGCTCATTAGGTTATGGCTATAAAGCATTAGATGGTAAACTTGTTTCTCAACTTGGTATAGGTTACAGTGCAAGTTTTGCATCTCATTATGCTGATGCAGACCAAAACATAGGCGCATTTTTAAACACTCAGTATTTTGTAACAGACTGGTTCTCAATAGTTCCAGAATTAGCACTTTTCTATAACCTTAGTGGAGCTGACGGTAAAGCTCAAGGATATTCAGTAGTTGCTGGTCTTGTTGCTGTTTTAAGTTTTTAATAATCTATCAAACTTTTATAAACTGGGAAGGGAAACCTTCCCAGACCTTTAGTAATTTATATATATTGATATAATCCGTTTTTTAGCTTTCTTAAAATTATTATATGTATATATTGTTGATAAAATTAACTATTTAAAAAGACATAATAGTTTTTATTGAAATTTATTATCAATAAAACTTGACTTTATTTCAAAACTAGTATAATCTAATATATAATATAAACCATAAAAGTATTTTATTAGGTTTTAGGAGGTTCAATGAAAAAGGTTTTATTTTCATTAATTATGGTACTTGCTGCAGTGCCAGTATTTGCCGTAGAGTTTGAAAGCGGTGAATTTAAAGCTAACATATATGGTGAAATATATGGTGATGCTTTTTATACTTATAGTGAAAGTTATGGACAAAGTTCAAATTCTTTTGGCTCAGAAGCATTTGTTGGTTCATCTCTTTTAGGGGTTGAATTAACTTATGGTAATGTTACAGGAACATTTGAAGCAGGTCTTGCGGACCCTGTACAAAGGTTCTTTTTAACTTATCGTTTTAATGGTGCAGAAGACCATTTTATAGTAGTAGGTAGAGATACAACTATTGCAGCATATTCTTTTGGGCAGGTATCTCAAGACTTAGGCTCTTTAAATGATTTAGGAACATTGGCAGATAATGATAGACTGCAAATTCGCTATGGTATTAAAGGGTTTGAACTGGCTGTGATATTTCCTAGTTTAGGTGGTGGCTGGAATAGTGAAAATACTGATGATACAGGGTATAAATTAAGTGCAGTAGATTTAGAAGGTAATGCTTTATATACTCCATTTAATGTATTGCCAAGGGTGGAATTAGCATATACTTATACTAATGATACACTTGAATTTAAAGTGTTTGGTGCATACGGTGCTTATATGTATTCTGATAACAGCAATGCTGTTTCTGATAAAGTATTTCATTCATATAATATAGGTTTTGGCGGTCAGGCTGATTTTGGCAACTCATTTTTACAATTTACTGGCTGGTATGGTGCAAACTTAGACTTAATGGATGCATTAGGCAACTATAAAAGCCGTGTAGTTGCTGCAGACCCAGTAAATGTTAACAAAATCAGTATGTTTTTAGAAGATGGCACAAAATCTGAAAATATCCAATCTGCAGGTGTTGCAATAGGTTTAGGTCATACATTTAATGAAAAATATACTCCACAAATTGGTGTAGGTTATACACTTAACTTTGGTGATGGATATGCTAAAATGGACGACAGCCTTGGTGCATATTTAAACTGTGTTATTCAAATTAATGACTGGTTTGCAATTACTCCAGAAATCGCATACATTAATAAAATGCAGGACAGTGCAGGCGAAAAAGAAGGCTATGACTTTATAGCTGGTGCAATGGCTTCTGTTGTATTTTAATAATAGCTTATAAATATCTGCTTTAATGCAGTAAAAACAGGGCGGGTTACTACCCGCTCTTTAAATTGTCAAAAAAGTTATTGATTATTTTAAACTTATAAGAAGAAATATTATCTACATTAAAAAATAATTTATTTAACTAAACTTGGAGCGTGTATCCAAGTTTAGTTACCCTTATAGCCTAATAAAATGCTACAAGCATTATTAGGCTGGCAAAAGACTGGCGAAAAAATGTATTTTTTCGACAATCTGAGAGTGGGTTAATACCCTCTCTTTATTATATAATAATATTTTTCAATATTTTTTGTCTTATAAATTTCTCTGTAATAAAAACACTCTAATATAGTTTATAGATAGTTATAATTATATATTAATCAGTGTGCAATTTATATATTAATTATTATAATTAAATATTTATAAAGAGAAGGGCAGTATAGATATTGTTTAATAAAACGATAATGTATATATGTAACTTTAAATATGAATATATTGAAGTAATGCTGTATAAGCTCTTTCAAATGGTTGGTATGTTGTAATATTTTAGTAATTTATGTATTATATAAATGACAGCTGTTTAAATAAGATGATTAATGATACTTATACCTTTATAATTATATTAAAAAGAATAATATTATTAAACAGAAAAATAGTTATTTTAGATATAAAAAAAGGGCAGGATACAAAAAACCTGCCCTTAATTATATTAAATAATTTATTACATTAGCTGCATTTAGAATAACCGCATGACTGACAAGTGAGGCATCCTTCAATATATTCAACAGGAGCACCGCAGTCAGGACATGCACCATTAGAAACTACTTTTTTACCAGCTTTTTTATCCATATCTGCAAGTAAAGTATCAACTGTTATACTGTCATTTCTAATAACCTGTGTATTAAGTGGGTTTTTTATAGCTTCATCAAGAGCTTTACCAACAGCATCAGCACAAGAAAGAACTCTTTGAGAACCAAAACCATAAGGCATATGGCATGAAATACCTTTTAATTGTTTAATTATAAATTCTGGTTCAACGCCACTTCTTAAGTTTAATGATATTAATCTTCCAATCGCTTCAGACTGGCTTTGCGCACAACCACCAGCTTTACCAATACTTGTAAATACTTCAAAAATATTACCTTCCTGGTCTTGGTTTATTGTAACATACATTTTACCACAACCAGTTGTTTTTTCTATAGTTTTACCAATTAAAACAGCAGGGCGTTCTTTTGGTTTTGCAGGCATTTGAACAGTAACATCAACAGGAGCATCTTCTTTAACTTTACCAATATTTAAAACCTGATTATCTCTACTGCCATCTCTATATATAGTAATACCTTTACAGCCTAAATCATATGCAAGCATATATGCTTTTTCAACATCTTCAATAGTAGCACTGTTTTCAAAATTTACTGTTTTACTAACAGCATTATCAGTATATTTTTGGAAGGCAGCCTGCATTCTTACATGCCATTCTGGGCTGATTTCATGGCTTGTTACAAATATTTTTCTAATATCTTCTGGTACTTCTGTTAAATTATGAGCATTTCCAGCATCAGCTAATTTATTAAGTAAACTTTCTGAATAAAATTTACCTTCATGAGCTTTAGCTAAAAAGTATGGGTTAACTTCAGGAAGTTTATTATTATCCATAACATTTCTATAATAAGCTAATGCAAAATATGGTTCAATACCGCTTGATGCTCCTGCAATAATAGAAATAGTTCCAGTTGGAGCAATAGTTGTTATTGTAGCATTACGCATAGCTTTAAAGCCTAATCCAGGATATATACTTTTATCAAACCCTGGAAAACTGCCACGAACTTCTGCTAATTTTACACTCATTTTTCTGCCTTCATTCCTAATGAATTTAATAACTTCTTCAGCTAAAGAGATGGCTTTTTCAGAATTATATGGAATATTAAGCATAACAAGCATATCTGCCCAGCCCATTATACCAAGCCCTATTTTTCTATTTTTCTTAGTCATTTCATCTATTTGCTTAATAGGGTAGTTATTCATTTCAATAACATTATCTAAAAAGCGTACTGCAATACAGCAGGTGTTTTTTAAATCATCCCAGTCTATTTTACCATTTTTAACAAACTGAACTAAATTAATAGAACCAAGATTACATGATTCATATGGTAATAATGGCTGTTCACCACATGGGTTTGTACTTTCCATTTCACCTTCTGCTGGTGTTGGATTAGCATTATTAATTCTATCTAAGAAAATAATACCCGGGTCACCACCTTCCCATGCAAGGCGAACCATTTCATTGAAAACTTCTTTTGCATTTTTAGAACCAACTTTCTTTCTATCTCTTGGTGTTAATAGGTCATAATCAGTGCCTTTTTTTACACTTTTCATAAACTCTTCTGTAATACCAACAGATAAATTAAAGTTAGTAAGTTTTGTCTTGTCTTGCTTTGCATATACAAAATCCATTATATCTGGATGGTCAACACGTAAGATACCCATATTAGCACCACGTCTCATACCACCTTGTTTAATAGTTTCTGTTGCAGCATCAAAAACAGACATAAAAGAAACAGGCCCAGATGAAACACCTTTTGTTGTTTTAACAGAATCATCTTTAGGACGAAGTCTTGAAAATGAAAAACCTGTTCCACCACCAGATTTATGAATAAGAGCAGTATATTTAACAGCTTCAAAAATACCTTCTAAAGAATCCTCCACAGGTAAAACAAAACATGCTGAAAGCTGCTGCAATGCATTACCAGCATTCATTAAAGTAGGTGAATTTGGTAAAAATTTAAGAGTTGCCATTTGTGTATAAAATAAATCTGCAACGCTATCTACATCTGCATTTTTATCAAACTTTAATTCTGCTTCTGCAATATTCTTTGCTACACGAATAAATAAATCTTTAGGGGTTTCCATTTCCCCAGACTCTTTTTTTCGAAGGTAACGTTTTTTAAGCACAGTAACAGAGTTCGGAAGTAACGCAGGCTCTGTTTGGAATAGTGCCTTTGAATTATTTGATGCCATATTTGCTCCTAAATTTTTTTTTAGAATGCTATATTATCAGAGTTTTAAAACTAATCAAGAGAAAAAATTTTATACATTCATAAGTGCTTGTATTCTCAAGCAAAAAAAATTTTTTACTACTTTTCTTGTTACTAAAAAGGTAAATCTTTGCCTAATTTTTCAGCAAGTGCTTTTCTATAAATAAATTCGGCACACATAATATCCTGTAAACCCATTCCTTGAGATTGGAATATAGTAATACCATTATCAGTAACTCTACCAGAGCGAAAACCTGCTGTAATTTCACCAAGTTCTACTATTTCATTCCAATGTAATCTGCCTTTTTCTAATGATAGTAGAATATCACCACATTCAATAGCTGCCACATCTTTACTATCTACTGCCAAAACTTCTGCTGCCTCTATTGTTTTTTCAGGAATTTCTGCACGTATTAATGCATTAGAACCAGCACCATTTATATGGACACCATTAGGATTTAGCATAGTATGTTCAAATAATGGTTTTACTGCTGTAGTAATAGTAATGATTATATCTGCCTGTGGTAAATCATTTTCAATATTTTGAGTAGGGATTATCTCTATACCTAAAGATTTGCTCATTTTATCTGCAAATGCTTGAGCATTTTCTATTTTACGAGTAGTAACAAATGCTTTCTTTATGTTACTTGTTTTACATACTGCTTCTAATTGAGCTTCAGCTTGAAAACCTCCACCGAAAATAAAAGCTGTATTACTTTCTTTTTTTGCCATGTATTTTGTAGCAATGCCAGTTGCAGCACCTGTTCTAAGCCTTCCTATTTCATTAGCATCAATAATTGCAAGAGGGCTGCCATTTTCAGCATCATATAAATGAACCTTAAAAATTAAACCTGCACGAAAAGATGTATATGCTTTAAATCCTATTACATTTTTATAAGGAACAGCTCCAGGAAGCATATGTAATGCACCTTTACGTATTCTCATTCTTTGGCGAGTCATGTTAAATGACTTTCCTTGAGCATATGTTGTAAAAGATTCCTCTACTAAATTTAGAGCATCGTCCATTGTTAAGATTTTTGATGCTGTTGCTTCATCAATATATATTGCTCCCATAATATCACACTCCTATATAAAGTTTTTTATAGATACTATTGTGCGCAGTTTTCAGAAATATCAGCTAGTGTATATTGTTTTAATTTTTCAATAAGTGCTTGTTGAATATCTTTCCACATGTTATGGGCACAGCATGAGTGGTCAAAACAGCAACCTATTTGCTCATCAAGGCAGTTATTGATGTTTAATGGACCATCTACTGCAACAAGAACATCATATATACATATTTCTTTAGGTGTTTTACCAAGCCTAAAACCACCTTTTTTACCTCTTTCACTAATTAGAATATCTGATTTTGCAAGGCTTTGTAATATTTTACCAAGAAAACTATCAGGAACGTTACAAGCTTTTGCTATATCTGAACGCATAAAAGGTGTGCCCATTGGAGACTGAGCCATATACACTAAAGCACGAATAGTGTAATCGCATGCACGAGTTATCTTCATAAAAAATCCTTTATTAATATATCTTTTAATATCTTGATAACGCAGTATAATATAAAAGATATTATATATCAATATTTTTATTATTATTTTGAGAAAAATATATGAATTATAAAATATTTTTTTAAATGTATTGAAATATTTTTGCTCATGTATTAATATACAACAACTTGAAATGCAGTGAGGTTTTATATGAAATTATTTTTTCAAGAATATTCAAGAGTATACAGGCAGATTATCAATGATGTTAATCGTATTTTAAGACCATATAACTTAACAAGTGTTTTATGGGGCATTATCCTGTATATAAGCAGAAATGGGACTGCTAAAGCCAGCCATATATATGAATATTATAGTATGGATAAGGGTATGACTTCTCGTTATATTGCAAAATTAAGGCAACAGGGATATGTATCATATGTTGAGTATAATGGAAAAGTAAAGAAAATATTGCAGCTAACAGATAGCGGTAATAAACTTTTTGATGAAATAAACAGCAAGATTAGAAACCATGAAGCAAATGTTCTATCAATTTTTTCTGATAATGAACGTTTAGTATTAATGGATATGCTTGAAAAACTTCGTATAAAAACATCTAATCAGTAAGATATTTATAGCAATAATATATTTTTTTATTATTTTTAAAAAAAATGCTTGACTAAATAAAAAAAATATATTAATTATCTTTCACACGAACGCTGGGGCATCGCCAAGTGGTAAGGCAGCGGGTTTTGGTCCCGCCATTCGGAGGTTCGAATCCTTCTGCCCCAGCCATTTTTTTATCCATTTTTAGGGTCTACATGATGAGTTCTAAAGAAAATATAAAAACACTGATAATCAAAATAGGCAGTTCTATACTTTCTGGAGATGATTTAGGCATTAATTCAGCAAGAATAGCTTCTCTTGTTTACCATATAGCAAAATTAAAAAAAACTATACCAAATATTGTTATCGTGTCTTCTGGTGCAGTGGCTTCAGGTTTTAAATTATTAGGTTTTTCATCTCGCCCAAAAGATATTGTAGATAAGCAGGCTTCAGCAGCAGTAGGGCAGGCTCGTCTTATTTGGACGTATGAACAGGCTTTTGCACAATATAATATAAATGTTGCACAAGTGCTTTTAACAAAAGATGATTTATCTAACAGGAAAAGATTTTTACACGCAAGACAGGCTTTGAAAAGACTTTTAGAACTTAATGTTATACCTATTATAAATGAAAATGATACTATTATTGTTGATGAATTAAAGTATATAGAATCGTTTGGTGATAATGATAATCTTGGAGCTTTAGTTGCTGGTATTGTTGATGGCGATTTACTTCTTATTTTATCTGATGTTGAAGGGCTTTATACATCTGACCCATCTAAAGATAAAAATGCATCTATAATTCATAAAGTAGAATACATTAATGATGATATAATGGATAGTGCAGGTGGCAGTATATCATCTGTTGGAACAGGTGGTATGAAATCAAAATTGCAGGCTGCAAAAAAAGCATTAGAAGCAGGGTGTGAAGTAGCCATAATTCGTGGAATGGAACCAGAAAATATAGAAAAGTTTTTTAAAGAAGATAATGTTGGGACATATTTTTATCAAAGTGTTTCTTCAATTAAAAAACGTAAGTTTTGGATAGGTTATGCAGCTATACCAAAAGGCGCTATTATTATTGATAATGGCGCATGCAGTGCATTATTAAATAATAAATCATTACTTGCTAAAGGCGTAATAGGGGTTAATGGAAAATTTCAAGCAGGAGATATTGTATCTATTATAAATAATGATAAAGAAATAGCAAAAGGTAAAATTCGTTATTCTATAAGTGATATTAGTAAAATTATGGGTGCAGCCTCCAGTGAAATATATAATATTTTAGGCTATAAAGTATCTGATGAAATAATTCATAAAGATGATTTATTGATTATTTAAAAGGGGATTCATATGGAAATTAATGAAATATTGCTAAATGTAAACAATGCATCAAAAAAAATGTCTGTATCAAGTGCTGTTGAACGAAAAAAAATATTAGAAAATATTGCAAAATTTCTTGATGTAAAACGTGATAGTATAAAAAGTGCTAATAAAATAGATGTAGATAGTGCAAAAGAAGCTGAGTTAAATTTAGCTTTAATAGATAGGCTAATCATTACTGATAAAGAAATAGATGGTATGATAAAAGCAGTTAAAGAAATATCTATGCAGAAAGAAGTGGTAGGTGAAGTAATATCTGGTTCTACACGTCCTAATGGTTTAAAAATTAGAAAAGTAAGAGTTCCTTTAGGGGTTGTTGGTATAATTTATGAATCTCGCCCAAATGTTACAATTGATAGTGCTGCTTTATGTATAAAATCAGGTAACTGTGCTGTTTTAAGAGGTGGTAAGGAAGCAATAAATACTAATAAAGTGTTATCTGAAGTTGTATCAGATGCCCTTACAGATGCAGGATTTCCTAAAGAGTCTATATTTTTAATTCAGGATACCAATAGAGAAATTATAAAAGATATGGCACAGGCAAAAGGGTTGATTGATGTAATTATTCCACGTGGTGGTGAAAATCTTATTAATTTTGTTACTGATAATGCCAAAATTCCTGTTATTATGCATAATAAAGGTGTATGCCATGTGTTTATTGATGAAAGTGCTGATTATCAAGATGCTCTTTCTATTACATTTAATGCTAAAATGCAGCGTCCAAGCGCATGTAATGCACTAGAAACACTTTTAATTCATAAAAATGCAGTAGATAATGTATTAACAGAAATTGTTAATATGCTTCAGGAAGTTGATGTAGATTTAAGAGGCTGTCCTGAAACGTTAAAATATGTGGACTGTAGACCTGCCATAGAAGAAGACTACTATGCAGAATATAATGATTTAATACTTGCTGTTAAGGTAGTTGATAATATTGATGAAGCTATAAGTCATATAAATAAATATGGTTCAGGACACAGTGAGTCTATTATTACTAAAAATTATTATATGGCAGAAAAATTCTTAAATGAAGTTGATGCAGCAGCAGTTTATGTTAATGCTTCAACAAGGTTTACAGATGGTGGTGAATTTGGTCTTGGAGCAGAAATAGGTATCAGCACACAGAAGCTTCATGTAAGAGGCCCTATGGGAGCAGAAGATTTAACAACAACAAAATATATGATATATGGTAGTGGTCAATTGAGAGCATAATGAAAATATGTATTTTTGGTGGTGCTTTTGACCCTGTTCATAATGGTCATATAAAAATTGCACTAACAGCAATAAAACACTATAAATTTGATAAACTAATATTTATGGTATCAAAAGAACCACCACATAAAAATAAACATGTGGCAAATTTTGGCCATAGATACAATATGGTTAAACTTATAACAGATAAGTATGATTTTTTTGATGTTACAGATATAGAAAATAAAATTGCAAAACTATCATATACATATAACTCATTAATAGAAATAAAAAAAATATATGATAATGATGAAATTTACTTTTTAGTAGGAAGTGATATTTTTGCCACTATTGAAAGCTGGTATAAGTATAATGAACTTTTTAATTACACAAGTTTTATAGTAGGGTATAGACCAGGTTTACCACTAAAAAACATGATGGATAAAATACCTGATAATATAAAGCAGCGTATTGTAGATGGTAATAAGATAGAGTTACTGGAATTAGATTCTATCGATATTTCCAGTAGTTTTGTTAGAGATAATATAAAGAAATCAAAGGAATATATACCTGATGATGTATATAAATATATCGAATTAAATAATTTATATAATATAAACGAGGAATAATGAAAGCAGAAACATTGGCATTAAAAATTAAAGATTTACTTGATGATAAAAAAGGGGAGGATATTGTTTGTTTTAACATAGGCGAAAAATCTACAATTGCTGATTATATGATTATTTCAACAGGTAATGTAGATACTCATGTTAAAGCACTGGCAGAATATGTTATAGTCGAACTTAAAAAAGAAGATATTCAGCCAATATATCATGAAGGTATACATAATGGAATATGGGCATGTATAGATTATGGTGATGTTATTGTTCATATTATGAGAAAGAATGAAAGAGAATTTTATAATCTTGAATCCATCTGGGGTGGCTGCCCTAAAATATAATATAATCAAGGAATTATCATGTTTAGAATAGTATTGATTGAACCAGAAATACCTCAAAATACTGGAAATATAGCAAGATTATGTGCTGCAACAGGTATTGATTTACTGCTTGTTGGTAAACTTGGTTTTTCTATTGATGATAAATATGTTAAACGTGCTGCTATGGATTACTGGCAGCATGTTAATGTATGCCATATTAAAACAATTGATGAATATTTAGATAATGTTACTAATAAAATATGTGCCATAAGCACTAAAGGTAATAAAATATATACAGATATTGATGTTAGTGAAAATAGGGATATTGATATTATTTTTGGCAGTGAAGGTTCAGGTCTTCCAAAATTTATGTATGAAAAATATAGTGATAATTTATATAGAATTCCTATGAAAGAAGGGTTAAGGAGTTTAAATCTATCATCTTCTGTGGCTGTGGTATCATATCATATGCTTTATAAATTAAATTTTCCTAATTTATATTAGAGTTTTATTAATGAATGATAATTATAATAAAATAAGAATAATAGGCTGTAGTGGGGCAGGTAAAACATTTTTATCCAATTATTTATGTGATAAATATGGAATTCCACAATTTGATTTAGATAATATGGTATGGAATAATAGTGATTATTATGGAATAAAAAATAATAATGAAACTAGAATGTTATTACTCAATAAGGCGTTAGAATACAACAAATGGATTATAGAAGGTATTTATTATAAAAAATGGGTTAAGAAAACATTTGATGATGCAGATATAATACTTGTGCTACACACTCCAGTTTATATCTGTATATACAGGGTAATCAAAAGATTTATAAAAAGAAAATTCAAGCTTGAAAAGGGTAGAAAAGAAACTTTTAAGTCATTAATATCGCTCATATATTATATATATAAATACAACAATAACGAATTTCCTAAAATACTATTACTTCTTAAAGAATATGGAAATAAAGTAATACATATAGATAATAAAATAAATTATCAAAATTATTTTTATATATAGTTATATGCTATTTTTCATCTTTGAATATTATGGTTCTTGCAATTATAAATGTTACTACAAATGTTACAAGTTCTGTAATAAGTTTAGTAATTTCAATAAACTGTTCTGACACCCCAATAACATCACGAAATGTGCTGCTGTTTAATAGAAAATAGAATATAATATTATTAATTACAAATACACAAACAACTAATATAAAGTATTTTTTATATTCATTTAGTATATTAGCTTTAGATTTGAATACAAATTTTCTATTAAGCAGGAAGTTAAATGTAGAAGATACTAATCTTGCTAATACATTGGCTATTACTACTGTTTTACTTACCTGAACAATTTTATTAGGTGCCTCTGGAACTTTAAAAAACCATAAGAAAACTTCTAACATTAAAAAGTCAATGCAAAATGACAGTAAGCCAACCCATAAGTATCTAAAAAATACAAAATAAATCCTTAAGGAATCTAAAACAGGATTAAAATGGGAAGAAGAATTACCATTTTCATACACTGTTGTAATAGGCACTTCTATTATTGTGTAATGGTGTTCCTTTGCCTGTATGAGCATATCAAGTTCAAAATCATATCCAGTAGTTTTTAACTTAAGTAAGACTGGTAAAAAACTACTTGGAATACCTCTTAAACCAGTTTGCGTATCATTTATTTTAACACCAGAAAATAACCTGAAGATTACTTTTGTAAGTTTATTTCCAAATCTGCTTCTTAAAGGAATATCTTTATTGTCAAATACTCTGCCACCCATAACAAAAGTATTACTATTATTCATTAATTCTGTAGCAATATTAATAACATCTTTCACTAAATGCTGCCCATCAGCATCTAGTGTAACAACTCCACAGCTTTCTGGGAATAAGTTTAATGCAGCGTTAAAACCAGTTTTTAAGGCACTACCTTTACCTAAATTTACAGCATGGTTTTCTACTTTAACACCAGCAGCAATCAAATCACTAAATATTTTATCATATTCTTTTCCACTGCCATCATTAATACATATAACACCTTGGAAAATATCTGAATTAATTAATTCTTTTGCAATATCCACTACAACTTCCAGTGGTTTATAAGCTGGTATTATTGCTACAGGTTTGTTACTCAAAATTTAATCTCCACATAAATATTTTTTCAATACCCATATAGTCTAAAACAACAAAAATATGTTACATATATTATGTTAAAAAATAGAAACCTATTTTATATAAATAATATTTATTTGTTATAATTACAAATAATTTTATTTATTATCAGCTAATAATATTAACGATATTACAGCATTGTCAATATTTATTATGCCTGTTTTAATATCTTTATCTAGTTCAGATATTTTATCTATAATTTGTATAACTTCTTTTTGTTTCCATTTCTTTTGCTGTTCCTTAATTTTTGTAATTTGGAAATCAGGAACACGTTTTAAAAAATCTATATCTAAGTATAGTAAGTATAGCTGAAAAATTCTTCTTGTTAAAGCAAAAAATATTTTAAAATTATTATCACTGCTGTTATCCATAGTCTTATATATTTTAAGTGTTCCAGCAATATTTCTCATTCCAAAATTATCGGTTAAAGCGTATATGGTTTCTTCTTTTTCACCAGATACTTCCTCTAAAAGAACATTAACCGGCACATTTTCTTTTTTAGTTAAAATATATATTTCCATTTTATCTGCTTCATGTTCAACCATACTTAAGTTATTGAAGCATTTATTAAAAATTAGTTCTGCCTGGTTATAATTAAGTAGTATTTTTTTTGCTTTAAAAATCTGTATTACATCATCAATAGTAGCGCGAGTTTTTTTCTGTTCTTCAGCAATCACACTAAATCCGTTATTCTTAAAAAGCTTGATAGCTTGCTGGTCAATTTTATCTTTTGCAACATCAGAGATTATTAAGTTACACTCTGTAGTCTTTGCCATTGCAGTAACTAATGCTTCTAAATCTTTTATTTTGCCTGCATTTCTTAATACAGCATATTTTTCACTTCCAAATAAATCAATGGAATTAATATAACTGAAAAATTCCGTTTTATCTAACTCATCTCCAAAAAATATTTCAAGGCTAGCATCTTCATCATCTGATAAATTGTCTTTTATATTTTTATCAACAAAATAACTGGAGCCTGTTATAAATATTTTATTCATTATATACTCATAAGCTACTTTTAGTATACCTTTGGGCTAATACTTATTCTAAAAGTAGTAAATATATCATTTAAACTAGATTTAATTGCTTGTTCTCTATTTTGTAATGCAGTAGCAACACTGCTCGATATTGTAAATGACTTTGAAACAGTAGTATTCCATGAATAAATTTCTCTGCCTTCAATATCTGTAACAATAATTGTTATTTCATAATATATATTAGTGGAAGATGCTTCATCTGTAGCACTTAAAACTGGATTGATATATTTTAGGTTTTCAATATCAATATCCATAAAATAAGTAGCATTTTTGTATGATGAAAGTTCATTATATGAAAGAAAAAAGCGTTCTGCTTCCAGTTGAATAATATCACCAATACTTGTATCTATTGTATTATTATTAACTGTATTAATATAATATTTAATAGGTACATTTTTGCCACCAAAACCTGCCATAGTATAGCCACAAGAAGATATCATTATGGATAATATGCAACAAAGCAGAACTTTTTTCATTATTTAACCACTAAGCTAACAAGTTTATTTTTTACAAATATTTTTTTAACAAGCTCTTTTCCATCAATATAAGAAAGTATTTTACTGTCTTTTAAAACAGTATCAAATACTTTTTCTTCTTCAATATCTCTTGGGAAAGAAAAGTTTGCTCTTACTTTACCATTAATTTGAACAACTATAACTATTTCATCAGAAATTGTATACTCTTCTTTATAATCTGGCCATTCTTTGTTAGCGATAAATTCACTACTGCCTGCCATTTCATTTAATTCTTCTGCTACATGTGGAATAAATGGTGCTATAATAGTTATTAATGTATTTAAGCTGTATGCAAATGCAGCTTTATCATTATCTGTCTGTAATTTTTCTGCTTCAATATATAAAGTATTAACCATTTCCATTATGGCAGAAACAGCAGTATTTAATTGAAATCTATTAATATCATTAGTAACTTTTTTCACTGCAATATGTGTTGCACTAATAATACTTTTAGCCGTGTTACCATCATATGCATAAGATTTATCTTTATAAGTTTTTAATAATTCCATATTATTATCAATTAATCTAAAAACTCGATTAATAAATCTGTAACAGCCTTCAACACCATTTTCAGACCATTCTATTTCATTTTCTGGTGGTGCTGCAAATACAGAAAACAGCCTAATAGTATCAGCCCCATACTGCTCATTTAAAATACCAGGGTCAACAACATTCTTTTTAGATTTAGACATTTTTTCAACTCTGCCTTTTACTGCCTCACTGCCACATTTAATACATTTTCCATCTTTTACTTCAGTAGGGAAAAGCCAGCCATGGTTTTCACATTTCCAAGTTTCTTTACATACCATTCCTTGTGTCAAAAGGTTAGTAAATGGTTCATCAAAAGATAAATACCCCATATCTCTTAATACTTTTGTGAAAAACCTTGCATATAAAAGGTGCATTACTGCATGTTCTATACCACCAATATACTGGTCAACAGGCATCCAGTAATTAACTTCTTTTTTATCAAAAATATTTGTATCACATTTTGGAGAACAATAACGCAGGAAATACCAAGATGATTCCATAAAAGTATCCATTGTATCAGTTTCTCTTTTTGCAGGACCACCACAAACAGGGCAGGTGGTATTTACAAAATCTTCCACACCATCAAGTGGGTTGCCTTGCCCTTGAAAATCTACATTTTTAGGAAGTTCAACAGGCAGGTTTTTTTCATCAACTGGCTGCATACCACATTTTTCACAGTATACAAATGGTATTGGAGCACCCCAGTATCTTTGACGAGAAATACCCCAGTCCCTTAATCTAAAATTAACTGATGGTTTTGCAGCATTATCTTTTGCTAATTTTTCTATTATCTTCTTTTTAGCTTCATCATAATCAAGCCCATTTAATTCACCAGAGTTAACGAGTTTTCCAGCCCCAGTATAAGCTTCTGTCATTTTTTGTGGGTTAAGCTCTTCACCCTCTGGTTGTATAACAATATTAATAGGTAAGTTATATTCTTTTGCAAATTCAAAATCTCTAGTATCGTGTGCAGGAACAGCCATTACAGCACCTGTTCCATAATCCATTAGCACATAATTTGCAATGTAAACTGGAATTTCTGTATTATTTACAGGGTTAATAACATATCTGCCTGTAAAAAAACCTTTTTTCTGTTTATTATCTGTTCTATCTGCTTTATCCTGTTTAGCAATTTCTGCAATAAATTCTAAACCAGCTTTTTCATATTCTGTATCTTTAATTAATGCTTTAACAAGCGGATGTTCTGGAGCTAAAAGCATAAATGTTGCACCATATAAAGTATCTGGGCGAGTAGTAAACACTGTTACAGTTTCATTATTATGGCTAAATTTAAATATAATTTCTGCACCAATAGACTTACCAATCCAGTTTCGTTGCATTGTAAGCACTTTTTCTGGCCAGCCTTTTAATTTGTATGTATCTTGTAATAATTCATCAGCATATTCTGTGATTTTTAAAAACCACTGCTCAAGTTCTTTTTGTTCTACAGCAGAAGAACATCTCCAACATGAGCCATCTTCTACCTGTTCATTAGCTAAAACAGTTTCACATTCAGGGCACCAGTTAACAAGAGATTTTTTCTTATAAGCAAGTCCTTTTTGCCAAAGCTCTATAAATATTTTTTGTTCCCATTTATAATATTCTGGTGCACATGTTGCTATTTCCCTTGTCCAATCATAAGAAAAACCAAGTTTTTTAAGTTGTTCTTTCATGTTTTCTATATTTGAGTATGTCCAGTCAGCAGGGTGTCTGTTATTTTGTTTAGCTGCATTTTCAGCTGGAAGACCAAATGCGTCCCACCCCATAGGGTGAATTACATTAAAGCCTTTCATAAATTTAAACCTGGAAACAACATCACCAATAGAATAATTTCTCACATGCCCCATGTGTATGTTACCTGAAGGATATGGAAGCATTTCTAAACAGTAATATTTTTCTTTAGATGCATCAACATCTCTTTTAAATACATTATTTTCTTCCCAACGTTTTTGCCATTTTGATTCAAATGCAGATGGTTTATACTTCATATATCACCATAATATTATAATATTTTTATAAAAGTTACTTGCATTATATAACATATAATATATAAAATTAGCAAGATATAATATTAAATATTTCAATAATAAGTGATTATAGTATATGAATTTTGTATCCTAATAAATATTTCTTGTTATAATTTAATAAATATGGTAGAAATATGTGTTTTTATTATTTATATGGTGTAGTAATTTTATGTTTGATAAAGATTTATATTTTAAACATCTAAATACTGTAAGTTTTGGTAAAAATATTTATATATATGATGAAGTTACATCTACAAACGATATTTTACTTAATGGTGATTTTCCTAAAAATTCTGTTGTAGTTACTTCTTTACAAACAAAAGGCAGGGGACGAAGTGGCAGGGTATGGATTGATGAAGGAAAGTCATTAATTTTTTCTATACTGCTTTCTGAGCTTTCAACTAATGTGTTAATGCCACTAAATATTATAGCAGGGTATTCTGTTTGTGATGGTATATCTCTATATGCCCCTGCAAAACTAAAATGGCCTAATGATTGTGTCATTAATAATAAAAAAGTTAGTGGTATGCTTTTAGAAGCATCTTTTACAGGTAATAACTCATCAAAGATAGTATTTGGAGCAGGAATAAACGTGTATAATGAAGTATTTCCTGATGATATAGCACATAAAGCAACATCAGTTTATCTTAATACAGGTAGTAAGGTATATAAGGAAATAATATTAGCAAAAATATTATCTTCAATGGAGAAAATGATTAATGATTATGTTGATAATAAGCTGTATATAGAAAATTTATGGCAGACTTATTCAGCGCATTTAAATAAAGAGATTTCTATTCATATTAATGGCAGTAAAACAAATGTAATAGAACGTGGTATTTTACCTACTGGAGAATTAATCGTAGAAGATATTAATACTAATAATATTAAAAACATTAATTTAGGAGAAATAGGTTATGATTTTAACAGTTGATATTGGAAATACAAATACTGTTTTTGGGATATATGATAATGATAAGTTAATGTATAAATTTCGTATTCAATCAATACATGAAAAAACAACAGATGAGTATGCAAGTTTATTATTAACTTTATTAGAAAGAAATAATGTATCTCCAAATATTATTAAAGGTGCTATTATTGCCAGTGTTGTGCCGCAATTACTATATACTTTTAATAGAATGATAAAAAAATATTTGAAAGTTACGCCTATAATTGTAAACAACAAAATAAAAACAGGTATATCTATGAAAGTAGATAATCCAAATGAAGTTGGGGCAGATAGAATTGCTAATGTAGTAGCAGGAGTAAAAAAATATGGCAAACCTTGTATTGTAATTGATTTTGGTACTGCTACCACGTTTGATATTGTAAATTTAAACGGGGAATATATTGGTGGGATAATATGTCCTGGAATAATGGTTGCTTCAAAAATGCTTAGGTCAAATACAGCACAGCTGCCTGAAGTTAGTATAAAAAAACCTGCATCAGTGATTGGTAAAAATACTATTCATCATATACAGTCAGGAATATATTTTGGCTATCTTGAAATGATAAATGGATTATTAAGAAGAATATTAATAGAAGAATTCAATAATGATAACAGTAATGCTTATATTATAGTTACTGGTGGATTAGGTAATGATATTTCTAAGGATATGGAACAAAAATGTACATATGAACCTAATCTTACATTAGATGGCCTTAAAATACTGTATGATAAAAATTTATAACATACTCATAAATAAAGATATTTTTAATAAAATAAAACAAATTTGTAATTTTTTTTAAATATTTAAAAAAAACAGTTGAAAAAATATAGAAAAATAGTAGACTAATCATTGCAACGGTAGTTGTCTACTTATGGAGAGTATTAATGAGTGAATTAGGAAGTTTGCTAAAAACAACAAGGGAAGAACAAAAAAAGACTATTAAAGATGTGGTAGATGATACTAGGATACGAGAACCATTCATAAATATTATGGAAGATGGAAGGTTTAAAGATTTACCATCTTATCTTCATGCTTATGGTTTTGTTAAAAAGTATGCAGAGTTTTTAGGTCTTGATTATGAAAATGTGGTTTGGCCTTTATTTTCTAGAGAATGTCCTAAAGATGGTGCTATTAGTAAAAGCACAACACAGGAAGAAATTAGTCCAGAAGACTATACTCCACAAACTACAGAAACAAGTTTTCTAGAAAACGGTGAGAAAACTAGCAAAAAACCAATGTATGTGTTTTTTGTAATCATAGTGCTTGCTGCTGTTGGTTATGCTGGATATTATTTATATTCAAGTAATTATTTTTCTACCTCTTTATCTTCTTCTGATACTCCTGCATCTCAGCAGGCTACTGTTGTAACTAATAATGAGCCTACAATTACATTTGCAGATGATAACCAAAGTGATAATAGTTCATATTTTAATTATTACGGTTCATCAATTTATGATAATAATACTGATAATAATTCCCTTATTAATTCTGCAGAACCTGCATTTGTGGACCCATTATTTGCACAAAATATACCGACACCAGTTATTATTGAGCCAGAAAAAATTACTGTTCGTTTTTCAGAAGACTGCTGGTTTAAATATAGAACAGATAAAGGTGAAGAAAATACAATTGATGCAACAAGAGGAACTGTATTAAATATTGAGTTTGATAAAACTTTCAGAGTTGAAATAGGAAATGCCATTGCAGTAAGTATTGATTATGCAGGGCAAACATATGATAATTTTGGTAGAAGAAAAATGGTTCGTATTTTAAATTATGAAGCAGTTGATGGTAAATTAGAATTAGTTAGATAATTTGCTTACTGTAATAATGTTAAGGTTTTATATATAATGTTAAAAACAGCTATTTTTGTTGATGATTATTTATTATTACTAGATTTTTTATCTAGAGTGGAAAATGAATTTCCACTTTTGGAATACACTATATATGGAGATAATGAGTTTGCTGAGTCTATAGAAAATACAGCAGAAGGTTATGTAGAGACTGATTTATCTTCCATAAAAGAAGCAGAACTTTTAGTGCTGCTTGCAAAACCATTAAAGGATAATGAAAATATAATAAAAAACTTTGATGGAACAGTTATTGATATTACAGGTTATGAGTTTAGTTCAGATACTGAAGTTTTTAAAATTGATGAACCTGTTAGAAAAGTATTAAAAAATATTGCTGTTCCTATTGCAGATGTATCAGTAACTATATCGCTTCCAGTATGTATATATGGTAAGCATGGTGTGGAAGATTTAATGCAGCAAACAAGAAATATATTTTCATTTGAAGATGGTGAAAGTTTAATTTTTCATAATAGAATAGCTTTTAATAAGCACTTTAATCCACTGATAGCAGGGCTGCCTGTTGGTAAAACAGTTGATGATTTTGCAGAGGCAGGGGGAGATGTATCTGTTAGAATCTCACCACTTTCTACAGTGTTTGAAATAGATGTTTTTGCAAAAGATGTGTTTGGGCTAAAAGAAGACGATGGGTATTTTCCTATAGAAGGCTTTTTTACGACATCAGATATTTCTGAACGCAGTGATATTGCAGTAATACCGCGAAGAAACTCATATACATTTGTAGGCGATTATGTAAGAGTTCTTATTGAAGATGTAATGAAAAAAATGAGAGAGGTTATTGGATAATGGAACCAATATATTTGGACAATATTGCAGGAACAAAGCCTGATAAGCGAGTTGTTGATGAAGTTATTCCATATTTAACAAAAAAATATGGTAATCCAGCAGCACATTTTTATCCATTAGGCAGGCAAAGTTACAATGCAATAAGCAATGCAAGAAAACAAGTTGCAGATTTAATTTGTGCCAAAAATCCTGAAAATATAATTTTTACTTCAAATGGCACAGAATCAAACAATATAGCAGTAAAAGGTGTAATGGCATTAAGCTCAAAAAAACATATAATCATTAGTGAGATAGAGCATTATTCCATACAAAATCCTGTTCTAAAAATGCTAAATGATGGATATACTTTTACAAAACTTAAGGTTGATAAAAATGGCAGAATCTCTCCAGAAAGTGTTGCAAATGCAATAAAAGAAGATACTGCACTTGTAGCTATTGCTCATGCAAACCCTGAAATTGGAGTAATACAAGATATTGAAGCAATAGGCAAGATTTGTAAAGAAAAAGGTGTTCATTTTCATGTAGATGCAGTTGCATCATGTGGATTTATTGATATTGATGTGGAAAAATTTAATGCATCAACTTTAACTATTGCAGCTCAAAACTTTTATGGCATTAGGGGAGCAGCAGCATTATATATTGCACCTAACGTTAAATTAAAGCCATTATTTGATGGTGGTTTTCAAGAGTTAGGTATTCGCAGTGGAAGCGAAAATGTTCCTGCTATTATCGGGCTTGGAAAAGCTTGTGAAATAGCTAAAAATGAAATGGGACAGTATGTTCCAGAAATGAAAAAATTACGTGATAAATTAATAAAAGGGCTTACTAGTCAGTATGATTTTTTACATATTACTGGCGATATTGAACATAGACTGCCTTATCATGTAAGTTTTTGGGTTGAATATATTGAAGGTGAATCACTTTTAATGTGGTATGCTCAAAAAAACGTTTACTGTGCAAGTGGCTCAGCTTGTTCATCAAACATATTAGCAGAAGATGAAGAAGATTTACAAGCATCTCATGTGCTTACAGCTGTTGGTGTTCCAACAGATATTTGTGCAGGCTCTATTACAATGAGTCTTTCAAAATATAATACAGAAGAAGATATTGACTATGTGTTGAAAGTTAGTCCGGAAATCATTGATAAATTATGTGCAATGAGTCCAGCTTTTGACCCGTCAAAAATAAAAAAATAAGATATATAAAAGGAGATTAACATGGCAGCAGGACCATACAGTGATACAGTAATGGATCATTTTACAAACCCAAGAAATATGGGAGAAATTGAAGATGCAAACGGCGTAGGTGAGGTTGGTAACCCATCATGCGGTGATGTAATGAAATTATACCTTAAAGTAAATAATGATGGTGTAATTGAAAATTCAACATTTAAAACATTTGGCTGTGGTGCAGCTATTGCTTCAAGCTCTATGACTACAGAAATGTTAAAAGGTGCTAAAGTAGAAGATGCATTAAAACTTACTAACCAAGCAATTGTTGATGCTTTAGGTGGATTACCACCTGCAAAAATTCACTGTTCTGTTATGGCAGAAGAAGCAGTGGAAGCAGCTTTAAAAGATTATTATACTAAACAAGGCAAAGATGCTTCAATAGTTGATAATATGAAAGCTGAAATAAAAAAAGATGCTGAATAATTTAAAAAAAGGAGATAAATAATGGAATTAAGAGAGAGAGTTCAAGAAGTTTTAGATAAAGTTCGCCCAGGTCTTCAAGCAGATGGTGGTGATGTTGAACTGCTTAATATTGAAGATGGTATTGTTACAGTTGCTTTAAGAGGAGCTTGTGGCAGCTGTCCATTTAGCTTAATGACTTTAAAACAAGGTATTGAAGCAAGAATTAAAGAAGAAATACCTGAAATTAAAGAAGTTGTTTCTGCTTAATTTTATGATAATACATTAATTTAATATAAAAGCATATATTTCTTTTGAGATATATGCTTTTATAATTACAAAGCTATATATTTTTTAGTTATAACAGGGGATTTTTTAGTATGGGAATAAGTATACTTAGGTTTAAATTTAATAATTTTTTATGGATTATAGTAGCATGTATGATATTAATGATTGTATCTTTTATAACTTTCATGCTTATGATATATGATTCTACAAAAAACAATGAAAAATTAACCTTTAATAGTTTAGATGTTATTACATACAGCACCAATGTTGCAAAAGCATCTGACTTTTTAACAACACAGGCAAGGCTTTATGCCATGACTGGTAAAAAAGAATATTATGATAATTACTGGAATGAAGTTAATAATGTAAAAAGGCGAGATAATGCTGTTATTGAGCTTAAAAAATTAGGAGTTTCAGATAACATATTAGCATATGTAGAACAGGCTAAAAAAGATTCAGATAATTTAATCAAACTAGAGGAAGCATCATTTAAGGCTGTAAGTAATGGTAGTTTAACAGAAGCATCTCGTTTAATGAGCAGCCAGGAATATGAAGATGGTAAGAATAAAATAAACCAGTCATTAAATGAGTTTGAATCAAAGGTTAAAACTTTTTCAAAAAATGCAGCACAAACATCTACATCTAAAACAATTTTTATAATTGTCATAGCTTCTATTTGTATATCAATAGCTGCAATTATTTTTCTTGTTTTCCTATTCATATTTATAAAAAGTTTACAAAATGCATTAAATATACTTGATAAACTCTTTTTACGTATTGCTGATGGTGATGTTACAGTGCAGGCACCATTATTACAAGGTAATTCTGAAATATGCGATACATTTACCAATATTAATTTATCATTATTAAGTATTAAAGAAATATTAAAAAATGTATCAGAAGCAACTGAAGAAGTAGCATCAAGTAATAATCAGCTGGCATCTACTATGGAAGAATTATCTTCTACATTTTCAGAACAGGCACATCAAGTAAATGATACAGCAATAAGTTTAGATACTATTACTTCTAATGTTAAAGATAATGTGGAATCTTTAAAAAACAATCAGGAAATTGTTCGTAATACAGTCCAGTCTGCTAACGAAGGTAAAAAACAGCTTGGTGATTTGAAATCAAGTATGGAAAAAATCCATTCTGATGCAGATGCATTATCTGAAACAATTAATAATCTTGCTAACTCTTCAAGTCAAATTGGAAATATTGTAACAGTTATTAATGATATTGCAGACCAGACAAACTTGCTTGCATTAAATGCAGCTATTGAGGCAGCTCGTGCTGGTGAAGCTGGACGTGGTTTTGCTGTGGTTGCAGATGAGGTAAGAAAGCTTGCAGAAAGAACACAGTCTGCAACAAGCGAAGTAACAAATATTGTTTCAACACTTCAAAATGAAGCTGTAACTGCATCTTCTGCAATGGCAAAAGAAGCAGATAAAGTAAAAGAAGGTGTAAGCAATATTGAACAGACTGAAGATGTTTTTTATAAAATTTTCTCAGGTATTGACAGTATTAAAACTGTAATGAATTCTATCGAAAAAGGTATGGATAGCGAATTTTCTACAGTACAAACTGTTCATGAAACCTCTACATCTATTGCGGCAGGTATTGAAGAATCAAGTAATGCTGTTAATGAAGTTACTAAAACCATAGAATACTTACAAGAAAGGGTGGAACGCTTAAAAGTAATGATGGCAAGATTTAAAATACGTTAAAATTAAATATATCATATAAGTGGTTTTGCCACTTATATGTATTAATATATTAAAATATCTCAGGGCGGAGTGAAATTCTCCACTGGTGGTAAAGCCCACGAGCCTAAAAAGGCAGATTTGGTGTAATTCCAAAGCCAACGGTATAGTCCGGATGAAAGAGAATATTTTACATTGTATTCATGCCTTGATTTATTTTATACTATCAATTTTAGGAGTGTAAAATATGTCATAAAATTATGAATCCAACATTCAAAATGCAGTTAAGTCTTAAAAAAATGGTCAAGGTATTATTATGTTAGATGATGAGGACAGGGAAAATGAAGGCGATTTAATTTTTGCATGTTTTTCATTACAGGATTATCAAGTGGCACAAATGATAAAAGACTGTAGTGGAATAATTTGCCTTGTCCTTGATGAAGAAAGGGCAAATTATTTAAATCTGCCATTTATGACAGATAATAATCAGTGATAGGCTTACAACAATAAAATCAGCAGTAAACAGCCATGCATTACCACAGGATATTGTTAGCCAGATCATGTTTTTCCATTAATATCAAAGCAAAATGGGGTATTAGAAAGAAAAGGGCATACTGAAGCAACATATGATATGATGCGTATAGCAGAAACTGGAAAATATGGGATATTATGCGAACTTACAAACCGATGGCACAACGATGAAGGGCAGTCAAATAGAAAATTACAGTAAAACCCATAATATCCCTATTGTTACAGTTGAAAATATTATAAAATATAGACAAAAATACAGCATATAAAATTTATAATATGGCGAAATATAATTTCGCCATATTATTTTAATGCTTGATATACAAGGTTTCCTTTTTTAAATGTATAAACTGCTCTACCTTTTAATGTTTTATTTAAAAATGGAGTATTAATTGATTTAGAATAATTGATTTCTTTTGTATATACATATTCAACAGCATCATCAATTACAACAATATCTGCCTGTTTTCCTTTAGCAATAACACCAAGATTATCTTTTTTAAGTATTTTAGAAGGATTATATGACATAAGGCGTGCAAAATCTGTCCATGAAAGAAGACCTTCATGTATTCTCTTAATTGTAAGAGGAATTGCTGTTTGATACCCAATAATACCAACAGGAGCAAGCCCAAATTCAACAAACTTTTCATCATCTTGGTGTGGGGCATGGTCTGTAGAAATACAGTCAATAGTCCCATCTTTAAAGCCTTCTAATATAGCCTGAATATCTTTTTCTTCTCTTAATGGTGGGCTCATTTTAAAATTTGTATTATAAGTTAAGCAGTTTTCATCAGTTAATGTGTAATGATGTGGAGTTGCTTCTGCTGTAACATTTACACCTTCATTTTTACCCCATCTAATAATATCAACAGCTGCCTTTGAGCTGACATGGCTAATATGAACTCTTGATTTAGTAAGACGGGCAAGCATAATATCTCTTGCAATAATAACAGATTCTGCTTCTGACGGTATACCATTTAACCCATTTATTGCAGATACTTTTCCTTCATTCATATACCCATTACCTTGTAAGTTATTATCTATGGCATGAACAGAGATAAAAGAATCAAAATATTTCACATATTCTAATGCTCTACGCATTACTTCAGCATTCATAATTGTATTGCCATCATCAGAAAAACCACAAACACCATTTTCGTATAAATCTCCCATTTCTGTAAGCTCTTCGCCCTTAAGTCCCTTTGTAACAGCACCATAAGGCATGGCATCAAATAAACCATCGTTTTTTGATTTATTTATAATAAAAGCAGCAATTGAAGCATTATCAATAACTGGTTTAGTATTTGCCATACAACATGCTGAAGTTATACCACCAGCAACAGCAGCT
Source organism: Mucispirillum schaedleri (assembly GCA_949287985.1). Lineage (GTDB taxonomy): Bacteria > Chrysiogenota > Deferribacteres > Deferribacterales > Mucispirillaceae > Mucispirillum > Mucispirillum schaedleri_A. The sequence continues at coordinate 63,903 of CASEIN010000043.1, read as the reverse complement.
CTGCCAGCACTAGTTATATCTTCTTTATATTCAAATCCAGGTTCTCTCATATGTGAATGCATATCAATAAGACCAGGTAAAACATATTTGCCAGAACAGTCATATTCTTTATCTGCACTAATATTTTCTGTGGTAATATCTTCAATAATACCATCATTTATTAAAATATTACCATCAACTATTTTATCATAATTTACTATTTTACAATTTTTAAGTAATGTTTTCATATGCTCTCACCATTATTTTTTGACATAGCTAAAAAACTAAGAACTGCCATTCTAATTGCAACTCCATTTTCTACCTGATTTAATATTGCAGAATTTTGGCTGTCTGCCACAACAGAAGATAATTCAACACCTCTATTAATAGGTCCCGGGTGCATAACCATAACATCTTGTTTTGCTTTCTCCATAACAGAAGGGGTTAATCCAAAAAGTTTTGAATACTCTCTTTCTGATGGAATAAGTAATTTAGCTATACGTTCCCTTTGAATTCTAAGCATTATAATAACATCAGCATCTTTAACTGCTTCTTCCATATTCTTTGCAATATCAACACCAAAGGCTTCAACTCCAACAGGAATCATAGTAGGTGGTCCAAATAATTTAACATTCATGCCACAAGTTTTCATTGCCCATATATTACTTCTTGCCACACGGGAGTGGGCTATATCACCAATAATTGTCACATTTAACCCTTCTAATCTGCCTTTTTGCAGTTTAATAGTTAGAAGGTCAAGCATACTTTGTGTTGGGTGTTCATTTAAACCATCACCAGCATTAACAATATGAGTTTCTACATTATCAGCTACAAATTTAACAGAACCAGAAAAACTATGCCTTATAACAATAATATCAGATGCCATTGCCTGAATATTTCTAACAGTATCCATCAATGTTTCACCTTTTTGTGTGCTTGATGTTGAAGAACTAATATTTATAACATCAGCACCTAATCTTTTTCCTGCTATTTCAAAAGAAGTTCTAGTTCGTGTAGATGGTTCAAAAAAAAGATTAATGATTGTTCTACCTTTTAAAGTAGGTATTTTTTTCACTTCACGCTGATTAATTTCTCTAAATGTCATAGCCTGAGTGAGAATGTAATCAATTTGTTCAATGGTTAATTCTTTAGTAGATATAAAATCTTTTTTGTCATATACCATTTTAGGCCTCTCTATCGCTTATTGTTACACAATCTGCATCTACATTATCTATTTCTGTTACTTTAACATGTATTACTTCACTTTTTCTAGTAGGAATTACTTTTCCTGTAAAATCAGCATGTATTGGTAATTCTTTATGACCTCTGTCAACTATAACAGCAAGCATGATTTTTGCTGGTCTGCCATAATCTAAAAGGGCATCTATTGCTGAACGTATTGTTCGCCCAGTAAAAAGCACATCATCAACTAATATAATAGTTTTACCATTAACATCAAAACCTATATTTGATGTTTTAACTTCAGGAAGGTTAGATATTTCTGATAAGTCATCTCTATATAAAGTAATATCTAATACACCAGATTTTAGTGGCTGTTTATTATGGCGTTTAAAGCTGTCTATTATTCTATTTGCAATATACTCCCCACGTCTGCGAATGCCTACAATGTATGTATTTTCATAATCTATTGTTTTTTCAATGATTTGGAATGTTATTCTTTCAATAATAGCTTGCATTTCATCACTATTTATAAGTATTTTTTCCTTAGACATATAATACCTCCAGATTAATCTTGAATTAAATACTAAAGATTATATTATTATAAGTCAACATATTTATATGAAATATAAATATTAAATGCAAATATGTAATATTTAAGTTGATTATTATGATGAAATTTTATAATATGCAAAAATGATTAATTTTAATATTAATAATAGAATAGTAAAAATTATAATTTTGGCTGCTATACCAGTATTATTAAATGGTTGTGCTTGGATTGCTGCTACTGCTGTTGCAGGTGCTGCATCGACTGTAATTTTCACTTCAGGCTCTGTTTCAGATATAGATAAAACAGAGAAAGCATTAGCAGTAGAAAAATTAATATATGCTTTTGAAGCAAATAAAGGCGAAATAAATGACTTAAGCTTTGTTGATGGCTATGTTAAAGGGAAGGTTGATAATCACACTGTTACAGCACATATTTATACAAGGCGTGATGGTGTATTAGATATAAATGTTAGAGCTACAAAATATTTAATATCAAACTCTAAAGTAGCTCAAAAAGTTATTGATAAATATAGGAATTATGTAAGATGATAAGACATGCGAAAATATATGATGCTTCTACAATACAGCAAATTGTTAATAAGTATGCAAAAAATGGTGAGATGCTTCAAGTTAGTTTAAATGATATATATGAGAAAATATTTGAATTTATACTATTTGAAGAAGATGGAATAATTAAAGGTGTGTGTGCACTACATCCAACATGGAGTGATACAGCTGAAATCCGTTCACTTGCTGTTGTAGAAGAATATAAAAGGCAAAAAATAGGTTATTCTTTAGTTACTTATAGTCTTAAATGGGCAAAAGAACTAGGTTTTACTAAAATATTTGCTCTTACATACAGGCAGGATTTTTTTGAAAGCTGTGGTTTTATTAAAACAGAAATAGACAGTCTTCCAAAAAAAATATGGACAGACTGTTTAAAATGCCCAAAATATCCAGACTGTGATGAAACTGCTGTTATAATAAATATATAAAAATATAGAAAGGATAATATGTTAGAAGAAATACTTCAAGAAATAGATGAATTAAATAAAAAAATTACAAGTTTTATTCCTGCAGTAAAGGAAGATATATTACAAAAAAAGATAGACAGTATTGAACAGCAGTCTATAAATGATAAAGATTTTTGGTCAAAAAAAGAGTCTAGACACCTTTTAAAAGAACAGTCTTCTATAAAAAAGTTTTTAGATTCTTATAGAGAATTACTGCAAATACAGGAAGATATCCATGTTTTAAATGAACTTTATAAGGAAGGGGAAACTTCTGTAGAGCAGGATATTATTGATACATGTAAAACTTTAAGTAGTAAAGTAGCAGAATTTGAATTAAAATTAATTTTAAATGACCAGCATGATTTTAATAATGCAATAGTAACAATACATTCAGGAGCAGGTGGCACAGAAGCTGATGACTGGGCATCTATGCTTTATAGAATGTATAACAGGTGGGCAGAAAAAAATAATTTTAAATTAGAAATATTAGACCAGTTAGACGGTGATGAAGCAGGTATTAAATCTATTACTTTTAATATAATAGGTGAGTATGGATTTGGATATTTAAAAAGTGAAAGTGGAATTCACAGGTTAGTAAGAATATCGCCTTTTGATTCTCAAAATAGAAGGCATACATCTTTTGCTTCTGTCTTTGTATTACCTGAAATAGATGATGATTTTGAAATAGAAATAAATGAAGCTGATTTAAGAATAGATACATACAGGGCAGGTGGTGCTGGTGGGCAGCATATAAATACTACAGATTCGGCTGTTAGGATAACACATATTCCATCAGGAATTGTGGTAGCTTGCCAAAGCGAAAGAAGTCAGCATAAAAATAAAGCTTCTGCAATGAAGATTTTAAAATCAAAACTTTATGAATATGAAATGAATAAACGTAATGAAGCAAAAGAAAAAATGGAAGACAGTAAAACAGATATAGGGTGGGGTAACCAAATACGTTCTTATGTTATGCACCCTTATAAAATGGTAAAAGATTTAAGAACCAGATATGAAACAGGCAATGTAGATGCTGTTATGGACGGGGATTTAAATGCTTTCATTCGCCATTATTTACTTTTTGCTGCAGGTATAGAAAATGAGAATAAATAGTTTAGATAGTATGAATGTTATTCCACGACCAACTTATGCTGTTATTGATTTAGAGCGTTTTTTATCAAATATCGAACTAGCAAGAAATCTTTCTAAATCTGATATTATTGCAGTAGTAAAAGCAGATGCTTATGGTCATGGTGCAAAAATTTTAGCTCAATATGCCTATAATGAACTTAATGTTACACATTTTGCTGTTGCTACTATGATTGAAGGTATTGAATTAAGAAAAACTCTGCCAGATACTAATGTTAAAATTATTGTATTAGGTTATGTTAGTGATTCTTTTGTAAAGGAAGCTTTAGAAGCATCTTTAACATTACCAGTATTTGATGAAAGGTATGCTGGAGTTATCTCTTATATTGCCAAAGAGTTAGGTATAATTGCTCATGTTGCTTGTGAAGTAGATACAGGAATGAGTAGATTAGGTTTTTCTCATGAATTTGAATTGTCAACCCTGTTGAATAAATATAGTAATTTACATATGGATTATGCCATTAGTCACCTTGCTACATCAGATAGTGATAACAGCTATGCTCATATACAGACAGAACGTTTTGATGAGTTTTTGGAAATAAATAATAAATATATGTTTGCTACAAGTTTTTTAAATTCATCAGGGATAGCAAATTTTGAAAATAGATGGACATATACAAGGCCTGGTTTATTTTTATATGGATATGAATCTACAAATGTGTTAAAAGATTTAAAGCCAGTAATGAGCATATGGAGTGAAATAGCCCATGTAAAATTTTTAAGAAAAGGGCAGTCTGTTGGGTACGGTAGGACATTTATTGCACCAAAGGATATGATAATTGGTGTTATACCAATAGGATATGCTGATGGATATGTTCGCTCTTTATCTAATAAGGGTTATGTATTCATTGATGGTGTTAGATGTAATGTTGTTGGTAATATCTGTATGGATATGACAATGATTGATATAACATTGCTTGGTGAAAACTGCATTGGTAAAAAAGTTGAAATAATGGGTGATAATATACCTGCCAATGTTTTAGGTATTTTAGCAGGAACAATTGATTATGAAATTTTATGTGGTATATCTGATAGAGTGCCACGACTATATAAACATAAAGAAGGTTATTTTGAAATTTTTTGAGTTTGTTGGAAAAATAGTATTAGAAATAGTTCATATGGCTGGTAGAATGTCTATTTTATTCTATGAAACTACAAAGGGTATTTTCAAACCACCTTTTAGGTTTAAACTTTTTGTAAAACAAATAGAATTTATTGGCTATAAATCTATACCTATTATTATTTTAACAGGTATTTTTACAGGAATGGTTTTTAGCCTGCAGTCATATAAAGGTCTTAATAATTTTGGCTCAGGTGAAATGACAAGTGGTCTTATAGCTATGGCTATGATACTAGAGCTTGGTCCAGTTCTTACTGGTATTATGGTGGCTGCTCGTGCAGGTTCTGCCATGACTGCAGAACTTGGAACTATGAAAGTAACAGAGCAAATAGATGCTCTTGATGCTATGGCAGTAGATCCTGTTCATTATTTAGCTGTTCCAAGAATGCTTGCAGGAATGTTTTCTATGCCTTTATTAAATGCTATATGTATTATATTTGGTATAATAGGTGGTTATGTTGTCGTTGTTACAATGATGGGAGTTAGTAGTAGCATTTATTTTGAAAATATGGTATTGTATACAAATTTTGACGATATAGTTGATAGTTTAATTAAATCATTTGTTTTTGGTATTATAGTTGTAATTGTTAGCTGTTATAATGGTTTTAATACATCAAATGGTGCTGAAGGTGTGGGAAAAGCAACTAATGTATCTGTTGTGGAATCTGCAGTGCTTGTATGTATGTTTGATTATATTTTAACTTCGGTATTAATATTATGATTAAAGTTGAAAATTTATACAAAAAATTTGGCAGTCATTACGTTCATAATGGTATAAATTTGGAAATAAAAAAAGGTGCCATTACATATATTATTGGTCCTTCTGGAACTGGTAAAAGTGTATTACTTAAACAGCTTATGGGATTAATTAAGCCAGATAAAGGCCATATCTATATTGATGGGGCAGATATTACAAAAGCTAATAAAAAGCAAATGTTAAAAATTAGATATAAGTTTGGTATGCTTTTTCAAAATGCTGCTTTATTTGATTCTTTAACAGTTTATGAAAATGTTGCTTTTCCACTTAGAGAGCATAGAAAACTAAGTGAAGAAGAAACAATGGAAATTGTTATTGAAAAATTAAAATTAGTTGGTTTATCAGGAGTTAATGACAGATATCCATCTGAATTATCTGGTGGAATGCGTAAAAGAGTAGGGCTTGCAAGAGCAATAGCACTATCACCAGATATTATGATGTATGATGAACCTACTACAGGTTTAGACCCAATTATGACTGATGTAGTTGATGATTTAATATATACTACACAAAAGGAGTTAAATATTACATCAGTTGTTATATCGCATGATATACCAAGTGTTTTAAAAAATGCAGATTATATTGGTATGCTTTATAATGGACGCATTATACAATATGGCACACCTGATTATTTTAAAGAAACAGATAATCCATATGTTAGACAGTTTTTTTCCGGCTCAAAAGATGGGCCAATAAAGGTTTTTTAATTTTTTTATATAGGAAGATTCTATGAATGTAGAGACTAAAGTTGGTATTTTTGTTATTTTAGGTTTTTTTATGGTTGCATTAACCACCACTGTTTTTGGTAATTTAGATTTTAATAAAAAAGAAGGTAAAACAGTTTATTTCCGTCTTAATGATGCAACAGGTATTAGAGCTGGAACACCTATAATGTATAAAGGTATAAAAGTAGGTGAAGTCCAAGATGTTACAATGAAAAATAATGAAATAGTAACACGAGTTGTTGTATATCATGAATTTGAAATTCCTGATAATGTAAGGTTTAATGTAAAACAGTCAGGTTTTGTTGGTCAGAGATATGTTGAATTCGATGTTGACCCAACAGTTCAACCAAAATCAACACTACAGAATAATTATGAGTATGATGGCAGGCAAAATGCTGCAAACATGGACGCAGTAATGGCAAAACTAAATGATGTTGCTGCAGAAATGACTATATTATTAAAATCCTTTAATGATGTAATTACTACTGATAAGTCTAAAAATGCATTACAGGATAGTATTGCAAATCTTAAAGATATTACAGACAGCGTGAAAAAAATAGTGGTTACAAATGATAAGAATATTCAAGAAGTTATTGATAATGCAAAAAATATGACTGATATGCTTGAACGAGTTATAACGCAAAATGAAAAGAAAATAAATACTTCCATAAATAATATTGCAGAAATAAGTCAAACATTAAAAGCATTTACTGCTTCAGTTGATAAACTTATCGCTAATAATCAAGGTAATATTGATGAAAGCCTTCAAAATCTTAAAGATATCACTACAAAAGTAAACTCTGCTATGGACGATATAGAAAATATTGCAAAAGATATTAATGAAGGAAAAGGAACTTTAGGACTTTTAATTAATGATGAAGAAACAAAAAATGATGTAAAAAATGTAGTGAAAAAAGTATCATCATTTTTAGGTGATGACAGTAATCCTGATAATGAAGATAGAATGACACTTTATGCAACAATAGGTGCAGACTATTTATTTGATGCTAAATCTGTTAATACTGGCAGGGGTTATGTTCAAGCACATTTTTATACTGATCCTAAAAATTTCTATATGATAGGTTTATCAAATGTGCCTGTAATTGCACCAAACAGCCCAGAATATGATATGTATGGAAATAAAATAAAATATTCTGACCTTGCAATTTCCCTGCAATACAGCCATATTTTTTATAATGTTTTTGGCTTAAGATTTGGTGTTTTTGATAACACTTTAGGTCTTGCAGCAGATGTTTATCCACTAAAAAATAATAATTTAGCCATATCTTTAGAGGCTTATGATTTTAATACTTATCGCAACAGCTTAGATGTATACACAAAAGCATATATAAGATGGCATTTTTATAAAGGAATGTTTGTGCAGGCTGGTGTAGAAGATATAATAGGTAATATTAATAGAATGTATATGGTTGGTGCTGGAATCAGATTTAAACCATCAGAACTGGGTAAAGTTGCAAACAGAACAGAACAAAAAGCAGTTAAAGAAGAAAGTGTATATAAAGAATATGAAGAAAATAAAAATTCTAATGAAGAAAGTATGAAACAAAATAATAATCAAATAGATAATAGTAAAAACACAGATACTAATACGAAAAACAAACCTATAGAACAAAAGAAAGAAGAAAAGAAAAATAAAGATTTTTATGACAGTTTAGTTTATTAAAAGGTATATTATGGAAAGAATAAAATTAGCAATTTCACCTTGTCCTAATGATACATTTATATTTGGTGCTTTAATAAGAAAAGATATTAATGTTCCATTTGAGTTTGATGTTGTAATGGAAGATATTCAATTATGTAACAATATGGCGCTTTCAGAAGAACAAGATGTTGTAAAAGTTTCTTTTGGGGTATTTCCATTGATAAAATATAACTATAAAATATTAAAATGTGGTGGAGCATTAGGCTTTGGCTGTGGACCACTAATATTATCAAAAAATTACAATAATATTGAAGATATAAAAGGTAAAAAGGTTGCAATTCCAGGTGAAAATACAACAGCTTATGCTGTTTTTAAAAAGTTCTACCCTGAATGTGCTGAAAATATTGAAATAATGAGATTTGATAAAATTATGCCTGCAATTAAAGAAGGAAAGGTTGTTGCAGGTCTTGTTATACATGAAGGCAGATTTACATATGAAAATTATGGGCTTACAAAAATAACAGATTTAGGAGTTGAATGGGAAAATAAATATAATTTACCTATTCCTTTAGGGTTTATAGCATTACATAAAAAATATATACATATGACAGATGTGATTAATGAAGCAATAAGAAACAGCATAAATTTTGCCTATACAAATAAAGATAAAGCATTGCAATATTGTAAAAAATATGCACAAGATATGGATAATACTGTAATGAGTTCTCATATTGCTTTATATGTAAATAAGTATTCTTTGGATTTAACACCAGCAGTAGATGCAATATCTACTTTATTAGGTGTAGATTCAAGTGTTTTCGTATAAATGATGCGAGGTATTATGTTTTCTATTTTGTTAATAGCTAATCCTGCTAGTGGAAAATATAAAAAGTATAAGATAGATAAAATTTTATTATTATTACAAAAAAAAGCTGATAAAGTGGAGCTTGCCTTAACAGAATACAGGGGGCATGCAGAAATTTTAGCAAGGGAATCAAAGGCAGATTTAATAATTGCAGCAGGTGGAGATGGAATAATAAATGAAACAGCACGCGGTGTTGTTGGAACAGAAAAGTTTTTTTACGCATTACCACTTGGGACAATAAATGTCTTTTGTAAAGAATATGGTATTGGAAGAAATCCATATAAAGCTGTTGAAAAATTAAATTTTTCTAATGTAAAAAAAATACCTGTTGGCTATGTGGGTGATAAATTATTTTTACTAATGGCTGGTTTTGGTTTTGATGCTCATGTTGTGAAAAAAGTTGAAAATAAAGGTGTAAAATACAGAATTTTAAAAACAGCAATGCATTTTATGTATGGATTTCCTGCTTTTTTTTCGGATAAATATAATAAAATTAGTATGTATAAACAAGGTAAAAGATATATTTTTTATCATGGTGTCTTTGCTGTTGCTGCATCTTACGCTGGAACATATAAATTAGGTGTAATTGATAAAAATTTAATAAATGCATTTTTAGTTCAACCAAAGGGCAGGTTAGCCTTATTTAGGGCATTTGCACCTTTATTTTTTCGTTTTGGCTTTAATGGAACACACCTGTCGTCTGATTATTTAAAAATTGATGGTGTTAATTTTTGTCAACTAGATGGTGAATATGTTGATTTAGAAAAGGAATCAAATTATATAATACTAAAAAAAGAGGCTATTAATTTTTTATCACCAAACTCATAAATTTGTTGAAATATTTAAAAATATATTATAAACTAAAATACAAATATTGAAAAGAATGAGGATAATATGGCAGAATTAAGGCAGTTCGTAGGTTTTATGCTTGCTCAAGAGCACTATGGTATAGACATCATGGCTGTTGAGGAAATAATTCGTATGGTGGAAATTACACCTGTTCCACGTGCCCCTGTTTTTGTTGAAGGGATAATTAATATGCGTGGTAGAGTTATTCCAATAGTTGATTTACGTAAGAAATTAAATGTTAAAGTAAGTGTAAATAATGAATCTACGCGTATTATTGTTGTATGTATCCAAAATAGAAGAATTGGTTTAATTGTTGATAAAGTAGAAGAAGTTATTAGAATAGAAGTTGATAAAATAGATAAAGCACCTGGAACATCACCTGCAATTGATAACTATATTGGTGGTGTTGCAAGAACTTCTAAATGTATGGTTATTATTTTAGACATACTGAAAGTATTCTCAATACAAGAACAATTAGCTTTAGACAGCTTAGCTTAATAATTGGATATAATTATTGGTTACTAATAATAAAGGGCTGTCTAGTGTGGTAAAAAACCATCAGACAGCTGTTTCATTTCTCACACAACCTGTTACTGCTCTAGCTGGTATTGGTAGTAAATCGGGTGAAGGTTTATCAAGATTAAAAATAAATACAGTTAAAGATATTATTTTTACCTTTCCATACAGGTATGAGGTTATTTCACTAGATAGTAATGATACTGAAAAACAAATACTTTCTGGTTCTTATGAGGGTAGTTCTATTATAAGAACCAGAAAAGGTAAATCCATTTTTAAAGCGGTATTTAAGGGAATAAATGGATACTTTTTTTGTCTATGGTTAAACTATAATAATAGCTACCCATCATCAGTATTACATCTTGGTTCAACTTATTATATGTATGGTTCTGTAACTCAGTATGATGGTGTAATGGCCATATTTCATCCAGAAATAATAAATAAAAATGATTTAGGTTCTATAAGACCAATATATACAGTTCCTGCAGGACTTTCCATGTCTGTATATAGAAAAGCATTAAATATAGCTCTTGAAAAAGGGTTAAAGCAAATTCAAGAAACACTCCCTAAATATTTGCTAGATAAATATAAATATCCAAATATTCAAGATGCAGTTTACACTCTTCATAACCCAGAAACAATACAAAATGTGGCTAGTATTATGGCTAGAACACACACAGCATATGAAAGATTTATTTATGAAGAACTTTTTTATTTACAACTTGTTATGCAGTTAAACCGTAAAACTTACAATAAAAGTATAGGTATCAAATACAATATAAATAAAGATTATTTGTTGGAAATAAATGAAGTTATGCCATTTAAATTAACTGCTGCCCAAAAAAAAGCATTAATTGAAATATTTAATGATATGGCAAGTAAAAAGCAAATGAATAGATTAGTGCAGGGTGATGTAGGTAGTGGTAAAACAATAATCGCATTTATTGCCGCAGCAGTTGCAGTTCACAATGGTTATCAAGTGATAATTATTGCACCAACAGAAGTTTTAGCAGAGCAGCATTATATAAATGCAGAAAAATTTTTTAAAAATTTAAATATAAATGTAGATTTGCTAACAGGTTCTGTAACAAAGAAAAATAAAGAAATTATTAAAGAAAAATTATCATCGGGGCTTATAAATATTATTATAGGAACTCATGCTTTAATAGAAGATAATGTAGAATTCCAAAAACTTGGGCTTATTATAACTGATGAACAGCACAGATTTGGTGTCCATCAAAGAAAAAGTTTGATTGATAAAGGGTATACTCCAGATATTCTTTTAATGACAGCAACACCAATTCCAAGAACTTTAGCTATGACGCTTTATGGTGATTTAGATGTAAGTATTATAGATGAACTTCCACCTGGGCGTATACCTTGTATTACAAAAGCATATACAGCAAAAAATATTAATAAAGCTTATGAAATAGTAAATGACGAATTAAATCAGAAAAGAAAAGCTTATTTTATTTATCCTTTAATAGATGAAAGTGATAAGCTTGAATTAAAAGCTGCTACTCAAAGTTATGAGGAAGTAAAAAAATATTTTCATAATAAAAATGTTGGTTTATTGCATGGTAAAATGAAAGCCGATGAAAAAAGACAGCTGCTTAATGATTTTAAAAATGGAAATATGGATATACTTGTTTCTACAACTGTTGTGGAGGTAGGTGTTGATGTTCCTGAAGCAACAGTTATTTTAATAGAAAATGCTGAAAGATTTGGATTATCACAGCTGCACCAGTTACGAGGAAGAGTTGGTAGAAATAGTTTGCAGTCATACTGTTTATTAATTACATCTGATAATATAAGCAGTTACAGCAAGGAACGAATTCAAGCTATGCTTGATTATACAGATGGTTTTAAACTGGCAGAAGCTGATTTAAAATTAAGAGGACAGGGTGATTTTTTTGGAACGAAACAATCTGGTGTTCCTAATTTATATTTTGCTGATATTATAAAGGATATAAAAATTATTAAAAATGTTAAATATGATGTTGAAAATATAATTTTAGAAGATGAGGATTTAATACTTGAAAAAAATGTAATTATAAAAGAAAAGCTTATTTCAATGTATAAAGATTCTACTTCTTATTTTGGTATAGGATAAGATAATTTTAGTAGAAAAATAGTTTAATTTATGATACAGTTATGAAAACACAAAAAGGAATGACTATGAAAGCAACCGTTGTAAAAAACACTAGAATTAGTGAAAAATTTGGTTATTTAGAACTTAAATGTCCTGATATTGCAAAAGAAAAAAATGCAGGGCGTTTTTTTATGATATCACCACACAGTGATAATGTTTATATTACTGATACATTATTAAAACGACCTTTTGCTATTTGTGATATTACTTCAGAAGAAACATTTACGTGCCTTTATATGATTACAGGCAGAGGAACAAAAATATTATCTGAAGCACTTCCGGGAAATAATTTTTTAGTTACTGGTCCTATTGGCAATTTTTTCAGATTTGAAAAAGATGCTTCAGTTGCATTAATAGCAGGTGGTATAGGGCTTGCACCAATGATAAATTCTGCAAGAAAATTAAAGGAAATGGGTATAAAAGTAACACTATACTATGGTGGCAGAAGTAAGAATGATATTTTAATGTATGACTTTTTACAATCAATATGCGATGAATTATTTATTACAACAGATGATGGTTCATTAGGAATTCATGGAAATGTTCTTGTTCCTTTAAAAGAAAATATCCAAAATTATAAAAAAATATATGCATGTGGTCCAAATAGAATGTTGCAGGCTGTTACTGATTTATGCAGTCAAAACAATATTCCTATTGATGTTTCACTTGATGAGCAAATGGGCTGTGGAGTTGGTGCGTGTCTTGGCTGTATTATTACGATTAATGAAAATGGTGAAAAAGTAAAAAGAAGATGTTGTGTGGAAGGCCCAATTTTTGATGGAACTAAAGTTGATTGGGATAGTTTAATAAGGTGATAATATGGATAGATTAAAAACAAAATTATGTGGACTAGAATTTAAAAATCCAATTATTGCAGCCAGTGGCACATTTGGATATGGTTTAGAATTTAAAAGATTTACAGATTTAAATAAAATAGGTGGTATTTCTGTTAAAGGTATTTCTTTACATGAAACAGAAGGTAATCCTATGCCGCGTCTTGCAGAAACATATTCTGGAATGTTAAATGCAATAGGTCTGCAAAATGTTGGTGTAGAAAAATTTATAAAAGAAAAACTTCCTGCATTAAAAAGTATAGATACTCGCATTATTGTTAATTTTTGGGGCAAAACTATTGATGAATACGTGGAAGTTGCTAAAATTTTAGATGAAGTTGAAAGAGTAGATATGCTTGAAATGAATATATCATGCCCAAATATAAAAGAAGGTGGTATTTCTTTTTCTTCAAGCCCTGAAGCTGTTAGTCAGGTTGTTTCAGCATGTAGAAAGGTTATTAAAAATAAACCATTAATTGTAAAACTTTCTCCAAATGTTCAAGATATTAAGCCATTTGCAAAAGCTTGTGAAGATAATGGGGCTGATGCAGTATCTGCTATAAATACGCTTATTGGAATGGCTATAGATGTGGAAAGAATGAAACCAGTTCTTGCAAACATTACTGGTGGCTTGAGTGGACCAGCAATAAAACCTATTGCATTAAGAATAGTTAAAGAAGTATATGAAACTGTTAAAATTCCAGTTATTGGAGTAGGTGGAATAGGCAACTGGAAAGATGCAGCAGAGTTTATATTAGCAGGTGCTGGTGCTGTTCAAATAGGAACTGCAAATTTTATTAATGCTAATATTTGCAATGAAACAGCAGAAGGTTTAAATGAATATTTAGAAAGAAAAAATGTAAATCATTTTTCTGAAATTATAGGAAAGGCGGTTAAATAATTTGGAATCACAGCTTATTATTTCAGATAAATGGAAAGACTTCCAGTTAATTGATTCCGGTAATGGAATGAGACTTGAAAAATGGGATAAATATATTTTAGTTCGTCCTGACCCTCAAGCCGTATGGGCAAAAAGTGATGATAAGCTTTGGAGCAGGGCTGATGCTGTTTATTCAAGAAGCTCTAAAGGTGGCGGCAGCTGGGAATTTAAAAAAAATAATATTCCTGAATCATGGAATATTACATATAATAATATGATATTAAAAGTAAAACCAACAGGATTTAAACATACAGGTTTATTTCCAGAGCAGGCTGCAAATTGGGAATGGATTGATAGTGTTATAAAAGAAAAAAAAGCAAGTAATGTAATAAACCTTTTTGGTTATACTGGTGCTGCTACAGTTGCTGCAGCATTAGCTGGGGCAAATATATGTCATGTTGATGCTTCAAAAGGAACGGTAAATTGGTGTAGTGAAAATCTAAAACTATCAAATGTTGATAAAAATAAGGTTCGACTTATAGTAGATGACTGTATGAAATTTATCCAGCGAGAACATCGTAGAGGTAAGAAATACGATGGTATAATTATGGATCCACCTTCATTTGGCAGAGGTGCTTCTGGGGAAGTGTGGAAATTGGAAAAAGATTTATGGGAATTATTAGTTTCATGTAAAAATATTTTATCTAATAACCCCAAATTTTTATTAATAAATTCATATACATCAGGGCTTTCACCACTTGCTGTATATAATATTACAATGGATTGTTTTGGAGATATTCTTCAAACAAACAGCAAATTATCTTGTGGTGAGATAGGTTTACCATTTAGAAAAAGAAGGAGAGTTATGCCATGCGGAACATACTGCAGAATATTATTTTAATTGGTTTTCTTGTTATTATTACTTCAGGTTGTGCAACAACTATAAATGCTTCAAGGATAATACCTGCTGCTAATTCAGAAGTAACAAAATATAAAACAGTTGCATTTCTTGATTTTACAGGTAATCAAGGAATTGATGCATCTTCAAAATTAGAGTCCACTGTAATTAAAGCAGAGGTTAATGGAAAGAAACAATATGAAGTAGTAGATAGAAAAAATATTGATAAAATATTACAGGAACAACAATTTCAAATGACTATTGCTAATCAAGATAAAATAGTGGATTTTGGTCAGTTAGTAGGGGCAGAAGCAATTTGGTATGGAAATGCCCAGTCAACTTTTGATATTACAAGAACTTATGAAACAAGAAGTGAATGTGCTAGATATGTTGATGGAAGATGCACAGTATATAGGGAATATACAGTTCCATGTGAAAAGAGAAATATTATAGTTACTGTAAGTCCAAAATTATCATCAGTATCTACTGGTAGAGTAGTTTATTCCAAAGATTTTCAAGAAAGAGAAAGTTCTTATTCATGTTCTGACTCATTATTTTCTGGTAGAACAGAAAATGAATTATATGTAGATGCTCTCAATGAGATATTATATAAATATAGAATTGATATTGCTCCATATGTTGAAAATATAAAAATAGAACTAATGACAAAAAAAGATGGAACTAATAAAAAATCACTAGAACTGTTAAAAAGTGGGGTAGAATTTGCAAAAGTAAACCGTATGGAAAAAGCATGTGAAATATGGAATTCTGGTCTAAAGGAAACCCCAGCATCTGTCAGTCTAAATTATAACATGGGAGTTTGTAATGAATTATCAAGTAAATATGAAAAGGCTTTAAACTACTATTTAAAAGCTGAAGATAACTCGTTAAAACCAATTAAGACTATTTCTAAAGCAATTGACAGAGCAAAAGAAAATATTGAAAATCAAAAAACTTTAAAAAAACAAATGTAGTAAAATAACTATAACAAAAAAAGGTTTGTTACTATTAAGTAACAAACCTTTTTTATATCATAGGTTAAATAATTATTATATATAACTTTAACTTATTTGTATAAAATATTTATAATAAAAGTAAATTTTATTATACTTGTTAATTTGTATTATACATTTACTATACCTTCAAATGATTTATCACCTTTATATTTTTCAATTAAAGGATCTATTTCTGTGGAAATAAACTCTACAGTTTGTTCTGGGGCTCTGCCTATAAATTCTTTAGGGTTTAAAATACGTTCAATATCTTTTTCATTTAAAGGTATTTTCTCATCTGCTATTACACGTTTTAAAAGGTCATTATCTAAACCATCTTGTTTAACGCGTTTTCCAGCCTCCATCGAATGAACTCTTATTTGTTCATGCATTTCCTGCCTGTCTGCACCACGTTGAACAGATTCCATAATAATATTTTCAGTAGCCATAAATGGAAGTTCTTCTGAAATACGTTTTGCAATTACTTTTTCATACACAACTAAACCACTTGTAATATTTAAAAGTAACTCTAAAACAGCATCAGCTGCTAAAAATGTTTCTGAAATAGAAAGTCTTCTGTTTGCAGAATCATCTAATGTTCTTTCAAACCATTGAACCGAATGAGTATAATATGTGTTTGAAGATGCTGCTATAATAAAGCGGGATAGGGCACATACTCTTTCACTTCGCATAGGATTTCTTTTATATGCCATTGCACTTGAACCAATCTGATTTTTTTCAAATGGTTCTTCAATTTCTTTCAAGTTTGCTAAAAGCCTAATATCTGTTGCAAATTTATGAGCAGATTCTGCTAACCCAGCTAAAACAGCAAGAATTCTTGAATCTTGTTTTCTAGTATATGTTTGACCACTTACACCAAAAACTTTATCAAAACCCATTTTAGAAGATACAAGTTTATCAAGCTGTTTAACTTTTTCATGATTATTATCAAATAAATGTAAAAATGAGGCTTGTGTTCCAGTTGTACCTTTTACACCTCTAAAACGGATATTCTCATGTTCAAATACAAGATTTTCTAAATCCATAATAAAGTCCTGCATCCAAAGAGTAGCACGTTTTCCAACAGTAGTTAATTGTGCTGGCTGGAAATGAGTAAAACCCAATGTTGGTAAATCTTTATATTTTAAAGCAAAAGTTTTTAAATTATTTAATACAGCTGCAAGTTTATTACGAACAAGCTCTAATGCTTCCTTCATAATAATAATATCAGTATTATCACCAACAAAGGCACTTGTTGCTCCAAGGTGAATTATTGGCATAGCAGCAGGGCATACTTTACCAAAAGTATGAACATGAGCCATAACGTCATGTCTAAATTTTTTCTCCATTTCTTTAGCATATTCAAAATCAATATCATTAATATGATTTTTCATTTCATCAATTTGCTCTTGAGTGATATTTAACCCTAATTCTTTTTCTGATTCAGCAAGAGCAATCCATAATTTTCTCCATGTAGAAAATTTTTTGTTAGGAGAAAATAAATAAAGCATTTCTTTAGAAGAGTATCTTTCTTCAAATGGAGTTTTAAATCTGTCAAATTCATTCATAATTTTACCCTTGTGTTAAAAATTTTGCCTTTTCTTTGGCATAATATTTTATTTCTTCCACATCTATGTGGACTAGCTTTTTATTCTGCATTACAGGTGAGCCATTAACATAAACATCTGTTACATCACTGTCTTTTGCTGCATAAATAAGATGAGATATTGGATTATATACTGGAGTTAAATGAATACTGTCATATGATATAACAAAGAAATCAGCTTTTTTACCTTCAGATAATTCACCAATATCATTACGGTTTAAAGCTTTTGCTGCATTTTTTGTTGCCATTTTTAAAACATTCTCTGCATTTAATGCTGTTGCATCATTATTATATGCTTTATGAAAAAGTGATACTGTTCTCATTTCACCAATCATTGATAAATCATTATTGCTGCATACACCATCTGTTCCAATAGATATATTAATACCTGCATCTATCATCTTTTTTACAGGTGAAAAACCACTTGCAAGTTTTAAATTACTTTCAATACAGTGAGAAACATTTACACTTTTCTTACTCATTATTTTCATATCTGCATTATTTATATGGACACAGTGAGCAAAAACAGAAGGGCAGTCAAAAGCACCTGTTTCATTCATTAATTCAACAGGTCTTTTATTATATTTTGATTTAATAATATTTTCTTCATCTTTAGTTTCTGCTAAATGAGTATGTAATAAAATATTTCTTTTAGAAGCATAATCAACACACTTTTTCATAATATCAAAAGGAACTGTGTATAAAGCATGTGGGCAAATTGAAAGAGAAACTAAATCTGATTCTTCAAATTTATCTGCTGATTTTAAGGCTTTATCAAAATTATCAAGAACACCAAACCCAACATAACCTCTTATTCCTGCTTTTTCAATAGCATCTTTTGCATTATGGGCAAAAAAATACATATCATTTACACAAGTTACACCAGACATAATGGATTCTGCTAAAGATAAAAGGGTAGAGTAATATACAAATTCTGGGGAAAGAAGTTTTCTTTCTGTTGGCCATATATAATCATTTAACCAAGTCATTAAAGGTAAATCATCAGCAAAACCACGCATTATTCCCATACCTAAATGATTATGAGTATTAATTAATCCGGGAAATATTGCAGAGTTGTTAAACTGATGAATAGAATATTCTGATAATTCTTCAATATTGCTGCTTATACCTTTAATAATGTTATCATTAACAAGTAAATATGAGTTTTTATGAATCACATTATCATAGTAAATATAATCAGCATAGTATGCAATTTTATTCATATATTTATATCCTTATATAATAATATCTAATAATTCAATAGGTGAGTTAATTGTAAAATCAGATTTTGATTTATGCAGTTCAGAATAACCAAACGAACAAAATACCGTTTTTATACCAGCTTGTTGACCAGCTAATACATCATTATCACTATCACCAACCATTATAGCATTATCCTTATTAACAGCTAAATTATCAATAATAAAATTTAAAGGCATTGGGTTTGGTTTTTTCTGTTCAAAAGAATCTCCTCCAAATATATATTTAAAATAATGAGTTAATAATAATTCATCTAATATAATTTTAACTAAATGCTCAGCTTTATTTGAAACAACAGCCATAGAAATATTATTATTCTTACATGTATTTAATACTATATCCATACCAGAGAATAATAAAGTTGAATCAGTGCAATGTATTTTATAATACTGTAAAAAATACTGCATTATATCTTCCTTTAAATGCAGTTGATTTGTAACTTTTAAAGTTCTTTCAATAAGCATGGCAAGACCATCACCAATAAATGATTTAACTTCACTATGAGATGGTGCAGAAATATCAAATAAGTTTAGGGTATATTTTAATGATAAATATATATCATCAAAAGTATCACATAAAGTGCCATCTAAATCAAAAATAATAAGTTCTGTTTTTATGGTTTTATCCCTCAATTTAATTTTATGCTATGATATAGTAAACCTTGTCTTTTATCAACAAATAAATTCTATATTATAGTAAAATTTAATATCTTTATAAAATGAGTTCATATTTTGACTTGTAAGAAGACTTTTTAGTTTTTCCATATAATTGATTTAAGCCAAAATTTTAAACATTTTACCATTTCTATACTCTTATCTCTTCTTTATTTTACATAATATATCTTATCGGACGTTTTAGATTTTAATTAGGATAATGTTTAAATTACTTAAATTATATATAAAATTAAATGATAAAATTTTGGATTAAATTTAAATAGTTTTAGTTTATATATATGCTTAAGTAAAATATTATAAATAATTAAATAAATTATAAATTATATATAAGTTTTAAATCACTAAAGTTTGCTAATTATTTTAAATTTAAAAATGTTATATATTAAGAATTTATAAGTGTTATTTAAAATAATTATAGCACATACATATTTAAGTTTTTTTAAAAATGTAAAATATAATAAATTAGTTATATATGGTATATAATAATATTATAACCCCCACCCAGTTTTATTAATATTTCTTTTAATTTATTATTTTATTTTATTCCTTTATTTAAGCGATTTTATATGATTTATAATTATGTATCAAATACCCCCTCCAGTTAATTTATGCTTGATTTATATATGTTTATATGTTACTACTGGCTTATAAAATATTATATGGGAGAATGATTTATGAAAAAAATTATAATGTTAGTTTTGATATGTTTACTTGTGCCATTTATTGCTTTTGCTGCTTTTCCTGTAAAATATCAGGATAATCTTGATATTACTACTCAGGATAAGACTTTTACATTAAAATCTAATACTGTAAAAGTATCTGCAACTCGTCCTATGAAACCTATGAAAGAATTTACACTAACTTATTCCTTTGAAAAACCAAATGTTAAATCAATTAAGTTTACTTCCAACATGGAAATGAATATGGGTAAATATGAATATGAAGGTAAAAAACTTTCTGATACAAAATTTTCTGTTACTCAAATATTAGTAAAATGTATGTCTGGTAAAACTAAATGGTATACTAAAGCAGATATTACTTATAACGATGGTAAAACTGATACAATGTATGTATTTTTTGATGTAAAATAATCAGAAGGTTTACTATATGACTGATTTAGATGCTTTTTTTAAATTAATAATTGGTCATTTTTTAATTGGATTTACAGGGGGATATGGCCATTGTATTTTAATGTGCCACCCTTTTGTTCTTCATATTTCTAGTGCATTTTCTACAAACAATGCTGGCTATAAAATTTTAATCCCTAACTTATTTTATAATATTGGTAGAATTTTTACATACTCTATTATGGGCGCTATTATTGGTGGTCTTGGTTCATTAGCTCTAACTTATATGAGTGGGGATATGTTTGTAACTGTTCAAAAATCAATTGCTTACTTTGGTGGTTCTGTTTTAATATTATTTGCTGTAATGTATTTTCTAAACATAAGTTCTTTTAATTTTCTTACAAAACTACCTGTTGTTAATACTCTAAAAAAATACACTCCAAATAATCCTTTTTTATATGGTGTTATATTAGGTTTCTTACCATGTGGTTTAACTGTCGGTGCATTAATTGGTGCTATGTCTTCAAGCTCATGGTATACTGGAGCTTCAATGATGGCTGCATTTGGTATTGGAACTACTTTTGCCATGATGACATTAGCTGTTTTAGGTTCATATATTATGAGATATGTTAAATATTTTAAACATATAACTTCCCTATTGCTATTTTTTATGGGTATATATATTATATATTTGGGATATAACTTTAGCTACTAAATATATTATATGGAGGCTTGTAATATGACATTAAAAGAATTATATGATAAAAAAATAAATATAATGGAATATCTTAGGGATAATCATAATATTGATTTTAATGATAAAGATATTATTAAATGTTCATATGATATGCAGGCTGGCAGTTATATTAAAGGTTATAAAAACCTTTCTCATGTTCCTGTTTTAGTAAGAAGGAAAACAAATGATTATGCTCTTGAAGAAATTGATAATGTAGAATATCACAATTTATGGTATGAAGCAGCAGCAAATATTTTTGATTCGTTAGATTATAACTCTATACTTGATGCTGGTACTGGGGAAGCTACGACGCTTCATGGCATAATGAAAAATTCAAAGAAAATACCACAACGAATTTATGGGGTTGATATATCACTTTCTAGAGTGTTATATGCTTCAAATTTTTATTCAAAAGAATTCTCACAACATAACAGCAGCTTTGTAACTGGTAATATATTTGATTTACCATTTGCAGATTCATCCATAGATTTGGTGTTTACTTGCCATGCTATAGAACCTAATACTAATAAAGAAAAAGATATATTGCAAGAATTATACAGAGTTGCAAAAAAATATTTATTAATGATAGAGCCTTCTTACAATCTTGGTAGTGATGCTACAAAAGAAAATATTAAAAAAAATAAATATATCACAAAATTACATAGTACAGCTATAGAATTAGGGTATAAAGTTATTAGGTATGAACTGTTTGATATATCTATTGATAAAAATATGAGTGAAATAATAATTATTGAGAAAAACACAGAAACAACAGAAAATCAATCTGTTTACGCCTGCCCTATTTGTAAAAAGACTCTTAAATATCATAATAACCAATTTTACTGTCACAATTGTTTATTGGTATATCCTGTTATTAATAATATACCTGTACTAAATAGAGAATATGGAATATTATGTTCTAAATTTTTAGAGTTTTAATATTTTATTTTCTAATACGCATTGAATTAGTTACAACAAATAAAGAACTAAAACTCATAAATGCTGCACTCATTACTGGGTGAATAAATCCAGTAACAGCAAGAGGTATTGCAACCACATTGTAAGAGAATGCCCAGAATAAATTTTCTTTTATTATTCTTAATGTTTTCTTACAAATTTTATGGGATTCCTCTATTACTGTCAAGTCATTACGAAGTAAAACTGCAGAAGAACTTTCCATAGAAATATCTGTTGAATTTCGCATGGATATACCAACACTTGCCGATGTTAAAGCAATAGCATCATTAATACCATCACCTATCATTACAGTTTTTGATATATCTCTAGCATTCTGTAAAATATTTCCTTTATCAAATGGTGATACATTAGCAATTACTTTAGCATTTATTCCTGCATTATTAAGTATAATTGTAGCAGATTTCTCATTATCACCAGTAATTATAGATACATTATTACCTTCATTTTGTAACAATGAAATAGTTGAAGCAGCCTCCTGCCTAATTGTATCTGATATACCAAATATTCCCATAAATCTATTATTAACTGAAACAAAAACTAAAGTTAAACCTTTACTTAAATATTCATCAATAATCTTTTCATAATCTTTAGATATTTCAATATTATTTTTTGTTAATAAGTTTTTAGAACCAATATAAACTTTATGCCCTTCAATTTCTGAATACACACCCTCACCTGCTATTTCTTCAAAAGCCTGATATTTATATAATTCCTTGTTTAACATAGATATAGCTTTTGATGCAGGGTGTTTTGAATAAAATGCTGCAGATGATATTAAATTTAATATTAATGGAGAATCATCTATCAGTTGATATGTATTAACACTCATATCTCCTTTTGTAATAGTTCCTGTTTTATCAAAATAAAAGTCATTTACTCGAGCATAACGCTCAATAGCTTCACCATTTTTAAAGATAATGCCAGTTTCAGATAATTTAGTAGATGATGATATTATTGCCAGTGGCGTAGCAAGCCCCATAGCACATGGGCATGCAATTACAAGAACAGAAACAGCACGCATAATAGAGGTTTCAACTTCTAATGAAGCAAAGAAATACCAGTATAAAAATGTTGCAAGTGCAACAATAAGAACAAATGGTACAAATTTACCAATAAAGTTATCAGCAATATCTTGTATTGGAGCTTTTGAGCTTTGAGCATCATCAACAGATGCTGCAATTTTTGAAAGAAAGCTGTCATGCCCTACTCTTTCAGCCATTACAATACAAGAGCCTGTAATAACTTTTGTTCCAGCATATACTTCTTTTCCTTCCTCTTTTTTTACAGGCATTGGCTCTCCAGTAAGCATAGATTCATCAATTTCACAAATACCAGATATAATTCTGCCATCAGCAGCTATGTTATTCCCAGCACTTATTTCAAATAGTTCATTTTTTTCCAACTGTTCAATTGGAATAACAATATATGAATAACTACCATCTTCATTTTTTACCGCTTTTTTTACATTTTTTGGTTTTAATGATAATAGTTTTGCAACAGCATTGCTGCCCTTTTGTTTTGCCCCGGCTTCTATAAACCTGCCTAAAAGTATTAAAGTAATTATCATAACAGAAGTATCAAAATATGCTTCATAACCTAAAAAGATAGCTGCAACACTATAGATATAGGCCGTTCCTGAACCTAGTGCAACTAATGTATCCATAGTAAAATGCATATGTTTAAGTGCAGCATAACTTTTTTGGAAAAATGGTGCTGCAGAATATAAAAGCACTGGTGTGGCTAATGCCCATGATAAAAGTTGAAAAAGAAAGTATAAATTTTCTTCCATTCCTTTAAAATAGCCTGTATAGTTTGCTATGGAATACATCATTACCTGCATTGTAAAAAATACTGCTACCCCAAACCTGTAAAAATAATCTTTACGCTCTTTATCATGGATAGTTTCAATATTGTTTGATGGTAATGGGCAGTATCCAAGACGAGTAATTTTTTGTAATACTTCTTTTATAGATATATCTTGTGGGTTAAAAATAATTTTTGCTTTATGATTTGCATAATTAACACGAAACATTTTTATTCGTTCATCTTTTTGAGCAGATGATTCTATTAACCAAATACAAGCAGCACAACGTATACCTGAAATCATAATAGATAATTCTAAATCACCATTTTTTAGTGGTTTTACAGATGTTAGAAAATATTCTTCATCAGCTTCCACCTGCTCTGCTGGTGGAGCATCGTCCCAGTCTGTTCTTTTTGTATAAAATGAGCCAAAGCCTTCATCATTAATTAAATGATAAACAGACCTGCATCCTTCACAGCAAAAAAATTTATCATCCTCCTTTATTGCATGTTTTGGGTTAACTTCAGAAGAACAGTGTGCACATATAGATTTATTTGTTTGAGATGTATCTTTTAATTCCATTTTTCTGCTACCAATCAGTTATTAAATCAAACATAAATTTAAAAATATAATATATACTTTTAAAAATAAATATTACTGCATACCAAATACCATCTATAATAAACTTAAAGATATGCCATATAACTTTTATAAAAAATATAAAAACATCAGGTATTGATGTAAAAATAAATAATACATTTTCTTTAAAACATGATGACTTACCATCATCTTTATTTATTTTTTCATTTTTTTTATTACTTGCTGGTATTAGTTTATACCCTAAATCTATTATATATACTAATATTTCTTTAAGAGATATTTCTTTATGGTTAAAAACTAAACATGCTTTGAAATTATTTTTGTTACCAAAAAATATAACAGATTGAATATAATCATTGTTTGTTGATATTTTTGAACATGCTTTTTTAAATTCATTATAAGAAAGAGAATCTACAAGATTAAAATATAATTCATCTGTTCCAGAAGTATTACTCTTAATAGAATGTTCAAAAGCAAAAGCATCTATTTGATGAGATAATAATACATCATCTATTTTATTAATATCTGTATTCTTGTCAGATTTTTTAATATTTACACTCAAAGAAACCCCTACCACTAAAAGTATAAAAATAATTTATTTTTTAGGTTTTTGCATTACATCTTCATCATCGTCATCATCAAGCATTCTATATTTTGGACCTTCAATATCATCAAACTGCTCTTTTTTACTGGAAAATATAAACCAAGCAAAAGCACTAATTCCAACAACAAGGCTTAGTAATATCAATACAAATAATGAAGTCATCTATCTCACTCAGCATAAACGGATTTCATAACTTTTAACGTTCCAATTTGCGAATTCAAATGAATATCAAATATAACATTATATAAACCAGCAGGTAATTTCCCTTCTATTTCATAAGATACGGACGGCTCATCTTTATATAGACCGACTTCGATAATATCTGGTTTATTAGGATATGTAATATAAACACCATAAAACAAGGAATCTGGATATTTAATCTTAATTTCATCTCTATTAAAATTGACTTTTGTTCTTTTTACAGTTTCATCATATTCAAAAGACACATCAGTAATCATGCTTTCAAGTTCTTTAATAATAGGGGCAGTTTTATCATATTTTAATGAATTTTGGTATACATTTGTTTCAAATGTTCCTTCAAAACTAGTATTGCCAAAATATAACATAATAAGTAATAATATAACGCCAGTTGCTATTAATGCTATCATTGGTTTCATTATAATAATCCTCTTTTATTTTAGTTTTATTTCCAGTTGAATAGGTGGTTTAGCTCTGTCATAAACAGCATTCAAGTAAATAGTATTATTTGGTATCTCTTTTAAAACTTTAATATTTATTGTTTGACTAACAGATGCTTTTATAAAAACTCTTATACCCTTTGGGCTAACTTCTGCTACATTATCTGGATTTGTAAGGTGAACCCTAACTGCTTTTTCTAAATTACTTTTTAGCTTAATATTAACAGTATATTCACCATTTCCAATATTTTTCGCTACACCATCAACAGATATTCTAAATGGTTCACTACTTGAAATAATATTGAAAATTAAAAGAATAAATAAAAGGACAGATAAACCAAAAGTAATTATTAATTGTGGTCTTTTAATATTTAATTTATTACTTTTTCCCCAAACATATCCTAGAATTCCTTCATGATGATCTTTCTTTTGAAATACATGGTTACAAGCAGTAACGCATGTTTCACAATAAATACAATCTGCATCAGGATTTTTTCTAGGGTCAATATGGGTTGGGCAAACTCTTATACATGCATGACAATCAATACATTCTTTCTCTTTACCCGGTATCATACCTACATAAAGCGTATCATCATCAGTCATTACCACTTGGAATTTTGAGTAAGGACATACATATTTACACCATTTAAATCGAACGATAGAAAAATCTATAAAAATAAATAAAAATAATACTACTCCAATAGTAACCATTGTGCTGCTGCTTTTAAGTGATGAAATAAAATCATATGGAGATACAAAATACATCATCCAGTTTAGTGTCAAAACTAAAGCAAATAAAAAAGCAAGTAAAACAGCTGCAATTCTTCTCATAGTCTTATTTTTAATTTTTTTTGAATAAGATTCTATCCTTATTGAAAAAAATGATTGAGGACAAAGCCAGCCACACCATACCCTGCCAAGAAGCTGAGTAGTAAATATAAATAAAAAAGTAAATAATAAAATTGCAATAAATGCAGAAAAGAAACTTGCAAAACTGACTACACTATTAAATGCATGAAGCTGTAAAGTAGATACATCAAATCTAAAAAGACTGTTTCCATTTGATGTTTTTATAAAAGGAATTATTAAAGCACAGGCTGCAACAATAAATTGCAGCAGCCTGTATATTTTTCCACGGATAACACTATTTGCTATCATCGTCATCGTCTTCCATCATAGAATATTTTGGAGATTCAACTGACGCCTTTCTTTTTGAAGAAAAGAAATAAACAGCTATCCCAATAAGAATTAGTACTAGAAGAAATTCAAACCCTAGCACAACATAACCTGCAGCAGCAGATTGTAATTGTTCACTTTCTTGAGCTAATGTTTCTGTAGCAATAGTGCTTCCGTTATCTTGCATATTTTTCTCCCTAAATTAAGGTTTCATTTGTTCTACAACAGGGTTTTCTTTTTCATATGCACTATTTTGTGTCCAACCACCAAATTTTGGAGTGTATGCATAGATGTAGTAAATACCCCATACTATTAATGCCAGAAAAAAGATTACCCAGCCTAAAGGAAGATTATTTTCTGTATCCTTGCGGTTTAAGCTAGGGATATCATCTTGTTCATCAAAATTAGACATATTAATTCCTCCTTTATATTATTTTGCTAATGTTTTAACATAAGCAGCAACAGACCAAATGTCATCTTTAGTCATTATTTTTAAATGACTAGGCATTACTCCTGGCTCACCATTAGCAATTATTAAAAACATCATACCATCTGTATAATCAGGTAATGCTTCAGCAAATGTCACATTTGTAAGATCATAACCTTCTGCAGAGCCTTTACCATTTTCGCCATGGCAGCCTATGCATAATAAGTTATAAATTTCTTCGCCTTTTGCAATTTTTTCAGGATTATTTAAATTTGGATTTACCGCATTAGCAAATGCAGTTTCATCTGCTTTAATTGCATGAGTATTTTTTACATAAATCCCTAATTGTTGAAGATAAGCAACTAATGCATCAAGCTCTGTTGCATCTGCAAGAGCATCAATATCTTCTTGAGTATATTTTAAACCATATGTTTTAGCATGTTTTTCAACTGTTGCAGGGTCTAATTTTTTCTCAGCAAGCCATGGATATTTAGGCATATTTGAGCTTGGGAAAAAGTGTTGTGGGTTAATCATGTGAGCTTTATGCCACTCATCAGAGTAAACACCACCTACCCTTGCTAAATCTGGACCAGTTCTTTTAGAACCCCATAAGAATGGACGTTCAAAAGCACTTTCACCAGGTTGTGATATTTCACCATACCTTAACACATCTGCTTTTAATGGACGAACTGTTTGAGAGTGGCAGTTAATACAGCCCTCTTTTTGATATACATCACGTCCAGCAAGCTGTAATGGAGTATAAGGATTTTCCTGCATATTAGAAAGTTTTGGGTGCATAGAAGATGTCATCATCGGGATAAACACTGTAACTATTGTACCAACAAGTATAACTACCAATGCAACAACTGTAAAAACAAGCCCTTTACTGTATATACTGTTATTATTTTCACTCATATCTCATACTCCTATTGATTAGATAAGTTTTGTTTTCCTTTTACAACTGTCATAATGAAATTGTAAAGGAAGAACAGCATACCAACAATGAATATTACACCAAATACAGATCTTAAAATCCAGTAAGGATAGTTTCCAACAAGTGTTTGAATAAATGCATAAGCTAATGTTCCATCGGAATTAAATGTTTTCCATGTAAGACCTTGACGGATACCTGTAATCCACATTGTAATAGAGAAGCCTATCTGACCTATAAGAACAAGCCAGAAATGAATATTAGCAATGCTTTCACTGTATATTTCTGTTTTATAAACTTTTGCTGTAATATAGTAGATTGCAGCAGTAACTGTTAATACAACCCAACCCATTGTTCCCATGTGAACGTGTCCTGGAACCCAGTCTGTATAGTGGATAAGAGAACTAACAGCACGAAGACCTTGTGTTGGACCTTGTAATGTTTGTAAACCATAGAATGTAATACCAGCAATAAAGAATTTTGCTAAATATGCAGTTCTAAGTTTAGACCAGTCTGGTGCAAGTGTTAAATAACCGTTTACAACAGAACCCCAAGATGGTGCAATTAAAAGTATTGTGAAAACAATACCTAATGTTTGTAACCAGTCTGGAAGTGGTGTGTAAACAAGGTGGTGAGCACCTGTCCATAAATACATAAAAATTAATGACCAGAAAGAAAGTATAGATAATCTGTGGCTGTATATTGGCATACCTGTTGATTTTGGTAAGAAGTAGTAAAATACAGCTAATATTGGTGTAGTAAATAAGAAACCAACTGCATTGTGACCATACCACCATTCAACGTTTGCACTGTTTAAACCTGCAAATAAATGGTAAGATTTATCAAAACCTGCAATTAAATGTAAGTTATTAACAATGTATAATACAGCAACAGCTACGATAGTTGCTAAAATATACCATAATGAAACATACATATGTTTTTCTTTTCTAGTAAGAATAGTACCTACAACGTTAATTGCAAATAATACCCATGCTACTACAACACCAAGGTCGAAATACCATTCACCTTCTGCATACTCAAGTGATTGAGTATAACCCATAAAAAGTGAAATCATACCAACAAGTACAACTATATTATAGAATACAAGTTGGAATTTAGCAAGCCCAGGGAAAATAAGGTTACGTTTTGTGAGGCGACCTATAATATAATAGAATGCACCCATTTCAGCTGTAATACCAAGCCCATAAGCAAGCATGTTTGTGTGAACCGTTCTAAGACGGCCAAATGAAAAATACTCTCCAAAGTTAAAGCTAACACTCCACATTTGTGCAGAGATGAGAAGACCTAATACAAGACCTATAACACCCCAGAATAATGCAGAATAGATATAGCCCATGACAATTTTAGAATCGCCTGAGATTTCTTTCATTGCACATCCCCCATAAAAGATTTATTAAACTGCTATAACCTTATACTATCAGAAAAAATAATATAAATCAAGATATATAATATCTTTTTAGGATTATTTTATATTTACATAAAATACTATATATATAAATAAGTTATAAATAATAGCTAATGTGCAACTTAAATATAAGTTATAATCTTTTATTACTCACATACATAGTTATCAATAAGTCTTGTTTTTCCTACATATACAGCTAACAAAACAGCATACTTCTCATTTTCAATATAATCTATATCATTAAGTGTAGTTGTGTTAACAATTTTTATATAGTCGATTTTTGTATATGGATAATTATTAATAATTTGTTTCATTTCTGAAATAATCTTACTGCTGTTATATTCTCTATTTGATATTAATGATTTTGCAGTTTTTAAAGCAATACTTAAAGAAAGTGCAGATTTTCTTTCATCATCAGTAAGATATACATTTCTAGAACTCATAGCTAATCCACTTTTTTCTCTAACAATTTCTACAGGATTAATTTTTACAGGAAAATTTAAATCATCTACCATTGTTTTAATTATTATATACTGTTGAAAATCTTTTAAACCAAAATAAGCATTATCTGGCATAACTATATGAAATAATTTTGAAACAACCTGGCAAACACCTGCAAAATGTGTTGGGCGTGTAATGCCACATAATTTTTCAGAAAGCCCCTGCACTGTTATATAAGTATAATTTTTTGTATTATAAATTTCTGACGCTTCAGGGTTAAATATAATATCCCCTCCTAAACTTTCTACAAGTTGACTGTCCCTTTCTATATCTCTTGGGTATTTTTCTAAATCTTCATTTGGACCAAACTGTGTAGGGTTTACAAATACACTTACAACTGTTTTATCATTATTTTTAACAGACTGTTCTATTAATGAGCCATGACCTTCATGTAAATAACCCATTGTAGGCACAAGACCAACACTATACCCTTCTTTTCTCCATTCTTTAATTATATTTCGTATTTCATCTATTGTTTTTACTATTTTCATTATATTATCCTTTATTTAAATGAATGGTTTTCATCAGGAAAAGCACCTGATTTAACATCATTAATATATTCTTTAGCTGCTGTATTAATTATTTCAGCTACATTTGCATAGTGTTTTACAAATTTTGGCTTAAAATCAGTAAACAACCCAAATACATCATGAAATACAAGTATTTGACCATCACAGCTGTTACCTGCACCAATCCCTATTGTTGGAATAGATATATTTTTAGTGATTTCAGCAGCACTTTTACTGGATATTCCTTCTAATACTATTGAAAACGCACCTGCTGCCTGGATTGCTTTAGCATCTTCAATTAAGCTTTCTGCCCCATCTTTACCAAATATTTTATAGCCACCCATTGTATTTATCATTTGTGGTTTTAAGCCAATATGTCCCATAACCCCAATACCAATACTTACCAATTTTTCAATAAGTGGAGCAGCTTCTTTTCCACCTTCTATTTTTACAGCAGCAACTTCAGTTTCTTTAACTAATCTTACTGCATTATTTACTGCTTCATCTATATTCGTTTGATATGTTCCAAAAGGCATATCTGCTACAACAAATGCTCTTTCAACTGCTCTTTTAACTGATTTTGTATGGTATATTACTTCATCAAGTGTTACAGGTATTGTAGAGTTATAACCATTTACAACCATACCTAAAGAATCCCCTACTAATATTAAGTCAACGCCAGCATTATCTATGATTTTAGCAGATGTATAATCATATGCTGTAAGGCATGTTATTTTATCATTATTCTCTTTCATTTTTTGGAAAGAATTAATATTTAATGTTTGTTTTAACTCTTTTTGAACACTCACCTTTATACTCCTGTATATTAATTTAAATTCTATATAGCACTGAATAAGTGAAAATGCAAACCATAATATTATGTAGATTTTAAATTTTATCATAGATTTTTTTATAAATTTATATATATTATAATGTAACAAAATAAGATAAAATTTATCTTATAAATAAAAATTTAAGGATAATCATATGAGTATAGTTGAAGAAAATCTCAAAAAAGGCGTAACTAAAGGTAAAAATACTTTTATAGCAGATAATGCAAAAGTATTAGGTAATGTTACTCTTGGTGATAATGTTGGCATATGGTATAATGTTACTATCAGAGGTGACATTAATTATATTGAAATTGGTGATAATTCAAATGTTCAAGATGGTTCTGTTGTTCATATAGGGTATAAAGAGCCTGTTATAGTTGGAAAAAATGTAACTATCGGACATAATGTAATACTTCATGGCTGCATAGTGCAGGATAACTGCCTTATAGGCATGGGAGCTATTTTATTAAACGGTTCTGTTGTTGAAGAAAATGCAATTGTAGCAGCAGGAAGTATTGTTCCTCAAGGAAAAGTTGTAAAATCTGGCACATTATTTATGGGCTCACCTGCAAAATATATAAGAGATTTAACAGAAGATGATTTAATACATATTAAAAATAATGCTGAAGAATATGTTAATTTAATAAATACATATAATAAACTTGGAATAAAATAATTTTTGGGGAGTATCTACTCCTCATTTAAATGTTTATATATATTATCTATCTGCTTAATCTGGCTTTTGTGGATATAACCTACTATAAAATTTTCTTTATCTTCTTTATCTGGAAAGTAAACTACCTGAACCCATTTATTGTTAATGCTTTTTTTATCAGCTATATTGCTTCTTGCCTGTTCTAAATCAACTATAAAGATTTTATCAATATCTGATTTATAAATTTTAGATAATACTTTACCATTTGGCATCTCTCTTATATTCACATAATCATCTTCTGTATTTAATGTGTAATAAATCATTGATGTTTCAACATATATATAAGAAGAAAGACCTGATTTTTCTTCCGATGCTTTACCTAATACTTTAACAGCTTTTGGAAAAATTTCTCGTTCATCGCCAAAATTACAAGCTGATATATTCTGCCCTAAACCTTTATAAACATTTCTATTTTCATAGGTTGCATAATATTCATCTTTAATATTTTCAAGAGTTAATTCCACATTAAAAGATACACTGCCTGCAAGCATAGTTTCTTTAAACCATTTAGGAAGCATTTTTTCAATATCTTTAAAAGATTTTTTAACTAATGCTCCATTATATTCCTGACCAATTAAAAAACTAAAATCTTCATTATCTGGTGTAAATATTGTATATCGGACATCAGGACTGCATGCACTTGCATTATAATCTATTATATATTTTAAAGTTCCTTTTAAAGTTAATGGCTTTAAAAGTTTATAATAAGCAAACCGTTCTGATTCATTATATGTACAAGTATCTGAAATAATTTCAAAATATTTATTAAAATTATCAATACATAAGCTGCTGCCGTTACAAGAATTATTCATATCATTTAATAATTCATCACATGAATAAGTTTCAGCAAAAGCAAAAACTGGCAGTATTAATATTAATACAGTAGATATAAGTTTTTTCATAAACTCCCTCTAATTTATAAATAAATTTAATCTTTTGAATATTCTGCAGCAGAAGTATCTGTCTCCCATACAATTACTTTATCCACTTTTTCACCATAATGAACAGCAAGCCTGTCAAAAATATATTTTGCCATATTTTCGCTTGTTGGGTTTACTGTTTTAAAGTATTCAAGTTCATTAATGTATTTATGGTCTAATTCGTCCATTATAACATTTAAATGTTTTTTAAACATTTTAAAATCTTCTACCATACCTAGTTTATCTAAGGTTTCTGATTTTAAATATGCTTCTACTTTCCAGTTATGGCCATGAAGCCTTTCACATGCTCCCTGATATTCTCTTAAATTATGTGCTGAAGAAAAATGACTTTTTATTCTTACTCTATACATTTTTTTACCTCTTTTTATTTTGTATTATAATTTAAGCCTGTGGCTTTATATAGTTTTTTTATTTCATCACGGGAAAGCATTTCGTATTCTCCCGGTTTTAACTGCCCTATGGTAATAGGTCCTATTCTTACCCTTTCAAGTCTTTTTACTTTACTGCCAAAATAACCGAACATATTTCTTATTTGGCGTTTTTTACCTTCTTTAATTATTACTTTATAATTATACTTACCTGCAAATTTTATACTGCATGGCTGGTATTTTCCTTTTGGAGTATCAAGCCCTGATGCAAATTCTTCCATTTCTACGCTGGATAAAAGCCTGTCTACTGTTACAAGATATTCTTTCTCCATCTTATATTCTGGTTTTTGCATTCTTTGGATAAGCTCACCATCGTTTGAAAATATCAAAAGCCCTTCACTTTCATAATCAAGCCTGCCAGAATAAGGAAACTTTCTTCCTGCAAAAAGTGGGAATTTTTCTAAGGTATCTTTCCCTCTGCCTTCCCCATAAGCAGTTAAAACTCTGCGTGGCTTATAAAATTTAAAAACATCTGGTTTACTTTCATAAATAGGCTCATTATTAATAAAAACTACATCTTCATTTTCATTAATTTTTATACCCTGCTCTTTAACACGTTTACCGTTAACCGATACTTTACCTTCTTCAATTAATTTATCTGCTTCACGTCTTGAATAACCAGTCATAGAAGCAATATATTTATTTAATCTAACTAATTCGCTCATTGGTTTTGTTTTAGCTCCTGCCATTCTCTAAAAGTTGGTAGTTCTGATAAATCATTAAGCCCAAAATATTCCAAAAAATACTTGGTAGTAGCGTATAATAATGGTTTTCCTGGCACCTGCTTCCTGCCCACTACTTTTATTAAGTTTTTATCAAGCAGATATTTCATAGTGCCTGATGAATTTACTTCTCTCATTTCTTCTACTTCTGCTTTTGTTACAGGCTGACGGTATGCAATAATAGCAGCAGTTTCTAAAGATGCACGAGATAATGATTCTGTTTTTTCACCAAAATATTTCTCTAAAAATATAGTAACTTCAGAATCTGCTACTATTTGATAGCCACCAGAAACCATGCGAATTCGCACTCCTATATTCATACGGTTAAATTCTTCAGCATATGTAAGAAGTCTATTTTCTAAATTTATTGGATTTAGCATTTTACTAAAAGTTGATATTTCTACAGGCTTACCAGATAAGTATAATGCAGCATAGAATATACGTTTTTCCCTGTTTTCAGAAAGGTCTTCGTAATCATCTACAAATGTATTATTTGCCTGTTCATTTTCCTTATTTTCGAAATAACCATCATCATACTGCTGTGATAATTCTTCTTCATCTAATATACCATCTTCTGTGATATTATCAGCGTTATATGGAGAAGTTAAATCAGGAAGTATATCTTTTAATGGGCTTTCTGCTGCCATTTTATTTATTTCTGATTTTTTTTCTTCATCAATTATATTATCCATATAATCTTCAAAAGCATCACTAAGTTCTTTAATATCTCTGTCTAATAAAGATGGGTCTATATATTCTACATCTTTATTTTCTTGTTTATCTTGTGATTTATCTAAAACTTCTTCATTATTATTGTTATCTTCATTATTGTTCATGGTCATAAGCTTCATTTTCCTTAATTAATGTTAGTAATATTTCTTCAAAATTAGCTTCTTGGAATGCTGATATTTTTTTTATTTTCATTAATTCTAATATTGAACCAAATGATACACATTTTTCTATTTTCTCATTACAAGTTTTTTCTATTTCACTCCAAAGAGTTTTTTCTCTTGATAAAATAAATTCTTTAACTCTTTTAGCTACCTGTTCAGTTGCTATTTTAGAGTTTTTTACAACCATTTTCTTTTCTTTTTTACCTGTAGACATATTAAAAAAAGCAGAAGCAAGTTTATAAGCATCTTCTGTAAATAGTTCTTCCCTTAATATAACAATGGAATGAGTTCTTGCTAAAAATTTCCCAGAATT
This sequence comes from Mucispirillum schaedleri, assembly GCA_949287985.1. Lineage (GTDB taxonomy): Bacteria > Chrysiogenota > Deferribacteres > Deferribacterales > Mucispirillaceae > Mucispirillum > Mucispirillum schaedleri_A. The sequence goes on along the minus strand of CASEIN010000043.1, from coordinate 27,999 downwards.
TATCTCAAACCCTTTTAATTTTTGTGCCATATCTTTATAAAAAGAATATTCTATTAAAAGTTGATTAAATCGAAACTTTGCTTCTTCTGGGTCTATATCATCTTCACTACTGCCATCTCGTGGAAGCAGCATTCTTGATTTTAAATATACTAAATATGAAGCCATGTTAATAAATTCTGCTGCAACTTCTATATCCATTTCTTTCATTTTCCTAATTTCATCAATAAATTGGCTTGTTATATCAGAAATGGACACATTAAAAATATTCATCTCATTTTTATAAACAAGATGTATTAATAAATCTAGTGGACCTTCATAATCTAGTATTTTAATATCAAGTAATTCACTCATATCTTAATAGCTGTTCTTACTTTCTCCATAAGATTTGCTGCAATTTCATTTGCCTTTTTCTGATATGGTGCTAAAAACTCATTTATATCTTTAATATCGCTTTCTAATTTTTGTTTTTTCTCTCTAATTGGGCTTATAAAATTTTCTACATTATTAATTAATATTTTTTTACATTCTATACAGCCAATAGTTGCTTTAGTGCAGCCTTCTACTACACTTGCCCTTTCTTCATCTGATGAAAATACTTTATGATAATCAAATACTGGGCAAACGTTAGGATCACCTGCATCTGTCTTTCTTTGTCTTTTAGTATCCGTTATCATTGTTCTAATCTTTTTATCTACAGCATCTGAAGATTCTGTTAATAATATTGTATTATTAAGGCTTTTACTCATTTTTCTTCCATCAAGCCCTGGAAGTTTTGGGACATTTGTAAGCATTGCTTCAGGCTCAACAAATATTTCACCATAAAAATTATTAAACCTTCTAACTATTTCCCTAGCGAGCTCCACATGTGGCACTTGGTCTATTCCAACTGGAACTAAGTTTGCAAGATACATGATAATATCTGCCGTCATTAATACAGGATAACCTAAAAAACCATAGTTTGATAAATCTTTATGGCTTAATGCATTTATTATATCTTTATAACTTGGGCATCTTTCAAGCCATGCAACAGGTGTAACCATACCTAAAAGCAGGTAAAGTTCAGCAGTGTATAAATTATGGGATTGTATAAATATAGGTGCTTTTTCCACATCAAGCCCTGCTGCAAGCCAAGTTAATACCATTTGACGTCGCATTTCTTTAATATTTTCTGGATTATCATAATTTGTGGTTAAAGCATGCCAGTCAGCAACAGCAAAAAAACAGTCATACTCACTTTGCATTTTAACCCAGTTTTTAATTGCTCCAAAATAATGACCAATGTGAAGTTCACCAGTTGGTCTCATTGCACTATAAACTCGTTTTTTCATCTAATATACCCTGATATATCAAAATTTAATATCATACCAAATACACCAGCCACAAAACTTATTATTGGACTTATAATATAGTGTAATACTGATGTAAAGATTAAAACTAGAATAATAATAAAATAATATTTTTCAGTTTCTTCATATTTTACAGCCTGCTCTCTTGGCAGGAAGTTCCAAATTATCCTTGCTCCGTCCATAGGCATTATTGGCAGTAAATTAAATATACACAATGCAAGGTTTATTGTAATAGAATACAATGTCATTAAAAATAATGGCTCAAAAATGGCACTAGGAATATAGTAAAATGTCATAAGTAATATTTTTAAAATTACAGCTGATAAGAAGGCTGTTACAAAATTTGCCAAAGGCCCTGCAACAGAAACTATTGCTACACCATATTTATGCCTTAAATTATTGTAATTTACAGGCACAGGTTTTGCCCAACCTATCATACGTGTAAGCACAAGCACTAAAAGCCCCACAGGATCAATATGTGCTATAGGATTTAATGTAAGCCTGCCTGCATTTTTTGCTGTATTATCGCCAAGTTTATAAGCTGCATAACCATGCATTACTTCATGGATAGTTACTGCAAACATAAATGGGACAATGGATAATGCAAGCTTTACCATAAATTCATTAAGATTAAAATCTGAAAACATTTATACCCCAAAAAACTTATTTTTAAATAAATTTATTAATTCTATATCTTCAGCATAAGTGACTTTTACATTTTCATAATTAGATAGCACCATATTTACAGGTATACCCATATATTCACAAGCTGAAGCTTCATCTGTAACTAAAACTTTATTTTCAATTGCTTTTTTTAAAGCCTTATATATAACATCTTTTTTAAATACCTGTGGTGTATGAGCTAAAAACATATTATCTCTTGGGATAGTAGATATAATTCTACTATTATCACACTTTTTAACTGTATCACGAACAGGTATACCACATATTGAAGCATTGGTAGTAAAAGCATTATCAATAACGTTATTAATAGTGCTGTTACTTATAAAAGGACGAACACTATCATGCACTGCTACAAAATCACTATCTGCAATTTCAATACAATTTAATACTGTATTTGCTCTTTCCTCACCACCATTGCCATATTTTACTGGTATATTAAGCTTAAATTCGCTTATTATATTTTCCATATAGCCTATATCTTCTTTATTTAACCCTATAATAAGCTCATGGAACTTATAAGCATCAAACAATCTTTTTATAGTCCAGTATATTAATGGTTTACCGTTAATTTCTACAAACTGCTTTTTCTTATCATTAGAAAATCTTTTTCCAATACCAGCAGCAGGAATAATCAGCGCTATTTTTTTCACGCTTTAACCTTTGTAAAAATAATTCTACCAGATTCTGTTTGTAAAAGTGAAGTTGCCTCTACTTTTAAAGTTTCACCTATTCGTTTTTTACCATTTTCTACAACAACCATTGTGCCATCATCTAAATAACCAACACCTTGGGAAGGGTCTTTACCTTCCTTTGCAATGGTTATAACTAAATCTTCACCAGGTAAAATAGTCTGCCTTAAAGCAATTGCAAGATTATTTAAGTTTAAAACTTTTATATTTTGAATTTCAGCAACCTTCATAAGATTAAAATCTGTAGTAATAATTGCTGCATGAAGTTTCATGCTTAATGCCAGCAGCTTTTCATCAACTGTTCCTATTTCATCAAAAGAAGTGTTATCAATTTCAACCTTTACATTTGATTGTTCCTGTAATCTTTTTAAAACGTTTAACCCCCTTCTTCCCTTTTGCCTGCGAAGGTGGTCGTGAGAGTCTGCTATATTTTGTAATTCTTTTAATACAAATGCAGGAATAACAAGGCTTCCTTCAATAAAACCACAGTCAACAATATTAGCTATTCTACCATCTATTAATGTAGATGTATCTAAAACTTTAGCCTGCCCACCAACCTTTACTTTTGTAGAGTTATGTTTTAGTGTAACATTTGTAATGAGAGATTCAAAAAACTTATGGTTTTTATTACCAATAATAATACCTGCATATAAAAACATAAATAAAACAATTAAATTTATCTCTTTTTGCTGAAAAACTGACTGAAAAGATTGAATTAATAAATAACCAAGAACTAAAAATGCAATCCCTACTAAAAAAGACGTAACTATACGGTAGCTTTTTATACCACCTAAAACAACATCTAACAATAAAATACATAATATAGTAACACATGCATATAAAAGTGCCATATAAACACTTAAATCCATGCTTTGCCTAAAAATAGTAAAAATTGCAAAAACAACTATTACATAAACTATACGAAATAATATCATAAAAACCTCTTATAAAATATATAAATTACATAAATGGAGTAACTAATCCTTTTAATATAATTGATGAAAAATAAAAACCTAAAATAGCAATTAAAGCTGAAAAATCAATAAACCCAACAGGTGGAATAAGTTTTCTTAATGGCTCTAACACTGGCTCTGTAATCACATAAATAAACTGAACAAGCATATTTCTAGGGTCTGGGCTTACCCATGAAATCAATGCTCTAATACCTAGTATTACACTCATATAAAAAAGTAAATTAAATAAATTATATGCACCTGATGCCATAATAGAAACTAAAATTTCTACTGTATTACCAATAGTTTTGAAAACCAATAAAGAAAATAATGTATTGATTAAAAGCAGTAGAAAAGATGATAAAATATATACAGTAATAATGGCTGGTATAACTATTTTACCACTGCTTATTGGTATAAACATTCTTGTAATTTTCACCCATGGAAGACCAAGACGAAAACAAAGGGAAGTAATACCCCCACCAATTGGTCTGTTACCAAGACTACCAATAATCATAAAAGCAACATAAGAAACCATGAAAAAGAATATATAGTTTGTAAATGATGCTAAAAACTTATTACTAAATTCAGTAAGATTTGTGGATACAGCAGATATTAATGATGTTACAATCATAATACCAAAAACCCATAAGAATATAAATTTATTTGAATTTTTAGCAGGTAATATTGGATTTGTTAGCTTTGCTAATACTTTACCTAAAGGGTTAAAAACTAATTCCTGCTTACTACAAACAGACCTTAAAAGTAAAACAATAATATATACCTTTGCTAAAAAAATTACAAACGACATAATAACTCCTAAATATCAAATATAACTTTTTATATTGAACTAAATTTAAAAAAATATCAATAAAATATCAATAAAATTAAATTCTTTCTCCAAAAATATCCGTTCCAACTCTTACTAATGTTGCACCATAATCAATAGCAAGCATAAAATCGTGGCTCATACCCATTGATAATGTATTAAAAGTGTTATTCTTATATTTATTAAAAAGGTTATTAGCAACTTCAAAATATTTTATATTTTTTGTAATATTTTCTTCATAAGGCGGCATAAACATTAAACCTTTAACAGTAATATTTTTAAAAGCAACAGCTTTATTTAGTAAACTTTCAAGTTCTTCAACTGCAATACCATTTTTTTGCTGTTCATGAGCAATATTTAACTGTATTAAAATATTCTGTGTTTTATTTAATTCATTTGCATAGTCATTGATTAATTTTAAAACATCTTCCCTGTCAACAGAATGAATTAAATCAAAATATTCTACAATTTTTTTTAATTTATTTGTTTGAACCTTTCCTATAAAGTGAAAAGATAAGTCATTGTATTTATTAGATAAATACTCTATTTTTGGAAGTGCTTCCTGAACTTTGCTTTCACCAAATAATAGCACATTATTTTTTGCCAGCTCTTCCATTTTTTCTAATCTTTGGTTTTTAGAAACAGCTAATAACTCAACCTTATGCCCTGCTTTCTTACTGCACAGCTCCACTTCACTATATATTTTATTATAATTATCTAAAACACTCATATTTACCTATAACTTAACAATTGTTGTTACCATTCTACCTGTTTTGCCATTTTCTAATCTATAAGAATAAAACATTCTAGAACAACATGAAGAATATTCAGTTATTTCAATATTATCAACATTTAAACCATTATAAATTAAAGCATTACTTGCAAGTTTTTTCATATCTAATAAATAGTGTTCACTATCTTTTTTAACTAATGCTTCACTTGGTTTATATTTTTCTGTAAGCTGCGATACTAAATCATCTTTAACTTCATAGCATTTATTACATATTCCTGCACCAATATATGCATAGATTACTTTATCATTATATTTTTTAAACAGCTCAAATGACTTATCTATTATTCCACTATTCAAACTTCTCCAGCCACAATGAAGTGATGAAATACACTTCTCCCCTGCAAGCATAACAGGAAGACAGTCTGCAGTAATTACACCTAATGGAAGATTATATTCATCAGTAAAAAGCCCGTCAGCTTTAGAAAAAAGTATTTCATGGGCATTGCTTTTACTAACTTCCAGCACATCATTACCATGAACTTGGTTTAAAGTAACAATATTATGAGTATTAGATACATTTTCATATAAATAATAGTTTTTAATAACAGATGTAATATCATCGCCAGTAAAATACCCCATATTTAAGCTGTCAAATGGGCTGCATGAATATCCACCAAATCGTGTAGATGTTTTAATATTAATGTTTGATGGTGCTTTTAATGCTTCTATAAACATTGGTTTATTATTCATATACATTCCTTATTTCATACATTTTTCTAACTTTTTGTATTTTTCTTCACTTGTTTCATATACAGAATTACCGTATACAATAATTGATGAAATACCTGGTGGTGAATATTTGGCGTCATTATTATAAACTTTATATGTATTATTATCCTGCAGCACTATACCCATAATTCTAATGGTCATTTGCATACCTTCTGTATGAAAATTATGGCTTTTAACTCTTGAATTATCACCTATAAATATCATTCCATCTTTTAAAAATGTATCATCTGTAAAATTAAGCATACCACAAACTTTTTGCTCATAGTTTTCTGCTTTATATACATTTAATTTGCAGTTTCCTATTGTAATATTATCTTCACCAAACTTAACTTTTGAACAATCTGGCATAGAAAAAAACTGACCATATGATATACTAGAATGTAATAAAAACAGTGATATAAGTAAAATAATTTTTTTCATAAATCCACCATTATATCATAATGCATGTAACATAAATCTTGATAAAACCATTTAATTAAACGAATATATATGGTTTAATATAAGTTAATCAATTTTAATTTCACCTTTTTGAATCTGCTCTTTTAATTTACGTTTTAAAACTTTTCCTGTTGCTGTTAATGGTAATTCATCAACTATAAAAATATGTTTTGGTGTTTTAAAGCTAGCTAAATTAGATTTTAAGTGTGTTTTAATTTTTTGAACACTTATATCTGCATTATCATTTTTCATAACATATGCTACAATCATTTCATCTTTATCTTTATCAGGCACTCCAATTACTGCGACAGCTTCAACACCTTCAACCTGTTTTATAACATCTTCTACTTCTCTTGGATATACATTTATCCCTTTGGATATGATTAAATCTTTTTTTCTATCAACAATATAAATATATCCATCTTCATCAAGTTTTGCAAAATCACCAGTAAAAAGCCAGCCATTACGAATAGTATCATCAGTAGCCTTTGGCATGTGATAGTAGCCTTTCATTACATTACCACCTTTTACTATTAATTCACCAACTTCACCAACAGGCACTTCATTTTCATCATCATCTACTATTTTTACTTCTATACCAGGCATTGGTTTACCAACTGTATTTGCTCTATGCTCTTTAAAAGTATTAAAAGAAACCACAGGAGATGCTTCAGATAGCCCATACCCTTCTAATATAGGCACTCCAAATTTCTTTTCAAAAGCTTCCAAAGTATCTGCAGAAATAGCTGCTCCACCTGAAATATGTAGTTCTATTGGATAAAATAATTTAATAAACCACTTAGGCATTGGAGCTTTAATTAATGCTTGATACACTTGTGGAACACCAACCATAACTCTAGGACGCTTAAAAATTAATGTTTTTCTAAAATTTTTAGTTTTAAGTTCCATTACAGAGCCAAACATTATAATACTGCAGCCTAAATAAATAGGATAAAAAACAGATGTCATTAAAGTATATGAATGAAATATAGGTAGAAATAATAAAAACTTTTTAGATGGGTGCCATTGTAATGTATTATCTATAGATTTTGCATCACTTAACATGTTTCCATGAGTTAGCATAGCACCTTTTGGATGACCTGTTGTGCCTGATGTATAAACAAAAAACACCAAATCATCATAACCAAAATTATATTCTAATGGTTCATCAGAAAATGGTGCAGAAGCTTCTGTCATATTAATGCTGTTACAGTTTATTTTCTCCCAGCTTAATATATCTTGAATAGATGGAACATTTTCTGTTAAATATGCTCCAAATTCTGCATATTTATCTGATAAAAATAAGAATTTTGCTGCACTATCATTTAAAATATATGCAAACTCCCCTTCTCGTAACATATTATTTACAGGAATTGCAACAGCACCAGCTTTAAAAATAGTAACTAAAGAAATTATATAATGTGCTGAATTTTCCATTATAATAGCAACTCTATCACCTTTTTTAAGACCACGTTCTTTAAGCATTCTAGCAGCTTTATTTGCGATTTTTTCAACCTGCATATACGTATAAACTTGGTCATTAAAATAAACTAAAGGTTTATTTTTCCACCGTTTAGCTTGTATAGTCATCATTTCGCCTAAATTAGCATACTTCATATTCTACCTCAATTACCTCAAATTATTAAAGATTATACTTCTATATTATTACAACACCATGTTTTTCTAATACACAAGATTCTGCATATATTGGAACATTCATTTTAAGACCTATTGCTATGGCATCAGATGGTCTGCAGTCAATAACCTTTTCCATACCATTTACATTAAAAAACATTTTTGCATAAAATATATCTTGGTTACACCCATCTATTATTATTTTATCCAACACAACATTATCAGAAAGGTTAAGTATTTCAGTTATCAAATCATATGTCATAGGTCTTGGTGGAACAATATTTCTCTCCCAAGATGCAACCATTTCACCTTCCCTATCCCCAATGTAAATTTGCAAATATCTCTCTTTTTCCATATTATCTTGCAAAAGCATTAAATACCTTGAAGCAATTGGTTCTTTAATAATACGTTTGAAAAAAAGACGAATTAACATATTATACCTCTATTCCATACATACAGTTTCGTTTTGCATTTTTAATTAATACATTTGCAGTATCACCAAAACTTAAATTTTTGTCTGATGTAAATGCTACTTTTCTATTATACATATTTAATCCATAATAAGGATATTCTTTATCATCATTGATACTTGTCACTAATACTTCTGTTTTTATACCTTCCATACCAGGCAGTCTTTTATCATATAAACTATCCTGCAATGCAAAAAGAGAATTTAACCTTTCAGATTTAACATTAGCAGGCACATTATCTTCCATATCAAACGCTTTTGTTCCGGGACGTTTAGAGTAATTAAAAGCAAATATTCTATCATACCCTATTTCTTTTACTGCATTTAAAGTATCATTAAAATCTTCATCTGTTTCATTTGGAAAACCAACTATAAAATCAGAAGAAAACTCTATATCTGACATAACTTCTCTTGCTTTTATAATTTTTTCTCTATACTCTTCGTATGTATATCTTCTATTCATTGCTTTTAATACAGCATTCGAACCAGACTGTAATGGCAAATGAAGATATCTGCATACTTTTTCATTTTCTGCCATAGCATGTATCATTTTATCAGAAAAATCTTTAGGGTGAGATGTAACAAATCTAATACGCTCAAGCCCATCTATTTTATTTACTAATGATAATAAATCTGGAAAATCTATTTTTTCAGATAAATTTCTTCCATAGGAATTAACATTTTGCCCTAAAAGGCAAACTTCTTTAACCCCATTATCAATTAATAATTTAATCTCATTAATAATTTCTTCAGGTGTTCTAGATACTTCACGCCCTCTGACATATGGAACAATACAATAGCTGCAATAATTATTACAGCCTTTCATAATAGTAACATTTGCTGCTATTTTCTCTTTTCTATTAAAAGAAGATATGGAAAAAGATGAGCTGTCTGTTTTTGTATCTGCAAACCTTTCACCATTTATTGCTCTTTCTATAATATCATCTATATGGGCAACAGCATCAGTTCCCATTACAAAATTAACTACCTTATTGTTTTTTAAAAATTTCTCACCTTCCTGTTGAGCAACACAGCCAGTTATCCCCACTATCATATTAGGACGTTTTTCTTTCAATATCTTAATTTGTCCCAGATAGCTTAATATTTTTACCTGTGGTTTTTCTCTTACACTGCAAGTGTTTAAGACTATAAAATCAGAATCATCAACCTTATCTGAAGGTATATATCCCTTTGCTTCTAAAGCAGCTGCAATACGTTCAGTATCGTATTCATTCATTGCACAACCAAATGTGTATATAAAATAATGTTTTGACTGCATAAATATCCTTATATGTTTATTCCTAGTATGCACCTTTTCTTTGAAAAACTGCACCCGGTGTTTTAAATAATATTACAATATCAAGCCATACAGACCAATTTAATACATACCAAGAGTCTTTTGCAACTCTTGTATCATAATCTATATCATTTCTGCCACTTATCTGCCACAAACCAGTTATTCCAGGGCGAACCATGTAGTAATAAGAAGCAAGTTCTTTATAATACTTATCTATTTCATCCTGAATTACAGGGCGTGGACCTACAAAACTCATATCCCCTTTAATAACATTAAATATTTGTGGTAATTCATCTAAAGATGTTTTACGCAAAAATTTACCAACAGGTGTTACTCTTGGGTCATTTTTAAGTTTATAGTATGTTTCCCACTCTTTTTTAGCTTCCATATCATTTGCTAATATTTCCTTAAGCCTAACATCTGCATCTTGGTACATAGAACGAAATTTTAATACTTTAATTGTTTTTCCATATCTGCCAACACGTTTATGTCCATAAAAAATAGGACCTTTAGATGTTAATTTTATAAAAAATGCTATAATAAAAATAATAACCAGTAATATTGGAAGCAGTATTATAGATAATATAATATCATAAAATCTTTTTACAATACTATTTAGTAAATATTTAAAATTATTATTAACCTGTATGTAGTTTAAGTTTGATTTTAACAGCTGCACAGCTTCCGTATTAGAAAAACCAACACCTTGAGAATCATATTTAATTAAAAGCTTATTAACATTTAGCTGTATTCTATTAAGCATGCTGTCTATCTGCCTGTTTGTATCATCTATTATAATGAAAGCAGAAGCAATTCTATTTTTTATAATTATATCTTCCAAATCATCAAAATAACCAAGTATTTTATATTTGCCAGTATATTCTTCTCGATCAGTTAAAACAATACCTTTTATGTAAAAACATAAGCCATTTTCCATGTACAAATTACTACAAATCTTATCTACATGGTTTGCTGCACCAACAACTACAAGGCTTTCAGCAAATGCCCTCCTGTTTAATATTTTAGACTTTAAAAAATATCTTATTATTATTAGATACAATAAAGTATAACTAAATAACAGAATTAAAAATAATCTGGATATATGTTCCCCTAATTTACCAAGAGAAACTATGGTAAAAACAAATAAAAAGGTAATAAATACCGTAAATAAAATTCTTCTAACTTCATGCCAAAAAGGCTTTCTTAATGAATACAACCCTTTCGAAGTAATAACTATAACTAAAATAACAGGTATCCATAAATATTCTGTAACAAGATATGATATTGAAAAATGAAAAGGTATATGCACAAACTCATCTAAAAAATCACGAGTAAAATATGCAGAAACTAACGCTAGATAATATGATAAAACATCACCAATAAATAAAATCAACATAGTAAGATAAGTTTTTAATTTAATGGTATAACTAATTTTCTTCAACATTTACTCCTAATGCTAAATTAATATTATCTATTACTGTTTGTGGTTGTATACTGTCCATACAATCAGGATTATCCATACTACATTTTTCATCACCATATAATGACTGGCAGCCATTACATGTTAAAGATGATACAACATACACATTATCGCCTTTTGGGCCATACTTGCTTTTGTTTGTAGGACCATATAATGCAACAACAGGCACATGGTAGTATACTGCTGTATGTAACGAAGAATTATCGCAGGCAATAACTAATGCTGATTGTTTAAATAACTTAACTTTATCTGCAAAATCAAGCCTGCCCACTAAAAAATCAACATCTGCTTTACCACCTAAAAGCTCATTAAATGTTTCTGCTTCTTCTACATCTTTTTTACTGCCTATTAATGCAACACGATATTTTAATTTATTTAAATATTCTACAACTGCTTTCCAGTGATTATGGCTCCATTTTCTACAATTTTGCTCTACTGTATCAGCAAAAATATCTATTACAACCTGGTTTACAATGTTTTCTTTATTTCTAGCATCATCATTTTTTTCTTCTGTAATATGAACACCAATTGATGATAATAAAAAACTAATATTATCTTTATAATGGCTCTCAAATATATATTCTACAACCTTATCATATGCAAAATGCCTGTGCTCACCTTCAGTTTTAAAACCTATTTTATATGATGCTTTTGCAGTTTGAGTCATAATGGCTTCAAATCTAGACCATACTCCAAAATCAATCCATAAATCAAAATGACCAGCATTTTTTACTATTTTCATACTTTTACTTAAATCATTACTAAAAATACGAATAGTATTAGTTACACCTTCTAATGCAGAAGCCATATTAAAATTATCTTCTCCTGCAAAATATGTAATTGAAGCATTTGGATAAGCTTTTTTTAATGCTTTTATACCATCAGCTGTAAAAACAATATCTCTAACAGAAGTAAGTTTTATAACTGCAATTTTGTTAACAACCTCTGGCTTAAATGCATTACGAATACTTGCAAACCCAGAAAGTGCAAATAATACAGGCAAACCTATTAAAGAATCTTTCTTCTTTAATACTGAATTATCAACTAGTTTTTTTAATTTATTTTTGCCAAAAGAAAATTTCATTATAAAATATAACCACCAGTTTTTTCTAATATATCAGCATATTTTAATGTGCCTTCTCTTAAAGCTGTAAAAGGTTTATTATACCCTGCATTACGTAAAGATGTAATATCACTTTGTGTAAATGTTTGATATTTACCAACTAAACTTTCAGGAAATGGGATATATTCTATTTGTGCATTACTGTATTTTTCTTTTAAAGCATTAGCTATTTCACAAAAACTTTCAGCATTACCTGTTCCACAATTAAATATACCTGTTTTATCAGGGTTTTCATAAAAGAACATATTTACAGATACTACATCATCAACATAAATAAAATCTCTTTTAAAATTTTCACTTCCTTCAAAAAGCTTCATTGGTTCATTATTATGTATTTGATTAAACATATGAAATGCAACTGAGGCCATTCTACCTTTATGGTTTTCCTGTGGACCATATACATTAAAATATCTTAAACCTACAACCTGTGTATTAATATTTTTTCTATTAATATTAAAAAATCTATCAAATTGATACTTACTAAAAGCATAAACATTTAAAGGATATTCGCATGATTCTTTTTCTACAAAACCATTATCCCCATTACCATAAACAGAAGCACTTGATGCATAAAATAACCTTACATTGTGCTTTTGACATGCTAAAAATATATTTTTGGTGTATTCATAATTATTTTTCATCATGTATTTGCCATCAGTTTCCATAGTGTTAGATGAAGCACCTTGATGAAAAATTGCTTCCACTTTATTTTTTGATAGAAAATCATCTATATTAAATTCAGTTTTATCTATATAATCATAAAATTTTATTTTATTTAAATTTTTATGTTTAACTGCATTTGTAAGATTATCTACAATTAAAATATTGTCTATACCTTTATCATTAAGTCCTTTAACAATATTTGAACCAATAAACCCTGCTCCACCAGTTACAATAACCATATTATTTTCCTCCATTTAATTTTTGAATAGTTGAAGTTGTAGAATATCCATTTATAAAATCTATTATTTCTACTTTACCAGCATACTCTTTTCCAACAACATCAGAAGCTTTATAATCTCCACCTTTCACTAATATATCAGGCATAACGCTTTTTATTAAATTTAATGGTGTATCTTCTGTAAAAATAACAATATAATCAATGCATTCTAAAGCTTCCAATACTGCTGCCCTATCATTTTCATTATTTACAGGACGGCTTTCTCCTTTTAAGCGCCTAACAGAATCATCACTATTTAAGCCTAATATTAAAATATCACCAAGTGATTTTGCTTTTTTAAGATATGTAACATGCCCTTTATGTAGTATATCAAAGCAGCCATTTGTAAAAACAATCTTTTTATCAAATGATTTTTCTCTTTTTATAATATCTGCAATACTGTTAATCGATACCACTTTTGATGAATGTATACCATTTAAGGCATACGTAAATTCAGATAAAGTAATTGGAGCTGTTCCTAATTTACCAACAACTACACCTGCTGCCATATTTGCAAAATATACAGCTTCATCAATATCTAATCCAAGCCCTAGAAAAACAGAAATACACGCCACAACAGTATCCCCTGCACCTGATACATCAAATACTTCCATTGCCTGCGTAGGTATAGTTTTATTATAGTTTTTACCAATAATTGTAATACCTTTTTCACTTCTTGTAACAATAAGATAAGTAAGATTATATTTTTCTCTTATTTGAATACCACACTCAATTACGTTTTCATCTTCATTTGGTATATCTTTTCCATACACCTCACTTAATTCTTTAACATTTGGAGTAACAATATAGGCATTTTTATATTTATCCCAGTTACTACCCTTTGGGTCAATAATAACTTTTTTATTTTGTTCATTTGCTTTATTTATTACAAAAGGACATATTTCATCAGAACATATACCCTTGCCATAATCAGATATTATCACAACATCATGTTCTTTTAACTGATTTTCATAAATAGATTTTATTTTATTAGTAAGTTTATCATTTAATGGCTTTATATCTTCAAAATCAAGCCTTGCAATTTGCTGTTTACCACCTATAACTCTTAATTTTGAAATTGTAGGCATATCTGCATCAATAAAATGAGTTTTTGCATCTATATTATCAAACATTTGCTGCAAAAGTTTTCCTGCTTCATCATCTTTTGCTACACCAATAATAGAGCAGTTAGAAGTTAAGCCTTTAATATTATTTGCCACATTACCTGCTCCACCCATAGTATAAACTTCTGATTTTACATTAATTACAGGAACAGGTGCTTCTGGAGATATCCTTGATACACTGCCGTAATAATATCTATCAAGCATAATATCTCCAATAATTAGAATATTTGTTTTAGTAAAATCATAATCTAATAATACATTACTCATTTTTTTTACTTATACCCTCTAATTTCTTATTTAAATTTGATATTTTTATTTTTGCATCAACATGGTCTGGTGAGCTGCTGCTTACTTGATTAAACCAGTTTATTGCATCACGCATTAAAAATGCTGTAGGGTTACTATCTTTTTGAATCTGTTCTAATTTATCATTACCTATGGTATAAGCAAGCTGGTCCATAAGTTCAATAATTTTTGCGCTTGGTTGTTTAATATAAAGTAAAGCATTATATGCTCTTTCATATTCCCCATTATTTGCCAGTTCTTTTGCCCTGTTATAATATCTTTCTGGTAATTCTTTTTTAAGACGTTCCGTATCTTTAACAATTTGGGCCTGTAATTCACCTGCCTTTTCATAAGCTGGTGATGATGGAAATATTTCTCCAAGTAAAGTATTTGCTTTATCTAACTTTTCAGCAGCATCTACATAATCGCCTCTATCCATTGCTCTAACAGCATCATCTCTAAAAGCTACTGCATTTTTTAGTTTATTATCGCCATCTACAACAGAAAAAAGCTGTGATTTATATGCAAGCACTTTTCTATTTGTTGGGTTTAGCTCCAAAGCTTTTAATATAACTTCATGAGCTTCTTTAATTTTTCCTTCTGCTTCAAGCTGTTTTGCCTGTTCATAAAGCTCATTTTCTTTTCCAGTGAAATATTTATAACCACTAAAGGCAATTCCTAAAACTATTATTAATGTTCCTATTATAATTTTCCACATTATAAACCACCTCTACTAATGGTTCTTTTTACCATACCAGATAAATCTATATCTTTTACTTTTGAAAGATAATTATTATATTGATTTGTATTGCCTTTATAATAGTATGCTATTGCCATATATGCAGCATCTTCATTAGTATCACCACTACCACCTAGTTTAATCATTGAATCATAATCTTTAAATTTTAATAAAGATTCATACATAGATGCTTTATCTGTGCAGCCTCCAAACTTATGAACAAATTTTGGATCATACAGCCTTTTACCTATAATATATTTGCCATATTCACATAGTTTAGTAGTTTCCTGATTTGTTAGTGTGCCTATAAACCATGAAATTTTTTCTTTATCCTCTTTTTTCATATAACATGCTAATTTATTTTTATTGTAATCAGGGCTATTTACACCAATGCATCTATCCACTAAATTACAATCAAAATTAAAAGCTTCTTTATTTGATGCTTCTATCATTCTACAATATACAACTTTTTGCATATTATAATCACTTTTTACTTCCTTATTAAAAGTGCTAATATATTTTTTATAATCCTTTTGGTTCCAAATATCATCTAAAACAAGTGCAGTTAATTCACTATCTTTATAATTACTATATAACTCCATAAACTCTGTTTTCATATTATTAGCATAAAAATATTTACCATAAAAGTTCATTAGCTTTGGAGTGCGTTTATCAGCTCTTAAGTTATCATATGTGGAAAAAATTAAATCTTTATTATCCTGAACACGTTCTAATACAGCATATAATGCATTTGTAGAAACATCTATTTTATTAATTAAGCTAATAACATCTTTATCCATAGGGCAGGAACTTTTTGCATAAACCTCTAAATATTCATTTCTTCTTGCAGACATTAAAAGGTTTTTAGCACCAGCACAGTCAAGTTTTGTTTCAATAAACATTTGGTCTTTTAACATTTGCTGTTTATTAAATCTGCTGTCATTAAAGTTAGCAAGCTGAGCAAGACTATATTGTGCCGATTTGTAATCGGATTCTGCCATATAAAGCTGGTATAATAAGTATAAAGCAAAACCAGCTTTTTTTGATTTATTCTCATGGGCTAAGTAGTTATTAAAACTTGCAATAGCCACATCATTTAATTTATCTTCAAATGCTTTTAAGCCTACCACATAGTCATCATTAAATGAAGCATCGGGAACTTTTTGTATACTTTTAGACTGTTGACTACTGCTTTTATTATCAGAAGCCCAAACATTTATGGTAAATAAAAAAGTAAAACATGCAAAGATAATTATTCTATACATTTATCTACTACCTCTACAGGGTGTATTATTTTTTTATTTCCAAGATGTTCAAGCTGCATTGTGCAGGTAGGACATTCTGTAACACCAATGGAAGCTTTACTTTCATTTAATTTATCCACCATAGGAGTGCCTATTTTAACTGATAAATCATAATTTTTTGCAGCCATTCCCCAGCTTCCAGCCATTCCACAGCAGCCTGTATTTAATTTATCTGTTTCAACACCTGGTAGTTTTTTTAATACATTAATAGAACTATTGGCATTTTTTAAAAGTTTTTTATGGCAAGGCATATGGTATGCTAATAACATATTATTTGCTTTTAAATCCATCTCATCAATATGTTGTTCTATTAAATCCATAACAAATATTGTTTTATCTTTTATTTTTTGAGTTACTTCATCATTTTGATAATAAAGCCATTCTTTTGTTAAGGATAATGTGCAGCTGGAACATGCTGATACTATATAATCAACCTGGTCTATTAAATTGCCCCATTCTTTTAAGTTTTTCTTAATTTGGTTTCTAGCATCTTTTGCTAAACCTTTTGAAAGATGAGGTATACCACAACAATGTTGATTTGGTGTTACAACCTTATAACCAAGTTTATTTAAAACTCTAATAGTGCTTTCGCCTATTTCGGGCTTAATATATGAAGCATAACAACCAGCAAAATACATTACAACTTTTTCGCCACTGCCTTCTGTTTGAGTTATTCTTTCATTTAGTGATTTTGTTGCAAATTTAACAAACTTTCTTTCACTTGATAAACCAGTGGTAACTTTTAACACTTTTCTCATTAATTTAGGCGCCATAAAAGCAGAAACTAATGGGCTTAATTTATGAGTTAATCTACCTGCTGTCTCAAAATTTGTAGCAAGTTTTGCATCAATAGATACACCAAATTTTTCAGCATATCTTGATTTTGCTTCTAAAGCAAGTTTTGGAATATTTACTTTTGATGGACATTCAATAGAGCAACTTCCACAGTTTATACAGTGGTTTATTACATGTTGAAAACCTTCCTGAAACATTGCTTCAGAATCTATCACATTACTAAGAAGACCACGTAAAATATTAGCTTTTGCTTTAGGAGCAGCTGCTTCATCTTTTAATACTTTATACACTGGGCACATTCTTGTAGCAAGAGTAACAGTTGTGCATTTTGAGCAGCCATGACATTTTTCAGCTTCTAAAATAAAATCTTCTTCCCAAACAAGCTGTTTATTAAGTGCTTTATCATTTGCACCATAATCAGCACCATATCTTAAATGCTTAATCATCTGCATTTCATCACTTGTTGTTTTAATTTCTGGGTTAAAAAGATTATCAGGGTCTAAAATATTTTTTACCCTTAAAAATAATGAGTAAAGTTCTGTGCTATACTGTTTATTTATATAACAGGAACGAAGTCTGCCATCACCATGTTCACCAGAAATTGTTCCATTTAGCCTATGAACAAGTTCAAAAACTTCATCAGCTATTGTTTTTAAAAGCCCTATATCGTGTGGATCTTTTAAATCAAGTAATGGTCTGTTATGTAAAAGCCCTTTTGCAATATGACCATAACTTACAAAATTAACTTTGTATTTTTTGAATATTTCATACAGTCCATCAAAATATTCTACTAACTTTTCAGTAGGGACAGCAGCATCTTCAACAAGAGCTAATATTTTCTTTTTACCTTTTAATAAGTAAAGTATAGGAACTGCTGCCTTTCTTACAGCCCAAAATTGAGCCATTTCTTCTTCACTTATTGCAATAAAAACTTGGTCAGTATAACCTTCTGCTTTGATTTTATTAACTGTTTCTTCAGAATATTTTCTTACTTCTTCTTCTGTTTCCCCTTCAAATTCAAACATTAAAACATTATCAATATCTGTAGGGATTTTACCTTCTAAGCTTGGCTCATGAGTAACAGCTAATGATAATAAAGATTTATCCATTATCTCAATGCCTGCAGGGTCATATTTTAAACCAATCTGAGCAGCTTTAGAACTGCTTGTTTTATCATTAAAATATGCAATAACTAATGCACTGGCAGGTTTTTTTCTAATAACTCTAAATGTTAGTTTAGTAATAATACCTAATGTGCCTTCAGAACCACCAAATATTTTATGCAAATAAAGGAAACCGTTTTGTATTGACTGCCTTAATTCATAACCACATACATTACATGCAATAGGTGGATAACCATTTGATATAACATTTTGATTACTATTTAATACATTATATAATTCTTTTAATTCAACAGGTAAATCATCAATATTAGTTTTTGCTATATTATTAAGGGTATTAACAGAACCATCATGAAATACCACTTCAGCATCTACAATATAATCAGCCACATTGCCATATTTTACAGAGTAACCACCACCAGCATTAGTTCCATACATACCACCAAATGTTGCGTATTCACCACTTGAAGGTGCTGCAGGAAACCACATAGAGCTGCCTTTTAAATATGCTTCAAGCTCACCATACTTATAACCTGGTTCACATGTAAAAACAGCTTCAGTATCACTAATTTTTTCATAACTGATAAATTTATTCATATATTTTGCAAAATCAATTATAATACCTCTGCCGATAGCTGCTCCACAAAGCCCAGAACCAGCACCACGACTGTGCATAGATAATTGATATTTATTAGCAAATTTAACTATTTCTACAACATCGTTAGTAGATTTTGGATAAACGACGCATGCAGGCTCTACTCTAAAAATACTACCATCAGTAGAATGCATATAGCGCCTAATTTTATCTATATAAATATCTCCAGTAATTTTCTTTTTTAATTCATCAAAAATGTTCTCATTTGAATTACTCATTGCAGCCTCATTTTATATAAATATATACCCATTTCTATTATATCAAATTTTTTTATAAATATATAGTATAAATTTATTAAATTGTAAAATATATTTTTTAAATAATTAATACTTGATTTATATAGAATTTTTGTAATATATAATAGTTAAAATATTTGAGAGAATGAAATGACAAAATATTCTTTGGTAATAACAGCAGGCGACCCTGCTGGTATTGGTTATGAAATAGCTTGTAAATTTTTTCTGCAAGAAGAAAGCAAACATTTTGATGTAGCTCTTATTGGCCATAAATGGATAGTGGAAAAAACATATAAAGATATACTAAAAACTAATATACCAAATCATTTAAATATATTAGAGCCAGATAGTAATATATTTGATTATGAGTATGGTAAAATTAGTGCAGAATGTGGAAAAGCTGCCATTAGTTATATTGATTATGCAGTTAAAGGTGCATTAGATGGTAAGTTTAATGCAGTTATCACCTGCCCTATTAATAAAAAATCTACTAAAGATGCAGGTTATAATTTTCCAGGCCATACGGAATATTTGGCTTATCTATCAAAAGTTGAAAATGTATCAATGATGCTTGCAGGTAATAATGTTAAAACTATACTTGCTACAACACATTATCCTGTAAAAGATATTGCTAACCATATAACAGCAGATATTGTATTAACTGCCATTGAAAATGCATATAATGCAGGAAGATATTTTGGAACTTTAAACCCAAAAATTGCAGTATGTGGGTTAAATCCTCATGCTGGAGATAATGGTGCATTAGGTTATGAAGAAATAAATATTATTAATCCTGCCATTGAAAAAGCAAGATTAAAAGGTATAGATGTATTTGGCTCTTATCCTGCTGATACCATATATACAAAAGCAAAGGAATGGGATTTTATTATTGCAATGTATCATGACCAGGGAATGATAGCTGTAAAAATGGATTCCTTTGGTGAAGCAGTTAATATTACTCTGAACCTGCCATTTATTAGAACCTCTGTTGACCACGGAACTGCTTTTGATATTGCAGGTAAAGGAATATGTACTTGCTCAAGTTTAAATAAAGCTGTAAATATGGCACAAATGATGGTAAATTATGATAAATCTATTAGAAGCCTTTAAAAATGAAGCCGGCTTAACTAAAAAAAAGTTTGGTCAGCATTTTCTTACAAATAAATCTTTACTGCAAAAAATAGTTGAAGAAGCAGAAATTGAAGCAACTGATAATGTTATAGAAATTGGTCCTGGTTGTGGGGTTTTAACCCAATTAATAGCTGAAACAAAAGCAAATACTATTGCTCTTGAAATAGATACTGAGCTTATTGAATTTCTACATAGATATTTATTTTTTTATAAAAATGTGCAGATATTAAATCAAGATGCTTCTAATGTGGATTATAATAAGCTGTTTGAAAATGAACCTGTTATTATAATAGGTAATCTGCCATACAATTTATCTGTAAAAATACTAGAAAAAGCAGCAATGCGTAAAAATATAAAAAATATGGTATTTATGTTTCAAAAAGAAGTGGCAGACAGAATAATTGCAAAACCAAATTCAAAGGCATATACTTCTTTATCAGTTTTTATAAGCTATTTATTTAATACTACTAAAATAAAAGATATTAGTGGAGCAAATTTTTGGCCTAATGCTAATGTAATGAGCACAGTTTTAAAGTTTAGCCCTAATAATGAAAAATGTTATTCTGGGGAAAAAGAACAAGCTTTTTTTAAGTTTCTAAGAATGGCATTTAGGCAAAAACGTAAAACATTGAAAAATAATTTACAGGAAATAGATAACATAAGTCACCTATTAACACAAGCTGGGCTTACAAATACTTCCAGAGCTGAAGAATTAAGTTTAGAAAAATTTAAGGAGTTATTTAATATAATATATGATACACAAACATTTTAAAGAACTTACTTATACTGTTGTAGATACTGAAACAACAGGCTATACTCCAAAATATGCAAAAATGGTAGAAATTGCAGCTGTTAAAATCTACCCTGATTTTACAATTGATTATGATAATACTTTTTCTGAATTAATTAACCCAGAAATAAGTATTCCATATAATGCCTATAAAGTGCATAATATATCAAATGATATGGTGAAAGATAAACCTGTTATTCAAGAAATCATGCCATCATTTTTATCATTTGCAGAAAACAGTGTGGTTGTTGGGCATAATGTTAATTTTGATATGCGCTTTATTAAACATGAAGCAGAACTTTGTAACCTGCCCTTACCTTTTAACCATGTGCTAGATACTTTATCATTATCAAAAAAAGCTGTTCCAAATTTAGAAGCATATAAATTAGATAATTTAATAGAATATTTTAATATAAATTTAAACATTAAGGACAGCGACAGGCATAGAGCATTATTTGATGCAGTAAATACTGCAATAGTTATGATTAAATGTATGGAAATATTAGAAAGTAAAGGAATTTATAGTATTTCTAATTTATAGTCTTGCAAAAAATTGCTAATATCTGTATAAGTAAGGGTTAATGTTGTATATTGGTGGATAAGAAAGTTTGAATAAGTTTGAAAGCTATTATGCTGAAAAGTATGAGTTTAAAAATTTGGAGTTATCACTTTCACGAATAAATGATGCCTTAAATGAAGTTAAGTTTACCCAGTCAACTTTAGATAAAATTATTCATATAGCAGGCACAAATGGTAAAGGTTCTACATCTTATTTTCTTTATCAAATGCTGCAAAATGCAGGATATAAAACTGCCCTTTTTACTTCTCCCCATATATTAAAAATTAATGAAAGAATTGTATTTAATGGTAAAGAAATATCAGATGATGAGTTAAATAATATATTTGTTAAACACGAACAAACTATTATAAATAATAATCTGTCATATTTTGAAGCTATTTTTTTTATTGCAGTTATATTCTTTTCTACAAATACACCTGATTTTACAATATTAGAAACTGGCATGGGTGGCAGGTATGATGCTACAAATACTGCTTTAATTAATGAAAAACTTTGTGTTATAACTTCTATGGGGTATGACCATGCTGCATATTTAGGTAACAATATATATAGTATTATCAATGAAAAATTAGGGATTATAAGAGAAAATTCCCATGTTATTTTAGCATATAATAATAAAACTATTTCTAGTTACATATCTAAACATCTTTCAAATAAATTGGAGATAATAACAAAAGATATTATTGAAAAAAATAATAACTACCCCTACCCTTACAACGAAAACTATACAACAGCTAAAATAATATATAAAACATTATTAAATAAAGATTTTTCAGATAGTAATATACTGAGACTTCCCCCATGTAGAATGGAAGTAATTGGCAGAATAATTTTAGATGGCTCTCATAATTTATCAGGTATAATAAAATTAAAAGAAAGCTGGAAAAACTATAATATTGAATGTATTATTTTTACCGTTACAAATGATAGAGATATTTATAATACAATAAAAATATTAAAAACAATATGCAATAATATTATAGTAACAACACTTCCAAATAATATGAGAAGTATTGAAAACTTTAAATCAGATGAAGGGAAATTTATCCCATTGCCTGATGATGCATTTGATTATGCATTACAACAATATAATGGCAATATACTTGTAACTGGTTCATTTTATCTTTGTGCATATATGAAAGAATATATTAAACGGTGTAACAATGAATAAGATAGTATTAGTTGTTATATGTATTTTATTTATATTTCAGATAAGCTATGCACAAACTAATGACAGTGAATATGTTTTAGAGGCTGATAAAGTTACAAGATTAGGCAATAATGTATATGAAGCAGAAGGCAATGTATTACTGTCTTCAAAAAATATAAAAATAACATCTAATAAAATGATATATAATGCAGAAACATCTCAAGTTCAGGCAGAAGGAAATGTTATTATAGAAAGTCCAGAACAAAAACTAGAAGCTGAAAAAATAGATTATAACATGAATAAAGAAATAGGAACAGCAGAAAATATTCAAGGTTTTATTGCCCCATTTAACTATTTATGTGCTAAAACAATGAATAAAACAGGACCTACTACATTTACAATAAAAGATGCCAAAATTTCAGCATGTTCTGGTAGTGTACCTGAATGGTCATTATCTATGTATGAAGGAAAGCTTGATTTAGATGGATATATGCAAATGAATCATACTACTGTTAATGTATTAGACAGCCCTTTTATTTATGTTCCAAAATTTTTCTACCCTATTTCATCAAATAGAAAGACAGGTTTTTTAATGCCACTGATTGGTTATTCTGAAACAATGGGAGCAATAGGTAATATTAAATATTTTATTGCACCAGACATAAATTATGACTTTACAATAGGACTTGGTTTATATTCAGAAAGAGGTGTACAGGAACAATTTGAAGCAAGATATGCCCATGATGAAAAAAGTTCCTTTTATATTTCTGCAGAACATATAAAAGATTATGATTCTGAAGCAGATACACAATCAAGATGGCGAGCAACTACTAAAAATCAATATGTTCCAATAAAAAATTTGTATTTAAATTTAAATGGTGATTATGTATCTGATTATCTATATATAAGAAATTTTGATGAATATTCAATATCAACTTATGATAAAGAAAACTACCAAAATATGTATTTTGCTGAGTTAAGACTTAAATATATTAATGATTATATTGATTCACAGGTTCATTATAGGCGTGATATGTTATATAGAGATACTAATACTGGTTATATACAAAATCACCTTGTTCGTATGCCTTCTGTTAGATTAAATAAAATAGTGAAAGATATACCTTATGTATTTTTTGAATACGATTTAAATTATGATTATCTTACATATAGGGAAACAAATTATTATAATTTAACTCAAAACAAGCCAGATGAATCAAATGACTGGGTAATGAACAGATTTAGTTCTTATGGAAGACTTTATACCCCTATTGATTTAAAAGTATTAACATTAACTCCATCAGCTTATATTGGTTATATTAGATGGCAGGACAGTACAAAACCATTTAACTTTACAGATTCTATAAGCCCAGATTTTGGTGGTATATACAAAATAGATGATAAAACAGCACAAAAATATTGGGGTGGTGCTGATTTAACCCTTGCAGTGAAAGAAATATATAAAGATTACGGGCTTTTCCGTCATTCTATACAAAATAATATTATAATGGGATATTCTCCAAAACTGCTTCACCCTGAATCAAATGCAACTACTTTTTATCCTAACTTATTAACCAATGATGTAACATCATACCAAAGCACACTTTCCTATGAATTTATTACCGCTTTAATAGGAAGTGGCTGGTATATGAAACTAACCTTAAATCAAGGGGTTGATTTTATGAAAATAGACAACCCTTTAACACCACTTAATGCAAAATTATCATTAAATGCATTAGGATATGTAAGTAATGATACAGAGCTTATATATAATCATTCTGGCGAACTAAAAGATGGTGAACCAAGAGTGCAGTATTTTAATAATACATTAACATTAAGATTTTTAAGATACTTTTTTCTTACAAACACTTATACATATAATGGTCAAATATATGGTATACAAAATAATGACAGTGTATCCAATACAACTTTAGGGTTAGCAGCTGGTGTAAATATATGGAGAATAGCTGCTCAAGGTTATGTTAACTGGAGTGGATATAATGAAAATATGAGTTTTAATAACCTAAATCCAAAAAGTTTTGGTGCATCTTTACTTTATAATGCTGAATGCTGGAGTTTAGGATTAAGAGCAGATATTATCCAATCAACAATAAATGCCATTAATGGCCAATATAGAAAAGATGAAATAAAATTTTATGTTTTATTTAGTTTAAGAGGGCTTGGAGATACAAATATAAATGCATATTCAATAATTCAAGAAAATCCTCTTTAAGAAATATTGCAAAAATAAAAAAAATATAGTATAATCATTCTTAGCAATATAAAAGGAGACTTATGTTTAGTAAATTATTTAAAATTATTATATGTTTAATGATTATCTTTTCATCATTTGAAAGCTATGCATCTATTGTTACTACAACAGGTAAAGCTACTGTTTCAAAAAACAGACTTCGTGATGCTTACTATGCAGCGTTGAATAATGCTTTATACGGCTCTATAAGATGGTATTTCAAGGAAAATAATCAAGATATTAAGGTAACAAGTGAATATTTAAAATTTATTAAGAGTTATACTATTTTGGAACAGACTTTAGTTGATAAAACAATTACAGTTAAAGTCCGTATTGATTTAGATGATGTAGCATTACAAGATGCAAGGCTATTATTAAATCAATATACTGATTCAGCAGTGTTTGTATATAGAGGTATGGATTCTAATACTCTGCCTGATAATCAAGTAAAATCAGCAATTACTACTGCACTTTCTTCTATGCAGTTTTCCACAGCAAATGAAGGCAGCTTCTTAGGTAAAATTAAAGATATAAAAGATAATGCTCAAGTGGAAAAAGCTTTTAAAGATATTGGAAGTAATGTATTAATTATATTTGATTTTGAGCCTGTATTATCTAAAGATGATTTTAAAGATGGTGGTAATGAATGTGAAGTTGTTACTACTGTTTCTATACATGATAAAAAGGAAGAGCATAAAACAATCCAAATTGTTACAGGTTCTGATAATACAAATACAGCATACTGCTATAATACTGCAGTAAAACAGGCAGCAACAGATACTATTACATACATACGTGAAAATATTGTTAAACTGCCAGAAACTGCTGCTAAGTTACAAAAATATGAAATTAAACTTATAAATGCTAATAATTTTGTTTTAACAAAAAATATTATGGATACTTTATTAAAACGTGGTTTAATAAAATCATCTAAAACAGTATCATATAATCAAAAAAGCGTTGTATTTGAAGTAGAATCATATTTTTCTCCTGAAGAATTAAGTGGAAAAATATCAAGCTCTCAATTACCAAAACAGCCTACAAGAATGGACTTTGGTAAAAAAGAACTGGTATTGGATTTTGCAGCAGAATAGAAAGGTTAATATATGATTGAAAAATTATTGGAAGCAGTTAAAGCAAAAAGAAAAGTTTTAATACAAACGCATAATAACCCTGATCCTGATACTATTGCAGCTGCGTTTGCATTAAAAAACTTGCTGACTTTAAAATTAAAAAAACGCGTTACAATAGCATATATGGGTGTTATTGGCAGAGCAGAAAATAAAGAATTTGTTAAGCTTTGTAAAATAGATATGCATTATATTACAAAACTTAATATGGCAAGGTATGATTATTATATACTTGTAGATACCCAACCGGGAGCTGGTAATACATATGAAACTGGTCAAAGACTGCCTGATGCAGTTATTGACCACCATAATTTAAGGGCTGTTTCAACAACAATACCATTTAATGACATAAGAACCCATTATGGTTCTACTTCTACTATTATAGCAGAATATTACAAAAAACTAGGCATAGTTCCTGATACTAATACTGCTACAGCATTATATTATGGCATTAAAACAGATACTTTTGGCGCTGGTAGAGGAAACACTCAAGCTGATATGGATATGATAAGTTTTGTATTTCCAAATGCATCATTTGCTAAATTAAATAAAATAGAAACTCCGGAACTGCCAAGGTATTATTTTAAAACAATTAAAAAAGCAGTTGATCAGGCAATTATTTTTGATGATTTGATATTTTGTGATTTAGAAGAAGTTCGTAATGCAGATTTAATTGCAGAAATATCAGACTATTTACTTCGCATGCGTGAAGTAAAATCATCATTTGTTGTTGGAAAAATTGATCAAACATGTTATTTTTCCATTAGAAACAAAACAAGTAAAAAAGCTGTAGGTTCCATAGCATTGTCAATAGTTAGAGGTATAGGTTATGGTGGTGGTCACATGAAATCTGCTGGTGGTCAGATACCATTAAAATCAAAAACATATGAGCAAATTGTGGAACTTTTAAAATCACGCCTATTAAAAAAATTAGGTATAAAAAATGTTGAGGAAAAACAAATATAAGGAGGATACTATGAAAAAATATGTATGTAATGTTTGTGGCTGGATATATGACCCCGCAATAGGTATTCCTGAAGATGGTATTCCAGCAGGAACAGCGTTTGAGGATTTACCAGATGACTGGGTTTGTCCTCAATGTCTCATAGGTAAAGATGATTTTAGTCCACTTGATGACTAATAAAATACAATAAGCCCTGATTTGAGGCGAACCCCATTTATTGGACAAATAAATGGGGTGTTTTTATGTCACGTAGAACAAAGTATTCTTATGAATTACGCAAAGAGATATTGCATCAATATTTAGAAGAACAAAGAAGTATTACATCATTATCAAAAGAAT
>CASEIN010000042.1 GCA_949287985.1 Mucispirillum schaedleri | reverse complement strand
TACTTTTGATAAAGATAATAAACTTTTTTGTTCTTCTAAATATTGTTGCAATATCTCTTTGCGTAATTCATAAGAATACTTTGTTCTACGTGACATAAAAACACCCCATTTATTTGTCCAATAAATGGGGTTCGCCTCATTATAAGCGGGGTTGTATGATTATTTTAATTCAATATTTTTATTTCGTTTTTTAATACTTTGAACTTTAGATGGATTTGCTTTTTCAACGGTAATAAGCTCGCTAGGGTCAAGTAAACGACCACCTTTTATTAAATCATCACCTTCTACCCTATCAATATTAGTAGCTTCAATTGGTAATTTACCACGTATTCTTGATTCTCTAATTTGTTGATTTGCTGCATAATCAACTTTTCTGCCACCAATATATGAACTACCAAGACCACTTGTTTTAAATGAATATATTTTATAACCATAAATCCAATTATTTGAATTAATATTAATTAATACATCATTTGCAGTTTTATTTGTAGCTGTAGATGTAAAATATGCAAAATCAGAATTAATTAAAATAGGAGTTGCAGCACCAATTGTATTAGCTGTTAAATCAACCCTTTTTGCAGAAATTTTACCAACGCCACTAATATCATTAGTTGTAGTCATTTTTATATTAGAACCATTTATAATGCCTAAATTATTACCAAAATTAAAGCTTGAAGCATTAAGATTTAAATTTGCAACATTCATTTTGCCATCTAATGACAAATTATTATTAGTTGTTACATTTAATGTGCCATAAATATTACCAGCATTTTTATCTAAATCAACATCTTTAAAAGTAGTATCTTTTAATAAATTTACTGATAAATTATTACCATTTAAATCTACATTTGCAGTATCTATAATATATGACTGATTTCCCTGCCTTAAATTAATATAAACACTATCTGCTGCTGTTAAAGTCATTTCAGCATTATTATTTATATTATTACCAGTTAAAGAGATACTTTTATCTGCTGTAATTGTGTTATTTGCAACAGGAAATGATAAATTACCACCACTTGATAAACTTAACTCTGTAAATGTATTTGTATTTGTATTTAATACTAAATCTCTTCCGTTACTTGCATCTAATTTATATTTTCCACTACCATTTGTTAAATTAATATTTAATGCAGTTTCACCAGAGCCAGAAACTGAAACTATATCTGCGTTATTAGCACTTAATGTAACAGGATTATTTGAAGCAAGCCCAGAAATATAAAGATTACCTGGTAATGTTGTATTTACATTTATATTTCCATTAACAGCTTTAAGACCACGAATACTTATATGACCACCATTGTGTGTAAAATTTATATTTCCTTGACTGCTTTCAAAACTTGCACCACCTAATAGTTGTGATGTAACATTAATATCTCCAAAAGCATTTGCAGAAAAATACATAGCATTAATTGGTGAAGCAGTATTAACAGTTCCAGTTCGAGATATTACTTCAAGCCCTGAATTTTGCAAACTAGCAGGTGTAATATTACCTATTTCAATATTTCCCACATTATCAAATATATATTTTGTTGCTGTGCCTTTTATTGCTGTATCATCAATAGTTAAAGCAGAACTACCTGTTTCTACAAAGTGAATAATATTTGCATTCATTGATAAATTAGTATAGCCTTTTATTGCATCTAGCCTGTTTTGAGCAAATATGGTCCCATATGTGCTGTTAATCGTTAAACCACTAGTATTTATTGCATCTTGTGGAATATTACTTAAATTAATTTTTCCATTATTTTGAGTATATGTAGATGCATCTGCACCAAAATATTTTAGTAAAATTGTTTCATTAGTATTTTTATTTTCAATAGTGATTGCACCACTAGTATTTTCTGCTGATAATTGTTTTGTATCAACAGTAGTATTGATTGCACCACCTGCTTTTAATGTAATATCATTACCTTCTATTACAGCTCTATTTGTAACAGTAGTATCACCAGTAATTGTTCCTGTGCCAGTGGCTTCTACACCAACACTTAAACCTGATATTTGGTTAATAGTGCCTAAGCTATCACCTACTAAATATACATTACCTTTTTCTGCTAAAAATGTTGATTTACCAGTTATATTTAATTTTGTAAGCTGTATATTTCCATTATATGATGTAACATTAATATCACCAGTAGTAGCAATAGCATTATTCCCTGTAATATCACCATTAGCAAGTAATGATAATTTACCTACATTAATATTTCCTAATAAATTAATACTATTAGAAGCATTTAAAGTTAAACCATTTGTTCCATTAATAGATACGCCAGAGTTAAGTGTAATATTACCACTGCCATTACCCGGTAAAGATTTAAGTTCAACATCAGTTGAAGCAAGCTGATTATTTAACCATGTAATATCAATATATGTATTTCCGTCATTTGATACTACATTATTTTCATTATCTGTTAAATTAGCATAATATCCTATAAACATATCAGATGGGTCAAGAACAAATCTACCATAAGCCCCAAATAATGATTTAGTATAAAAATCACTAAATGCATATACAGATTTATGACCACTTAATTCTATAAAACCACCTTTTCCGTATACTGAATTAGCCTCAATAACTGCACCTTTATAAGATTCTGCACGGTTAGGAGATATTAGGTAAATATTTCCCCCATTACCATAGCCAAAAGCATTTGCTTGGATTAAGCTATTTCCATTGATTTGTAAAAGATTATTGGCATATAAATCAATCGTGCCACCATTTAAACCATTGGCTTTTAATGAACCGTCATTTATTATATTATCTGATTTTATTTCAATAGAACCTGCACTATCTGTTTGTGAAGATACATTTATTTCCCCACTATTAACTATTTCCCCATTTTCAGCACCAAGAATTACTTTACCACCTTGATATGAAATAGAGGAAGCATCAATAACACCAGTATTATTGACAGCCTGACGTATTACATTAGATGCATTTTTAGCTGTCATTACAATAGTCCCACCTTCAGCATGCAGTTTACCAGTATTACTTGTATGTGCTTCATTTGCTGCTTTTTCAACATATACACCTATTAAATCATTACCACTCATATCTACTCTAAAAGCTTCACCAGATGACAGGTATATTTTTCCTAGTTTAGCAGCAATAAGCCCATTATTTTCTACATTTTTACCTAGTAAAACAGCATAGCCACCATTTTGGACTTTTATAGAACCATTATTTACAACACTTCCTTTTGCATCATAAAAATTATAATTACCTGTAATAAAATCTTTATCAGTAATATTTGCAGCCCCTGCAAGAAAACCATGGGTATTTATAACAGCACCATTGCCAACCAGCACGCCTGCCTGATTTATAACAAACACATTACCATTAGCTGTTAAAGTACCAAAAATACTTGTTGGAAGCCCATTTGTAACTCTATTTAACACAATACTAGATGATGAGTTTTGGTTGAAATGAACACTTTCCCCTTTATTAATATCAAAAGAGTCCCAGTTTATAATAGCACTGTCACTATTTTGGTTAATTATTGTATTAGAACCATTTTGTGTAATATTTGCATTACCATGCACTACATCTCCACCAACTGGTGCTGCAAAAACTTGGGAATTAAATATAAGTATTAATAAAACTGCAAAAAATGATTTAATTTTAGAAATCATAACTTATCCTCCCATATACTGCACCCCAGCCTGCATTATGTTTTCTTGAAGACATTATTGGGTAACCGTAGTCAATTTTAATAGCAAGCCCTTTCCATGGGTAAAATCTAAGCCCAGCACCAACAGAATCAAGTGATGCATTAGCATAAGAATGATAATCTGTATTATAGTTAAAAACTTGACCTCTATCATAAAATGCAAGTGCTTTTATATGTGGTATACCTAAATCAAACTCTGCTTCTACACTTACTCTATAACCATTATCACCAGATTCCAAACCACTTGCAAAACCACGAACACTATATATTCCACCTATATAAAAGCGTTCACTTGAAAATGTAGTATCTGATACAAATTGACCAGAAAATAATAATCTCATTCTAAAAAACCAAGTGATAAATTGATGGTATTCATAATCAAAATAAAGTTTTTCATAATACCCTGTTGCAAATGGGTTTGATGAATTAGGACTGTAGTGAGATGCTGATAAGAAACCATTTAAACCTTGAGAAAATGCAAGGGAGTAATACATATTGGCACCTATCCAAGGATATGCTTCACCAAAAAGGCTAAGCCCTACTGTTGCAAGAACATCATGGCTGCCCATATTTGTTCCAAAAAGTTTCATTTTATCTGCTGTATCTTTAACGTATATTCCTGCACCTAAATTTAAAGTGCCTTGATTTCTCAAAATAATAGGGTATTCTGTATAAATAGAATAATCATTTGAATAACCTTCAAGTCCAAGCATATCAAAAGTATTTGTAACAATATAGTTACTTCTAGCATAAGCAAAGCCTAATTTAAAGCCTTCATTGCCAAGAGCAAGTCTATAATCTATTCTACCGAAAAAAAGCTGCCACGGGTTAAATTTATCAAGCCCAAGGGATAAATTAAGGGAAAGCCTGTCACCACTTGTAATAACATTGCCTATCATAGCTGCCCCATTAAGCCTGTATTCATTGGTAAGTTTATTACCATAGTTATCAACACTAAAACTAGCTCTATATGGATTTGTATCTTGAGCATATATTATAATATCTGAAGTCCCTTTTCTTTTTCCTGGCTTTAATGTAGCATTAACTTTTAAGTCCATATAGCTGTTAAGAATAAGAAGACGTCTTTCTAATACTTTAGTATCCAGTATAAGCCCTTTTTTTAAAGGTGCTAAATGTTTTAAAATAAATTCTTTTTTATAATCAGAAAGCCCTTCCACATAAATATCCCCTATTTCACCTTCAACAACTGAAATTACAATTGTGCTGTTATTTACAACTTGAGGGGGAATATATGCATAGCTAATAATATAGCCTTTATTTCTGTAATATTTTGTAATAACATTGGCAGCATCATTTAACTGCTGTAAAGTAAGGTTTCTTTCAATATAGTCACCTAAAAGAAGCTGTAATTCTTTTTTATTTATTACTCTGTTCCCTGTAATATCAAAAGTAGAAACGTATACTGTTTCAGCTGAAGTTTCTTTAGGAAGTTTTTCTAATAATTCTTTTTCAGTAATTATTTTTGCATTTCTATCTCTAGGAAATGGTGTATTTCTGAAATCTTTTTCAAAACTGTCATTTATAATGCCACTAATACCAATTTGAGACTGTGCATAACAAAACTGAGTAATTAAAAAAAACACTAAAATAGGCAATAAAAACCGCTTTATCATCAAATTCGCTCCAAGTATTAAGTAGTCCACTACATATAATGCGAAATAGTATCAAAAATTATGCCAAAAAATATTAATGCATCAACACAATTACTTTAAAATAATAAATTTTTATAAATTTATCAATAAAAAAATTGTATATTTAAAAAATAAATTGGGATTTTTATAAGAAAGAAAATAAAAGTATAACAGGTATACAGCCTAAAAGTATATTATGCACTTACAGGCTGTATAAATTTATATTTACCAGCTAAAACCAGCTTCTATCATCGCATTAAATTGTGACATATTTCTTGATGCAGGTAAATTATTATGATGGTATACATATTCAATACCAACCCCTAACATTAAAGCATCAATAAGTCTTATCCTTAAACCCCCTTTTGCTGCCACTCCTATATCAAACCCTGCTATATCTTCTTTATTTTTATAGTCAATACCTGCAATAGAAAAAACTGGAGCTATACCCACATATGGAATTAATGCATTACTTCTATTACCCAAAGTAGATTGTATTAAAACATATGGTTTTAAATCAAGCGTCCATGAAGTATTATTACTGCCTATATCGTCCCAACTGGTATCTGCTCCAAGCTCCATACCTACATAATTCCATAAAAGACCACCGATAGTGAACTTTAAAGGACCATATGAAGACCAGCTTCCACCAACACTTTGGGAATAGCCATAGCCCACTGTAACCCATGAATAATGAGCACCTCTTGCTGCATGTGCAGAATACGAATAAAAAATAAGTGAAAAAAATATAAATAAAACTAAAACTTTTTTCATAAAAAACACCCTATTACAATTTTTTTGCCTTAAAAATCAGCTAAAAATAGCATATTATTATATATTAATCAATAATAATTTGTCTTTTTATATGCGATATTAAGTAACTCTATTGTAATAAAGACAATATTTAAGAAAATGTTATATATTTATAGCATTATTTTCTTTACAAGTAATACAATATAATATATAATTTGCATGCAGTTTTTTATATATAAAAAAGTATATATGAGGTTTTATTTATTATGAAAAAATTTACTGTTTTATTTTTTACTTTACTTGCATTTATAGTAAGTAATAGCATGGCACTAGCTCAAGATAATGCCACAAAAAAACGCCCTGCTCCAATTCCAAGGACCCACATTGTAGAAGACTATCTTCCAATATTAGGTAAACAGGCAAGAGCTAACGGCATTAGACCACCAAAACCATTCTTTATATCTGCAATTTATTATCATATGGAAATACCACAAACAATTACAAATGCAGTCGGATATGATTTTCAATCAGCTACACCTATACCTATAAACTCCATGACAGTTAGAATGGAAAATGCTAAAATAGTAACAAATTCAGGCGGTTTAAGAGCTGGTTTTAATCTATTCCCTTTTATGTCTATATTTGGTGTATATATGCATACAGAAGGTTATTCAGAATTTACAGCAGTTGCAGATGGTATTGCTGCTATGCCAAACGGATATATGCTTAACCAAAAGATAGATTTTAAAGCAGATACTGGTGCTGTTGGTGTAGGTTTCCAATACGGTATGCGTATAGGCAGGGTTGTTCCTTTTGCTGTTCTTAATGCCAACTATGCTTGGACTACTACTAATATGACAGACCAAATAATTGAAACATTAATTGCAGGTGCAAGGGTTGGCTTAAGAGTGCCACTGCCAAAAAATATGGGTATAAGTGCACATATAGGCACACAATACCAATATTTACCTATGGGTAATGAAAGAACAGGTCAATACACAGTAACACTGCCACCAAATACTGTTGTAGGTATTTCTGACCCTTTAACTGTTACATCAAGATATAGAGCTAATGCACAAAATGCATCTCCATGGGCTATGAATGCAGGTATAGCTTTTTCCGCTACAGAACATTTTATGATGCTTTTAGAGTTTGGCTTTTTAAGTAGATTTACTACAATGCTTGCTGTGCAGGCTAACTTTTAATATTATATAAAGGTGTTTATTATGAAAAATAAATTTTTTAAATATTTTATTTTAATGGTTACTTTTCTAGCTTTATCTGGCTGTATGGAAGAAAAAGAAGTGCAAGGCCCTATACCATGGGAGCCAAACAACAGAGGAACGCCTATTAATACTACTAATCCTAACACATATACTGGAACATATATAGTTACAGAATCAGATGTTACTAAAACAGGAACAAACAGTATAGTCGGGCTTAAAAGTATGGCAGGCGGTTTTGTAATAAATTATGATATAGCAAGTAACTCATTAATTTATCATTATGCTTTAAAATATGGTGGTTATCCACACAATAATGCAGATTTACAAATATCAAATAACAATACATTAAGTTTAAGCGATTTTACACTTGGGGAAGATAACTATACTATCATATTAAATAACCCAATAACAATTAATGCAGATAATGTAGTATATGAAATTAAAAACATATCAAAAAATGATGATAATATTTTAATGATTACAGAAAATACTAATAATTCAAATTTAGATAACCTAACAATAAATGATACAGTTAAACTTTGCGATCCTACAATATCTGATGGAAGTGATAGCGACTGTTCTGGAGCAGTTGGAGCTATGAAATATATAGGGTATTATAGAATTGAAGAAATAACTTGTGGTGGCATTACATATATTGGTGGTACAGATTTTGCTGGTGAAATGACAGCTGGAGCTGATTTAGGAGAAATGGGAACAAATAATATCGTAAAAGTTCCTATATCAATGAAATTTCAAGTATATAATGATATACTAAAATCATGTATTTTAAC
The DNA here is from genome assembly GCA_949287985.1 of Mucispirillum schaedleri. Taxonomy (GTDB): domain Bacteria; phylum Chrysiogenota; class Deferribacteres; order Deferribacterales; family Mucispirillaceae; genus Mucispirillum; species Mucispirillum schaedleri_A. Next base: position 734 of record CASEIN010000042.1, on the reverse strand, counting down.
AAATGAACAAGCAAACAATAATAACCTATATTTTAGTAAACAAGTTTATAATATCAGCCTTGCAGGCGGTCTTAACTTATTAGAAATTTTTGCTAATGTTGGTTTATTAGGTATATCAGCTGGAACAGAACAGGAAAGGACATCATATATTACATATGAGCCAAAAACACAAACTGATAAATATGAATTTTTGCCTATGCTATTTAACAATAATACTGTTAGTATGAAATTAAGAATAATGAAGCAACAGCAAAGTAGTAATGGTATCAATTTGCCAGCCCCTGTAACTCTTGATGATATCCCATATTGGATAGTAAATAATACAGGAATACAATAATATAATAAACTATATAAAATAAGCACCTTTGCTGAATCAGTCAGCGAAGGTGTTTTTTTATATTTTTTTTATTTTGTCTCTCAAAGTATATTGAAAATTATATAAATTTTACTAACTAGAATATTATAAGATTCTTCGCTCTGAACTTACCCAAAAAAGTTGGACTAAGCCACTAAATAAATTTGTTGAGCCTGTGAAAAAAAGTCTGTAAATTCAGTTTTCTATGATTATATTTTTACATATCCTGCTCTATGCATACCAGAATAAAGTTATTCAGTCAAGAGCAGGAATTTATTTTTCACATTTCTACATTCTATTCAGGCAGCCGTCCTTCATACATAATGCTTAATTCCCCATAAACTTGAGCCCAGTTCCTAATGGTACCAGTCCATTTTTT
>CASEIN010000041.1 GCA_949287985.1 Mucispirillum schaedleri | reverse complement strand
TATTTGACGCTTACCCTCCGTCATTACTACTTTGTGTACTGGTTTCTTTCTTCGTGCCATACTTAAGCTCCTTTCATATTTTTTTAGTATATCATAGAAAACTTAAGTTTGCACTATTTACAGACTTTTTTTCACAGGTTCGCAGTGGGTCAACTTTAATTACAACATTACAAAGAGTTAATAATAACAGTCAAAGTATTATTACACTTTCTGATTCATTACAATCTGCTCTTAATGCCACTAATATAAGTGCAAATGCAAGAGCAAATATTGTTTATCTTAATTCATCATTAATAGGTTATTTAAATAACAGTTCAACTGGTATTCAAGGTATTAAGAACGAATATGTTTTACCAAATGATAAAGCTATGCTTGATGAAATAGCACAGGCTTTTATTGCTCAAGGTGATTATTCTAGTAATATTGTAAACTATGATAAACCAACACCAGAATTTAAAGTTATGCCTATTTTAGCAAACGGTGGCAGTATGCCGGGTGCTATTTCTACCATGATGGCATTAATGACTAAATTAACAGGTATTTTTGAAAAATATGTTTATGCTGAAAGTTCTTCAAGCGGAAATCAAGATGAGGAAGCACTCGCAACAAGTGGAATGGATGAAATGATTTTTCCGTCAATGATATTATCTGGCTTAACAGGTTATGAGTCAACTACTGCAACTCAAAAATCTAAAAATAGAGCATTAGAATTTTATAGAGCATTAATAAAAGCTGGTGGAACTAAACTTGCAACATTTAATCCAATGTCAGATGCAACTTATGCAAAAGAAAGTATAGTACCAGTGATTATTACAGAATTACAAAAAAGTGGAGTAAATAATTACAGTGATTTTAATACAGATAGTGCATCATTTACTACAAATGTAGTAAGTAAATTTTTTAATGGTACTACTCCAACAGCAGCAGGAACAACTTTAAAAGATAACTATAATGCTGTAGCTGCAAGTTTACCTAGTGCACAACCAAATTAATAATATTTCCCAGACTGCTTATCAGTCTGGGAGTAAAAAATATTCTAATTATTAAAAATCTTATAAATATATTTATTTTTTCATTCGGGATTAGTGAATTTATAAATACTAAAAGTGATATAAAAAAAATCCCTAACAAACAATAAATACAGAGCTGTTTAAAACAGCTCTGTTCTGTATAATTACTTGGTGAGAATATGTATATTTTAGAAAATTTTGGAAACCCTAAAGGAAAATTAGGCAGTTTATTAATTAAAATGATGAATAAAGGTCATAGAAAACTTCATTTGTGGGGTATATCTTATTTAAATGTGAATGATGGTGATAATATATTAGATATAGGCTGCGGTGGTGGTTCAGCAATAAAAATAATAAGTGAAAAATACAGTAGTTGTAATATATATGGTATTGATATATCAGAAAAAAGCATTGAAAAAGCCAGTATTTTAAATCAAGAAAAATTAAATAAACAGGTATATTTAAACAAAAGCAGCGTGCTTCATACTCCCTATAAAAATGATTATTTTGATATTGTTGTATCTTTTGAATCCATATACTTTTGGAAAGATTTACATAATGCATTTAAAGAAATATATAGAATTATGAAACCTAATAGCAAAATATATATTTTTATGGAAGTTTTAAGAAAGAAAAATGCTTTTTGGGAAAAATTTATTAAAAATATGAAAGAATATAGTTATGAGGAGATAAAATATGCTATGGAGTGCAGTGGTTTTAAAAATATATCTCTTTATTCTAAATCTTTTACTAAAAATATGATTGCAGGAGAAAAATAGTTTATATTTATAATTTATTATCTAAAATATTTTGATTATATAATATATTATCTTTTATACAACAGTGTAATCATAGGTAAATTCTAAAAACGATTGCGAAAAAAGTAGTAAATAAAAAAGTGGTTGTTAACTCTCTTAAAATAAAATAATATTTTTTAGCTAAAAAAATAAATAAGGAGAGAACAACCACTAATGGATATTACACTAAAACCG
>CASEIN010000040.1 GCA_949287985.1 Mucispirillum schaedleri | reverse complement strand
CGGCTGCCTGAATAGAATATAGAAATGTGAAAAATAAATTCCTGCTCTTGACTGAATAACTTTATTCTGGTATGCATAGAGCAGGATATGTAAAAATATAATCATAGAAAACTGAATTTACAGACTTTTTTTCACAGGCTCATTTTATTTAATGAAAATAATTCAGAGTGATTATTACATCATAAAGTAAGGGTCTTTATCAATTTTTAATTTCATTGCACCTTTTTTATATTTATTAAAAATCTGTTGTGCATAAATTAAAAGTGTATTTAACTGACTATTACTTGTGGATTTAATTAATATTTCATATCTGAATTTATTTTGCAGTTTTGCAAGAAAAGCATCTTTTAGTGAGTATATTTTTGTATTTTCCTCAGCACAAAGGTTTTTTAAGTTATTATATACTATTTTTGCTGTATTATAGCAGTCTTCTTGGTTTATATAGCTAAATACAAGACGTGCTATTTTAGTATATGGAGGGTAGCCTGTAATTTTTCTTCTTTTTATTTCCCATTCATAAAATTCAGAATCTATACTGTTAATTAAATCAAATACATGATTTTCAGGGTTTGTAGTTTGTATATATACTTTTCCACTTAAGTATTCTCTACCAGCTCTACCTGCAACCTGCACAAGTAACTGGTATGCTTTTTCTACTGCTCTAAAATCTGGCAAAGCCATAATATTATCAATACCTAAAACACCAACAAAAGTAACATTAGGAAAGTGTAAACCTTTTGCTATTAATTGTGTTCCTATAAGTATATTTGCTTCTTTATTTTCAAAACGCTTTATATTTTTATCTAATGATTTTAAGGACGATATACTTTCTGTATCAATACGTATAACTTTATTTGGAAACATATTTTCAAGAAATTCTTCAACTTTTTCAGTTCCAGCCCCATACTCTTTAAATAAAGATGAACCACAGCAGGAACATTTCAGGTTTTCATAATCAGTATCACAGTATCTACAGAATATCTTATTTTTTGATTTAGATGTAATAAGCCCAACAGAACAATTAAGACATGTTGCAATTTGCCCACACTGCTGGCAGTATAAGTATGTAGAATAACCAAGCCTGTTTAAAAGTAATATAGCTTGCTGGTTATTTTTTACAACATTTGATAATTCATCGTATATTGGTTCTGCTATTAAAGAGCCTACCATATCATTTTTCTTAATATCTATTATGTTTATTTCTGGTAATGTGGCACTGTTTGGCCTGTCTTTTAATTCATGTAGAATATATTTATTTGTCTTTGCATTATATAATGATTCTATTGATGGAGTAGCACTGCCTAAAATAACAGGAATATTAAGTATGCTGCCATAAAGTACTGCCATATCACGCAGGTTATAAGCAGGGGACTCATCTTGTTTATAAGATGATTCATGTTCTTCATCTACAATTATAAGCCCTATTTTTTTTGCTGGAATAAATAATGCACTTCTTGCTCCAAGCATAAATAAAGACTTACCTGTGGCAAAATCTATAAAATGTTTTTTTCTTAATTTATCATTTAATTTATAATGAAATACTGATGGTTCAATACCAAGCCTAAAAGACATTCTTTTTATTAATTGTGGTGTTAATGATATTTCTGGCACAATATATAAAACCTGCCTTTCACTAGCTATTACTTTTTTTGCTACTTCTTGATATATTTCTGTTTTCCCGCTGCCTGTAATACCTTTTATTAGGTGACATGAGTATTTTGTAATATCTATACTTTCAGCAATTTGTTTTTGTGCTTCTGTAAGTTCTATATTATGCTGTTCATGGCACTTAATATCTTCAGTTTCTATAATTTCAGTATTTAGTAATTTATCAGAAATTACTCCATGTAATACAAGCCCCAGTGGGCATACATAATATGATGATATTTGTTTGAGAATATTAATATATTTTTCAGAAAAGAGTGGTGTTTCATTATAACACATTAATATTTCTTTACATTCAAAATCAGGTTTTGTAGTTTTTTCTACTACAATACCAGTTAAAGTTCTATTACCAAAGGGAATAACAACTCTTTCTCCAACTTGAATATTACCTTGGGAAAAGTAAGTATATACTCCTTCTGTAGGAACAGGAAGGAGTATATTATAGTAATTTATTTCCATTAAAGCTTGCCATTTTTTACAAGTTCTTTAAGTTCTCTTTTTAATACTTTACCTGTAGCAGTAAGTGGTATTTCATCAATTACTTTAATTATACGAGGCAGTTTAAAGTTAGCTAAATGCTTAGCTAAATAGTTACGAAGCCCTTTTTCATCAACAGTTTCGTTTTCTTTAGCTTTTATATAAGCTGCAATTATTTCACCCTGCTCAACAGATGGGATACCAATAACAGCAACAGCATCAACCCCAGGGAATTTATATATAACTTCTTCAACTTCTCTAGGATAAACATTCATACCTTTTGCAATAATTAAATCTTTTTTACGGTCTACAATAGTAATATACCCATCTTCGTCCATAGTGGCAAAATCACCAGTAAAAAGCCAGCCATTTTTAATAGCATCATCTGTTGCCTGTGGCATATGCCAATACCCCTGCATAACATTTGGACCTTTAACTATTAACTCACCAACCTGCCCCCTAGGAAGTTCAGTTTCATCATCACCAATGATTTTTGCTTGAACATTTGGTAATGGAACACCAACAGTGCCCTGTTTTTGTTTATCAAGTGGGTTTAGGGCAACAACAGGGGAGGCTTCAGAAAGTCCATATCCTTCAATAACTGCTATACCAAATTTTTTCTTAAACTGGTCAAATATTTCTGCCGGTAATGCAGCACCACCAGAAATATGTATTTTAATAGGATATAAAAATTTAACAAACCATTTAGGCATAGATGATTTTGCCATTACTGAATAAATCTGTGGAACACCAAGCATAATAGTAGGGCGTTGATAAAGCAGTATTTTCTTAAAACTATCCTTTTTCATATCCATTACACTTCTTAAAATAATAAGAGTGCAGCCAATATTTACAGGGTATATTATACATGTTGTAAAAGTATAAGTATGGAACATTGGAAGTAAAATTAAAAATTTATCTTTAAAGGTTGCATTAATCATTTTATCACAGCTTTCAGCATTTTCTAGTAAATTGTAATGGGAAAGCATTGCACCTTTTGGATGACCAGTTGTGCCTGAAGTGTATATAAATAATGCAAGTTCATGAACTGATGCTTTACATTCTATAGGAGTATCTGGCATAGAATTTATATGTTCATAAAAATTTAGAGCATTATCAATAGAGTTATCAAAAGTAAAAATATCCTGTATTTTTGGGCATTCAACACGAACTTCTTCCATTATTGATTCAAATTGACCTTCAGTAATTATAAAGGCTGCTTCACTATTATCCACAATATATGATGCTTCATTTGCTTTAAAAAAAGTGTTTATAGGTATTGCAACAGCACCACATGCAAAAACAGCAAATACAGAAAAAACAAATTCTGGAGAATTACCAAGCATAACAATAACTTTATGCCCTTTTTTAACACCTTTTTTTTGCATAAAATGTGCCATTTGGTTGATGATTTTAAAACCTTCGGCATAAGTATATCTTTTTTCTTCAAAAGATATAAAAGTGCGTTTAGAATATTTTTTTGCATTCTCATATAACATGTTATAAAGATTTCTTTCCAGCATATAAAACTCCTATATTTTGAATATATTTATATTATTATTTAATAATTTTGCCATTAATTTGCCAACAGGAAGCCCCACAACATTATCATAACTTCCATTTATTTTCTCAATAAATAAAGAGCCATACCCTTGAACAGCATAAGCTCCAGCTTTATCTGTATACTCATCTGTATCAAGATAATCATTTATAATACTTTCATTAAGCTTAATAAAAGTAACAAAAGTAGTATCTATAAATTCTATATTAATATTATTATCACCACTATAACAGCAAACACCAGTAATTACTTTGTGTTCCTTATTAGAAAGGGTATGAAGCATATTATATGCATCATCTCTATTTTTTGGTTTGCCGTATATTTTATTATCTAGTATAACAACAGTATCTGCTGTAATTAATATATCACTATTATTAATTTTATTTTTAACAGCATCAGCTTTCATCTTAGCTATATATAATGGTATATAATCTATATCCATATTATTAGGGATACTTTCATCAATATCAGCAGGTAAAACCTTAAAATTTTTTGTATATATTGATAAAAGTTCCTTTCTTCTAGGTGAAGCACTAGCTAATATAAAATTATAATTCTTACTCATACTGCTCCCAATTACAAAGTTTGACAATTTTATTCTCGTTTGTCAATATTAATACTGCAACATTATACAATTTACAAGTTTTTTCTATTTTATCAATACTTAATAAATAAAATAAAGTAGCAAACCCGTCAGCATTTTCAGTATTTTCAGCTATTACTGATACAGATTGGTATTTTTCTTCTGAATTATGATTTATTCCTGAAAAAATATGGTTATATCGTTTTCTATTTTCAATAAAATATCGTTCATAATTGCCACTTGTAGCAACAGCCTTATTTTGAAGTTTTATTACATTTAAAATACTGTTATCATGGCTTTTTATACCAATATTAAATTTACCATTAGATTTTACACCACTAACATATAAATCACCACCTGCATTAATAATGAAATTATCGATTTTTAATTCTTTAATATATGCAGCTGTTTTATCAACTATATATCCTTTTGAATTTGCACTAAAATCTACTAAAAGATTACTTGTTTTATACATTTTATTATTTTCTAGTTTGAGATTAGAAAATACGGCATTTTTTTTTGCATTTTCTAAAGTATTATTATCCGGTATTATATAAGGACCTTCTGGAAATCCATAAAGATTAAGAACAGTATATTCTGCTGGGTTATATATTTTATCTATGTTGTGATAAATTAATGCTCTTTTATATATTTTTATAATATCATTTGAAACATTAATATACTTATTAATTTCAGCATTATTTATATTTTTTTCATCATTAGCAATACTATTTGAAAGATTAATTATATATTTATTGATTAAGTATAATTTATCACTTTCATTTGCAGGCAGTGTAATATCTATTAAAGTTCCCATTCCAAAAAAATGGTGAGTTTTATATTCTTCTTTACTACAAGCAGAAAAAATTATAATAAATATAAATATGTATAGATATTTTTTCATAATTATTTATGCATTTCTTCCAACCATAGCAAGAGCTAATGCTATCATAGCTTTTTTATAATCATTATCATTAAATATATCTAATGAACTTAGTGATTTATTAATGTATTCATCAGCAGTTTTTTCAGATATATCTTTTATTTTATATTTTTCCATAATATCTTTTAAAGTTTTTAAATCATTTTCATTTCTTTCTTTTTTACTAAACATATCTGTAATAATATTTTTTTCTGCAGCATCAACACATTCTAAAAGCTTAATTACTGGTAAAGTAAGCTTTCCTTCATACAAATCTGTCCCATTTTTTTTACCAGTGGCTTTTTCATCACCCATATAGTCTAAAATATCATCTGTCATTTGAAAACCAAGACCAAGATAATATCCAAAATCTTTTAAAGCTTTAATTTTTTCTTCACTAACTTGTGCCAATCTACCACCTATTTCACAAGCAGCAGAAAAAAGCACTGCTGTTTTACGTGTGATAATCTGTATATAATCATCAAAAGTAATATTAATATCTCCAGTTTTTAAAAGCTGTATTACTTCGCCTTCACTCATTGTAAGAGCAGCTGAAGATAATATCATTTGCACATCTTTTGCACCGTATTCTGTTAATGTAATATAACTCCTAGAATAAAGGAAATCACCACATAAAACTGCTATATCATTACCATATAGACTATTAGCAGTAGGGCGTTTTCTTCTATATTTTGCACCATCTATAATATCATCATGTAAAAGTGTTGCTGTATGAATATATTCAATTACTGCACTCATTGCAGGTATTTTATCACCATTATAGCCACACATTTTAGCACTTAACGATAAAAATACAGGACGTAATCTTTTACCACCACTTGAAAGCAGATATAGTATTACTTCATTGATTAATGGAACAGAAGTTTTTATATCATCTTTTAAAAATTGTTCAACTTTATTAATATCTTCTTTTACAAGCTCTAATGCATCTTTAGCTGTCATATACTTCTCCAAATAATTTTTCATAGGATACATTATTATTAATATAAATACTAGTGTTTTTTTAAAAAAAATAAATTAAATACTAGTAAAACGCTAGGATTATAATACTGGTGGTACCCCATTTTTATTTTAAAAATTATTATAAGTTATTGTAATATATAATAAAAAGAGTGTTTTTAAATTGCAAAAGCTCCTAAAAATTGTTATAATGTTATATCGAAAAAACAATAAAAAACAATCAAGGAGCTTACTATGATATTACAAGATAATTT
>CASEIN010000039.1 GCA_949287985.1 Mucispirillum schaedleri | reverse complement strand
GTGATAAAAGAATAAAATTTGCTGATTACTGCACTGATAACGAAGGTGGTATTTGTTATGTTACTTTTAAATATAGTAGCAAAGATAGTTTTGACCTTAGTTATACTTCAGCATGCTTTGAAGGAACTCAAGACGAATATAAATTTGAAAAAATCAACAATAAAATAAAAGTTACTAGATGGTATTTTCCATGTTAATTACTGATATTGTATTTAAGTATGTATGGTAATATTTCCTTTCCAAGCCTGTAAAAGCAGGCAGGCTTGGAATAAATAAACTTATTAATTTCTCTCAAGGAAAGGGTATGGGACATAATAATAATCAGATTACAATTAAAGATATATTAAGCAAACATGATAATATGTATGATGTATTATTAGCAATGCAATTAAATTTATTTTCATTAAGATAAACTGTAATGTATAATTGAGCAGGAAAACTATATGGTTTGTAAAGTTATTGATAAAAAATGTAATTTTTTTTATTTTATGCTAGATACAGATATATATGAATATGATGAATTTTCAAACTTATTTTTAAAAATCCCAAATATTACAAAAGTAGATATTTTAGAGTATTTTGAATATCTAATTCTTGGTTATTCATTTCATTCAACACTGATAGATAGTAACGATATAATACCAGAATTTTTTTATCAAAGTAAAGATGACATAGCTAGTGCAAAAGCAACATACCAAAGTGAATATATAGAAGTAATAGGTCAATTTTTTTTAGCAGGATATATTGATTTTCTAACACTTTATGATAGAGAAGATTATAATAAAGTAGACTTGCCGACAAATTTATCTTACTATAAGGAAGATAAATATATGGCATGGATATATTTTAGGGATAATTATTTTTATAAAGAAAAAGCATATGATAGAGATTTTGATAAAGATGATATGCAAATATATAATGGTAAAGAATATACTAATAAAACATGCCCTTATGAAATAGTAGATGGTAAAAAGCGTCTATTAGGGTATAGTGCATTGGTAAGTGATACAAGCTGGGATAAACCACGTCATTGGTCGCATATTAATATAGGAATAGGTATTACAGAAAAAGGAAGAGAGTATTATAAAAAAGATTTACAACCACGGCTTTATAATAAATATAAAGATTTATCTGTTGAGATAGATAATAACTATAATGTTATAAGATGGATAGGTCATATAAATAGTTAGTGAAAAAGATATATATGCACAGGGCTATTATTAGATAACATATAACCCAAAAACTAATCACATGTTATGCATAGCAATAGAATTAGAATATTATAATCACAATTGGGTTAGGGTGTGGAGTTTTATGATAAAATATGTAATATGCTTATTAATTTTATTACCAAATATATGTATGGCAGAATATTTTGAATATGAAAAGCTGCCACCACTAAAAAAATATTCATCAGTATCGGAAGAAATTAACTTTTTTGAAATAGGTAAAAAGTATCATATAGAGTTAGATATACCTAATGAGTTCTTTTTATAAAGTTCACATAGAATTATCAAATGATAAATCAGGGGAAAAATAATGAAAACAATAAAATTATTATATGATGAAGGATATGATTTATTTTGTAGAGATATAAATGATGATGACACAGAATCAGTGATTCCAGAAGAAATCACTTTTTTAGAAATGTATCTTGAGATGTATCCCGAAGTAACTAAGTTAGATATATTGGAAATAATAGAATATGTATTTTTAGTACATTTTAATTATCCATATATAAGCGAAAAAAGCGAGTCAGATGAAACTATGCTAATACCCCTTTTTACCTATACAAATATGTCTAATGATTTTCATGCAAGCTATATAAGTGATTATTATCATATAGTAGGTCATTTATTTTTATCAGGCTATATAGATTTTATGGTAGAAGCCCCAATTGAAACTCTACTATCAAACTATATGGAAGATAAATATAAAGCATGGTTACATTTTAGAGATAATTTTTTATATAAAGAACGATTTAATTATTATGGCGATGATGTAATGCTATATAATGGTAAAATTTATACAAATGATACATGCCCTTATGTATATGAAAATGGTATAAAAAAATATTTAGGAATAGCTCCAACTTATTCCTCTACTTCATGGGATGACCCAACATTTTGGTCTGCTTATAATGTGTTTACAGTAGCAACTAAAAAGGGTATGGACTATTTTGAAAAAGAACTTGCCCCACGAATTTATCAAAAATATAAAGATTTAGAAGTAGAGGTAGATGATAACTATAATGTTATTAGATGGATAGGGCATGTGAATAATAAAATATAGCATATTACATAATAACACATATATAACTTGTAGTATAATAATCTGCTTATCATAAATTATATATGAATTATTAAAAAGGAATGTAAATGAAAAAAATATGTTCAATATTTAGTAAGGTTACCCAAAAAATTAATTTTAAAAATATACTTATACTTTATGTTATAATATTTTTTTTGTGGAACTTGCCTACATTTATTTCCAAACTAAATGAATATGGAGTATATGCTCTTTTTACTACAATTGGGTTTATACTTATTGCCATATTCTGTGTATGCATTATTATTTTAATTATTTTTAAAATGCCAGATAAAATAACATATTTTAAAAAACAAATAAAAATATATGGTATAAAAAAGGTAGAAAGTATAAACCGTATATATATGATGATATCAACGAATATCCAAAAGTACATCATTTTAATATATCATGGTTGTTTAAATACAACTCAATCATCATAACAGATAAGTTTTTAGATACAAGTGTAGATATAGTAAATATAATAAAAAAATATATACCTGAAGCAAATAATAAATTATTATCCAATGTTTTAGCATATGTTAAAAAATATAATAATAAACTTATAAACAGGAATAAAATTGGTATTCTGCCAGAAGAAGATAGAAAGCCTAAAAAAAGATACAATAGTATGAATGTAAAATTTGAAAATAAAGATACAGTAGTATTTTTAAGTATATTGCATACTACTGCTTATGGAATTACACAAAAACATCATGATTATGTTCAAATATATAAAATAGAAACAAATAACAATGAACTTTTACATGAAATAAAATCATTAAAACTTTCACCAATATTTGCATATGAAATGCCACTGCCATGGGAACCTTATTATAGAGCAGTCTTAGATGAAGGTGGTAATTATATTCATGATAAAGATGGTGATGAGTTATATGAAGTTAAATATAAGACAATAGAAGAAGTTTTTGATAATCTTAATATATTAGATAGAAAATATAAAGAGTGGAAAGAATATGTGTTTGAGTTTTTTACTGAATTTGATAAATTAAGTTATGAAAAAACAAAAGAATTTCTAAAACTAACAGATTATGAAATACCAGAATACTGGGAAGATATACTGCTTAATAAAAAATACCTAAAATATATCCAAAAACAGTAATAAATATATATTAAATATATGGAATTAATTTAAGTTTACCATTTATCTAATGCTTTTTTGTATATGCGAATACAGGGCATAAATAAAGTAAGTTTATATAACTTAAATTATAGAAAAAATAAGCCCCTTATAGAGTATAAGGGGCAAGTATAATTATTTAATAGCTATTTTACCATCTTCTGCTGTTAAGCATATTGTGGTATTTGGTTTTGTTTCACCTTTAATAATGCTTTCAGCCACTGGGTTTTCTATCATTTTTTGGATAGCCCGTTTCATAGGTCTTGCACCAAAAGTAACATCAAAACCCTGCTCCACAATTAAGTCAATTGCACTATCATCAACTTCTAATGTAACAGGTAAATCTGCCAAGCGTTTTCCAACACCTTTTATTAAAAGCCTTGCAATTAAGCGAATATTTTCTTTTGTAAGAGGGTGGAAAACAATAATATCATCAACCCTGTTTAAAAATTCTGGCTTAAAGTATAAAGAAAGCTCGCTCATAGCTTTTTTATTTATTTTCTCATACTTTTCTTCCATAGTGCCATCGCCTGCAAATTCTTCCATAATGCTTTGAGAAGCCACATTCGATGTCATAATCACAACAGTATTTTTAAAGTTAATAACTCTGCCTTTAGAATCTGTAAGCCTGCCATCATCTAAAAGCTGTAAGAGTATATTAAATACATCTGGGTGAGCTTTTTCTATTTCATCAAGCAGTATAACAGAATAAGGGCGTCTTCTTACTTTTTCAGTTAACTGGCCGCCTTCTTCATAACCAACATATCCCGGAGGAGCACCAATTAATTTTGCCACCGAATGTTTTTCCATGTATTCACTCATATCTATACGGATAAGAGCATCTTCTGTATCAAATAAAAATTCTGCTAATGCTTTTGCAAGTTCAGTTTTACCAACACCAGTAGGTCCTAAAAATATAAATGAACCCATAGGGCGTCTTGGGTCGTTAAGACCAGCACGGCTTCTTCTAACAGCTTCACTTACTGCCTTTATAGCTGTATCCTGACCAATAACTCTTTTATGCAGGTATTCTTCCATATTAAGCAGTTTATCTGCTTCTTCTTCTAAAAGTTTTGTAACAGGCACGCCAGTCCATCTGGAAATTACTTCAGCAATATCTTCTTCATCAACTTCTTCTTTAAGCATAGCTTTACCATGCTGAATATCTTTCATTTTTTCTGTTACTTCTTCCAGTTTTTTATTAAGCTCTACAAGTTTGCCGTATTTTAACTGGCTTGCTTTTTCTAAATCACCACTGCGTTCAGCCATTTCTGCCTGATGTTTTGTAGCTTCTATTTCTTCTTTAATATCCCTTGACTGCTGGATAACATTCTTTTCATTATTCCATTGAGTTGAAAGGGTAGCAATTTTTTCTTTTAAATCACCAAGTTCTTTTTCAATATTTTCACATCTTGTTTTAGAAGCATCATCGCTTTCTTTTTTTAACGCCTGCCTTTCAATTTCAAGCTGCCTTGCACGTCTTTCAAGCTCATCAAGTTCTGCAGGCATACTATCTATTTCCATTCTAAGCCTTGCAGTTGCCTCATCTATTAAATCAATGGCTTTATCTGGCATAAACCTATCAGATATATATTTATTAGCAAGATGAGCAGCAGCAACTAATGCACCATCTTTTATTCTTACCCCATGGTGTATTTCATATTTTTCTTTTAAGCCACGCAATATGGAAACAGTATCTTCCACAGAGGGTTCTCCAACCATTACTGGTTGAAATCTTCTTTCAAGGGCTGCATCTTTTTCAATATATTTTTTATATTCATCAAGTGTTGTAGCACCTATACAGTGAAGCTCCCCTCTAGCAAGAGAAGGTTTTAAAATATTAGCCGCATCCATTGCACCTTCTGTAGCACCAGCACCAACAAGAGTATGTATTTCATCAATAAAGAGAATAATTTCACCATCTGATTCTCTAATCTCTTTTAATATTGCTTTAAGCCTGTCTTCAAATTCGCCTCTGTATTTTGTTCCTGCTATTAAACTTCCCATATCTAAAACAGCAATAACTTTATTTTTAAGGCTTTCTGGAATATCACCACTTACAATTCTTTGTGCAAGCCCTTCAGCTATGGCAGTTTTACCAACACCTGGTTCACCAATTAATACAGGGTTATTTTTTGTTCTTCTTGAAAGCACATGTATTACACGCCTTATTTCTTCATCTCTGCCTATAACAGGGTCTAGTTTACCATTTCTAGCAGCTTCTGTTAAGTTTACAGTGTATTTTTCCAGTGTATTCATTTTTTCTTCTGGGTTTTGGTCTGTAATTTTAGTGCTGCCACGTATTTCTTTTATAGCTTTTAATATACTTTTACTATCTACTCCATTTGAAGCAAATATTTTTCTTAAAGTATATCCTGCATGCTCTATAGCACCAAGTAATATATGTTCTGTAGAAACATATTCATCACCCATTTTTTTAGCTTCATCAAAAGCATAATCAATAGCCCTTTGTGCATCGTTTGAAAGGGTAGGTTGAGCAGAGCCTGATACTTTTGGTAGAGCATCTATTACTTTTTTAATCTCTGACAAAAGAATATCAGGGTTAACACCTAATTTTTGTAATAATGGGCGTAATAGACCGTCCTGCTGAGATATAACAGCATATGTTAAATGTTCTACCTGCAGCATTTGGTGTGATAATTTTTCTGCTAACTGGACAGTTTCTTGTAAAGCTTCCTGAGCTTTGATTGTCATTTTGTTGTAGTTAATCATACTTTTATACCTTCTCTTACTCTTTTTCTATTTTTATTATTCTTATATTATTTTTTTCTTTTGGTATTATAGAAATATCCTCTCCATATTTTATTTTTATATTTGTTTCTATTTGGTTTATTTTATCATTTAATGCAGATATTTGTTCCTGCATATTAATAATAATTTCAACACCAGCTAAATTTACCCCATGCTGCTTTGTTAAGTTAGTTATAAGCTGTAATTTTTCAATATCATTTTCAGAATACAGCCTGTTTTTACCATCAACCCTTGTAGGCACTACAAGCCCTAAACGTTCATACTGTCTTAAAGTTTGTGGGTGCAGCCCTAAAAGTTCTGAAGCAACACTTATCATGTATTTTGGTAAATTTTTATCCATAAAAATAACCTATATTGTGCCTTTTGCAATAATATCACTTCTATCTATTGGTGTAGTCATTTTTTGTGCAGATATAAGTAACTCTTTTGCTTCTTCTCTTAAATTAGCAGGTGCTTTAATATTTATAACAATATATAAATCACCATAAGTATCTTTTTTTAATACTGGCATACCTTTACCTTTTATACGTAGTTTTTGTCCACTTTTTACACCAACAGGGATATTTAAGTTAACAGCTCCATATGGGGTTGGCACTGTTAATTTTGTGCCAAGTGCTGCTTCAAAAATATCTATATCCATGTTAATATATAAATCATTTCCCTGTCTTTCATAAACTGGGCTATCAATTATGTTTGTTTTAATATATAAATCCCCTGCAGGATAATTGCTGCCTGCTGAGTTTCCTTTACCTGCAATTCTTATTTTAGAATCATTATCAACACCTGCTGGAATTTTTATTTTTATTTTTTCAGATACATTAACATATCCTCTGCCATGGCAGTCTTTACATGTATCAATAATTTTTTCGCCAGTTCCACCACAAGCACTACAAGGGGAAGCAAAGAAACCACCATCATTTTTAAGACCAGTTCCATGACAGGCACTACATGATGTTTTTTTGCCACCTGTTCCATGACATGTTGGGCATTCTGCATCATGTTTTATATTTAAATCATATGTAGAACCTTTAACAGCATCAGCAAAAGGGACTTTTATAGAATAAACTATATCACTGCCTTTAGCAGCTTTTTTTTGAGTTCTGCCCCTTGAAGAACCAGTAGAAAATCCACCAAAAAAATCACCAAACAAATCTTCAAAAGAAGTTCCACCAAAATTAAAATTACGCATATCATCGTAATTCATATTTTTAAAGTTATATCCATGCCCACTGTTTGTAAAAGCATTATGACCTATTGAATCATACTCTTTACGTTTTTCTTCGTCAGAAAGAACAGCATACGCTTCTGAAAGCTCTTTAAATTTGCTTTCTGCCTCTTTATCACCTGGGTTAACATCTGGGTGATATTTCCTTGCAAGCTTTCTATAACTTTTTTTAATTTCATCAGCAGTAGCATTCTTACTAACTTCTAAAATATCATAATAATTTTTTGCCATATATCCCTCTATTTATCATTTGATACTATTTTTATTGTTTTACTTTTACTTTTATTTGTTTTTGTAAGCACTATTTTTAAAAGCCCATCTTTTAAAGAAGCTTTTATTACTTCAGTATTAACGTTTGCAGGTAAAGCAAAACTTCTTAAAAATTTGCCATATGGTCGTTCTATCTTATAATAATATTCATCTTCTGGATATATATCCATAGATGAAGTTTTAACACCGCTAATTGTAAGAATACCATCACTTATTGTAACTTCCATATCACTTTCATTTACACCTGCAAGCTCAGCTATTAATATTATATATTCTTCATTTTCAATAACATCAACATAAGGCATAAAGTTGCTTTCTGCCTGCTTAAATGATGAAGCGATAAGCTTGTCTATATGTTTTTCCATATAGAATAAGTCTTTTAATGGATCCCATTTCATTATACTCACTTTTTCACCCTCATAATTTAATCTTTATATAATATGTGACTTGAGTATTATATTGTCAAGTGATTTTATAAAAAAAATAATTTTTATTTTTTTAAAAGTAGTGTTATACTACAAGTGTTGTTTATAATAAGTATGGTGATATGAATAGAAATAAATCAATAATTATAGCAGTTTTACTATCTTTATTACTGCATATTTTAATAATAGTTTTTGTAAAATTTGTTCCAATCGAAAAAAAAGAGGACTTTAAAGGTTCAGAACCTGTGGAGGTATCTGTTATACCTAAAAGTAGTCTTGATAATGAAGAAGTGCTTGAAGAAGTAATTCCTGTAGAGCCTGAAATAGAAACAGAAGAAACTACTTTGGACCATAATAAGACAGGTGGAAAAAATGCAGGTATTGAAACTGGCAGTAAGGAAGCAGCACCTAAACAAGAAAAAGTGCCAGTAAAAGAAGATATAAATATTCCAAAAGCTGAAAATAAAGAAAAAATTGCAGAAGTTGATGAAAGTAGCAGTGTAGCTGCAAACAGTATAAATCTATATGATAATAATGCAATATTAGATAATATTTTAAATGAAAAGAAAGTGCAACCAAAAGGTGAAGATACAGCATCATATAATAAATTTGAAGAAAGATATGCATCATATTTCTTTAAATTTAAACAAAGGGTATATCAATTATGGGATTATCCTGCCCAGTCTGTAGCACGTGGAGAATCAGGTGTTGTAAAAATGACCTTTTCAATTTTGAAAGATGGGTCTATAGTAAATATTAGAATGATAGAATCAAGCGGGTATCCTAATTTAGATAGGGAAGTGATGAGAGTTCTTAAAAACATGGGAAAAGTGCCACTGCCTGAATCATATGAACTTAACCAATTAAATATTGATGAAGCATATTTTATATATACTATTGGTGATGATTTATATAAATATTTAAGGTAATTGTGTAAAAAATATAAAAAAAGTATTGTTTTAATTTTATAACATAGACTTTTTTTAAAAAATAATATACAATTGTAATACATAAAAATTTTAAGGTGTATATATGGAAGAAAAAAAATGGGATTTAAAATGGATGGCATGGGAAATAACATCGGCTTGTAATCTTAGATGTGTTCACTGTCGTTCATCATCAGAAGAATGTTCCCCTGTTGGTAAATTTACTTTAGAAAAAGCAAAAAATTTAATAGATGATATATCTTCATTTGCTTCGCCAGTTGTTGTTATTTCTGGTGGAGAACCACTTACAAGACCTGATGTTTTTGATATTGCTAAATACGGCACTCAATCTGGCTTAAAAATGGCTATGGCTACAAATGGAGTGCTTGTTACAGATGAAATTTGCGATAAAATAAAAGATGCAGGTATTCGCATTGTATCTTTAAGTCTTGATGGTCCAAATGCAGAGGTGCATGATGATTTTAGAGGCGGCATAGAAGGTGCTTTTGATGGTGTGGAAAGAGCTGCTGCTTTATTTAATAAACATGATATCAAGTTTATTATAAACTCGTCTTTTACAAAACGTAATCAGCCATATATTATGGAAACCTTTAGAAAAGCAAAATCTTTAGGTGCTCATGCTTGGTATATGTTTTTAATTGTCCCTACAGGCAGGGGTGAGGAAATTTTTAAAGAACTTGTATCAAAAGAAGATTATGAAGAAATATTAGAATGGCACTATAAAATGGAGCGTGAAGAGGAAGAAATACTTGTTCGTCCAACTTGTGCGCCGCAGTATTATAGAATATGGCATGATAAGAGTAAGGAAGAAGGAAAGAATACAGAAAGAAGAAGCCTTACATTTTCTACAGGTGGTGGAAAAGGCTGTATTGCTGGGCAGACAATATGTTTTATTAACTCAGAAGGTGATGTGCTGCCTTGTTCTTACTTCCCAGAACCTGCTGGTAATGTATTTGAAAAATCATTAAAAGAAATATGGGATAATTCAGGACTTTTTGAAGATTTACGCGATTTTAGACGCTATGAAGGTAAATGTGGCGTATGTAAATATTTAAAAGTTTGTGGTGGCTGCCGTGCAAGAGCTTATGCTGTAACAGGTTCTTATCTTTCAGAAGAGCCATTTTGTGATTACATACCAGTAAACTATAAAGGATAATTATAAGGATAATAAATAAGTAGAAGAGGAGGACTTAATTATGTCTGAACTAGAAAACAGAATAAGGGATAAAAGCCTGCTTTCAAAAATTACTACACCAGAGCAGCTTATTCCCCATTTTAAGGAAACAGAAAAAAGAATATTGAACGTTGGTTTTTCAGGGTTTACACCTGTTGGCTATCCTAAAGTAATGCCACTTGTATTAGCGGACTATGTGGAAAAAAACAATTTACAAGGGAAATGGCGTTTTAATCTTTTTGTTGGTGCTTCTATGGGTGCAGAAGTGGAAGATAGATGGGCAGAATTAGAACTCACTAATATGCGCTGGCCATACCAAACTGCAAAGGTATTAAATAAAAAAATTAATGATGGTTCCATAAAAATGGGAGATAAACATTTATCTATGTTTTCTCAAGATTTCTTCTATGGATATTATACAAAAGATAATGGTAATTGTCTTGATATTGCAGTGGTAGAAGCTTCAGCTATTGATGAAAATGGTAATATTATATTAGCAGGTTCTGTTGGTGCTGCACCAGAATTTATTGCTATGGCAAATAAAATTATTGTAGAAATTAATACACATAATCCATCATTTGAAGGTATGCATGATATTTTCTTAAGCGATAAACCACCTTATAAAAAAATCATACCTATTACTGATGTAAGACAAAGAATAGGAACACCATTTGTGCCTACAGATAAAAGTAAAATTGTTGGTATTATAGAATCTACAAAACCAGATAATGGCAGAGCAGTTAGGGGAAGTGATGAAGTATCTGATACTATAGCTCAGTATATTATTGATTTCTTCCAATCTGAAGTTAAAGCTGGGCGTATGCCTAAAAATTTACTTCCATTACAATCAGGTGTTGGTTCTATTGCTAATGCTGTTGTAATGGGTTTGACTAATTCTCCATTTGAAAATTTAACAGTTTATTCAGAAGTTTTACAAGATGGATTTTTACCATTTTTAGACTCTGGTAAATGTAAATTTATAAATGCCACTTCTGTTTCATTATCAAATGAAGGTTTTGAACACTGGTGGAAAAATTACGATAATTATCGTGAAAAAGTGCTTTTAAGACCAATGCAGATTTCAAATAACCCAGAAGTAGTTCGCCGTCTTGGAGTTATTTCTATGAATACTCCAGTTGAAGTGGATTTTTATGGCCATATAAACTCAACATTAGTTGGTGGAACAAGAATGTTAAATGGGATTGGTGGTTCTGGTGACTTTGCTCGTGCTGCTTATGTTTCTATTATGCATACTCCATCATGCAGAGCAAGTAAAACTGATGAGTTTGGTATATCTGCTGTTGTGCCAAAAGTTCCACACGTTGACCATACTGAACATGATTTAGATGTTATCGTTACAGAACAAGGTTTAGCAGATTTAAGAGGACTTGATCCAAAAGACAGGGCAAAAGTAATGATAGAAAAATGTGCTCACCCTGCTTATAAAGATTATTTAAAAGATTATCTTGATAGAGCAACAAAAGCAACAGGTAACCACCATGAACCTCAGCTTTTAAAAGAATGTTATGATATGCATATTAGCCTGCAGGAAAATGGCACAATGCGTTTTTGGGAGAAAAAGTAGTTAGTAATGAAAATACTTTTTTCACCAAGTGAAGGTAAAACAAAATTATATGATTGTGGTGCTGTAAATAAAGACTCTTTTTTCTTTCCAGAACTATATGAAAAAAGAATCTATGCAGTTAATATTTACAATGATTATATAATGAAAAACAGGGCAGAAGATATTCAAGATATTTTTGGTATTAAAGATATTGATGAGATAAAACAATACCAGCATAATATTTTTGATGAAAAAACATGTTCTGCCATTGAAAGATACAGCGGGGTAAGTTATTCTTACCTCGCTTATAATTCTTTAGATGAAAACGCTAAAGAATATATTTTAGATAACCTTATTATTTTTTCAAATTTGTTTGGTCCTGTGTTGGCATGCGATAAATTACCCTATTATAAGTTTAAGCAGGGTGTTAAAATCAATAATTTTTCATATGAAAAATACTATAAAGAACATTTTTCTAATGCATTAGATAAGTATTTAGAAAATGAAGAAATCATAGATTTACGTGCAGGAATATATGAAAAATTTTATCAAATAAAAAAACCATATACTACATATAAATTTATAAAAGGTGGTAAGGTTGTCAGCCATTTTTCAAAAGCATACAGGGGAATACTGCTTAAAACTATGGCAGAATGCAGAGCAGTATCCAATAATGAACTTTTACAAAACCTGCCAGAAACTTTAAAAATTATTGATACTATTATGAAAAATAATAAAGAAGAAATAATTTTAGAAGTTATGGTATAATAATTATTCTTTAAAGAACAAGCCTAATTCATCAAGTCTAGAATTACACCTTAAAAACTGACGTTCAAATGATGTTTCCATAATTTCTTTTGAAAATATATCTTCATTTATTTCACAGTTAAAGAAAAGTTTTGTATCATGATAATAACAGTGATCAATAAATATTGTAAATCTTAATGCATCATTTAACTGTGTAAATGGTTTGAAATTTTCAATAAAAATTGCATCAAAATTCTTTGGTATTACAAAAAATTTAAAGGGGTGGTTATCCTGTAGTTTTTTCATTAAATCATTAAAATCTACAAGCAGTTTATCACGTTTGGCTTCATATGAGTTTAAAACATCACTAAAAGATTTATTAGAATAAACAGCCTGCCAAGAAGCAAGATTTATCCTAAAACTTTTACCTTCTACAGTAATAGTATCAAATGTGTTAGAAATAATGCCAAGTTCTCTTGCAAACTGTGTTGTATCAAATTTACCACCACCTAGTTCTTTTGGCAGCCTGTTTGATGTTGTTATAATTGTAGTTTCATTATTTATGCTTTCAATAAACCTGGCAACCATTCTTGTAGTTGCAGGGTCATCTAAATCAAATTCATCAATTAATAGTAAATCAATTGGTTTAAAAAACTCTATTGTTTTTTCAAGACCAAGAAAATTCATAAAATATGTAAGTTCTAAAAAACTTAAAAAAGCTTTTGTGCCTTTAAAATTATGAAAGCAGGCTGAAAGAAGGTGAGTTTTTCCAATACCGTATGTTCCATCGATATATATATTTTTAGCAATTTTATTTTCTTTTTGTTTTTTTGAAAAAAAAGAGCGTTTTGCTTTTTTCTTTTGAGAGTTAGAAATATTACGCAGTATCTCTTTTAACTCTGCTTGATAAGGATACTCTTTATCGTCATGATAGCTTTCAAATGTGCAGTCCTTAAATTTAGGGTGAGGACGAAGCTCATTAAAACATTCATCAATTGAAACATTAAAATTAATTATGTTGATATCTTTATAATTATGGTTTATCATATTACGAATATATATATTTTTAAAAAATAATCAAGAGGTTTATTATGTTAAAACAAATTAGTGATATAGTTTTGGAAGCTGGAGAAATAGTTAAAACTGGCTTTTATTCTAATAAAAATGTTGAATATAAAGGAGAAGTTGATTTAGTAACTGAATATGATGTGAAAACTGAGGAGTTTTTAAAAGAAAAACTACAAAAACTTTTTCCTGATTTTACTATTGTTGGTGAAGAATCCAATTTAGATAAAAAAGATTACCCACATGAAAATGTTATATATATCGACCCAATAGATGGAACTACAAATTTTGTGCATGGTGTTCCATTTGTGGCAGTATCTGTTGGTGTTATTACAGAAACAGAAGGTAAATATGGAGTAGTTTATAACCCTATACTAAATGAATTATATTCAGCAGAAACAGGTATGGGAGCATATTGTAATGGTTCTCAAATAAAAGTATCTGCTACCTCATCTTTAATTAATTCATTAATTGCAACTGGATTTCCTTATAAAAAAGATAATTTGCCTTATTTAATGCAGATACTAGAGCAGGTTTTATTAAATACAAGAGGAATTAGAAGGGCAGGGGCTGCTTCTCTTGATTTATGTTATACTGCTCGCGGCATATATGATTTATATTATGAAACACGTTTACAGCCATGGGATATGGCAGGTGGTTTGATTATTGTTAGAGAAGCTGGTGGTATTGTTACAAAACTTGATGGCAGATACCACGATATAGACTGCGATGGGTTAATTGCTTCAAATGGTCTTGTACATGTAGAATTTCTGAATTTATTAAATGAGGTATAGTTTTGTTTGAAAAATTATTCAGCATTAAAGGTAGAATGAACCGTATCGATTATTTTATATATACAATGGTATTGGTTATTATATATTTTTTAGTTAAATATAACATGGTAAACAGTGCTGGTTTATATATTGAGAAAGGTGAAATAATACCGTTTATTATTTTTGCTTTTGTTGTTCTGTATTTTTTCACTGTATTTAGCATAAAAAGACTGCATGATATGGGCTATAGTGGAAAATTAATAATATTGCCTTATATAATAATACTTCAAGTAATAATGGGTGATACGGCAAGGGATAATTATATATTATCAACTATATTACAAATTGCTTTATGGGTAGTGCTGATGCTGTATTCCCCAAAAAAAGAAGAAAATAAGTATGAGTAAGTTTATGACCAGTAATATTATTAATTTTTTTTAAAATATAGATTTATTTGATATTTTATTTAATTATCATGGCAGAATAAATAGAAAAACTTATACTGTAGTTAATATTATATGCCACGTAATTTATCCTGCATTAACATCTAAATTTTTTATCGAAATTTTTACAAACATATTATCACAGATATTTGGAACAATATTATTCATATTACTTTTTATTTTAAGCATTAAACGGTTCCATGATTTTAATAAAAGTGGTTATTTAATGTTATGTATTACAATTACATAAATATTTAAATTTTAAATATTTTCATATAATTAAATTCTCATAGAAAGGCTTATTCTGCCACGTTCTTTATCAATATCTACAACCATTACCTGTACTTTTTGCCCAACTTTTACAACTTCACTAGGATGTTTAATAAAATTTTCAGAAAGCTCTGATATATGTACTAAACCATCATTTTTAAGTCCAATATCTACAAAAGCACCAAAATCTACAATATTGGTTACTTTTCCTGTTATAATCATACTTGGCTTTAAATCATCAAGGTTCATAACACTTTTCTTAAAAATTACAGGGTCTACACTATCTCTAATATCTCTATCTGGTTTTTCTAAATTTTCTATAATATCATTAAATGTATATGTGCCAAGCCCTGTTTCTTCTGATAGCTTATTTATACTATTTCCTTTAACAGCAAGTCGTATCATAGATAATTTATCTATTGTAAGGTTTAGTTTATTTAAAAGCATGTGCACTGCATCATAAGTTTCTGGGTGTATAAACATGCTGTCAAGTGGTTCATCTCCACCATATATTTTTAAAAACCCAGCACATTGTTTAAAAGTAGCATCACCAAGTCCTGTAATTTTTAGTAGTTGATTTCTATTGCTAAAAACACCATTATCTTCTCTATATTTAACTATTTTTTCAGCAATATTATAGTTTAATCCTGAAACATACTGTAAAAGAGAAGGGCTTGCAGTATTTAAGTTAACACCTACATTATTAACCACATCTTCTACAACTGCCTGTAGAGTATTTTCTAATTTCTTTTTATTAACATCATGCTGATACATACCAACGCCAATTGAACGTGGTTCAATTTTAACTAATTCTGCCAGTGGGTCAATAACTCGTCTTGCAATAGATATGGCACCACGTATAGTAACATCTAAATCAGGAAATTCTTTTGCAGCTACTTCAGAAGCAGAGTATACACTTGCTCCAGCTTCATTTACTATAGTATATTCTACAGATAATGATGTTTCACTTAATACTTTTGCAACAAATTCTTCAGTTTCTCTGCTTGCTGTTCCATTACCAATAGATATGGCATTGATTTTAAATTTATTAATTATTTCTATTACTTTCTTTTTACTGCCTTCATAATCATTTTGTGGTGGAGTAGGGTATATAACTCCATATGTTAATAATTTACCTGTTTCATCAACAGCAGCATATTTACAGCCTGTTCTATAGGCTGGGTCTAACCCAAGCACAGAACGTCCTTTTACAGGTGGAGTCATTAGCAAGCTTTTTAAGTTATCACCAAAAACATGGATTGCTCTCTCTTCTGCATTTTGGCGAAGTTCACCTCTAATTTCCAACTCAATAGATGATGAAAGCATGGTTTTAAATGCTCTTGAAGCACATTTTTCTATTATCTTATTATGTTTATAACCTTCTTCATAAAGCATAGCAAGGCAAGTATTAATACATGATTCTTCATCAATTATTAATTTTACTTTTAGTATATTTTCCCTTTCCCCTCTAAATATTGCAAGTATTCTATGAGGTGGTAGAGTAGAAACTTTTTCTTCAAACTCATAATATGCTTCATAAGGTGTTCTTTCTTCAAAATCTTCAGCCTGAATAGTAGAAATAACAGCTGTTTTGTTATATATTTCCCTAAGTCTGTTTTTTATATTAATATTATGGCCGATATCTTCTGTTATTATATCTCTAGCCATAGATAAAACAGTATCAATATCTTTTGTGTTTTCATTAGTATAATCTTTTGCAAAATCTTCCAAATTTGCTATATTTGTATTACTTTTAATATATTCTGCAACTGGTTCAACACCAGCTTCTCTTGCTATATCTGCCTTTGTTTTTTTCTTTGATTTATATGGTGCATAAATATCTTCTAACTCTGTAAGAGTTTGAGCTTTTAAAATAGATTTTTTTAAGTCATCTGTTAGCTTACCTTTTTCATCAATATTTTTTAAGATTTCTTCACGTCTTTTATTAAGGTTTTCAAGGTATTCATATCTTTCAAGAACAGCTCTAATTTGAATTTCATCCATAGCTCCAGTTTGCTCTTTTCTATAACGAGCAATAAATGGAACAGTATTGCCATCAAGGTATAATGATAATAAATTTTCAATATGCTTTTTAGGAAAGGTAAACTCTTTAACTAAAGAATCAAGTTCTGTCATACATCGTCCTTAATTTTATATATATGCTATGATATTACTTTATTTATATTATATAATCAAGAATAATGTAATAATATAATATTTTTTTTAAAAGATAAACTATATTAATATTATATTTGACACAATTAATAAATTTGATTAAAATGTATTAAATTCATAGAAGGGTAATGCAATATGATAAATATAATTTTAGTTTCAACAGCAGTGGTTGTTTTAATTGCTGCAGGAATTTTATTAGCAAAAGGTCATAAAAAAGAACATAAGGTTGAAAAAGAAGTTATTATAAAAGAACATAATTTTACTACAAAGTATGATGAAATCACTTACTATTATAACAGTGGTGTTTTAAGTGAAGAAGAGTATAAAAATCAAATTAAAAATATAATCAATTAGGTTATCTTACAAAGTAAACTGATACAGCCTGTATAAGACCTATTAAAAACCCTAAAAAAAAGCCTAGTATATTAATCCATTTAAAATGTTCTTTCATAAAAGAAAAAAGGATATTTTCTACTTCAGGAAGTGGAAGGGCGTTAATTTTATCTTTTACTATTTTTTCTATATTAATAGCATTTAATGCATATTTTAGATTACCTTTTATTAATTTTATTATAAATTCTGTTATTATTGATGATATTTTATATGAATTGGAAGCAATATAGTTTGTAACTTTAATAATTAAATTATTTTTATTAGTTTTATAGTTATCACTGTTTAGTATATCCATAATATCTATTTTAATATATGATTTTATATCAATTTGAAGAATATTTAAAATTTCATTAATAGTAAGATTATCATATTTATGCAGCTTATCTAAAATAATATTTAATATTTTATTATTAATATCAACATTACTAACAATAATATTGTTTACAGAATCAGTAAAATCATCTACATTATTAAAACCAAAAAACAGCAGTAATTCTTGAATATTTTTATCTAAAAATTTATCAAATTCATTTTCAACCATGCTGTATAAACTGCTGTATAGCTCTTTACTTTTTGATAAGTCATAAGTAATATTAGGCAGTTCATCTTGAACCATTTTCATAATTTTATCATCAGATAAAAATAATGAAATAAAGCCTGCTTTTAAAACATCTACACCAGAAGCTGATGCGAACATTTTATTTTTAAATTGTATTATTTTTTCTATTAATACTTTTTGAACAGTTGGATTTCTACCTAAAGATTGTATATTGTCCATAATAATATTAGTTAAAACACCTATAAGATACTCTTTTTTCTCTAAAATATATTCAGGTAGTAGTTCTTTAAGTTGTTTATTTTCATCATATATTTTTGTGATATATACTTCGATTTCATCTAACACAAACTGTTCTATATTAATGTTTTTAATTACATTTAATATTGGTTGTGATACATATGACACATTAATCTTTTTTTCCAGTAGCTGTTGTATAAAAAAGTATGCTGCATTATTTAAAATATTATTAACGGCTTCTTTATGTGCAATAAGCCTGTCTTCAATATTAAATAATCTAATAAGAACATGTATATCTTTCTGAGAAAGTGTAGAAAGTTTCGTGTTAATAATATTATTTATAGATGCTTTAATATCATTGTGTTCAAGTGCATATAAAAAATCATCATGAGCTAATAGTTTTTGCCCAACTATTTCTGAAATTTTATTTGCAAGCTTAGGACGAGTTTTTGGAACAATTCCCTGCCAGCCTAATGTATACCATTTAGGCTTATATGGTCTAAACAACATTTTAATTGCAATTTTATTTGTGACATAACCAACAACACCTGCAACTAATGGGGTAGTTATTAGGTTAATAACTGGCTGCTCTAACAACTGCTCCCTCTCTTAAACCGAAATCAGAAACCATAATATTATCTAACGAAGTTTTATTTAAAATTTCAAGAATAATAAGTATGCCTGGAATTATTAAATCTTCTCTGCCTTTATCCATACCTTTAATATCTATTCTTTTGTTGTATGGAGTATTATATATTCTATGAAGTATATGGTTTATATTATTAATATGAATAGTGTATCCATTTACCTTTGTATAATCATATTCTGTCATCTGCATATCTATTGCAGCAAGAGTTGTAGCTGTTCCTGCTGTTGCAATAAAGTTTTCTATATTATTTGGAATAGTAACATTTTTGAAAAAATCATTAATATACAACTGACATTTTTCTAAATTATCAGTATTATTATGCTTAAAATCAAACATATCAGCCATTTTTACAACACCTATTTTATGGCTTTCAGTATGTATATCATTGTTTTCCAGTTTATAAATTATTTCAGAAGAACCACCACCAACATCTAATATTAATGGATTAGAGTTTAAATCAAGCCCAGAGCAAACACCCATATACTCTAATAAGCCTTCTTCATTACCACTAATTATTGATATTTCTATACCTATTTTTTTTGCAGCATCTATAAACTCACTACCATTTTTAGCTTCTCTAACAGCGCTTGTAGCAACTGTAATCACATTTTTCACTCCATAACGTTCAAGCAATGCTTTAAAATCAGCAAGCACATTTATAGAGTTTTCAAATGGCTCTTTTGCAAGCATTGAAGTTTTATCAATATTTGTAGCAAGGCGAGTGGTTGCTTTTTGTTGATATATTATATTTTTTATTTTATTATTTTCAACTTCAGCAATCAACAACCTTATGGAATTACTTCCAATATCTATTCCTGCTGCAATATTATTTTCTTTTTTGGTGCTCATCTACGTATCTTTTATGTTCCTCATAAGTTTCTGAAAATAAGTGTTCACCATCTCTGCTGGCTACAAAAAATATGTATTTTGTTTTAGCAGGGTCTGCCACAGCTTCTAATGCTATTAGTGATGGGTTACATATTGGAGTAGGTGGCAGTCCTTTATGTTTATATGTATTATAAATATTTGTTTCATCACGCAGATCACTTCTGCCTATTTTTATTTCAAAATCTCCCCTTAAAAAATTACCATATAAAATTGTAGGGTCAGCTTGAAGTATCATATCGATATTAAGCCTGTTATAGTAAACTGAAGCAACAATCGGAGCTTCTCTACTATTATATGTTTCTTTTTGAACTATAGATGCTAGAATAAGAGCCTGATATTCGTCTAACCCTTGAGCAGCAACTTTTTCTTTAAAATTTTTAGGAAGAAATTTTTTAAAATCAGCATACATAGTATCTATTACATTTCTTGCACCAAAGTTTTTTGGAAATAGATATGTGCCTGGAAATAAAAAGCCTTCTAAACTAACATATTCATGACCAGTAATCTCTTTTACTATACTTTTATCAAATGCTAATTTTAAAAATGCATCTTTAGAAGCAACACCTGCTTTTTCAACAGCATTTGCTATATCAAATAAATTATAACCTTCAGGAACTGTTACTTTAACAGTAGACTGTATGCCTTGTTTGATATTTTGGATAAATTCATAGTAAGATATATTATCGGCAACATAATATCCAAATTTCATATTTTGTGGTAATTTTTCAACTTTATTAATGTATATATCAAAATATATAGGTGTTTCAATATTAGAAAAAAGCTCATTATATAGCTGCCCATAGCTGTGACCTTTTTCAATATTGATTTCTGTTGTAATATTATTATTTAATAAAAAGTTTTTTGATGTATTATACCAGTAATAACCAGAAAATGATACACCTGCTATACATAAAATAAGAATTACTAATATTGATAAAATAATTTTTTTCTTCATAAAACCCACTTTTTAATATTTATTTTTGATGATATTAACAGTAATTAATAACTATTTCAAGAAAAATTATAAAATCACTTGTAATTTTATACACATTAATATAAAATCCTGTCCATGTATTATTAAAGTTTACAAAATAAATAAGTTTTGTTATATTAAAATATAGTATGTTGTATGGAGGATTTGTTTGAGCTGGAGTAAAAAATCTGTAGTTGCTTATCATTTTATCAGTTCTGCAAATGATGATTATTTTACTGAATTAAAACTTTCATTTAATTCTCTTTTGAATAGTGAAGATAGTTCTGGTACATTTGATGCTGGACAGTCTCATTACTATTGGAAAATAGAAAGTAAGGTGGATATTGCAGATACAAATACTTTTTTAGTATCTTTATTTAAAGAAAAAACATCATGGCCTGTTTATTTAAGTGAGGAAGAAGGAATTTCTGCTGTTCCAATAAATGATGGTTCTTTAGGTGAGCTTTATTATGCCTTAATTAATCCAGAATCAAGGTTTATATTAACTTTAGCTGCTGGTGGTGGTGGTCCTGTTGGAGCATATAAAAAACTTTTAAATGAGTTTTCAAGAGATGGAAGTGTTAAACTTACACCACTTTTTGAAGATAAAATTGATATTAGAACACTATCTTGGGATTTTTATAAAAAACTTTCAATTACAGTAAATTTTCCAAGTTATGATATTCAATCTGAATTTATGACTACAAAAGAAGGTTCACTTTTAGGTATGATAGATGAAGTTGGTGGGCTAAAGGCAGATATTACTATTACTGCACCAAAACAAAAGCAGAATTTGAATAATGCACAGGTAAAAGAGGTTGTTAAATCATTACTAACATATGACTTTTGCAGTAAACTTTCATTATGTGGTTCAGATAATGATGGTGAAGTTATTGAAGAATTCGATTTAAAAAATGCTCAAGTGAAATATAAAGAAACCATAGAAATAGCAGGTAGTTTTATGTCAATTGAGGAGGCGTTGCCTTTACTAAAGCGTGCTTTTAATGATAGAAGTCAAGATTTAATGCATTTATCGGAGTAAATAATGTTTTTTAGAAAAAAGAAAGATGAGATTAAAGAGCCATTTACACTGGCAGATATTTTAACATATCAATCAGAAAAAAATGGCAGTAAAAAGTATTTGTATTTTAAAGATATTGTGTATACATATTCACAGGCAGAGAAAATATGCAATAAAATTTCGCGAGTTCTTGCTTTTTCAGGTATTCGTAAAGGTGATAGAGTTGCAATAATGATGGAAAATTCACCTTATTTTATTTTTTCCATATTTGCAATTGCAAAAGCAGGTGGAATAGTTGTGCCTGTTAATACTTTTTTAAAAGATAAAGAAGTTAGTTATATTATTAGTAATTGTGAAGCAACAGCAATTTTTACTTCAGAAAAATTTAAAGGTATTATTAGTAAGGTTAAAGAAGACTGTTCTTGTTTGAAATCTGTATTTTCTTATGATGATACAGCAGAAAACTGGGGAGCAGAAAATGTTCTTATAAAAGATAGAAATATGAGTGAGCTTCCTTTGGAGCTTGAAATTGATGAAAAAGATACTGCTGTAATTATTTATACATCAGGAACTACAGGTAATCCAAAAGGTGCTATGCTTTCCCATAGTAACCTTATTAACATGGTAAAAATGGCTTCAGTATCATATAAAATGGACCATAAAGATAGATTTTTACTATTTTTACCAATGTTTCATATTTATTCTTTTGAAGTAACTATTATGTTTCCTTCGTTTTTAGGTGCATCTATTATTATTTTAGAATCAGTAATGGATTTGAAAACGAAAAACTTTAGAAATATATTAATTTTTAAACGACCTACTGTTATGGCAGCAGTTCCAACAGTATATTCTGCATTAGTTAAAGCAAAAATGCCTAAACTTTTTATTAAGTTTGTATATCCTATTAAAATACATTTATGTTCTGGTTCAGGGCTTCCTGTTGATATATACACAAAATTCCTGAAAAAATTTGGTATTCCTTTGGTTGAAGGTTATGGTTTATCAGAAGCTTCGCCTGTTGTGGCTGGTAATACTTTAGATGATCCAAGGGCAGGGACAGTAGGCAGGGCATTTTATGGAGTTTCTGTTAAAATTGTAGATTCTGATGATATGGAAGTTCCACGTGGTGAAGTAGGGGAAATTATTGCAAAAGGACCTAATATTATGCAAGGTTACTGGAAAATGCCAAAAGAAACTGCTGAAGCTATAAAAAATGGCTGGTTTTTCACTGGTGATTTAGGGAAAATGGATAAAGATGGTTATATAACTATTGTTGATAGAAAAAAAGATTTAATATTAGTTAAGGGTATGAATGTGTATCCTAGAGAGATTGAAGAACACATTCATAATATACGTGGAGTAGAGGCTGCAGCAGTTATTAGTGTGCCAGATGATGATGGTGATGAAATAATACTTGCATATATTAAAAAAGATCCTAATATTAATATTACAGAGAAAGATGTAAAAGCACACTTGAAAAAAAATATTGCTAACTTTAAAATACCAAAGTATGTTTATTTTCCAGATGATTTACCACTAACAACTATTGGGAAAATATTAAAACGTAAATTAAAAGAGATGGTATTAAAAGGGGAAATTGAAGGTTTAAAATAAATAAGGAGATTAGATGATAGATGCTATGTTTGGTGCAGCAACGGCATTAAACGCTGCTGCAACCGTATCGGCTGTTACTGCAAACAATATTGCAAATGCGAAAACACCAAGTTATAAATCTAACAGTGCATTTTTATCAGAACTTAGCACTGGTGGGGTAAAACTTAGTACCATAAGACCTAATAATAATATGGGCAGTCTTATTCCTACTGGTGTGCCTTCAGATGTTGCTGTTTTTGGTAAAGGCAGCGAGGAAGACCTTTTAAATACATATAGTTATGCAGCTGGCAGGTTTGCTGTTGATGATTTTGGCAATTTTAGAGGACCATCTGGTGAATTATTATTTACTGGTGCAGGTGGTAATGTTAGGCTTGATACTGATGGAAATTTATATAGTGGTGATAAATTATTAGGCACTATTACTCCAGCAGAGCAGGGAGCTGCTTATGAACCAACAGGCTTTAGTATTCTTTCTGGGTATATGGTTTCATCAAATGTAAATCTTGCTGAAGAAATGGTTAATAATATGGTAAACCAGCGCTTTTTTGAAGCAAATGCAGTAACAATAAGAACAAGCGATGAAATGCTTGGAACAGTAGTTAATTTAAAGGCATAGTTTTATATTATGTTAGAAAATTTTGCTGATAATTCATTAAAATGGATTAGAGAACCAAAAGAATATTCTGTAAATAAAAATGAAATAATTATCACTACTTTACCACACACTGATTTATGGCAAAAAACTTATTACAAATTCATTAATGATAATGCCCCTGTTTTACAAACAGAAACAAATGATAAGTTTTTTTCATTTATTGTAAAAACATAATTTAACAGCAGCAAAAGGTTTGACCAGTGTGGTATAGCCGTATATCTGGATAGTGAGAACTGGTTAAAAGCATCTATAGAATATGAAAATAGTAAATTTCAACATTTAGGAAGTGTTGTAACAAACAATGGGTTTTCAGACTGGGCAACTACTGAAATACCTGCAGCAATCAATGAAATATGGTATAGATTAAGCCGCAGAGAAAATGATTTTAAAATAGAATATGCTTATGATGGTGAAAATTTTAAACAAATAAGAATATGCCACTTAAATAATGCAGATAACAATATATCATTTGGAATATATGCATGTAGTCCAGAAAATTCTTCATTTCAAGCTAAATTTACAGAATTAAAAATTACAGAATGCCAGTGGCATGAGCATGTATAAATTATAATTTTAGCCTAAATTTTTGAAAGTTCATAAATTATAGTATACTGAAATTTATGGGTTTTATCTATTTTAAAACCATTTGTTTTAAAATATTCTTCTTTATCTTTTGCTAAAAAGGCAGAAAACAGCACTTTATTTTCAACTTTTCTCACCAGTTTAAAAGCAAAATTTGGTAAAAATTTTCTACTTTCTGGTATAATAAATTCAAATACAATTAATTTTCCATTATCTTTAAGTGCTTTATGGGTATTTTTTAATGTTTTAAATGCAATATTATCTTCCATTTCATGGAGAATTAAAGATATTATTGCATAATCAAATGATTTATCTACAAGGTTCATATTTGTTGCATCTTGAAGTAGTAACTCCACATTAGAAAGCTTATGTTTTGCTATTTTTTTCAAGCCTACATTTAACATTCCTTGAGAATTATCAATACCTGTAATATTTACAAGTGTTTTTTTCTTTGCAAGGTTAATAATATTTGAGCCTGTGCCAGTGCATACATCTAACACTTTAATATTTTCATTGGGTATTAAATTATAAATAGCTTTTCTTGGGTTATTTTTACCAAGTTTGAAAAATATTTTATCGATAAAATCAAAAGCTAAAGCCACAGTATCATAAGAATATCTCATATTTTAACCTATAAAAAAACCCTTTTGGTAAAACCAAAAGGGTATATATTATATAAAAATTAATAAATTCTATCAGGTAAAGAATCTATTTTAGCAGATTTAGGACTTGATGGCTGTGGTTTTCTACCAAAACAAATACCTAAATTTTCATGTAATGCTACTACATTTAAATCAACATGACGTTGAACAATAGCATCTTTTGTAACCATATAGCGTATTTCGCCATTTCCAGTAATATGGGAAACAGTAACACCATGTATATTATCAATTAAAAGCTGAACAGCTGCTGCACCAACTTCTTTACCAAAGTTAGCATCATAAGCTGAACTTTCACCACATCTTACAATATGACCAGGATTTACATCTCTAACTTCAGGAATCTCAAGTAAACCTTCAACGAACATACCAGAATCTTTCATAAATTTTTTCACATCAGGGTCTGCTTTAAGCATTTCTTCAATTTTACTTTTAACAAACTTACCAGCACCTGCAAGTTTTACGTGTCCAAAGGCATCTTTTTCACCACTTTCAGAGAAAAGGTTTCCGTTTTCATCTTTAACGCCTTCAGCTACTACAATTGTATATGTTCCAGCTTTAACATCACTTTCTAAAATCCTTCTCATATAGTTTTCTTTAATATGATTATATACTGCATTAAAATCAACTGGAACTTCTGGAATTAATATACAGTCAGCATCTGCTGCAATACCACCACGGAAAGCAGTATGACCTGCATATCTACCAAAAACTTCCATAACCATAATTCTGTTATGAGTTCTGCCTGTAGTTTTTAAGTCTTCTAAAATAGTAGCAATTTTATTAATTGTAGAATCACCACCAACAGAGTATGTTTGTAAGTCTAAATCCATAGTTTTAGGAGCATGAACAACAGGTATGCCATTTTCATGAAGGTCCACAACAACGCTTCCTGTATCATCACCACCAGAAATAACAAGTCCATCAATATTGAACTTTTTTAAACCTTCAACAATTCTTTTGTATTTATTATCATCTTTAATTTTTGAAATTTTAACACGAGAATGACCAGCTTCACTACCTGCTCTAATTGACTTAATATCTTCACTTCTTGAGCCATGTAAACTTGTAAGCAAATCAAAATCTACTAAATTGTAAAGACCTGCATAACCATTAGGTATAACAAATGCACCTATACCTTTAGATTCTGCCATTTTTGCAGCACCTCTAACAACTGCATTAAGACCACCACAGTCGCCACCTGCTGTAATAATTCCAATATTACGAATGTTACCCATAAAACCCCCTGATTTATCAGTTTTTATTAGTATTAGATAAGTATAATATGAAGATTTAAAAAAGTCTATATTTATCTTAATATAATATGAAATTAATATTGAAATGTTCTAACTTATGTGATAATTATTTCTATTGCAATTAGGGGGAATTATGGATTTAGGTACTTTATTATTTAGTCCTAAAGGAAGATTAAACAGGTCATCTTATATAATAGCAAATATTGTATTGTATGTTATGATTTATGTTTTTAAAGCTATTGTTCATTTATTTTTTGGAATAAAAGGTGCTGGTCACGTTTTAGGTATAATTGTTTTAATTATTGGCTTTATTATATCGGTATTATTGTTAATTAAAAGATTTCATGATTTTGGTAAAAGCGCTTATTTTGCAATAGTTTATTTACTTGTAATCATAACTGTTGGTGCATTATTTATATTTATACTTGCTGGCTCTGGTGTAGATAAAGATACTGCAAACAGTATGTTAGTGGTTATTGTATTTGCATTGTTTTTATATGTGTTTTGGGAGTCGGGTACTAATGGTACAAATAAGTATGGTAATCAACCAGTAATTACTATGGATTTAGGTATACCTGATAATGAGAAAGTTAGTGATTCTTCAATTACTGAT
The DNA here is from genome assembly GCA_949287985.1 of Mucispirillum schaedleri. Classification (GTDB taxonomy): domain Bacteria; phylum Chrysiogenota; class Deferribacteres; order Deferribacterales; family Mucispirillaceae; genus Mucispirillum; species Mucispirillum schaedleri_A. The sequence goes on along the minus strand of CASEIN010000039.1, from coordinate 13,725 downwards.
AACAATGATAGTAAATAACTTATATTTAATTAAGGAAGTATTAATTTAATACTTCCTGTTTTTTATATTGAAATCCTTGTGAAAATATATAATTCTTTAAAAAAATTTCTTTATTTTATTTCATTTTTATTATATAAAACTTATTTGTTATTTGGTGTATAGAGGTATATAATGGATAAAGCTATAGTTTTAGCAAGTGGCGGGCTTGACAGCTGCGTTACTATTGCCTGTGCTGTAAATGATGGTTATGAAGTATCACTTTTACATATTAACTATGGGCAGAGAACTCAAAAAAGAGAAGATAAAGCCTTTGATGATATTGCAGCATATTATGGTATAAAAAATAAAATGACTGTAGATATTGATTATTTAAAAAGAATAGGTGGCTCATCTTTAACAGATATTAGTATGAAAGTAGAAGAAGATACAACTCCATCATCTTCTGGAAGCCTTCCATCAACTTATGTGCCTTTTAGAAATGCTAATATGATTTCTATTGCTGTAAGCTGGGCAGAAGTTATAGGTGCTAAAAAAATATATGTGGGTGCTGTTGAAGAAGATTCTAGTGGTTATCCTGACTGTAGAGAAATATTTTATGAAAAATTTAATGACCTTTTATCTGTTGCATTATCTGATGAAAGTGATATACAAATAGTTACACCAGTTATTCATTTATCTAAAAAAGATATTATTAAAAAAGGTATTGAATTAAATGCACCACTTCATTTAACATGGAGCTGTTATCAAAATGAAGATGAAGCCTGTGGAGTTTGTGAAAGCTGTAAATTAAGATTAAATGGTTTTGCTCAAGCAGGAGTTAAAGACCCTATAAAATATAAATAATTAGATATAAGGAGATAAATATGACATTAAAAGAACAAATTTTAGAAGATATTAAACATTACATGAAAGAAAAAGATACTGTTGCATTAAATGCTGTAAGAATGCTTAAATCTGAAGTTAAAAATGCAGAGATTGCAGCTATTAAAGAACTTGATGATGCTGGAGTGATTAAAGTTGTTCAATCAAGCATTAAAAAAAGAAAAGATTCTGCTGAAATTTATGCTAAAAACGGCAGGCAGGAACTTGCAGATAAAGAGTTAGCTGAAATTAAAGTATTAGAAAAATATTTACCTGCTCAGCTTGATGATGAAGCCATTAAAAAAATCATAAATGAAGTAATTGCATCTCTTGATGATAGTATGAAGAAAAATTTTGGTGCAGTTATGAAAGCTGTTATGGCAAAAGTTGGTGCTTCTGCTGAAGGTAAAAAAGTTAGTGAACTTATTAAAGGAATAATATAAATGGGCGTTGTAGACGTTGTTCTTATAGTATTTATTCTTGTATTTGCTTTTAAAGGAACTATTAATGGCTTTATTACAGAAGCTATTAGTATATTAGGTATTATCCTTGCTGTTTTGTGTTCATATATGCTTTATGAACCACTATTTAAAGTAATGCAGGCTGTTGGATTTGGAAAAGATGGTGCTTCTATTGGTGCATATATTCTTGGTTTTTTAATTGTTTATGTTATTGTTGTAATATTAGGCAATTTAATCCATAACACATTACAGGCAATACATCTTGGGTGGGTAAATAGAGTATTTGGATTTTCATTTGGTGTATTAAAAGGTGCTGTAGTTGCAAGTGTTATTTTATGGATAATTATTTCTGTTTTTCCAAAAGATATGAAGTTTGTAAAAGATATACAGTCTTCAGATACAGCAAAAGTTACATTAAAAATACTGCCATATTTATATGACAGAGTAACAGCTATATCAAACATTGAAAGATATAATCCTTTTAAATAATATATGAGTGAAAATGATGAAATATGATACAAATACATTAGAATTTGAATCTTTTAAAGACTTTATTCTAAATAATTTTATTTCATCATTTTCTAAAGCTTCTTTTAAGAATATTAGTATTTTAAGCAGTGTTGAAGATATATATAAACGCCAAAATGAGATAAAACAGGCTGTAGAATTTAGAGAAAGCTCTGAAATAGTTGATGATGATAATGATTTTTTTAACTTATTCTACACATTAAATGATAGTACAAAATCATTTGACCCAACAGATTTTGTTGTTATAAAAAATTTCCTAATAAAACTAGAAAAAATAAAACTTTTAATAGAAGAAAAGAAATTTAAACATTTATTTCCTTATGTAGAAACTTTTGCAAGTTATAGACATCTTGTAGAATTAATAATGCAGTCTATTGATGATAAAGGTGTTATAAAAGATAATGCAACAGCAGTATTACAGGAAATACGATATGGTATTAACCAGTATAAAAACAGTATAAGAAAACTTCTTTCAAATCTATTTAATTCATCAAATGCTGATAAATTTATTCAAGAAAAAGTCGTTGTGTTAAGAAATGGCAGATATACAATACCTTGTAAAACAAACTTTAGCCAGTATATTCAAGGTATTATTCAAGATAAATCAGCCAGTGGGCAGACACTGTATATTGAAGTATCCTCTTGTGTATCAGAAAATAATGCTATGCAGGAATTGATTATTGCAGAATCAGCAGAAATAGCAAAGATAATATATTCACTTATTTCTTCTGTAAAATCATCATTAATTGATTTAAATAAAACTGTAAAAATATATTCTTATTTAATTATGATTATTGAGCTGGGTATATTTTATTCTTCTAAAGATTATACTTTTGGTGAATACAGCTCCCATATGGAGTTTACTCAAATTCATCACCCACTTTTATATTTAAGAAAAGGAAAAAATTCTATACCTATTGATTTTTCAATAAATAATTATGGTGATAATATTATTATTACTGGACCAAATACTGGTGGTAAAACTGCTGCATTAAAGTCTATTGGGTTAAATCATTTAATATCATACTGCGGGCTTCCTGTTTTTGGTTCTTATTTTAAGTTTATGTATTTTGACAGCATATATGCAGATATTGGCGATAACCAGTCTATTATTATGGATTTGAGTACTTTTTCTTCCCACATGGTAAATATTAATAAAATAATTACAAAATCAGGGGATAAAACTTTAGTTTTATTTGATGAATTAGGCACAGGAACAGAGCCAAGGGAGGGTGCATCCCTTGCTGTTGCAATACTTAAAAATTTAGCAAAAAAACAAGCAACAGTTGTTTTAACAACTCACTTTTCTGAAGTAAAAAATTATGCATTAAATAGTGATAATTCAATGTTTTACTCAGTTGATTTTGATTACGATACACTTTCTCCACGATATAAACTTATAAAAGGTGTTATGGGAAAATCTGACCCAATTATGATTGCTGAACGGCTTGGTTTTTCTAAAGATATTATTGAAGAAGCAAAAAACGAACTGTTAAAGTATAAATCTTCCATTGAAATGCAGGTAGAAGAATTAAACAGAATGAAAGCCGAAGCAGAACATACAAACAAACTGTTGCAAATTAAAGAGCAGGAATTACTTGAAAAAGAAGAATTGCTTAATACTTCAAAACAAGAACTTGATAAAAGATTAAATACAAAAGAAATGGAACTTTTAGAAGAAACATATGCTTTACTGCAGAAGGGTAAAAGACTTGCTAATCAAAAAATCAAACTGGATAATAAAGAAATAGAAGAAGCAATTACAAATACTTCATCTAAAATAGCAGAAATTAAAGCAAAACAGGAAAAAATAGAGGATATTAAAGTAAATGATATAATTTTCTTAGAAAAGTATAATTCTCAAGTTAAGGTTATAGAAATCAATGGGAATAATGTTACTGTTGACTTAAATGGTTTGAAAATGAAAATGAAAAAATCTGACATGGTAGGCCATAAAGTTGAGCAGGTAAAACAAAAACAGGTTAAAATAACTAATAACACAAGTAAAAGCAGCACTAAAAGAGAACTTTTACTGGTTGGTAAAAGAGTGGAGGAGTCTTTAGATTTACTTGAAAAATTCATCGATGATTTACTTCTTACAAATTATGATAAGGCATATATTATACATGGCAGGGGTTCTGGACAGCTTAGAAAAGCAGTCCATGAGTATTTAAGAACTCACCCACGTGTTAAAAAATATTATTTAGCTGAAAATAACGATGGTGGCAACGCCGTTACCATTATTGAAATGTAATCTACTTTTTATTATATATTACAGGGCATGTAATAGTATCATCAAAAAATGTTACTTTTCCCGTTGCTATACCATATTTTGCACCAATAACAATTAATTTTCCAGAATTAATATAAGGCTGTAAAATACTGCTTTGTTTTATTTTTGCAACAGTGTGATATACATTTAACTCTTCTGCTCTTTCTAATAAATCATATTTATTATTTGTTTCCTGCTTAGCTCTATCAATTGATGGCTGCACTTCTTCTAAAATATCATGGATATAACCCAGGTCTGTTCCTTCATGGTCTTCAATACAGCTTTTAACTGCTCCACAATTTTCATGTCCCATAACAATTACAATATCAACATCGCTGTGTGTTACTGCATACTCTATACTACCCATTTCATATGGTCCAACAACATGACCGGCTGTTCTAATAATAAAAAAATCACCCATTTCTGCATTAAATATTCTCTCTGGAGAAATTCTAGCATCTGAACATGTCACAATAACTGCATGAGGATCTTGACCATGTATTGCCATCTCTCTTACTTTTACAATATTACTTACTGGAGCAGCATGCAGTATATATGAAGTAAAATATCTATTGCCTTCTTTTAATCTATCAATTGTCGATTTAACTTCTATTTCATATCCTTTAAAAAAATCTCTTATAGCTTTTAATATTTTTAGCATAATATATAGCTCCTTTAGTAAGGTATATTAACTTATTCTTATAAAATAATCAATTGGTTTTAAATTTTTTTAAAAATTAGCTAATAATATATATTTTTTTATTAAAATTATTGACTATAAAAAATAAAATATATATCATAACAGATTAAAAATATAAATATATTAGGAGTTCATATGAATAAAGTGGTAAATGTAGGTATAATTGGCTACGGAGTGGTTGGTAAAGGAACTGTTGCCGCTTTAATAGATAATTTTCAGTCAGTTAAAAGAAAAACAGGTATAGATATTATTGTTAAAGGCGTTGCAGATATTTCTATTGATAAAAAACATGATGAATATTTATCAAAAATAGAAATTATTACGAAAGATGCAATGGAATTAATTAATAATAATGATATACATATAATTGTTGAGCTTGTAGGTGGATATACATTTGCTAAAGATTTTGTTATAAAAGCTTTAGAAAATAAAAAACATGTTGTTACAGCAAATAAAGCATTACTTGCAACTTATGGTAAAGAAATATTTCCACTGGCTAAAAAAATGGGTGTGGATATAGGTTTTGAAGCATCTGTTGGTGGTGGCATACCTATTATAAGAGTTATGAAAGAAGATTTAGCAGTTAATAATATTCAAGAAATATATAGTATTATTAACGGAACTGCTAACTATATTCTTACAAAAATGACAGAAGAAGGTAAAGAGTTTGCAGAAGTATTAAAAGATGCACAAAAACAGGGTTATGCTGAAGCAGACCCAACATTTGATATAGAAGGAATTGATTCGGCACATAAACTTTCTATTTTATCTTCTATTGCTTTTTCTACACTCGTGGAAATGGATAAAGTATTTGTAGAAGGTATATCTAATATTAAACCAATAGATATTGCTATAGCAAAAGAATTTGGCTGTGTTATAAAACTTTTAGCTATTGCAAAAAGGCATGGTAATGATATTGAAGTGAGAGTGCACCCAACAATGATACCTGTTACTAATACTTTGGCACAAGTTAATGGTGTATTTAATGCAGTTTACTTAAAATCAGATAAAACTGGCCCAACACTCCATTATGGTCAAGGGGCAGGAAGCACTCCAACAGGAGCAGCTGTTGCTGGTGATATTATAAATATTGCAAGAAATATTGCATCAAATATTAATGTTCGTGTACCAGTATTAGGTTATGTTGAACAGGAAGAAAATATTAATGTTATAGATATAAAAGATATTCATTCATCATTTTATATGCGTTTAATGGTGGAAGATACTCCCGGCGTTCTTGCCCAAGTTGGTCTTATTTTAGCAAATAATGGAATAAGTGTATCTTCAGCATTACAAAGGGAATCATCTATTGAATGCAGTGGTTGTGTTCCATTAGTATTTATGACACATGAAGTTATAGGTAGTCAGATAATAAATGCAGTTAAAGAAATTGATTCAAAACCATTTATTAAAGAAAAAACTGTAATAATTAGGGTAGAAGGTAATTAATATGAAATATTTAGTTTTATTATGTGATGGTCTTGCAGATAGACCAATAAAAGAGCTTAATGGTAAAACAATAATAGAACATGCACACATACCCAATATTAACTATATGGCTGCTCATGGTATGTGTGGATACATACAAACTACTCCAGATGGAATGGCTCCAGGCAGTGATATTTGTAATTTAAGTATTTTTGGATATAATCCAAAAGAATATTATACAGGTAGAAGCCCACTTGAAGCATGTAGTATGGGTATTGAATTATCTGCTAATGATATGGCTTTTAGATGTAACACTGTTACCATTAAAGATAAAATTATGGAAAGTTTTACTGCACATCATATTGAAGAAAAATATGTATCCAATATTATTAATAAATTAAATGATGTTTTCAGTGGTGAAGGTATAGAGTTTTATAAAGGTGTTGGATACCGTAATTTAATGGTTATTCGTAATGCTGATATGGAAGTGGAAACAACTCCACCACATGATATAAGTGATAAAGATACTACTTCCCATATACCAAAAGGTAAAGGAAGTGAAAAACTTATAAAAATTATGGAAAAGGCTTCAAAAGAAGTATTTAATGGCAGCATAGATACTGGAAAAGCTACAAATATTTGGTTATGGGGGCAGGGTAGGAAACCAGCACTGCCTGCTTTTATTGATGAATATAAATTAAAAGGGGCTGTTATTTCTGCTGTTGATTTAATAAGAGGTATTGGTGTATGTGCTGGTATGGATATTATTAAAGTTCCAAATATTACAGGGTTTAATGATACTAATTTTAAAGGTAAAGCAGAGTATGGCATAAATGCTTTAAAAGACCATGATTATGTTTTTATACATGTGGAAGCACCAGATGAAGCAGGGCATCTTGGAAGCATTGAAGAAAAAATTAAGGCAGTAGAATTAATTGATAAAGAAATGATGCCAATTATATTAGATGGAATGAAACAGTTTGGTGATTATAAAATATTACTTACACCAGACCATGCAACCCCAATTGAATTAAAAACTCATTCAATAGAAAAAATTCCTGCTATTATATATGGCAGTAATATTAAAGCAGATGAAAACAACACTTATAGTGAGCATCTAAAACCATCTTTTGACTTAAAAGATGGCTATAAAATTGCAGATTTATTTATAAATAATTAATAATAATTATATAAAATTTGGAGGAATATGTGAGTCTTGTTGTTATGAAATTTGGCGGCACTAGTGTGGGCAGTATAGAACGCATTAGAAATGTTGCGAAAATTGTAGAAAAGAAAAAAGACGAAGGCCACGATGTAATAGTAGCAGTTTCTGCTATGTCTGGTGAAACAGATAGATTAATTGGTCTTTTAAAAGAAATCACGCCAGATTATTCTTTAAGAGAATATGATCAACTTGTTTCTACTGGTGAAACTGCTTGTATACCGCTTGTTACACAAGCATTACTCGTTGATGGCTATGATGCAATATCTATGACAGGTTTGCAGATTGGTATGGAAACAGATAATGCACATTCTAAAGCTAGAATATTAAATATTAATGGTGAAAGAATAAAGAAAGCCTTAAGTGAAGGTAAAATTGTAGTAGTAGCAGGTTTTCAAGGCTATAATAAAGAAACGGGTGATACAACAACTTTAGGCAGAGGTGGTTCAGATACCACTGCAGTAGCTATTGCTGCAGCTGTAAAAGCTGATGTATGTGAAATATATACAGATGTTGATGGTGTATACACTGCAGACCCAAGAATTGTAAAAAATGCAAAAAAACTTGATACAATTTCCCATGAAGAAATGTTAGAACTGGCATCTCTTGGTGCAAAAGTGCTTCAATCAAGAAGTGTAGAATTAGGAATGAATTATAATGTAGATATTATGGTGCTTTCATCTATGGAAGATAAACCAGGAACACTTGTGACTTCGAAGGAGGAAAAAAATATGGAACGTATCGTTGTGTCAGGCGTTACTAGTGATAAAAATCAAGCTAAAATTACACTTTTAGGTGTTAAAGATGAGCCAGGAGTAGCTGCAAAAATATTTATTGGATTAGCAGAAGCTAATATTAATGTGGATATGATTATACAAAATGTTGCAAAAGAAGACGGCAAAACAGATATATCATTTACTGTGCCTAAAACTGACCTTATTAGAGCAAAAGCAGCATGTGAACATTTAGGTAAAGAAGCTGGTGTTACAGAAATCTTATCTGATGAAAATATTTCAAAAGTATCTATTGTTGGTATTGGTATGAAAAGTCATTCTGGTGTAGCTGCTACAATGTTTAAAGTGTTATCAGATAACCAAATTAATATAAAAATGATTTCTACAAGCGAAATCAAAGTTTCTTGTATTATTGAAGAAAAATTTACAGAACTTGCTGTTCGTGTTCTTCACAGTGCATTTATAACTGAGAAACAAGATGGATAATAGAAAAATATTTTTATATGATACAACTTTAAGAGATGGAACACAGTCTGAAGATGTTAATTTTACTGTCATTGATAAAATAAGAATTGCAGAAAGATTAATAGATTTTGGTATTGATTGTATCGAAGGTGGCTGGCCTGGGTCAAACCCAAGAGATATGGAATTTTTTACTAAAATACAGACTGTTAAAAATATCGATATACATAAAATATCAGCATTTGGTTCTACAAGACGTGCTAAAAAAACTTGTGAAAGTGATGAAATAATACAAGCATTACTTGAAGCAAATGTGCCAAATATTACAATATTTGGTAAAACATGGGATTTGCATGTTAAAGAAGCATTAAAAATATCACTTAATGAAAATATAGATATTATTTCAGACACTATACGTTATTTAAAACAAAAAGTGGACAGGGTATTTTATGATGCAGAGCATTTTTTTGATGGTTATAAAGCAAACCCTGATTATGCATTAAAAACATTATTAGCTGCTAAAGATGCAGGTGCTGACTGTGTAGTGCTTTGTGAAACCAATGGTGGAGCAATGCCTGATGAAGTTGCAGAAATTGTAAAAGTAGTCAAAAATACATTAGGCGATTTTCCTTTTGGTATACATACTCATAATGACTGTGAAATGGCTGTTGCAAATAGTGTTATGGCAGTTAGAAATGGGGCAAGCCATGTTCAAGGAACAATTAATGGTTATGGTGAAAGGTGTGGTAATGCAAATTTATGCTCTATTATACCAAACTTGCAGCTAAAATATGGGTATAATTGTATTAGCAGCGAAAATTTATCTAAATTAAAAAGTTTATCATACTTTTTAGATGAAATAGGTAACTTAAAGCATTTTACACATAGACCATATGTTGGTAATTCTGCATTTGCTCATAAGGGTGGGGTGCATGTTTCTGCCATACTGAAAAATGCAAAAACATATGAACATATAGAGCCTGAATTAGTTGGTAATACAAGGCGTGTGTTATTATCAGATTTATCTGGCAAAAGTAATCTTATATATAAAGCTCAAGAATTTGGGCTTGATATTGACAGTAAATCTGAAACTGTCCAAACCTTATTAAATCAATTAAAAGACCTTGAAAACAGAGGTTTTCAGTATGAAGGTGCAGAAGCTTCTTTTGAGCTTTTAATCAGAAATGCAATGGACGAGAAAACTCCAGAGTTTTTTGATATTGTTAGCTACAGGGTAATAGATGAAAAAAATAAAGCACTTTCTGTTGCACCAATGGCAGAAGCTACTGTTAAAGTAACAGTGAAAGGTGAGATGGAACATGTTGCTGCAACAGGTAATGGTCCTGTAAATGCATTAGATAATGCTATTAGAAAAGCATTAGTGCGTTTTTATCCATCACTTAAATCTATGGAATTAGTTGACTATAAAGTTCGTATATTATCACATAATGGAACTATGGCTACTACAAGGGTTTTAATCTTAAGTAAAGATGAAAATTCTTCATGGAGCACTGTTGGTGTTGCTGAAAATATTATTGATGCCAGCTATCAGGCATTACTGGATTCCATAATTTATAAATTAACGAAAGATAGTAAATAAGATATTGTCTTGAAAGGGGTTTTTATAATTCCTTTCAAGAATTATTTTCTTCTTTTGAAAGGCTTATAAATTTTTCCATAATACTATCAAGTTTATTTAAAGGAACAGTTCCCCATAACTCTTCTATTTTATTTTTTCCAATACCATGTGTATATTTAACAGTTGCTTCAGAAATTTGAGGAAGAACAATAATATCAAGAAAAATATCTTTAATATTAAATGTTAAATAAATTGACCCATCAACTGATGGCGTTCCACTAACAGTAATAGCATATTTTTTATAATATCTAAGTGCTAAAAGTGCTGCTATTTCCACATGTTCATCATTAAAAGGCTCACCTTGACCAAATGACCAGCCTTTTTTTAGTTTTGCAATCTCTCTAATTCTGACTTCAAAATTTTCCTGCATACAAGTTTCCTAAAATATTTTCTTTAATATTAAATAATTCTCTTGCTATTTCCTTAAAAAGCAAGTATAAATTAAAAATTATAATTTGTAAATATATACTTTTTGGTGCTTTATGATTTATGATTTACACACTCATTCTACCCATTCTGACGGCATGCTAATTCCTGCAGAAGTGGCAAGAACTGCTCAGGTAAAAGGGTATTTAGGGGTTGCACTTACTGACCATGTAGATAGCTCTAATATTATAAATGTTATTAAATCTAATATTGAGTTTAAAGAATGGTTCAATAAATCATCGGATAGTTTTAAAGTTATTATTGGTGTAGAAATTACTCATGTAAATCCTAAAGATATATTGAAACTTACAAATATTGCAAGGGATAATGGTGCTGATATTGTGGTAGTTCATGGTGAAACTATTTCAGAACCAGTTTATACTGGTACTAATAGGGCTGCAATTGAAGCTAAAGTAGATATTCTTGCTCACCCTGGTCTTATTAGTATGGAAGATGCTTCTTTAGCTTCAGATAATGGTGTATATCTTGAAATTACTACACGCAAAAGCCACGCATATACAAATGGTCATGTTGTTAATATGGCTAGAAAGACTGGGGCAAATCTTGTGATTGATAATGATGCCCATGAACCAGGTGATTTTGTTGGATATGAAAAGGCATGTAAAATTATGCTTGGAGCAGGGCTTAATGATGATGAAATAAAAAAAATAATAGAAAATAATAAGTTTATATTTGAAAAAGCCTTTGGAGGTAAACATGGCTAAAAAAGATAGAATTAATATTGATAATACTGGTGTAGATAAACTTGAGTTTTTTTTACAGCATAATATTAAAAAAATAGTTTTTATTATTACAGGTTTATTAGTTATTTTTATAGTATCTTATCTAGTATATACAGCTAAAAATGTATCAACTAATAAAAAAATAGATAGATTAGGTGCTGCAGAAATAATGATGTTTGATAATGCATCTATTGATAGTTTTGTAAAACTATCTACTGAACTTCCATCTTTAAAAGATTATATAGCTTTACGTGGTGCAGGTATGTATTATTTGTTAGATAATAAAACTGCTGCTGTTCAAGAATTAAAAAATGTTGGTGGAAAATATGCAGAGCTTGGTGCTGGTATGCTTTATGATATGGGTGAATCTATTGTACCATCAAATTACCTTAATGGCAGTATGAGAGAAGTTTGGCATTATAGAAATGTTTTATCATCAGATAATAATAGTGTTGAAACAAATATTAATAATTTCAAATTACTATATCCAGAAAGTCCACTTTTAAAAATGGTTGAAAACTGGAATGTAAAATAAATATATGGGTGTATCTAAAAAGCTTAAAAGTGTATTTATAGCAGGGATACTTGCATTATTACCTTTTGTAATAACAGTATACTTTTTATATTTTTTATACAATGTGATAATATCAAATGCTACGCCTATTGTTAAACAAATAGCAAGGCAGTATCATTTTGATTTTAATGAATATATTTTTCAGGTAATAACATTTGTTATAATCATTTTGCTTGTTTTTTTTATAGGTGTTTTAACAAGGCTTTATTTTGGTAAAATGATTATAAAACTTTTAGATAGTTTTATTGCAAAAATCCCTATCGCACGCTCCATATATAATGCTACAAAACAGGTTGTAGAATCATTTAAAAATTCTACAGGAACATCTTTTTCTAAAGTTGTATTGGTAGAATTTCCTAGACGAGATATGTGGATGGTTGCTTTTCTAGTGCGTGATTCTTTGGGGTTTATGGTAGATGCTTCTACAAAAGAAGAAAGCTGTAATGTTTTTATTCCAACAGCACCTAACCCAACATCTGGTTTTATTGCAGTTGTTCCAAAAAAAGATGTTAGGGAGCTTGATATAACAGTGGAAGAAGGGGTTAAATTTGTGCTTTCTGTTGGCATAATAAATTTAAACAGCCCAAGTGATATAGAAAAAATTAGGTAGTAATATGTATATAAATTTAGGTATTATAGGAAACCCATTAAATCATACTTTTTCACCATTTATTCATAACTATTTTTTATATACATCTAACTTATGTGGTGGTTATACTTGTTATGATACTACTTTAGATAAGCTTGATGAAATTATAAATATATTTAAGGAATATAATTTTACAGGTGTTAATGTAACAGTTCCTTATAAGCAGGAAGTAATTAAATATTGTTCTCATCTTGATATAACTGCAAAAGAAATAGAAGCAGTTAATACTCTTCATTTTACAGAAAATGGTATTATAGGGCATAATACTGATATTTTTGGATTTCATATGATGCTTGAAAGCAATGGTATAAATACACAGAATAAAAGAGTATTATTATTGGGAGCAGGTGGAGCATCTAGAGCTGTTATCCCATATCTTAGAATAAATACTCCATCATCATTTGTAATTGCCAATAGAACAGTAGAAAAGGCAGAAGAATTATTATCATTATATGATAATAATGCAGAAGTGTGCAGTTTGTCAGACTTAAAAGATGACAAATTTGATATAGTAATAAATGCTACATCTTTAGGTGTAAAGGGAGAACCTTTTATAGATTATGGCTTTCATATAAAAGAAGCAGCAGTGGATATGATTTATAAACCACAAGTAACATCTTTTTTATCATTATACTGCAATCAAGATATTAAATTAGTAAATGGCTTAAGTATGCTTATTTATCAGGCTGCAGGTTCATTTAATATATGGACAGGAAAGGATATTGAGCCTGATATGCAGTATTTTGAAAAATTAGTATATGCTAAATAGTGGGCTATGCAGGAATTGAACCTGCGACACCCAACTCCGGAGGTTGGTGCTCTATCCACTGAGCTAATAGCCCAAACTTGCTGATTTTATATAAATTAATATTAAATATCAAGTTTTTTTTATAACTGGTGGTACCCCATTTTTTATACCCATATCAAATCGTCCTTATCTTTTGGTAAAAAATCCTCAATCGAAAGTATTTTTTTGATATTCTTCTTCTTTTTAATAGAATAATTAACAACAATATAGTTTAATAT
>CASEIN010000038.1 GCA_949287985.1 Mucispirillum schaedleri | reverse complement strand
TATTTGACGCTTACCCTCCGTCATTACTACTTTGTGTACTGGTTTCTTTCTTCGTGCCATACTTAAGCTCCTTTCATATTTTTTTAGTATATCATAGAAAACTTAAGTTTGCACTATTTACAGACTTTTTTTCACAGGTTCTATTTTTAGTATTGTTATCAATTTTTTTATATATTAGATGCTTAAAATACAGGTATGTGTATAAACTTATATTTTATCCTTTTATAATTCTAGATGTTGTTTTTCTTTTAGCTGAATATTTACTATATTATATTTTTGGTATAGTAGACATATTTGGAAACCCTATTTTTAATTCACATACATTTTTAGCACTTATTTCAATTCTTTTTTTTATTTATCCATTTTTAATTAATATCACATTCTATACGACAAGCACTGATAAGGCTCTTTTGGATAAGGATAATAATAAAGATGACAAAGAAGTTAATGATATAAATAGTAATAGTGCAGGTATAATGATAAATGCTGTAAACCATTCAAATACTACAATGCCATATGCAAAAGCATTGTTAAAAGAATTATTTATACCACCTAAAAATAAATCATATTTTCAAAATCTACCGCATAGATTTTTATTAAATTATACGATTATTTTTTTTATAATATATATGTCAATATCTTATACAATGGGCATATATGGTTATAATAATTTTATTATATTATTATTGTTAATAATTTTAGCCATATCTATTTTTTTATTTATTAAAATGAAATCTTGTAGAGTTCCTATTTCATATGCATTATATTTGAGTTTGTTTTTTGCCCCAACTGATAGATATAATCAAGACTATATAGATATTATGGGAGTGCTTATAGTAATTATGTTTTTTGTTAATCTATTTTCTGGATTTGGAGCTTATAGTATTGGAAGTAAAGGTAATGGTTTTAGGGGTAGAAGGAGTGGCTCATTTACAGGCGGTGGTAGAAGTGGAGGCTTTTCTGGATGAAGAGGTGGCTCATTTAGAGGTGGTGGCCGCAGTGGTGGCGGTGGTGCAAGAAGATAATTTTTTAATATGAGGTGATATATGAAAAATTTACTTATTTTTTTAATAGTAATAATTGTTGGTTCTGGAATTTTGACTGCATTATTTGTAGGAACAAACTACAATAGTCTTGTTTCTCTTAGTGAGCAGGTTGACCAACAGTATGGAGTATTAGAATCTAAACTTCAAAGAAGATATGATTTAATACCTAACCTTGTAAATACAGTAAAAGGTTATTTAAAACATGAGGAAAAAGTTTTTTCAAATATTGCAAATGCAAGGGCAGCTTTAACTAAAGCAGGTAATGTGCAGGAAAAAATTGCAGCAGATAATCAGCTTGAAAGTGCATTATCAAGGCTTTTAGTGGTTGTAGAAAATTACCCAGAACTAAAATCTGATAAACAAATGATAGCATTAATGGACGAACTTGCAGGAACTGAAAATAGAATTTCAGTAGAACGTGATAATTACAATAAGGTGGTTATGAAGTATAGTAAAAAGTTTCCCTTCAAATATGATAGCTTCAGCATTTAAATTTGATGAAAAATCATATTTTAAAGCTGATGAAGGTGCTGCTACTGCCCCAAAAGTAGATTTTGAATAATAAACTTGCTTTTTTTTTATTATATATGTATTCTTGAAAAGTAGGTGGATTTAATGACAAGATTATATATATTTTTTTCTATTGTAATACTTTTTTTAACAGGCTGTGCTTATACATCAAATGGTAACCCTGCCGACTTTGGTATATACAGGGAGGGTTACTCTATTCAAGTAGGAGCATTTAAAGATCCGAATAATGCTGGTAGATTTGTTGATTCATTAATTGCTCGTGGTCTTGATGCTTTTATGTTTAGAGATGGCTCTATATATAAAGTTCGTTTTGGAAGCTATGCAACAATTGATGAGGCAAGAAACAGAGGAAGGCAGTTGCAGGCTCAAGGTAGAATTGATGAATTTTTTGTGGTAATCCCAGAAAGCTATGCCTTATATAAATCTCGTTCTGCTCCAACTAAACAACAAGGTTCATCATATTTAAGAAATGAGATTGTAAAAACTGCATATAAATATATTGGCACACCTTATGTATGGGGTGGTAATACTGCTTCTGGTGTAGACTGTAGTGGGCTCACACGTGCAGTATACAGACTTAATGGTCTTTCTATTCCTAGGGTATCAAGAGACCAGTATAAAGCTGGTAGATTTGTATATAAAAAAGATTTACAAAAAGGTGATTTAGTTTTCTTTGCAACAGCAGGTGGGAAACGTGTAAGTCATGTAGGGATATATGTAGGAGATGGTAAGTTTTTACATGCCCCAAGAAAAGGAACAACAGTTAGAACAGATTCGTTAAGTAATAAATATTGGACTAAAGTGTATGTGGGAGCAAGAAGTTATATTTAATTAGTTATCATATTCAAATTTTTTTATTTTTCCACTATTATCAATGAAAATTTCTGTCATATTACTAAGCTTTATTTCATACCCATTCCATATTCGTTCTACTTTGATTATACGAGCTGATGGAAATTGCTTTTTTAATTCTTTAATAATATTTTTAGGTAAAATTTCTATTGGAAAATTTTGAAATGATTTTACTTCCTTCCATGCACCATTTATATCAAATTCTATTTCTGCACCACTATTTATACGTATTTTATACTCATTGTAATCCTGCTCTGCAAACATAACAACAGTACTGGGGAAATATGTTTTAACAAATGATTTAATATTGTTAGGTAGTTTATCGAAACTTACAACCATATCAGCATAACAGTAGCTAAAAGATACTATCATTAAAGATAAAATAATAAAAAAACTTTTCATAAAAACCTCTTTAATTTAATAAAAAATTATACAATATTTTTTTTTAATGATAAAGCAAAAAATAATAATGTAATAACAATGACAAGTGTAAAAATAAATATTGACAACCTTAACAAGTGTATATAATATGTGCTAATTTTAAAAATGAAATGAGGAAGTACTAATGTCAAAATTAACAATCGCAAAGAAAATTAATGTTTTCACTATTGCATTAGCATTAATAGGTATTATTGGGAGTGCCTTTTCTGTTATTGCAAGCATAAGCGGTATTAAACATACAGAAGTGTTAAATGATGTTTATTTATCAGCTAATCTACTTGCTACTAAATTAAAAACTAATGTGTTAAATATTGGGGCAGATGTGGATAGATACATTGCTACCCATCAAGAGTCACATATAACTAATATTCATGACAGAATACGTGAGCCAAATGTAGATAAATTAGGTGCTCTATTAAAACAATATAACAAAGAACTATCAGGCTATCAGCAAGGGTTTACAGAGCTTCATACAACAGCAAAAGATTTTATGGAAAATGCTGTTGTAACTGTTGATACTTTTAAAATTATTGTAGATGGTGGGGTAGTTTTCAAATCCACAGTGGATAAAGTAAATGCATCTACAGAAAAAATATATAAACGTTCTATTGGGCTTTTAGATGACTATGTTAGGCAGGGTAATCAGCAGGTAATTAGTGATTACATTAAGTTTGTAGATAAAATTGCTTCATCAAAAGCATATACTCTTCAAATGGTGATGATTGCAGAAGAAATTTTGGCAGGTACAAATACAGATCCTGAATTATTTAAGTCAGTTTATGTGCCTATAAATGATTTAAAAAAATCAGTAACTTCACTTAGAGATTTAGCAATAAATCCTGATAATATTCGCGAGTTAAATGAACTTTATAAAATGGTTACAGAGCTTGAAAATATTGCAAAAACAGCAGAGCCAAAATTTGTTGAATTTGGTACTGCTAATATGAAATTAGATGAAGATCAGGAAAAAATGTTTTTACAACTGGAAAATTTTGAAAATATGATAGCAAAAGATGTAAGCAGTGCATCTGCAAGCATTGTTTCTGGTCAAAAAAGTTCTTTTGTAGCGAGTGTTGTGCTTGCAGTATTGGCTATTTTAGTGGCTGTGTTTGTTATTATAGTACTTAATGCCAGTGTTATTAGACCACTTGATAAACTTGTAGAAAGGGTTAATAATTTAACAAGCGGAGATGGTGATTTAACTAAACGCATTGATATTCATACAAAAGATGAGCTTGGTGAGCTTGCTTCTCATGTTAATACGTTTATAGAAAATGTACAGCGTATTATTAAAGAAGTAAAAGATGCAACAGATGAGGTAGCATCAGGAAATAATCAGCTTGCAGCAACTATGGAAGAATTATCAACAACATTTGATTCTCAAGCACAGCAGATTTCTGATATGGTATTAAGTATGGATAGTGTAAAAGATATTTCTCACACTACATCAACTACACTTGATAAAAATATGGATATATTAGAATCAGCAGCAACACAAACTCAAACTGGTGCAGAACAGTTAAATGGTGTTCAAAGAGATATGATGACTATTAAAGATGAAACAATATCATTAGAAGAAGTTGTTGTGCAGCTTGCTGATAGTTCAAACCAAATTGGTGAGATATTAGGTGTTATTAATGATATTGCAAACCAAACAAACCTTCTTGCCTTAAATGCAGCAATTGAGGCAGCTAGAGCAGGGGAGGCTGGACGTGGTTTTGCAGTAGTTGCTGATGAGGTTAGAAAGTTAGCAGAAAGAACTCAACATGCAACAGGTGAAATAGAATCCATTATTACTACATTACAGCAAAAATCTAACCTTGCTTCTATTGAAATGACAAAATCAGTAGACAGTGTTCAAGCAGGTGTGGATAATATTGGTGCCACTAATGAAGGGTTTAAAAGTGCTGTTGAAAGCGTTATGAACCTTCATAAAGAAATGCAGGTTGTTGCAAATTCTGTTTCAAACCAATACAGCACAATTTTAACAGTTGTTGATAATACACAAGTTATTGCTGCAGGAATTGAAGAAAGTAACTCAGCAGTAAGTGAGGTAAATAAAACTGTTTCTCATTTGCAGGAAAGAACAGATGGTTTAAAAATGCTTGTAAGCAGATTTAATGTATAATTTTATATTATAATACTATAATTAGCCGTTAACATTGTTAACGGCTTTTTTATTAGAGTAATGTAGTATTATACTGTAAAACATATATATAAATTTAGATAATATAGATGATGTTTGTTTTATATAGTTATTATACTTTATTTATGAATAAAAAAGCCGTTAATAAATATTAACAGCTCATTTATATGATAGATTATAATATATTAATCATCAAATTTTTGTCCCATAATTTGACCATTTGGAGTAACATATATTTCCATCATGTTGCTAGTTTTTATTTCATAGCCATTCCAAGTTTTTTCAGCTTTAACAATAAAAGCTTGTGGGTGAGCATTTTTTACTGCCTGAGCTACAGCAGCAGGTAAAATTTGAGTAGGGAAGTTTTGGTAAGTTTTTACTTCTTTCCAGTCGCCATTAGCATAGAAATCAAGTTCAACACCAGTATTTAATTTAACTTCAAAACTATCAAAGTCCTGCTCTGCATACATAATCTGAGCACCTGCAAAGTTTGCATTGATAAATTGAGTAATTTTTGGAGGTAAAGCATTTGGTGCAACCATCATATCAGCAAAAGCCATTCCTGCCATCATAACAAAACCAAAAGTTAAAACTAAAATCTTTCTCATTCTAATCTCCTTAATATTAAATTTTTTTATATTATTTATACTTTATATATACTATGTCGTATATATTTGAATATGGTTACAATATTTTTTTAATATACACTATTTATTATTTTTTTGTAGTATTTTTTTATATTAAGAAACTTATGCGAAAAAAACTACCTGCATATTACAGGTAGTTTTTAAAAGTAATGGTAGTGAAGTATTAATCAAGTTCTTTTTTTAATATTTTACCATTATTATCAATTTTTAACTCAATATTATTTTGTAATTTTACATCGAAGTATCCAAAATCTCTGTCAATTTTAACAATATTTCCACCTTGAGCATTAGCAGCAGCTTCAACAGGTGCTGGTAAAATACCTGCAGGTAAAGCAGAATAAGACTCAATACTATCCCATTGACCATTTAATTCAAATTTGACTTTGACACCATTATTAAGAGCTGCTTCAAACCCATCAAGATCTTTTTGAGCTGCTACAATATTAGCCCCAGCAAAAGTAGATGCAATAAATGACTGTGCATTTGCAGGCAGCTGGTTTGGTTGGATAGGCATATCCTTTGCAAAAGCACTAAATGCAAATAATGATACTACTAAAGTAAAAATAATTTTTTTCATGATACACTCCTTTGGTATATTTATACCATTTGCTTTATATATTAAATGTCGTTTATAAAAAAAAATGGTTACAAAAAATACAAAAAAAATTTTTTATTTCAATAAGTTATATAATATTGTAATAATTTTACATAAAAATATATTTTAAAGTATGTGAAATAAAAAAAAGAAAAGCCGTTGAATAATCAACGGCTTTTGGGGTTATGCAAATGAAGGATTAATCATCAAATTTTTGTCCCATAATCTGGCCATTTGGAGTAACATATATTTCCATCATGTTGCTAGTTTTAATTTCATAACCATTCCAAGTTTTTTCAGCTTTAATAATAAAAGCTTGTGGGTGAGCACTTTTTACTGCCTGAGCTACAGCAGCAGGTAAAATTTGTGTTGGAAAATTTTGGAATGTTTTTACTTCTTTCCAGTCGCCATTAACATAAAAATCAAGTTCAACACCAGTGTTTAATTTAACTTCAAAGCTGTCATAATCTCTTTCAGCATACATTACTTGTGCACCTGGAAAGTTAGCATTTACAAATTGAGTAATTTTACCAGGTAAAGCATTAGGTGCAACCATCATATCAGCAAAAGCCATTCCTGCTGTCATTACAAAAGCAAAAGTTAAAACTAAAATTTTTTTCATTTTTACACTCCTTATAGGTATTTTCTATATACCAAAACGTTCTTTATGTTTTATAGGTCGCACTATTTATTTTCTGGTTACAAAAATTTTAAAAAAAATAAAGTTATATGATTTTAGAAGTATAAGTGATAGATAAATAATAATAATTTTGAAAACAATACCTGCCATAAATGCAGGTATAAGACTGTTGAAAAAGTCGGTTATTATTTTTAAATTTAAAATAATCAATATTAGATACATTAAAAATTGAACTGTTTAACTAAACTTGTAGCGTATATCCAAGTTTAGTTACCATTATAGCCTGATAAAATGCAACGAGCATTATTAGGCTCATAAAAAAACTGGCGAAAAAATATATTTTTTCGCCAATCTGAATACCTGCTATGAAGGCAGGCATTATGTATTGAAATTAGAATATATTAATCAATTTCTCTTTTTAAAATGTTACCATTGTTATCAATTTTTAATTCTACATTGTTTTGTAATTTAACTTCAAAATATCCGAAATCTCTGTCAATTTTAACAATGTTACCACCTTGAGCATTAGCAGCAGCTTCAACAGGTGCTGGTAAAATGCCAGCAGGTAAAACAGAATATGATTCTATGCTATCCCATTCACCATTTAATGCAAAATCAATTTTTGTTCCATTACTAAGTGCTGCTTCATAGCTGTCTCTGTCCTTTTTTGCTGCTACAATAGTAGCACCAGCAAATTTTGAAGCAACAAAAGAATGAGCATTAGCAGGCAATTGATTAGGCTGAATAGGCATATCGTTTGCAAATGCAGCAAATGCAAATAATGTTACTACTAAAGTTAAAATAATTTTTTTCATAAAACACTCCTTATTAATATTTTACATGCAACATATTAATCCGTTACACCATATGATTATAGACTACATAATTTTTTTAAAAAAGAAAAGAGTTTTTTCTTGATTTTAACATAAAATGGTATTAAAAAGGGTGTTGCATTTTTTAAGGAGGCATTTATGGGCTTTTTTGATTCTATTCAAAGTATTATATCAGTATATTTGTTAATTGCTGTTGGATATATTTTAACGAAAAAAGATATTTTATCAACTGAGTTTGGTTCCCGTATTGCATGGCTTGTTGTAAATTTAACATTTCCTGCATATATTATTTCTGCTTTGCCTTACCAGTTTACAAAATCTGAGTTTGTGGATTCTTTAGGTGGTATTATTATTGCAGTTATAGCTACTATAATACTTTATCCAATTGGATATCTCGTTGGTAAACTTTTTAGAGTATCAAAAAATAATATGGGTGTCTTTTTAGCATTATTTGTGTATTCTAATGTGGTATTTATTGGGCTTCCTGTAAATCAAGCATTATTTGGTGATGAAGCCATTGCTTATGTTCTTGAGTATTATATTGCAAATACAATATTATTTTGGACTTTAGGGGTATATTCTCTCCAATCAGCATCAGGTAAATCAAAGGGTGGTATAAATTTAAAAGCACTGCTTACTCCATCGCTTACTGCAACATTAATAGCAATTATTTTTGTTCTTTTGGAAATAAAACTGCCAGATATGTTACAAAAACCTGCTACAATGCTTGGCAGTATGACATCACCTTTGGCAACATTATTTATAGGTATGGTTTTTGCCGAAATTAAGCTTTCTGATTTTAAAATTACAAAAGACTTTTGGGCTGTGATGATAGGTAGATTTATTGCAGCACCTGTTGCTGTTTTGTTGATTATGATGTTTTTCTCATCATTTAGCAGCCAAAGGCAGGAAGTATATATTTTACAAGCTGCAATGCCTGCTATGAATCAAGTTACTATTTTAAGTAAATATTATGGTTGTGATTATAAATATTCTACAATATTAACAGTGTGGTCATTTGTGATAAGTATGCTGGCACTGCCATTATATGTTACATCTTTTCACTACATATTTTAAAAAAGTTATCTAATTCTTTTTTAAAGTCTGGATACATATTAATAAGTTCATTATACTCAAAGAGTTTAAAATCATTTATTTGAAATTCTGGGTGTAATGAGCAGCCTGCAAAAACATAATCTCCATCAATAACTCTTGCTGCAAATATACTTCCCTTTTTAACAGGAATACAAAAACAGGCATGTTCATAAATTAAACTGTTGCCTAAATATTTTATCATATAATTATTATCCTTTGTAATTATGTGGATTTCAAGTAATCCACCATTATAATAATGCCATAATTCATCTGAAGATATAGAGTGAAATTTTGATAATGTGTTTTTATCTAATAAATAATATATAGCACTTCCTGATTTACATTTTATATTATCATTTCTAGTGATATATTCTTTAGCTTCATAGTGGCGTGTGTAAAGCCCGCCTTCTACATGTTGTTTTAAACTGTATTGCTGAATAAGTTTATTAATTATTTTTTCTGTCTGCATATATTTCTATCTATTTTATTAAAATCAGTTTTACTGTTTAGCTCAAAGCAGCCTAGTATAGAATAGTAAAGAGTATCATCTACTATTTTATCATCAGTATTGGATTGTATACGACTTCTTGTCATATATTTATTTTCCAAGCTGTCAGATACCCAAACAAGCATAACACTTTCTTTATCCTGCACAGATATGCCATTATTAACTGTTTCACCTTCAAGACCTTGTATTATTACAAAAGCATTTTTATCTTTAAGTTGTGATATAATTTCTTTTATATATGCATTAATATATGAAATATAATTATCATATTCATTTTCAGATGTAGTGGTTATAAAATCTTTATATCTCTTTTCTATATAAGGAGCAGAACCTTCTGCATTTACAACAATGATACCGCCTTTATTATTTTTAATGAAATCATTAATATATGATATAGACCTAAATAAATTTGGACTATTATTTGTCTGCTGTTCATAAATATTTTCAGTATCATTTTTAACTAAATAATAGTTATAGTTATCTTTTGATAAAAGCGAATTATATATTCCAATATAAGCAGTATTATAGCCTGCATTTTTTAAAACGGATATAAATGATGTGCTGTCAGTATAATTGTTTATTTTATCAGCAGCAGCACCAGTCATTACAGCACTTCGTGTAATGTTATTATTATTAAATTCTGATTTAAATCCATTATATTTTATGATATTTTCTTTTATCATAAATGTTATGGCTTTATTATTAGATGAGTATAGTCTATTACTTATTTTATCAAGCAATACAACAACACCAGTAATATTATCATCTGTTTTTTGAGCAGTTATCATATCTTTTCTATCTTTAAATTGTATTTTATATATTACACTTGTAACAAGGTAATCTTTTGCTCCTTTTAGGAAAGCATAAGGCTGTATATTCGTATATTTTATATTGTTATATAAAAATGGGTATGAAATAGAAGCACATATAAATATAAATGCAAATATTTGTCCTTTTCTAATTATAGACTTATCTTTTGCAAAGAAAAATCTTATTAAACCAAAAAATAAACCTAATAGAAACATTGAAGTAATAAAAATAGTATATGAAAGATTAGAAGAAATTGAAGAAGATATAGTATTATGGAGTAAAAATTTAGGTGCAGAATATATGTTTGTATCTAAATGAAACTTATCTGCATAAATAAACCCAACAGCACCTATATAATATAGAATAGGATTTATAATTATAAAAACCCATTTAAAAATCATTAATAAAAAAAACATAAATAAATTAAAAATAGATACAAGAATTATTGTCAAAGCAATATCTTTTTGAGAAAAATCATAAAGAGCAATACGTGGTTCTTCAAAAATTAGTGTATATAAAAAAGTATTTAGTAAAAGCAGAATGTAGTATGCTACAGCACGCTTATTCCATGGTATTTTTATAAATGATTTATTTATATTGATTAAAGCCATATATTTTCCCTAATAATATTATTTACCAGCCAATATAACATTTTTATTAAAAATTGAAAAGAAAAATTATAATAAAAATAGCACCTTAAAAAATAAGGCATTTACTTAAATATTTCAAAAAAAAGAATTTTATTACTATGTTATATAATAAATAATAATATTGATTTAAAAATTATATAAACAAAGTTAAATATAATGTTATATTTTTTTGTTTATAAGCATGTTAAATAGATATAAACTATTGATAAATAAAGTATTTATTAAATTATAACAATATTATATTTTTTTCTTGCAAAAAGTTTTTAAATATGTTATAGGATACTTATAATAAATTTATAAAGGAGATTGTTATGGCTGAATTTCGTATGGAACATGATTTTCTTGGAGATAAGGAAGTACCTATAGATGCTTACTATGGTGTGCAAACTTTACGTGCTATTGAAAATTTTCCTATTACAGGTTACCGTATTCATCCTACATTAATCAAATGTATGGCTATAGTAAAAAAGGCAGCAGCACTTGCTAATGCAAAAATTGGTGAACTTGATAAAGCAAAGGCAGAAGCCATAGCGAAAGCTGCAGATGATGTAATTGCAGGTAAGTTTAATGACTGGTTTTTGGTAGATCCTATCCAAGGTGGGGCAGGTACATCTATCAATATGAATACAAATGAAGTAATTGCAAATAGAGCATTAGAGATTATGGGAGAAAGTAAAGGTAACTATAAAGTTATATCTCCAAATTCTCATGTAAATATGGCACAAAGCACAAACGATGCTTTCCCTACAGCAGCACATTTAACTATTGCATTTTTAATTGATGAATTAATTGTAGTTATGAAAGATATGCAGGCTATGATGCTTAAAAAATCCCAAGAATTTGACGGCATGATAAAAATGGGTAGAACTCACCTTCAAGACGCAGTGCCTATAAGGCTTGGGCAAGAATTTAAAGCATATGCTGCTGTTGTTGGTAGAGATATTAAACGTTTACAGGCTGCTAGAGAAAATGTGTTAGTAGTGAATATGGGTGCAACAGCTGTTGGAACAGGGCTTAATGCAGAGCCTGAATATATTAAAGAAGTTGTTAAAAATTTAGCAGATATTTCAGGGCTTCCAGTAGTTGGTGCTGATGATTTAGTTGATGGCACTCAAAACTGTGATGCTTATGCAGAAGTTAGTGCATTACTTAAAGTTTGCATGGTTAGCATGTCTAAAATATGTAATGACTTACGTTTAATGGCATCTGGTCCAAGATGTGGTTTATTTGAATTAAATTTACCACCTCGTCAGCCAGGCAGCTCAATTATGCCGGGTAAAGTAAACCCTGTTATGGCAGAAGTTATTAATCAAATAGCTTTCCAAGTAATAGGTAATGATATTACTGTAACGATGGGTGTAGAAGCTGGTCAGTTTGAGTTAAATGTTATGGAGCCAGTATTTGTATTTAATGTAATACAATCACTTACAATAATGGCAAATGGCTTTAAAGTATTTACAAAATATCTGCTTACTGATTTAACAGCAAATCCTGATAGAATGAAAGCTTATGTTGAAAATTCTGTTGGTATAGTTACAGCAATCAACCCACATGTAGGTTATGAAACTGCTGCAAAACTTGCAAGGGAAGCATACGTTACAGGTAAGCCAATTAGAGAGCTTATTTTAAGGGATAAAGTATTAACAGAGGATGAAATAAATGTTATTTTAGACCCTGTTGGTATGACTACTCCGGGTATTTCTGGTGCAGAGCTTAAAAAACATAAATAATTTTTAACTTTTTTAAGTTTATTAATAATATAAAGCACTCTGAGCATTTGTTAGGAGTGCTTTTTTATTTGGCAAACTGTATTTTTTGTTGATAAAGTAATCTTTTATTGTTATATTATATGTGTAGTTTTGTAATTTATATATTTTCTTTTAGTATTACATAAGGGGCGGTGTATGAAAAAAATATTTATCTATTTATTATTATTTTTATTTCTTTTTTCAATCCAAAATATTTATGCAAAAAATGTTATCAAATATAAGCCAAAAGATAAACAAGAATTGTATGCCCTTATTATTGATGAGAGTATCAAATTATCAAGTATTGATACAAGTTTAATTACAGATATGAGTGAGTTATTTGAAGATTCTCAACGCGAGGATTTTTCAGGAATTGATTCTTGGAATGTATCAAATGTGGAAAATATGAGAAGTATGTTTTCTGATGTTAAAAATTTTAATGAAGATATAAGCCGGTGGAATGTTTCAAAAGTTAAAGATATGGCATATATGTTTTATGCTGCTGTAGATTTTAATCAAAATATAGGCAGGTGGAATGTTTCAAATGTTGAAGATATGGAGGCAATGTTTTCATCTGCTGTTAGTTTTAATCAACCTATTGGCAACTGGAATGTATCTAATGTTAAAAATATGAATAAAATGTTTAATAATGCAGTAAGCTTTAACCAAGATATTAGCAGATGGAATGTTATAAATCTAGAAGATGTAGAAGAAATGTTTCATGAAGCATTATCTTTTAATAAAGATATAGGTGCATGGAAAATGCCTAAAGTAAAAAGTCTTGCTGGTATGTTTCGTGGTGCAAAAAGTTTTAATCAAAATATTAATAATTTAGATGTATCTAATGTAGAGAATATGACTGCACTTTTTGCAGGAGCATCATCTTTTAATCAGCCTTTAAATAAGTGGAATGTTTCAAAAGTTACTAATATGGAAGCAATTTTTTATGATACAGAAAGTTTTAATCAAAATTTGAATAATTGGAATGTATCTAACGTGCAAAATATGTCTTTTATGTTTAAAAGAGCAGTTAAGTTTAATTCAGATTTATCAAACTGGAATGTTTCTAATGTTCTTACAATGGAAGAAATGTTTAGTAATGCAGTAAGTTTTAAAGGTAATATCAGCACTTGGAATGTATCAAGCGTAGAAAATATGGAAGGAATGTTTGCAGATATTGATAATATTGCAAGTGACATTACAAAGTGGAATGTTGGCAATGTTATAATAATGCGTAGTATGTTTTCGAATGTTAAAAACTTTAATCAAGATATAAGTAAATGGGATACATCTAGTGTAGAATATACAAGTTATATGTTTTCTGGTGCAGAAAAGTTTAATCAAAATATTGGTAAATGGAATGTTTCCAAAGTTAGAAATATGGATGAAATGTTTTCTGGTGCATTAGCTTTTAATCAAGATATTAGTAATTGGAATGTATCAAATGTAGTAGATATGAGAGCTATGTTTTATAAAGCTGAAAACTTTAATCAGCCAATAGGAAAATGGAATGTATCAAATGTTGTAAACATGAGAGATATGCTTAGGAGTGCAAAGAAATTTAATCAAGATTTAAGTATGTGGAATACTTCTAGTGTGCAAAATGTTTCATATTTATTTTATGAAGTTGAGCTTTTTAACTCTCCAATAGGTAACTGGGATTTCTCTAATGTTGAAGATGCATCTTTTATGTTTGGCTATGCAAAATCTTTTAATCAAAATATTAATTCATGGGATATGAGTAAAGTAGAAAATACTACGGGAATGTTTTGCGGTGCAGAAAACTTTAATCAGCCACTTGATAAATGGAATACAGAGTCTATTAAGTATATGGGGTATATGTTTGCATATGCAAAAAAGTTTAATCAAAATATTAATAAGTGGAATGTAAAAAATGTTTCAATTATGAATGGTATGTTTTTTGGTGCAGAAAGTTTTAATCAGCCACTAAATAGGTGGAATACTAAGTCATTAGTATACATGGAAGGAATGTTTGGTAGAGCATACAACTTTAATCAAAACATTAACAGCTGGAATGTATCAAGAGTTAATAGTATGCATGGCGTATTTGCTCAGGCGAAAAATTTTAACCAGCCTTTAAATAGATGGGATGTTGGCCATGTACATGATTTTACAAATATGTTTGCAGGAGCAGAAAGCTTTAACCAGCCATTAAATAAGTGGAAGTTTAGCGAATATTATAAATTAAAAATGTTTCGTGTTTTAGGAATGTTTCAGAATGCAAAGAGTTTTAATCAAAATCTAGATGATTGGCAGCCTGCTGAACCAATGGTTTATGAAACAATATTTGCAAATTCTGGAATGAAAAATATTCCTAAATGGGCACATAAAAACAATGGTAAGGAGCCTATCCACATAGTAGGTGAAGGTATTGTATTTAGTCCGCGTATTGTAACAACAAGTGATCATGGATCTAATGATAATCATTATTTTGATGTTATTGGATATGTTACAGATGTTACAAGTATTGACACATATTATGCATATACAATTAATAATATAAATTTTAAATCATATAAAGGTGTAAAAAACTGGGATGTTTCTAATGTTACTGAATATTATTCTACCTTTTCATACACTGATTTTAATGAAGATATAAGCAACTGGAATGTATCTAAAGCTGAATCTATGGTATCAATGTTTTCTGGTGCAAAAAAATTTAATCAAGATATTAGTAAATGGGATGTATCCAATGTTGAGGATATGTCATCAATGTTTCAAGAAGCAAAATCATTTAATCAGGATATTAGCCGCTGGAATGTATCTAAAGTTAAAGATATGACTGCTATGTTTTCTGGTGCAGAAAATTTTAATCAAGATATATCTAAATGGAATATTTCCAGTGTTACAAAGATGGAAGACTTTTTATTTGATGCAGTTAATTTTAAATATTCAATAGATAAATGGAAAAACTTTATATTAAAAAATAAGTTTAAAAACATTTTTAATGCTGACACACAAACTGTTCCAGAATGGTATAAATATACTTATACATCAAAAAAACTAAATCTTGAAGTTTATAAGGAACTTATGGGTGACTGTGATTGTGGTGAGGCATATCCATAATATATATAATTAAGGGGCATAAAGCCCCTTTAATATTATTTATAAACCTTTGCTTTTAGCTTCCTGCCATTTTGCTTCCATTTCATCTATTGTTGCTTTATCTAGTGTTTTGTTTTCATTTTTTAAAGCTTTTTCAATATATGAAAAACGCATACGAAATTTATTGTTTACTTTTCTAAGTGATTCATCTGCTGAAATATCAAGATGAGAAGCAAGGCGTGAAAGTACAAATATTACATCGCCCAATTCTTCACTGATATGCTCTTTATCCTGTTCAAGATAAGCTTCTTTTAGCTCGTTTAATTCTTCTTGAAGTTTATCAAAAACCTGCTGGGCATTATCCCAGTCAAAGCCGTATTTAGAGGCTTTTTTCTGTAATTTTTCAGCTTGCAGCAGGGAAGGCAGGTTTCTTGGAACTTTATCAAGCACAGATTCTGGTATTTTTTTATTTTTGTTTTCTTCTTCTTTAATTTCATCCCAGCGAACTTTTACTTCTTCTGCTGTTTCATAATGTTCATCTTTAAATACGTGAGGGTGCCTGCGTATAAGTTTTTCATTTATTCCTTTTGCCACATCTTCTATATTAAATAAACCACTTTCACTGGCAGTTTCAGAATGAAATACTACGTGTAAAAGCACATCGCCAAGCTCTTCTTTAATATTTTCAATATCTTTATTATCAAGAGCATCTACAAGCTCTGCTGTTTCTTCCATAATTGCATCTTTTAAGCTGTATAATGTTTGTTTTTTATCCCACGGACAGCCATCTGGAGCACGTAATCTTTTAACAATTTCCACTAATCTATCAAATTCCTGCATATCCTACTCCATAATTTATATTTATGTCTATATATATTAATTTGTAATTTATTACAATGTAAAAAATATATTAATACAAAATGATACAATAATCCTATACAAGCTGGTATTATTGTAAATAGTTATAAAAAAATAATGAATAAAAAAATGATAACATTTGGGGAAATATTGGCAACTAACCTTGCAAAAAATACCATTTTTTGCAAAAAGCAATTTGCCTAAAAGCTGCTACTCATTCCGTAACAGCTTTTAGAAATGATACAATAATCCCATACAAGCTGGTATTATTGTAAATAGTTATTAAAAAATAATGAATAAAAAAATGCCAACATTTGGGGAAATGTTGGCATTTTTTTGTTTTAGGTTCTAGGAGGGATAAAATGGTTACTTGGGGTAATAACCATTTGTATCGTTCCTCTTATAGGAGGTTAATTAAAAAAAATCTTATACTTGTTTGACATTGTTAACAATAAAAAGTTCAAAAAAATATAGACAAATATTTTTTTCTATATAAAATCATAAAATAATATTTAATAACAGGGATTTTTGTGGACGGTCTTACTTTTTATAAATTAATAAATATACTAAAAAAACAACTTATTAACTCTAAACTCAACACCATAACTATAAATAATGATAGTGTATTTTTTTCTTTCTATACTAATCAATCAGTTAATTTTGAATACAGAGCAGCACCAGCTCCACCAGTATTAAAGCCTGTTAACAATATTATTGGAGAAAGCCCGGGTATTATTTCTTCTATACATGGGGCAAAAGTAACAGATATTTCCAGCTTTTCTTTTGAAAGGGCATGTTTTTTTGATATAAAAAAAAGAAAACCTAGTGGTAAAGTATTATCATACAGGTTAATATTAGAGCCTGCCGGTAATTATGCTAATTTTTTCTTAATTGCAGATGATGGGACAATTTTATATTCTTTATCATCACGGACTATAGATGCAAATAGAAATATAGGTATAGGTGGCAAATACAGCCTGCCAAAAGCTAATAAAAAATATTCTTTATTACATTTTGATGGTGCAAAAAGTTTTAATGAACTTTCAGGTTTTTATCCTGTTACTGCTAAATATGCTGATATAATGCTGCAAAAGTATTCCTTTGGTGAAGCATGTTTAAAAATTCTTGATGATTTAAATAATAATGAATATTTCTATATAGATAGTAAAGGAAAGGTAATCCCATTTTATATTGATGATGCTGTTGCTGTAACTTATGATAAGTTAGGCGATTATTTTTGTGTTAAAGAAAATAAAGTAGTTACAAAAGATATATCTAGAAAAATTAAAAAATTATATTCATCTAAAAGAGATAAATATATAGAGCTGGCATCAAAGCTGGAGCTTGAATTAAATGCAGCAAAAAAATATAATGATATATTAGATGAAGCCCAGTTAATTAAAAATAATTTATATAAAGTTAATGGACCTGGCAAGTATATTTTTGAAAAATATACTCAAGATGGTGTTAAAGAAATAGAATATAATGTAGAGTATGGAGATAATCTCCAAGAAAAAAGTGATAAACTTTTTAAAAAATCTAACAGATTAAAAAAATCTATACCCCTAATTGAAGAAAGACTGCAGGATGCTATGCAGCTTGCCTTATTTTCTGAAGAACAAATATACTATGCAGATACTTTATCGGAAGATGAACTATCAGAATTTGAAAAGATTATTGATGAAGAAACAAAAGTAAAAAAACATAAAAAAGAGCAATTAAAACCATTTTTAGAATATCATGGTGATGGATATATAGTTTATGTTGGCAGAAATTCAGCTTCAAATCACGAACTTGTATTTAAATTTGCCCAAAGTGATGATATTTGGTTGCATGCAAGAAATATTCCATCAGCTCATGGGATTATACGCCTGCAGGGTGCAGAAATAAGTGATGATATAATAATGTTGGCAGCAAATGTGGTTGCATCGTATTCAAAATATAATACAGAAAAAAATATTGATGTTGACTATACATATAAAAAATATGTTACTAAACCTAAAAATACGCCACCGGGCTTTGTTATATATAAACGGTTTAAAACAGTGAATGCAACACCATTAAGTCAGGAGCAGTTAGAAAAATATGGTCTTTTAAAAAGAAAATAGTCAATAATATTTGCAAAATAAATTAAATAATGCTATAAGGTATAATGGTAGAATTATGAATATATTAATTAGTAATGATGATGGAATAGAGGCAGAAGGTATTTTACACCTTATTCATGCATTAAAAAAGGTTGCTGATGTTACTGTTGTTGCTCCACTTTATGAAAGAAGTGGTGCCAGCCAGTCATTAACAATACATTCGCCTTTGCAAATAAAAGAAGTTGTAAAAAATGGTAAATTTATAGGGTATGGAGTTAACGGAAGCCCTGCAGATTGTGTTAAACTTGCATTAACATCTATATGCAGTAAAAAGCCAGATTATGTTATTTCTGGTATTAATAAAGGTCCTAATAACGCCTGCAACTTGCATTATTCTGGAACAGTAGGGGCAGCTAGTGAAGGGGCTGTTAATGGCATAGTATCTTTTGCTGTAAGTTTAACAGGGTATCATTATCATGATTACACCGTTAGTGCAGATTTTATGAAAGATTTTATTCTTAAAGCAGATATGTTACCAAAGGAATGTTTGCTTTATAATATAAATATTCCACCACTTTTAAAAAAAGATATAAAAGGCATTAGGTGGACAAAGGCATCACAATATTCATATCTTACAAACTATTATAAAGGGCAGGACCCATTTGGTGAACCTTTTTACTGGCTTTCAGATTTTAGAAAACCAGAACATATAGATAAAGATACTGATGATGGTGCATTAAGTGAAGATTTTATTTCTATTACACCACTTTTAATGGATAGAACTAATTATGCTGCACTGGAAAAGCTTACTAAAATAGGAGATATATGGTGATAAAAAAACACATTGCTGCTGTTTTTTTGTTTTTTAATATTTGCATTTTAACTGCACATGGGCAAATTACTGTTCCTAATTACTCATTTACTGGGCAGGAAATAACTAATTTTAAAGTTAGACCAAGTTATACTGCTGTTCATTTTAATTTTAGTATGCCAAGTCAAATGGATATATACCTGCAGGTTCGTAAACAAGAGTTATCAGGTGGTGATAAAAGGGACTATAAATCTGATGAACCAGGTTTTATTTATAAAGATCCTAATTCTGCCAGATTTACATCTTTATTTGTAGGTGCAAAGGCACTGCGAAATAATGTTGTAAAATCTTTTTTAAATAAATCATATATTGATACTGTAGCATCATATGAAAGGTTTGAAAAAAAATTAGTAAAAAGTGAATATAATTCTGAAACAAGATTTATTTATGGTATGAGCCTTTTTTATACAGGCAGTCAGCAGGAGGCAATAAGAATTTTGTTAGCATTACTTGATAATAAAGATGAATACTCACTGCTTGCTCAAGATGCTTTATTTTTAATAAGTTCAGAATTAAGAAAATATGATATTATGGAAGATGCTGTTGCAAGAAATATTGATTTTACAGATTACAGCCTTTCTAAATGGATAGAATACTTATACTCTAAAGACAGATATGAAGATATACTCCAGGCATTAAATAACCATCCATCTATGGAAACAGATTACCCTGAATATAAAAATGTTCGTATTATTTGCTATTATTTTTTAAAACAGTATAAACAAATAGCAAAAATAGCTTCTGATAATACAGATGAAAGTATTAAACCAGTAATAGCTGATGCATATATTATGAGTGGTAATATTACAAAGGCAAAAGAGTATATTAAAGGTCTTCCTAAAGATGATGTATATTATTTATTAAATGCAAAAATTGATATAGCAGAAAATAAATTAAAGGTAGCAGAAAGTAAGATACCTTTAATAAAAAATGATAATGAAAAACTTTCTCTTTTATTTTATGCCGTTGGTGATAAATTTGCTTCAATTACACCAGAATTTTTACAAAACTTTAAATTTAAAGAAAGAGCTACAAATGACTATGTATATTTTTATACTGGTATAAAATATTTTGAAAAAAAAGATTATGCAAACTCTATGCTGTTTTTCTCACTTATTGGTTTTAACAGGTCGTTACTAGGGGCTTCATACTTTTATCAAGGTATGGCAAGCTTATATATTGATATGAATAGGGCAGAATATAATTTTCAAAGGTATATTTCTTCAGGGCAGGAATATGAAAAATTGATGCTTGCTAAATTTATGCTTGCCCAGATATACTATTTAAAAGAAAAATATGATGATGCTTTAATGCTTGTTGATGACTGTAACACATCATACTGCCATATATTAAAGGGTGATTTATACCTTGCATTAAATGATGAAGAAAAAGCATTTAGTTTTGTTAAAGATAAAACAGATGACAGGTCAAGGCTTATTAAAGCAAATGTTTATTATAACAGCAAAAAATATAAATCAGCTCTTGATGAACTTTTAAAAATAAAAAAATCTTCTCCAGATTCTAAATTTTTATTAATGATGTGCTATTTTAAAGAAAAACGTATATTGGAAGCTGAAAGAATAATGGGTGACAATAAAGATGATTTAAGAATATTTTCAAGTGGTATACAGCAGTTAATATTAACTGGTAACGGCAAAAAAGCACTTGATTATATGGAAGGCTTAAAAAACTTAACACCTGATTTTAAACTTGAAAGAGCAAAACTTTTAGCAGCTTATAACAGGCTAAAGGACGCAAAAAAAGATTATAATGATTTAATAATTTCTGGTGATTATTTATATGAATCATTATCAGGCTTATTTGAAATTGCTAAAAAAGAAAAGAAAGGCAAAGAATTTGTTGATGATAAGCTTAATTTCATAGAAAAAAGTGCAGATTTTGAGCAAAAAGATTTAATTATTTCTGAATTTGCTTCATATGCTTTAGAAGTAAAATCACCTAATACATCAATAGGTTATGTTAATTTTTTTATGGATAATTATCCACAGTCACAATATTATCCTAATGTATTAGAAACAAGAGCGAAGCTTTTTAAATTTACAGGAAGATATGATAACTGCATAAATGATGCTGATAAAATTATTGCAAAAGGCGGCACAGCAGCAGAAGATGCGTTATTTATGAAAGCAGAATGTATGGAATATATAGATAAAAATAATGCTATGGAGATTTATAAAGAAGTAGCAGAAAAAAGTGAAAGATTTGCAAAGCCAGCATATAGTAGAGTTGCTGGTATGAGTAGTTCAGCAGAAGATGTTATTTGGGCAGCTGAAAAATTAAAAACAACATCACCTAAAGTATGGGAAAATGGTATTATTAGATTTATTGATTTATCTAATAAAAAAGAATACGAAAAACATATGGATTATATTATAGAGCTTTCAAAAACTTCTACACCTGCTGTTCGTTCTGCATCTTTATGGAGAATAGGAAAAGACCAGTTTGAAAATGGTAAAACTGATGAAGCAGTTGTTAGTTTTATGAAGGGTTATTATTTATTTCCTGAAGAAAAGTATGCTTTAGAAAACTTAATAGGTGCAAAAGCTACATATACTAAACGTAAAAAAGAAAAAGAATTAGCAATTGTTGATGAAATGCTAAAAAAATATAATATTAAAAATGAAAAATCAAATACTAATCAAAAAGTTAATATTAGTAGAAAGTAAGTTTTGGAGGCTTATATGTGGGAATTAATACAGAAAGGTGGTATTGCAATGTATCCTATAATACTGCTGTCTGTTATATCATTAGCAGTATTTATAGAAAGATTAATATCTTTACGTAAAGAAAGATTTGTTCCTAAAGCATTTAAAGAACAGCTTATTAACCTTTTAAAAAAGAAAAATATTAGCGAGGCTGTGGAAGTTTGTAAATCTAACCCATCAGCACTTGCAAGAATATCAGAGTCAATTATATCAAATACAGATTTACCGTTATCACGTCTTTTAGAAGTGGCAGAAGAATCTGGCAGAATTGAAGCAGGTAAGTTAGACAGGTATTTACCATCGCTTCAAACTATTGTTGCTATTGCACCACTTTTAGGGCTTTTAGGAACAGTTTTAGGTATGATTAAAATATTTGATGTAATTGCATTACAAGGCACAGGTAATGCAGAAGCATTATCTTCAGGTATTGCAGAAGCACTGCTTACAACAGCTGCAGGGCTTGTGGTAGCAATTCCTGCTCAAATATTTTATTTTATAGCAAGAGCAAAAGCAGATGCTATTGGTAATGATTTAGAAAAAGCATCTTCTGAAGTTATGAATCTTTTATTTAAAGATGAAAAATAAATGGTAAAATTATGCGTTTTCGAGATACAAAAAGAGATACAAATATAATTATTAATATTACACCACTTATAGATGTTGTATTTATTTTACTTATATTTTTTGCAGTTACCACATCTTTTGTAACTCCATCATCTATTAAGATGGATTTGCCTAAAGCAAAGGGTGAGGCTGTTGAAGATAAAAAGAATATACGAGTGGCTGTAGATAGTGCCGGGGCGTTATATATTGATGGAGAACCTATTAAAGATGAAGAGCTTGAAGGCAGGCTTAAAACATTAAAAGATTTACACCCTGAAGCAACTGTTATTATTGAAGCAGATGAAAAAGCAATGCATGGAAAAGTAGTATTTGTAATAGATAAAGCAAAAAGTGTAGACTATACAAAATTTGCCATTGCTACTAAGGAATAATATTTCTGTGAGATTATTTTTTGTTTTAGCTGTTTCTATTGCTGTTCACATACTTATCCTGCTTTTACCTTTGCCTGAAAAACAAATGAAAAAGCAGGAAATAATCCCAGTGTCAATAATTGATATTAAAAAAGAGGAAATTCAGAAAAAAGATACACCTGCCCCTAAAAAAGTAGTGGAAAAGCCTAAAAAAATAGAAGAAAAGAAAGAAACAGTAAAAAAACAGCAGCCTGCTAAAAATGAAATAGTTAATAATGATAATAGCAAACCTAATAACAAACCAAAAGTAGAAAAGGTGGAAAACAAGCAGGATATTAAAAAACAGGTTGCAAATAATACTCCAACTCCAAAAAATAATAAAGAAGAAAAGCCATTTAGACCAAAAGGGGCAGATGATCCACTTGTTTTACCAGAAATCAATGTGCCGCTTACTGAAAATATGGATATACCAGAAATAAAAATACCAGATATTCCAAAACCAAATATTACAAATGAAATGGTAGAAAATCAGCAAAATATAGATATTACTAAAGAGCTTTCATCTTTGCAAAGTTCTTCAAATTCTGCAAGCAGCAATAACCAGTTATCAAGCCAGATTAAAGAAGAAACTAAAATGGCAGGTAATGTAGAGAATAAAACAAATCTTTATAATTTTGATATAGCACCATCAGGTAACAGAAAAGTAGTATATGTTCCAAAAGACCCTGTATTTGCATTAGCAAATGATACTTATGTTACAGTTAAATTTCACATTGATAAAAAAGGAAATACTTATAATATTACATTTGTAACAAGAAGTAGTGTTGATGTGGAAAAATTAGCATATGACTATGTAAGCAATATGAAATTTGATGCTATTATAGATGATAGAGATGATTTTGCCCAAATAACAATGTTTTTTAAAGTTCAAAAATAATCACAAAATTTTATATGAAAGTGAAATATTATTTGAAAAAAAATTAAAATTCATTATAATTACTTTTCTTGTATGATTAATACCATAGGAGTTTATCACAATGGCAGTTAGACGCATTTATGTTACAAAACGCAAAGAGCACGCAGTAGAAGCCGAAAAATTATTGAATATCTTAAAAGATGATGAAAATATTTCTTGTATATCAAATCTTTTAATCCTTAATAGATATGATATTGAGGGTTTATCAGATGCTCAATTAAATATGACGATTAATACTGTATTTGCAGAACCTATGGTAGATGATGTTTATATGGATACTTATGATTTTGGTAATAATAAGTATTTTTCCATAGAATATTTACCTGGTCAGTATGATCAGAGAGCAGATAGTGCAGAGCAGTGTATAAAAGTTATTACTAGTGCTGATAATGTCAGGGTAAGATGTGCTAAAACTTATGTATTATCAGGAAGCATTAGTGATGCAGATTTATCTCAAATAATTAGTGTTATGGTCAATACTATTGACCAAAGAATAGCCGGAGAAAATATACCTGATACTCTTGCTTTACATATATTAGAGCCAGAAAAAACAAAAGTAATTGATAATTTTATTAATCTTGATGAAAAAGGATTGCAGGGTATAATATCATCTATGGGGCTTGCTATTAATATAGATGATATTAAATTTTCACAGGATTACTTTAAAAACCAAGAAAAACGTAACCCAACAGAAATAGAATTAAAATTATTAGATACATACTGGTCTGACCACTGCAGGCACACAACATTTAATACTATATTAGAAAATATTGATATAGAAGAAGGTAAATACAGTCAGTTATTTAAAGAAACTTTAGATATGTATTATAACCTTCGTAATGAAATATATAATGAAAAAATATCATCAAAACCAGTATGCCTTATGGATATGGCAGTTATTGGTGCACGGGATGCAAAACGTAAAGGTTTACTTAATAATTTAGAAGAAAGTGAAGAAAATAATGCATGCTCAATTGAAATTGATGTAAATGTTAATAATAATAAAGAAAAATGGCTTTTACAGTTTAAAAATGAAACCCATAACCACCCTACAGAAATTGAGCCGTTTGGTGGTGCTGCTACTTGTGTTGGTGGAGCTATAAGAGACCCACTTTCTGGTAGAGCTTATGTATACCAGTCTATGCGAATTACTGGAGCAGCAGACCCTAGAAAACCTATGGAAGATTTTTTAAAAGGTAAAAAACTTTCTCAAAGAAAAATAGTGCAGGACGCAGCAAAAGGGTTTTCATCTTATGGTAACCAAATAGGGCTGACAACTGGTTATGTGCAGGAATTTTACCATGATGGTTTTACAGCAAAACGTCTAGAAACTGGAGCAGTAATTGGTGCATGTCCTAAAAATGCTGTAACAAGATTAAGCCCTGAGCCAGATGATGTAGTTATACTTATTGGTGGTAGAACAGGTAGAGATGGTGTTGGTGGTGCAACAGGTTCATCAAAAGAGCATGATGCATCTTCTATTGAGATTTGTGGTGCAGAAGTTCAAAAAGGTAATGCTCCAGAAGAACATAAAATCCAAAGGCTTTTCAGAAAAGAAAATGTATCTAAAATTATTAAAAAATGTAATGATTTTGGTGCAGGTGGTGTTGGTGTTGCTATTGGTGAGCTAGCTGCTGGTTTAGAAATTGATTTAAATAAAGTGCCAAAAAAATATGAAGGTTTAACAGGAACTGAAATTGCACTATCTGAATCACAGGAGCGTATGGCTGTTGTTGTAAACAAAAAAGATGTAGATACATTTATTTCAGAATGTAAAAAAGAAAACTTAGAAGCAACTATTGTGGCAAAAATAACTAATACCAATAGGTTACAAATGATGCATGATGGCAAATTAATAGTTGATATTTCAAGGGATTTTCTTGATAGTGCAGGTGCATCAAGAAGTGAAAGTGCATTTGTTTCTAACCCACAAAAAACAACATACATAGAGCATAAAAAATATAATAATTTTAAAAATATGGTAGAAAATACATTATCAGATTTAAATATTTGCTCACAAAAAGGTTTAGTAGAGATGTTTGATTCCACCATTGGTGCATCAAGTGTCATTACACCTTTTGGTGGAAAAACAGGCAACACACCTGCACAGTCAATGATTGCAAAAATCCCTGTTTTAAAAGGTGATACAACAACTGTATCTATTATGGCTTCAGGATATAACCCATACATAATGGAGTGGAGCCCATATCATGGTGCTTATTATGCAGTTATAGAATCAGTTTCAAAAATTGCAGCAGCAGGTGGAAAATTAGAAGATATTCGTTTATCTTTCCAAGAATATTTTGAAAGATTATCACATGATAAAACAAGATGGGGCAAACCTGTGGCAGCATTACTTGGTGCATTAAAAGCTCAAGCTGATTTAGGGCTTGCTGCAATTGGTGGAAAAGACAGTATGTCTGGCACATTTAAAGATAGTGAAACTGGAAGGGAAATAAATGTTCCACCTACTTTAATATCTTTTGCTGTTGCACCTTCTGATTTATCCCATATTACTACAAACCAAATTGAACATGATGGTGGTAATATTTATTTATTAAAAACTAGTATATTGGACAATGATTTAATAGATATAAATAGTTTTAAAGCAAATTTACAAACACTATCAAAATTAATATCTGATAAAGTTGTAAAAGCAGTTCATACTGTAACAAATGGTGGTGTTATAGAAGCATTATCCAAAATGGCTTTTGGTAATATGGTAGGTTTAAATATTAAAAATATTGAATTACATGATTTAACTTTTCCATATTATGCAAGTTTTATTATTCAAGCGAAAAAAGGATATAATATTAGTGGTGTAAATAATATAACAGAAATAGCAGAAATAAATAGCGATGATATTGTATCATTTAATGGTGAAAATATTAAATTATCAGAAATGCTTTCATTATGGCAAAAACCATTGGAGCATATTTTTCCAAGTTATATTAAATCAACAGAAGCTGCTATTCAACCAAATGATTTTAGAGGTAAAACAAGTTTGAAATGTGCCAATATTAAAGTTCAGCCATCTGTTGCTGTGCTTGCACTGCCGGGGACAAACTGCGAATATGATACAAAACGTATTTTTGAAACTGCAGGCAGTAAAGAAGTTAATCCTTTTATATTTAGAAACATAACAACAGAAGATGCAGTTAATTCATGTAATGAGTTTGCTGATATTATAAATAAATCTCAAATATTAGTATTACCTGGTGGTTTTAGTGCAGGTGATGAACCAGAAGGTTCAGGTAAATTTTATGTATCAGTATTAAAGCATGCAAAAGTTAGGCAGGCAGTAGATGATTTAATAAATAAAAGAGATGGGTTAATAATTGGTATATGTAATGGTTTTCAGGCATTAATTAAAACAGGTATATTAACTTATGGTCATATATGTGATTTAACTTCAGAAGATGCTACATTATCATTTAATAAAATTGGGCGTCACGTATCACAAATGGTTAGAACACGTATTGCGTCAGTAAATTCCCCATGGATGAATTATAGACAGGTTGGAGAAATAGATATTGTGCCAGTATCCCATGGTGAAGGTAGGTTTACTGCACCAAAACCATTAATTGATAATCTGTTTAATAATGGGCAAATATTATTTCAATATGTTGATTTAGATGGTAATATAACAATGCAGTCACCATTTAATCCAAATGGTTCAGATATGGCAATAGAAAGTATGTGTTCTCCATGTGGTAGAGCATTAGGTAAAATGGGGCATAGTGAAAGGTTTGGTAATGGCGTGCATATTAATAACCAATATGGTAATATGAACCAAAGGCTTTTTGAAGCAGGTGTTAAATACTTTACTGGTGAAGAATAATTACTATATACTAGTTTAATAATTTATAAAAAAACACTATATTTTTTTATAAATTTATATTAAGATATTAAGCTGTAAATAAAGAATTTGTTAGGAGTGTTGTAGTGGAAACAGGTGGGCAGGTAATGCAGTATTTAGTTATGTTTGTGGAACAGCTAATTAATGGTTTAACTGTTGGTGGTATCTATGCGTTAATAGCATTGGGATATACAATGGTTTATGGTATTATTAAGCTTATAAATTTTGCCCATGGTGATATTTTTATGATAGGAGCTTATTCTGGCTATTTTGCTGTTGTTCTTATTGCAGATGTATTTATAGGTTCTTTCCTTGCTTCAGCTTTAAGTTTAGATGCAGCTTCAGCCAATGGTTTTAAATCTTTTATTTTAGAGTATCGCTTATATATTGCAGTTGTTGCTTCCATTATCTTTTGTGGTCTACTTGGTTTATTTGTTGAAAAAGTAGCATACAGACCCTTACGAGAAGGTTCTCCAAAAACAATTATTGGTTCTGCTGTTGGTCTTGCTGTAATTATTATGATAGCAGTATTTGGTAAAGGAAGTATCTCTTTTGGAATAGCTTTACTTTTTCTTGTTATCCTTATTTCTCTTTCAGCAGCTACTATTGCATATTTAAAATATATGTTTAATAACTTTAAAGGTTTTAAAAAGGAAAATATTACTCAAAAACATATTATATATACAGTTTTATATGTGATAGCATTTATTGTGCTGTTTTATCTTGCATGGTATTATGATATTAACAATATAATGCTATTATCATTTATGGTTGTGCTGCTTGTATACTGGCTTGTTGTAAGCAGGGTAAAAAGTTCTAATATTGGTGGCAACTCTCGTATTAATGCATTAATTAGTGCCATAGGTATGTCTATGATATTAACTAATCTTGTTGCACTTTTAAAAGGCAATTCAGCAATACGATATGATATGGGCTTTTCTACGGGAATGCTTACAATAGGTTCTTTTCACATATCATATTTAAGAATATTTATTATATTATTTTCTTTTGTTTTAATGGGTGTGCTGTTTTATATTATACATAAGACTAAATTTGGTCTTGCTATGCGTGCAGTATCACATAATTTAAATGCAGCAAAATTAATGGGTATAAATCCAGATAAAGTTATTGGTAATACTTTTATAATAGGTTCTGCTCTAGCAGGTGTTGCTGGTGTTTTAGTTGGAACAAGCTATGGACAGGTTGATCCAAATATTGGTATTATGTATGGCTTAAAAGCGTTTGTTGCTGCCGTTTTAGGTGGAATAGGTAGTATTCCGGGTGCAGTTGTTGGTGGTATAATTTTAGGTGTGGTAGAAACATTTGGAACTGCTTCACCGGTTCTATCTTCATATAGAGATGCTATTGCCTTTGGGATACTTATATTAATATTAATAATCAAGCCTACTGGTATATTTGGCAAACCAATGAAAGAGAAGGTGTAATATGTATATAGACGTATATAATATTTTAATTCTTTCAGGAATTAATATAATTATGGTGTTAGGGCTTAATCTGATTACAGGTGTAACTGGTCAATTATCATTAGGTCATGCTGCTTTTATTGGTATAGGTGCATATACTTCATCACTTTTAATGATGGTTTTTAATGTTCCTTTTGGTATAGCTATTAT
Source organism: Mucispirillum schaedleri (assembly GCA_949287985.1). Classification (GTDB taxonomy): domain Bacteria; phylum Chrysiogenota; class Deferribacteres; order Deferribacterales; family Mucispirillaceae; genus Mucispirillum; species Mucispirillum schaedleri_A. Next base: position 3,341 of record CASEIN010000038.1, on the reverse strand, counting down.
TGCAGCAGCCTTAATGGCTGGTTTAATTGGTGGCTTATTTAGTATACCTATACTCCGTTTACGTGGTGATTATTTAGCTATTGCTACACTGGGATTTTGTGAAGTTGTTAGAGTAATTTTTACAAATATGAAAGTAACTATAAATGGGGAAGTTCAAAGGCTATCTGTAAGTTTAGCAAATATACCACAACATATTAACTTACCTCTCATATTATTTTTAGTATGTTTTTCAATTTTATTTATGATTAGTTTAGAACGGTCAAAATTTGGTTTAGCTTTAAGAAGTATACGAGAAGATGAAGTAGCATCTCAAATGATGGGTATAGATATTGCACGTCACAAAGTAATGGCTTTTGCTATAAGTGCAGCATTTGCTGGTCTTGGTGGAGCATTAATGGCTAGTAATATAACAGCTATTCAGCCTGTTGATTTTGGCTTTAAATTATCAATAGGTATTCTTTGTATGCTTGTGCTTGGTGGTATGGGAAGTATTGTTGGTGTTATTGCAGGAACTATTATATTAACATCTATTCCAGAGCTTTTAAGGTTTGCAGCAGAATATAGAATGATTATGTATGGGGTAGTTTTAATTATTATGATGGTATTTCGTCCAAAAGGTTTATTTGGAAATATTAGAGTTAATGTGTAACTGGTGGTAAAATGGCAGATAATATTATTTTAGAATTACAGAATGTAACATTAGCTTTTGGTGGCTTAAAAGCAGTTAGTGATGTAAGTTTTACAATGGAGCATAATGAAATTTTAAGCCTTATTGGACCAAATGGAGCAGGTAAAACTTCAACTTTTAACCTTATTACAGGAGTATACACCCCAACTGAAGGAAAGATTTTATTTAAAGATAAAGATTTAAAAAAATATAAACCACATCAAATAACAAAGTTAGGAATTGCAAGAACTTTTCAAAATATTAGGCTTTTCAAACAGCTTACAGTTTTAGAAAATATAATTTTAGCAATGGACCATAGAAGAAAAGTTAATTTTTTTGCATCACTTCTTCCTTTTGGACCAGGTAAAAAAGAACTTGACATGGTTGTAGAGCAGGCAATTCAATATTTAGAATATGCAAATTTAGTTGAGTTTAAAGATATCCGTGCAGAAAATTTACCATATGGTAAACAAAGAGAATTAGAAATATGCAGAGCCATAGCAACAGGAGCTGATTTATTATTATTAGATGAACCAGCAGCAGGGTTAAACCCTTCTGAAACAATACAGCTTATGGATATAATTAAAAATATAAAAACTAAACTTAATAAATCTATTTTTTTAATTGAACATGATATGAAACTTGTTATGGGCATATCTGATAGAATAGTAGTTCTTGACTATGGTGAAAAAATTGCTGAAGGTTCACCTGAAGAAATTCGCAATAATCCAGCTGTAATAAAAGCATATTTAGGAAAGGGGGAATAAATGTTAAAATTAAACTCTATCCAAACTAAATATGGTAGTATCTATGCTTTAAAAGGTGTTGATTTAGTAGTTAATCAAGGTGAGATAGTTACAATTATTGGTGCAAATGGTGCAGGTAAAAGCACAACGTTAAATACAATATCTGGTATAGTGCAGTCTATTTATGGAAATATTGAATTTAACGGAGTTGATATTACTCATATGCCTGCTGATAAAATTGTGGAGGCTGGTTTAGTTCAAGTTCCAGAGGGCAGGGAAATATTTCCACAGTTAACAGTGCTTGAGAATATTAAATTAGGTGCTTATTTACGTAAAGATAAAAATGCTATCAAACAAGATATAGAATATGTTACAAGTTTTTTCCCACGTCTTTCAGAGCGTTTTAACCAATTAGGTGGGACATTATCTGGTGGAGAACAGCAAATGCTTGCAATTGCTCGAGCATTAATGAGTAAACCAAAACTTTTACTTATGGATGAACCATCTCTTGGTCTTGCTCCAAAATTTGTTCATGGTATTTTTGATGTTATTAAGAAAATTAATGAGCAGGGCACTACGGTATTACTTGTGGAACAAAATGCAACTTTAGCATTATCTGTTGCCAGCCGTGGTTATGTAATGGAAACTGGTAAAATAGTTTTAGAAGATAAAGCTGAAAACTTAATGAATAATGAAAGTGTAAAAGCTGCATATTTAGGTTTTTAATTTTGTTAAATATTTATTGTTATAATAAACATTAAAAGAGGGTAGTAAATCATGAAAAAGATTGCAATAATGACAAGTGGTGGCGATAGTCCTGGAATGAATGGTGCTGTTAGAGCTGCAGTTCGCACTGCATTTTATTATAATATGACACCATATGGTATATTATCTGGTTATAAGGGAATGATAGAAGATAATATATTTGAGTTAAAACATTCTGATGTATCAAATATTATTGGTAGAGGCGGCACAATACTGCAAACGGCTCGTAGTCAAGAGTTTAGAACAGAAGAAGGTCAAAAAAAAGCTGTTGAAAATTTAAAAAAACGTGGTATTGAAGCTCTTGTTGTTATTGGTGGTGATGGTTCTTTAAGTGGAGCAAAGGTTTTATATGATAAATATGATATTAAATCAATAGGAATACCTGGCTCCATTGATAATGATATTTACGGCACAGACGTATCTTTAGGTGTAGATACTGCACTTACTGTAATTATGGATTCTGTTGATATGATAAATAATACTGCAAGTTCCCATGGTAGAACTTTTATTATTGAAGTAATGGGCAGGCATTGTGGATATTTAGCAGTAATGGCAGGTATTGCAACAGGTGCAGATGCTGTAATTATTCCAGAAGTTAAACCAGATTTAGATGGAATTATTTCAAAATTTAAAAAGCGTGCAGAAGATGGCAAAACAAGAAACATATTAATTGTTGCAGAAGGTGCTGGTTCTGCTTATGAATTTGGTAAAATTTTACAAGAAGCAGGAACATTTGATGCACGTATAACAGTTTTAGGGCATATCCAAAGAGGTGGTTTTCCATCATACTTTGATAGAGTTTTAGGCTCAAGAATGGGAGCTGCTGCCATAGAAGGTCTTATAAATGGTAGAAATGGTGTTATGACAGGGCTGCAGGGAAATAAAATTGAATATGTTCCATATGAAGATGTTTTCTCAAGAAAACATGAAATGAACCAAAATGTTGTAAAACTTTTAGATATTCTAACATAAAAAAACTCCTGATATGAGGCGAACCCCATTTATTGGACAAATAAATGGGGGAGCCTGTGAAAAAAAGTCTGTAAATTCAGTTTTCTATGATTATATTTTTACATATCCTGCTCTATGCATACCAGAATAAAGTTATTCAGTCAAGAGCAGGAATTTATTTTTCACATTTCTATATTCTATTCAGGCAGCCG
>CASEIN010000037.1 GCA_949287985.1 Mucispirillum schaedleri | reverse complement strand
TTAATTCATATAAATCATGATATAATTATATGTATCATAACAATAAATTGATTTGTGATTTATAATATATTTCTATGAAGATTTCATTATATTAACAGTATTTTGTATTTTTTAATAATCTATATTACCTATTCTATTATTATTTTTAAAAAATAATAATTTAATTAAATGGATTATAACAATAAATTAACTTATGCTTTATATTATATATATTATAGTTGTAATCGAAAGAAATATATTTTATATCAATCTTTATATTAAAATATGTCATTTTCTATGTTTAGAAGTTTATATGTTATTCTTATTAATGTTTTTATTTTAATATGAGTATAATAAATTTAGTTACTTATTATATTAGTATTTCAAAAAAAGATTAGATATTAAGATACTGAAGCAGGTATTATTAAATGCATCATAAAAAAATATAGTGTTATAGATAGTTGAGTATAAAATGCATTATAATAATATAAAATTAAATTAATCAATATAATAAATATAATACATTAAAAAAACCTACATATTATATATTAAAAAAATTTATTAATGATTTTATTTATAATATAAATATAGCAACTTATTTAATACAAATATCTAACAAATAGATATGAAATATTTAATAATCATTTATTTCTTCTTTAGAAAAAATATAGTCATATATTTCTTTATAATTAAGTCGCCATGCATAATCTTTAGGTAGTTCATTTAAATTTGGTGTATTGCTTGGGTATACAATAGGATAATTTATATTTATACCTTTATCTGCAAATAATTGGACCATATCTAACCTATTCATTTCAATTGCAATTTGTAAAGGTGATGGATTATATATAGATTTATTTTTTTCAATAATATTAACATCTGCACCATTTGACACTAAAAGTTTTAAGACGTTAATATCGCCTTTTTTACATGCATTTATTAATAAATATTCAGGACGAATATTATCTATATATTTATTATTAAGTGCCGCACCATGTTCTATAAGCAATTTTATGATATCGATATTATTAGCACCAATAACAGCGTAATATATAGCATCTCTTACAGCAATACTATTTTCTTTACCTAGGTTTTCACCAATAACTTGTCTATAATTTGGAGTGCAGTCTGCTCCATTTTTTAGCAGCCATTTGACTGTTTCAGTATATCCAAATAATGATGCATTTTTTAAAGCTTCAGAATATTCCCCCCTGTTGATTAGATTAATAATCCACATAACACCTTCAACTTTATCATTGTAGGATAAAATATTATATTGTGAGCGGCCATCAAGGTTTTTAAACTGTTTTTCTGTAAAATTATTAATCCATGGGTTATCAGCTAAAAGTTCTTTTTTAACTTCATTACTAGGTATTTTTTGAAATTCCTGTGGTAAAACTTGTTGTATATATTCTAAAAGTGCTTTTTTATCTACTACTTTGACTTGACCAGAATGAATAACACCTTCAAATGCATTATACCATTTAGCATTGCTGTCATTTATAGAAAAATTTATTCCAAATATAAAATCACCTTTATAGACAGTCTTAATAATCTTGCCTATAGGACCAACACGGATATTTATATAATCATCAGAAGAGTTGAAAATAAGATATTTTGACTCTGCAAAAGACATAAACGGAATCAATAAAAAAATTATTAAAAAAAATTTCATAACTAATTTACCAAATAAATTTATAATTTCTATATATTATAAGTAAAATAATAAAATTTATCAAGGATTATAATGATATAAATAATTCTTTTATTATTGACAAAAAAAATGTATAGTGATAGTGTTGTGGGGGGAATAGCATATGCAGTATATTGAAGTAGAAAACATGTTAAATAGTGTTCAAGGCGATAATATAGAGGGAGAAAATCTCGAATATGACTCACTTTATACAGGCTTAGAGTCTCTATCAGCAGGTGTTCCTGATTCTGTTATGGGAGATGAAGTGATTGCTGGTAAAGAACCAGACTGGCGAACACTTAATAATAACTGTATTGAATTATGGAAACGAACACGTGACTTAAGGGTTGCAGCATATTTTACCTTATCATTATCACAGTTAGAAGGTTTAAATGGATACTACAAAGGTATTCAACTAATTGATTATTTAGTATCAAACATGTGGGATAATTTTTATCCTCATCTTGACCCTGATGATGATAATGACCCTACAGAACGATTAAATATATTACAAATAATATCTCCATCAATTTCAGATAGTAATCAATCATTTACATTTTTACGTGTATTTAGAAAAATCAAGCTTTTTAATAATAAAAACTATACATTAAGGGATTTATTAATTTATCAAGGGGATATTACTACAGAAGATGTTTTTGACAGTGCAGTATTCAAAGCAGAAGCATTATCCGTTCCAAAAGAAGAAATAGAAGAAAAAATTGATATCATAAATAAGATACTTCAATTATTAGATAATATAGATAGTGCCATAGCATCAAAAATAGAATCAGGTTATTCAAATTGTTTTGAATGTGTTAAAAAAGAATTGTCAACCTTATTAAAATTTTATTCTAAACACGTTTCATCTGAAGAAGTTGTAGATACTAATGATAATCAGTCAGAAGGAATAAATAACTATTCTAGTGAAGAAATGGTGTCAAAACCATCTTTACCAATTAATATAGAAAGTTATAAACCAAAAACTAGAAGTGAAGCTTTACTTCTGGTGAAAAAAAGTGCAGACTACTTTAGGGAAGTGGAACCAACAAATCCTGTTCCATATTTACTGGAGAGAGTTTTGAGAATTGCTGAAATGAATTTCATTGATATATTAAGAGATATAGATCCAGGCGCAGTAGATAGAATAAAAGAGCAGTTAGGGATACCAAGAGATTAATAATAGGACATATAAGGAGGACTAAATGTCAAACAGCGGACAAAAGTTTGTAGGGAAAAACAGGGCACCACGTGTTCAGGTAGAGTATGATGTGGAACTTTATGGTGCAGAAAAAAAAGTAAACCTGCCATTTATAATGGGTGTAATGTCAGATTTATCAGGTAAACCAGCAGAAGCACTTGAAAAAGTGGAAGATAGAAATTTTTTAGAAATTGATACAGATAATTTTAATGATAGATTAAAAAGCATGAAGCCAAGAGTTGCGTTTATGGTTCCTAATGTGATTACTGGTGATGGACAGATTGCTGTTGATATGACTTTTGAAAGTATGGACGATTTTTCTCCAGCTAAAGTGGCAGAGAAAGTTAGCGGTTTAAAAGAGTTGCTTGAAGCTCGCCAACAGCTTGCAAATTTATTAAGCTATATGGACGGTAAAGCAGGAGCAGAAGAATTGTTAACTAAAGTTTTAGAAGACCCAGCACTTTTAAAAGCATTAGCATCGCAGGCAAAAACAGCTAATGAAGATAGTAAAGGACAAGGAGAGTAATTATGGCAGAAGAGAAAAAAGAATTATCAACAGCTGGAAGTTTAGATGCTTCAATGGAATTTTCTGATTTTGAAAAATTATTAAATGAAGAATTTAAACCAAAATCAGAAGAAGCTAACCAAGCTGTTCAAGGTGCTGTTAAAACTCTGCTTAGTCAAGCTATGGAAAATGCTAATCTTATTAAAGGTGATGTGCTAAATACTGTTGAAGGAATAATTGCAGAGCTTGATAAAAAATTAAGTGAGCAGGTAAACCTTATAATACACCATGAAGATTTTCAAAATCTTGAAAGTGCTTGGCGTGGACTTTCTTATCTTGTTAATAATACAGCAAGTAGTGAAAGTTTAAAAATTAAAGTCTTTAATATAAGCAAAAAAGATTTAGCTAAAACATTAAAAAAATATAAAGGCACAGCATGGGACCAAAGCCCAATATTTAAAAAAATATATGAAGATGAATATGGAACAGCAGGTGGTGAACCATTTGGTGCATTAATAGGTGATTATTATTTTAATCAAACAGCACCAGATATAGAGCTTATGAAAGGAATAGGGCAGATTGCTTCAGCATCACACGCACCGTTTATTGCATCAGCTGACCCATCAATGCTTAACCTTGATTCATGGCAGGACCTTGCTAACCCTAGAGATTTAACAAAAATATTTTCAACTCCAGAGTATGCAGCATGGAGAAGTTTTAGAGAATCAGATGACAGCAGATATGTTGCACTAACTTTACCTAGGGTTTTAAGCCGTGCACCATATGATATAACAAACAACCCAATAGAAGAATTTGCATTTACAGAAGATACTGGCAGTGGCGACAGTAATAAGTATGCATGGATGAATGCAGCTTATGGAATGGGTGTAAATATTAACCGTTCATTTGCAGAATACGGCTGGTGTGCACGTATTAGGGGTGTAGAAAGTGGTGGTATTGTAGAATCACTTCCAACTCATACATTTCCATCAGATGATGGTGGTATGGCAATGAAATGCCCAACAGAAATAGCAATTACTGATAGAAGGGAAGCAGAGCTTTCTAAAAACGGATTTTTGCCACTTTGTTATTGGAAAAATACTGATTATGCAGTATTTTTAGGTGGGCAGACAACAAATAAACCACATGAATATGATAATCCTGATGCAACAGCAAATGCAAATTTATCAGCAAGACTGCCATATATTTTTGCAGTCAGCAGATTTGCACATTATTTAAAATGTATAGTTCGTGATAAAATTGGTTCCTTTAAAGAGAAAACAGATATGCAAAACTGGCTTAGTAACTGGATAAATAATTATGTTACAAGCGACCCTAATGCATCAGAAGAAGTAAAAGCAAAATATCCACTTGCAGAAGCAAAAGTAGAAGTGGAAGATATAGAAGGACAACCAGGTTATTATAATGCGAGGTTTTATATGAGACCGCATTATCAACTTGAAGGATTGACAACATCATTAAGGCTTGTGTCAAAACTACCTTCTGGTCAAAAATAATAAAGGAGAAATTAAGTTATGGTTACAGATTTTTTCATTAAAATTGAAGGTGTTGATGGTGAATCAAATGAACAAAATCATTCAAAATGGATTGAAGTAGTAGACTTTAAACATGGTTCTGTTCAAAATATTGCTTTAGGAAAAGCACATGAAGTATCAGGCAGGGGACAGTTTACTCCATTTATTTTTACTCATGTAGTAGACAAAGCAACACCAAAATTACAAAACTATTGTATGACTGGTCAAAAAATCAATAAGGTAGAATTTCAAGTATGCCGTTCAATAGGTGGCAGCCAAGTGCCAGTATATGAAATTACAATGGAAAATGTAAAAATAGCTAAGGCAGAAGTTAATACTGTTCAACATACTATAGAATCCAGTATTGCATATCAAGCTGTTGAAACAGTAGAATTTATTGTTGGCAAAATGACATGGAAAGTTACTCCAATTAAACCTGATAATACAAAAGATGGTGCAGTGGAAGCTTCCTTTGACCAGACAGTTAACGGATAATATATTATGTGCAGCTTAAAAAGCTGCACATTTTTTAAGGATTTATTTAATGGCAGATAGATATCAGAATAAAGGATATAGATTTTTACCATATTCCATGCAGAAGCTTACAGATTTAGACCCAATGACAAAAGTTGAAAATTATTCTCGTGAAATGAATATGGCAAAGCTGAAAGAGGATATATTAAAAAATATTGAAATGATATTTATCTCTAAATCTCACTTTTTCGATATGAATGATAAAGTACCAGAAGATATATATACAAGTGTAGTGTGTCTGGGGTTAGATGATTATACTGGCAAACGCCTTAATAATGATTTGATTATGGAACTTGAAACAAACATTATTGAGCAGCTAAAATATTTTGAGCCGAGAATAAATCCTGAAACAATAGATGTTGATGTAAAAATAAAAAATAACGGATACAGCTGTGATATAGTTGTTACAGGAAAAATAAATATGGCAGAGATAAATGAAGAAATAAAGTTTAAAACAAGCTTTAATTTTGAAACAGGATTATCTGTCATAGAACAATTATAATGAGATAATATGGAAAAAACATTTTTAGATTACTACAGGGCGAATTTACATTATATAAGAAGTTCAGCAAAGGATTTTGCAGCAGAATTTCCAAAGATTGCTTCACGGTTAGAAATATCGGCTTTTGATTGTGAAGACCCTTATATTGAAAGACTTCTTGAAGGAACAGCATTTTTAGCAGCTAAGGTTGATGAGCGTATTAGTCGTGGTTTTCCTAGAATGCTTGAATCTGTTGTATCTGCTATTTCTCCAAAAAGTCTTTTTCCTAATCCATCTTTTGGTGTTGTTGCATGTAATTTTGACAGTGGTAAGTTTTCATCATCAGGTATAGAGATTAAAAGTAATGAAATTATGGAAGTTGATGTTGCATTTACCAGCACAAAATGTAAATTTTCTCCATGCTGGAGTGTAAATTTTGCACCTATTAAAATTAAAGATGTAAAATATATTACCAATGAAATATCTTCATACACACAAAATTTAGGTTTTACTGCAGGGGTAGAATTAGAGATTAGTGTTATTAATTCAGATGTGTTAAATATGATAGATGTTGATTATATGGATTTATATATAAATATGACGGATAGTAATGCTTCAATGTTACTTTGGCAGTTAATGTGTGATATGGAGAGCATTATATTAAAGACTGATAAACAAACTATTGAAATAAAAGATTTTAAAGTTGAGTTGCCAGCTTTTTATAATAATGATAGTTTACTATATTCAGCACAAATGCAGTTTACTGGATTAAATGCACTGCAAAACTTTTTTATATATCCTGATATGTTCAAATTTGTAAGAATATATGGGATAAAAAGATTGTTTCAACAAGCATCAGAAAGTCATGGCAAGCTTATTTTTGCCTTTAAAAAAAGACGCAATGAGTTACAAACTGTAATTGGTAATGATAGTATCATGACAAACTGTCTGCCTGTAATTAATATATTTAAAATGAAGTCAAGCAGGGGATATACTAATGATTACTATGAGTATCATATAGTTCCAAATAATGTGGCTGCAAATGATTATGAAGTTTATAATATAGAAAGTATAAATTTTTATGATAATATAAATAATCTACTACTTACTGCAAAGCCATTTTACTATACAGATGTTGAAGTTCAGTTTAATAATAACTATGATTATTTTGCAATTCACAGGCGTCCTAGAAGTGATGGGCTTTATACTAATAGAAGTAGTTATAAAGGATATGAAGTATTTGCATCTATTTCAGGTGAAAAATGGCAGGAAGTGCGAGATGAGATAGTTCAGTATTCTGCAGACTTAATATGCACTAATAGAGATTTACCACTTTATATTAAAGCTAATACAAAAGTATCATTTGCTGCAAGTCAAATAGAAAGTGGAGTGTTTATAAATGCACCTACAAAACCATTAAATCCCCTTATAAACAGTGGACGACGGGAAGACTGGGAAAAAATAAACCATATTATGTTAAACCTTTCCAATATACTTTGGAAACCTGGAGAAGTTCCAGTAAAAATAATAAAAAATATTATTAAAAGTTATTCTTTATTATCAAAAGATGATACAGAACGGATACTTACGAGTATAGTTTCTATTGAATCAGAACCAGCAACATTTAGATATATTAATGGAAATAATGGTATATTTTACGAACAGGGCTGGAAAATTAATATGGTAATATCAGAAAGTAAAATAAACGATATAGGTTTTTTTACTTTTGCATGTGTATTATGGCAGTTTTTTCAGAGTTATATACCAATTAATTCGCATATAGAATTTAATGTATACTCAGAATCATATGGGTTATTAAAGCAATGGATAATGTAAAATCGCTTGTAAAACATGCAAGAAAACTAGCAAATAATAAAAGCAGTATGCCAAATTTTTATGAATACGTTAGACGTATAGAATGTATACATAAAAATTTAGAGCGAATTGGAAATGCAGTTGATATTAATAGTGAGGCTGTTCGTTTTACACAAGTGCCACATTTACATTTTCCAGCAAGTGATATTGAAAGTGTATCTGTTCTAGCAAAATCTCATGAACAAGTGCTGATAAACCAGTATTTTTTTGGTTTGCTTGGTGCAAATGGACCAATGCCACTTGAGTTTACAAGTTATGTAATAAACCGTTCTAATAATTATTATGATAAAACCACACAAAAATTTTTAGATATAATAAACAATAGAATGCTGACTCTATATTATAAAGCATGGGCTTATAATGAACAGGCAGTTGACTATGATAGAGAAAATGGTTTAATAAGTAAAATAATTGGTGCATTAACAGGCAGTGTTAGTGATATATATTATGATAAAAACGATATAATGAGTGAAAACTTTGAAAAATCCTATTCCAGGTTTTTATCAACACCAATTAGAAGTAAAGATGGGCTTGAAAAAATATTAAAAGCATATTTTCATATTCCAGTTCGAGTAATACCTAATATCGAAACAAAACACAGCATACCAAAAAAATATTACTGTAAATTAGGTAATAAAGAAACATGTGTTTTAGGGCGTAATATTCAAATTGGAAAAAATTATTTAAGTAATAGTAAAAAAATACGTATAGAATTTGAAGTGGAAAGTTTTAGGCAGTGCCAAAAATTATTGCCAGGAACAAGCGAATATGAAAAAATAACATATATTTTAAATACATATTTAAATGCACCTATGGAATATACAATAAAATATATAATAAAGAAAGATACAACACAGCAAAGTATTTTATCAGGAACAAATGCACTTGGTATGGGTATTGTGCTTAAAAACAATAAAGATAAACCATATGATATTGTAATAATGGTAAATGGATACAGCAGAAGTGTTAATCAGCATAAAAATTCGTATAATAAGGAGCTATAATGAGCAGGTTAAAAAGAATACATCTTTTTTCAAGATTAAATCAGACAGCATATAAGGCAATGGAAAGTGCCACTGTTTTATGTAAAACAAGGGGAAATCCTTATGTGGAACTTGTTCATTTAGTAAATCAGATTATTATGTCTGAAAATACAGATTTTCATAAAATAATAGAATTTTTCCAGTTAGATAGTGCAAAATTATCAAAAGATTTAGTAAAAAGTCTTGATGAACTGCCACGTGGAGCTTCAAGTATATCTGATTTTTCTTCATCAATTGAAATAGCAGTTAAAGAAGCATGGATGGTAGCATCATTAGTATTTGGCAAAGAAAGAATAAGAACTGGCCATTTAATGACTGCATTAAAGCAAACACCAGAATTATCAAACAAATTAAATGATATAAGTGTAGAGTTTATAAAAATAAATGGTGATATTTTACAAACAAAATTTGATGAAATAGTAAAAGATAGTATAGAGTATTCAGAAAGTGGTGCAAATATAAGCTCATCAACAGGTCAAAGTCAGCAGTTAATGACTAATGCAGGAGCAGGAACATCAGAAGCACTGCAGTTATACACTGTAGATATGGTAGAGCAGGCACGAACAGGAAAAATTGATGAGATAGTTGGTAGAGATAAAGAGATTAGAAAATTAATAGATATATTAATGCGCAGGCGTCAAAATAACCCTATTTTAACAGGTGAGGCTGGTGTTGGTAAAACAGCAGCTGTGGAAGGATTTGCCTGCAGGCTTGCAAAAGGTGATGTGCCTGACTGTTTAAAGGGGACGGTTTTAAGAAGTCTTGATATGGGGCTTTTACAGGCTGGTGCCAGTATGAAAGGTGAGTTTGAAAACAGACTTAAGCAAATTATAGAGGAAGTTCAAAACTCTGATGTGCCAATAATATTATTTATAGATGAAGCACACACATTAATTGGTGCAGGTGGGACAGCAGGTCAAAATGATGCAGCAAACTTATTAAAACCAGCACTGGCAAGGGGAAAATTAAGGTGTATTGCAGCAACAACATGGCAGGAGTATATAAAATATTTTGAAAAGGACCCAGCACTTTCAAGAAGGTTTCAAAATATATTAATAGAAGAACCAGATGACGATAACTGTATTCGTATGATGAGGAAATTAAGCCATTCTCTAGAAGAATACCATAATGTTGCCATAAGTGATGAAGCTTTATCAGCAGCTGTAAAGCTTTCCCGTAGATATATACCTGCAAGGCAGCTTCCAGATAAGGCAGTAAGTGTGCTTGATACAGCATGTGCAAGGGTTGCATTAAGCCAGTCCACAGAGCCAGAATCATTAGAATATATAAGGCGTAAAATTGAAGCATTAGAACTGGAAATAGAAATATTACACAGGGAAGAAAATGAGGGAGCAGACCATAAGGATAAGCTGCAGGAAGTAAATAAAGAACTTGAAAAACTGCAAAATGAGCAGAAAGAAATTAGTAAAAAATATGAAGAAGAAATAGAGCTTGCAAAAAAATATAAGGAAACAAAAGCAAAAATATTAGAAGAAAAAGATGAGAAAGTGCTGTCTAATTTAAGGCAGGATATTCAGTCTATTTATAAAGAATTAATAAAAGTGCAGGGTGAAACACCACTTGTGCTGCCATTAGTTGATGAGCAGGCTGTAAGCACAATTATATCTGAATGGACAGGGATACCACTGGGTAGAATGGTGAAAAATGAAATAAATTCTGTGCTTAATTTAGCTGATGAAATGAATAAACGCGTTATTGGGCAGGAACATAGTATAGAGCTGATTGCAAAACGTATTATTACAGCAAAGGCAAATTTAGCAGATCCAGAAAAACCACAGGCTGTTTTAATGCTTGCTGGTCCTTCTGGTGTTGGTAAAACAGAGACAGCTTTAACAATAGCAGAGCTTGTATACGGCAGCCAGCAAAATATTATAACTATTAATATGAGTGAATTTCAAGAAGCACATACTGTATCCACACTAAAGGGAGCACCTCCAGGATATGTAGGATATGGGGAAGGTGGTGTATTAACAGAAGCAGTGCGTAAAAAACCATATAGTGTAATACTGCTTGATGAAGTTGAAAAAGCTCACAAAGATGTCCATGAAATATTTTTTCAAGTATTTGATAAAGGTAGAATGGAAGATGGAGCAGGAAGATTAGTAAATTTTAAAAATACAATAATTATATTAACTACAAATGCAGGCGATGATGAAATTATGGAATTATGTAGTGATGAAGAAAATTACCCTACAGCAGAACTGCTTGAAAAAGCAGTGCGTCCAGCTTTAATGGACGTTTTCCCTGCAGCATTATTAGGCAGGCTTTCTGTTATTCCATACTATCCACTTTCTAAAAAAGCACTGCATAATATTATTGATTTAAAATTAAATAAAGTTGCAAAAAGAATAAAAGATAATTATAATGCAGAAATGGTTTATGACCAGTCATTAAGAGATGAAATTGTATCAAGATGTGATAATGTAGCATCAGGTGCAAGGCTGATAGATGCTGTAATAAGTAATGATTTATTACCAGATATTAGTGCAGAGTTTTTAAAGATGACAATGAATGGAAAAACGATGGATAAAATTGAAGTATCTGTAAAAGATGGCAATTTTAAGTATAACTATACATTAAAGGAGAATTAATATGCCTACTCCAGTAGCAACAATAGCAAATATGACAGCAACAGGTGATGTTATAACAGGTCCTGGTGCATTGACTACTATGGTAAAAGGTTTACCAGTTGCTTGTATTGGTGATGCAGTTGCAGGTCCATTATGCACAGGTGTAGTAAGCTCTACATTATCCCCAACAAATATTGCAAAGGGTAGACCAGTTGCAAGTCTTGGCTGCACAGTAACTGGTGTTTCGCCAGTTGGCGTGCCTGTGACTACTGCAATAGCAGTATGCCCTAATGTAAATGAAATAGTATAAAAGGTGTTTTTTATGGGACAAATTAATATAGATTTCCAAAATAAAAATCAAATAAATGCAACATATACAAAGCTTACTTTAAATGAATATATATCTAAACCATTTAGTGCTGTTATAGAATGTAATATACCAAAGAAAGATACAGGCAGTTCAAATGAATTTATAAGCAACCCATTAAGCTATATAAATGAGCATGTATATATAAAAGTTTCTCAAAAAAATAGCAATGGTATGATTTCATATAGATATATTTCTGGGAAAATAACTAATATTCTATACAAAGGTATATTCAAAAAAGATAATAAAAATAATTTATATGTTTATGAAATAACTGTTCAGCACCCTTTTGTTGAGCTTATGAAAAATAAAAAAAGTAAAAGTTATGTAAAGAAAAATATAAAAGATATAATAAAAGAAATATTAGAAGAAAATAAAATAGGTAATTATGATTTAGGTAACATTGATGACAGTGAGTTAATTAATCGTTCAGATAAAATATTAATTTATCAGCATAATGAAACAGATTATGAATTTTTAATGCGATTATTATTATTTTACGGTATAAATTACTATTTCTATCATATTAATAAAAAGAATAAAGAGTCCACCAATACAGCTACACTTAAATTTATAAGAGGAGCTTTTTTTGATGAAAAGTTTATGGATAGTAATAGTGATAATAGATATATTAATAAACTTTATTTGAATTTAGATAAAAATGATATTTCAGCAGGTGTTTTTAACAATGTTATTATGAATTATAATGACAGTATTAATTTGGAGAATAAAGGAAATATATCACTATATGGTTTTGAATATGGTAATAAAGCTGAAAGCATTACACAGCAAGGTCAAGATAAAGCTGATATTATGCAGAATATAAATGCCTCTTTATCATACAAAAACAATACTATTAAATTATCTTCAAATTATGTTTGTGTTGGTATTAACAGTAAAATCACTATTAAAGGCTATCTGCCTGATGAAAGTATCGCCAAAGATATGTATTTAATAAAAAGCACTACTACGGTTTATAATAATAGTAGCAATGAAAAAGATACTATTGATATATTAGGTTTTTTTGCTGATAGTGTAAAACAAAATAGTGGAATGATAAGCGAAGATATAGAAAATACTGCTGCTTTATATTTTGATAACAAAATAATTAATAAAGAACCAGTTTATGCAGATGAAGTAGAAAAATCACATAGTAAACAAGGTATCGATTTATTTAAATATAAAATGGAACTTTTAGAAGCTACAGTGTGTGATAAAGACGGTAATACTGTTAAAGAGGTTAATGCTGATAAAGATCTTAGTGTTGATAAAGAAGATATAGCTATTCCAGAAATGTGTGATAAAGGCAACCCTGCTCTGTTTTATGCTAAACTTGAAAATACAAATCAGGAAAATAATAATAATAAAACAACAGATAATGGACAAAGTAAAGTAATAGTGGTAAATATGGTTATGCCATATGGAGCAAATAATTATTACATATATAATTACCCAAAAAAAGGCAGTAAAATATTAGTTTTCTATAATAATGAACAATATTACTTATTTGGATATATTCCAAATGTAAGTTCTATAATATCTAACCAAGGTCCTTTAAAGAATAGTTATTTATATGCAGGAACACCAGATCGTAATTATATCTATTTTGAACAAGCATATGATAAACATATTGCGAAATTAATATATCGGGCAGCAATAGATAGTTTTATGAAGAAAGCATATAGTTTTATAAATGTGGCTTGTATTCAAAAGTTTTATGAGGAAGATACAAGTTTATATTCTGTTAATAAAAAACAAGAAACAATGACTGTAAAAAAATGGTGTGCAAAACTAAAAGCAGAATATGACAACCAAATTAAGAATAAAAATGATAAACAAGCTGAATTAAAGGAACTTATGAAAAATGAAAATAAAGATGATAAAAAAATTAAAGAATTAAATGAAGATATAAAAAAAATAGAAACATCAATAGAAACTATTGAGTCAGAAATTAAAGAGGCAGAAGAAAAAATTCTTGAAATTTTTGTAAAAACTAAAGAAGACATTAATAATATAATAAGCACGATGGAGCAGGATGAAGCAGCCAAGTACAAAGAAGAGCAAAACAAGAAAATAGATGAATATTTAAATAGTTATGATAGTGTTAATGTGCATTCTGGTATAGTAGATATAAATGGTAAAAATTATATAGATATTAAAGGTAATAACGGACTGTATTTATATTCAAACACGAATGGTATGGAAATTTCAGGTGCAGATGGCTCTATTAATATAAAAGCAGAAAAATCTATAAAATTATCTGTAGGTTCACATTTTATAGAAATAGATGAAGATAGAATATCATTAGTAGCTCGTAAATGGATGGAGTCAGCTGGTCCAACAGATTCTTCAATTTTTTTAGAATCTATATCTGGAGTAGATATAAATGGTTTAAGTTGTTCTATGAATGGATTATTTTCATCATCTATGAGCGATGCATATGGTGCTTCAATTGAAACAAGTATTGGTTCATCTAGCATACAAGGTTTTAGATCTGGAATATATACATTAGCAGGAGTTAAAGGAGTGATAAAAACTATCAAGAATATGGGGAAATTAGCAAGTCAACTAGGATCAATTTCAAAACATCCAGCTTGTAGATATGTAAATTATAGTTTAGATAGTGGATTGCAAGCTTTTAATTTCGGTCTAAAATGTTATGATGTCCATACAAATAAGCCAGAAAGTGGATTAGACAAATTTAAAACAGCTATTGAAATCTTAGAATTAATATTTGATGTTATGGACAGGGTAGTCACTATTATGGAGCTGGAAGATCCATCTTATATGCACGATAAAGCCAAATTTGAGAGTAGGGCATCTAAGAGAGATGCCACAAGGCTTTTTCTTATGACAACCAAAATTATAACTGCAACAACTTTATTTGGCTTATTATTAAAAAAATGTGGTATGGTGCAAGAAGGTCAGTTAGAAATAACAGGTGAAGACATAGATATACAAGTTAAAAACTTTACAACTGTTACACAAGAAACAAATCAGTATAATGGTCCTATGACAACATTGACAAAACTATTTAGAGACCAAGCTAAATAAAATTCCTAGAGTACATTTAAGGGGTGAATATGATATATTTAAGTGGTGAATATGATTTTTATTAATAGCAAATTCAATAGAATATTTATGGAGAATTTATGGAATTAACAAAAGAAGAAAAAGCAAAACTTTCAAAAGAAGTGACACCTTTAATAACAAGTGTAGCAACAGGAATGCTTGTTTCTATGGCGCTTTCCGCAGTTACGAAACTTTTAGCTACCAATGTTCATAAAAGTAATGTATTTGGCAATAAAGTTATCGTTCCAACAGAAGATAAAACTGTTTTGTCAAATAGAGAGACAAAAGGTGATAGTATAGATTCATCACTTTCTACAGATGAGGTATCTGCTCAGCAGGGAGAAATTAAAGCTGCTAAGCAGGAAGGAAAGGCAAGCACATCAGAAGCTACTGCCAGTGAAGCAGGGGCAACTGCATCACGGGCAAAAGGTGGTGCTAGTGATATTGAAACAAAAGCATTAAAAATAACATAGTATGAAAGGTAAGAATAATATGACAGATAAATTAGACTGGCTTGATGAACATCTTGTATTAATAAAGTATAATAAACTATCTGAACTGGTAAATAATGAAGGGTATAAAATAAACCCCAATGTAGAAAAATTTTTACCAGATAATGATATGGTTGATAAATTTATAGATAATCTGGTAAAAGAAAAGCTTTATAAAGATGCATGCGAAGTATTGGCATATGCAATCCACAGGCGTGCTGGAGTATGGTGGGGTTATCGCTGCATGATGGCTTTAATAGATGAAACAGGTGGTGAGCCTTTTGAAGAAAGGGATATTGCAGATATTGGTAAACCAAGCGAGCCAAATATTCCAGATTTTTTACAGGATATGCCACAGGTTGATGATAGTGCTGAATTAGAGGCTAAGATAAAAGAAGCATATGATGAACTTGATGCATTAAAAAAACAGGTTGATGAAGTAGTACCTGATTATATTAAAGATAAATTTAATGCTTATATGGACGAATTTTATAATATGTTTAAGCAAGAGCATGGCTATACTCCACTAGAATTAATAGATATAGCACTTTCTAATTATAACCCTGGTGAATCAATTATTGATGAAGAAAACAGCCCAATTTTTAAGGCAGAAAAAGAGTTAAAAAGTAAAATAGAAAATATGCGTCAGGATACAGTTGATTTAATTAAATCAGTTGTGCCAGAAAAATCAAAAGAACATATTAAAAAAATGCAGGGGAAAGCTCTTGATGCTGTTTATGCATGGGTAGTTTCCCCAGATGAAGTAAACTCTAAAAATGCAATGGATATTGGTAACGAATGTGCTGATAACCCAGCAGGTTTGTTGTGTCTAACTGCTTTTTGGAGCTACGGTAACCTTATGCCTATGACTAATCAGGTAATAAAAACACCAGCAGGGCTTGCAGCAAACGGATTAAATTCTGCTATTTTAAATATGAGCCTTGTAAAAGGTGGAAATAAAAAACCTAAAGAAAGGTTTGAAGAATATTTTAATATTGGCTTAAATATTGCTTATGGAAAAGATAACTGGTCGGATTCTTTGGAGAATAATAAAGCACCCCATGAAGATATGACACAAAAAAATACACAGAATATATCGGTTAATAAGCGATTTACAGGTGAATAAATATATATGAAATATAAATTATTTGCATTATTATTTATATTTATTGCTAGTGGCTGCACATACAGGCATGATGCAACAGTGTTTTTGTCTCCAGAATTAGAGGCATACTATGGTTATTATCCATCACTAGAGGTTGATTTTGTAGGGATTAATGATAATGAAAAAGCATGGCTTTCTTCATATAAACTTAATAAATATTTCCAGCCAGAAAACCCTATGAGAAAAACACTGCAGCCATATACAATGGTGTTTTCAAGTAATGATGAAAAACATTACCAAAGACTTTCTAAAAGTGAAAAGGAATGGAGCTTATGGAAAAGAAAGGGTGCAAAAGAGCTTTTTATTGCAGTTAATCTTCCAGGTATAGAAGATGATAATGCAAGAAAAATAATAATGGAAATAAGGTCATATATTGGTAAACGAATACCTTTATACATAGAGGTAACGCCTACTGGCATTTCATTAATTGGTAAAAAACCAGAATACATTAAGGAGTAGATATGATATTTCGTGAAATGGTTCATTGGTCTGATGGTTTATTTTTACAGCCACATCATATGCAGCAGCTGCAAAATTCTATGATAGATGTTCAACAGAAATCTTTCATGCTTTCCACATTTTATACTTATGGGCTTATTGATTTTAAGATAGATGAGGAAGCATTAGAAGGCATGCGATTTGTAGTGAAAAAACTTTCTGCTGTTATGCCAAATAATTTATCAGTAAGCATGCCTGGTAATCTTAATATTACACCTTTTACATTTGAGCCATCAGAATATATTAATGATGAACACATTATGGTATACCTTGCTATACCACATTATAAAGATACTGATGCTAATTTAAGTTATAATGATAATGAGCGAGTATACAGCACAAAAGAAATGTTTATACGAGATGAAAATACCGGTGATAATGAAATCTCCATGTTAAAACGTATATATAATGGAAAAATTACAACAAATACATTAAATGAAGACTATAACTATTTACCATTATGCAGGCTGAGATGGGTATCAAAAAATATTAATGAACCAAAAGTTGATATTGACAGTAACTACACTGCACCATTTTATATTATAACTGATGCCTGCCCATTAAAAAGTTATATATCAGAGCTTATGTATGTAGCAAAAAAGAAATGTGAACATATTATAAAAGAGTTATCAGAAAACGGTTATAATACAAATAACCTTGCAGGTGGTAATCTTTTTAATGTTATGCAGTTGTCAACACTCTCTTCATTTGAAAAAGTAATATCATCACTTATTGTTACAAATAAAGTTTCGCCTTTTGTAATATATCTAAACCTTATTGGTATGCTTTCCCAGCTTACAGCACTACAGCCATTTACAAATCGAGATGATGTTATGGCATATTCTCATGATAATTTAATGGAAGTATATAAAGATGTTGTTACAAATATCCGTTCCATAATAATGGCAGGTGGATATACTGATTATGTTCAATATGAGTTTCAATTAAATGGAGATTATTATAAACTACAACTTAATAGTAATGATATTATAAAAGCAACAAACTGTTATTTAGCAATATCTATTTCCGGCAATACAGATATTGCAAAAGAATATATAGAGCAAGGTGATAATTTTAGGTTAATTAATGAACAGGGTATAGAGAAACGTATTAGAGGTGTGAAACTTAAAGAATTAAGATTTCCACCAAGATATCTTCCTGTTATACCAAATGCCGTATGGTTTTCATTAGAAGATATGGCAGAAAGTGAAGCATGGAACTTAATATGTAGAGAAAAAACTGCAGCAATTGAACTTCTACCTGAATCATTTCCTGATTTTCATGGTTCTTTATTTATAACTTTTGAACAGGGAGAAAATAATGATAACTCAAAATAAAATGGAAGATTTATGCAGACCGGTTATTACATACATATGCAATATATGGATACTTAAAAACAAAGGTTATGAAGTCCATGAGGAAGATGTAATTAATGAAATAAATATAATGTTTAGTAAAATTAAGGAAAAATGCTCAAGTGAACCTTTACTGCATAAAGAATTCCTAACCATAGAAAAATCATTAGTATTTTTTATAGACTACATTATAAAAGAAGGTAATTTTACATTTTCTAAAAACTGGAAAAACTTAAGTAAAAAATATGGCGAATTATCTGGTGATGACAAGTTCTTTGATATATTACAAAACATCTTATTAGACCCTACTGCAGAGGATAGAATAGAATTACTGTATGTGCTTATGGGGTTAGGGTTTGATGGTTCATATAAAGGCAATTCTGCTAATATTGAAAATTTAATGAGAACATGTGTTTCAAAAATGCAGGGAAATATAAATGTAAATAAAGAAGTGCTTACAAAGCAGCAGGAAAATGTAGTAACAGTAAAAAAAACATACAATAAAACAAAGATACTACTTATATCATATACTACAGCAGCAGTAATTCTTATATTATCATTAGTGTATAATTATAATGTTTTTAGCAAGCATATAGACCCAGTAAGTAATATAATAGAGAATGCTATCAGCAACGCAACAGAAAATTTTGAAGTATATACATTTGATAATAAGATAGACGAAGAACAAGGCAGGTAACATATATGATGGAAATAATTACAGCCCACCCTTTACTTTCCATTGCTGTTGCAATAATTTTAACAATAATTATTTTAATGTTTGTCCCTAAACTATTTTATAAACTTAAAAATAACAGGCAAAAAGTAAAAGAAACAAAAGATATAAAAAAAGATTTAATGATATGGAAGCGTATTGCCCATTTAGCACGTGGTGGAAGTGCTGCAGATAGTGCAAAAAATTCTATTATCCAGTCTAATATACAAATTATAGAATCAGCATTTGAAAAACTTAAAACACTTTTAAAATCCGATTTTAAATCTGTTGATGATGTGCCATGGTATATTGCTCTAGGTGAGCCCTATTCAGGTAAATCAACATTAATAGAAAATTCTGTCCAGGATATGGTTGCAACAGAACGTGATGAAGTTGAAAAAGATGGCTCGCAAAGGTCTGCACTATTAAAATTCTGGGTGGGAAGTAGTGGTATTGTGGCCGATGTAAGTGGTAAAGTATTTTTTGACAGATGGTTAGAAGGCAGTGGAGCAGAATGGAATACAATTATAAAAAATATACGGAAAAAACATAAAAATAAAACATTATCAGGTATTATTTTAACAATCCCTGTGGATTCATTAATAGCTGATGATGAAACACTTACTAAACGCAAAGCCATTCTCATGAAGACAGAACTTAATAGAATGGTTAATATGTTTGGTATGCATCTACCTTGCTATGTGGTTATAACAAAATCAGATATGATACCAGGTTTTAGAGAGTATTTTGCAGATATTGATGAAAATGTTAGAAAAGCACCACTAGGCTGGAAAAGCAATAAGCCATATTATGAAGATAATGATTTTAACAACTTCTGGGTAGATTTTATAAGTAAATTAAGAAAAGGAAGAAATAATTTATTATTAAATTCTGATGTATTTTACACAAAATCAGATAATGGGCGATTTGATAAAACATCAAGTATATTTTTATACCCAGAATCTGTAAATGATTTATCCAGCAATGTTGAAATATATTTGAAAACTATATTTAGTTCCACAAAAGTATCAAATTTTCAACCAAGTATAATATTAGATGGTTTATATTTTACATCAGCAGGCGATAGTGGGTATACATTAAACAAGTTTTTTGCAAAACTTCAAAACAAAAAGATTGATGATGCACCTATTGCTGAAGATGCAGTTAATAAAAAAGGTTTTTTTATATCAGATTTATTTGCGAAAAAAATATTTAAAAATACCCATTTAGCAACATATACATCAAAAGAGTTAGTAAGGCGTAATTTAAAGCATTATGTATCTATTGGTTCTATGGGGCTGATTTCTATTATATGGATACTGGCTACCATATTTAGTGATGAAAAAATATCAGAAAAAATAATTAATAACATGCCATTTTATAAAGAGACAGCAGATATTTTTGCTAATAAATCAATTAATCAGGCATATTTAATATCTATGGATAGTAGTGGCAACCCAGTATATAATGGGGAATCTATTATGCCTAATGACCAGCTTTTATACAGGCAGAGTTATTATATTACAGCACTAAAAGATGTTCAAACAAAATGGAATGCACCTTTTGGTTTTTATGTTTCAAGTTTATTAAGGTTTGGCTCTATAAATATGGATTATTCAAATAGATTATATTTATTTGAGCTTATACACAGCAGGCTTGTAACATTTCCTTTAATTAGAACAATTGAAGAGCAAATGATAAATAAGAAAGATGAACCATTTACCCTTAAAAAAAGGGAAGTATTTTTATCACTACTGCATTTTTTAGATGATAGTGGCAGCTATTCTATGGAAGAAGAACGTGAAAAGGTTGAAATCTTAATACGGTATTTATTTCCTGAAATGCATGATGAGATAGTTAATATACTTACAGCTAAAAATTATTACTCACAACGAAACTACCAGATGATTAATGAGTCGATTATTATACATAAGTCTTTCTTTAAGGCAGTTCAAGCTGGTATGCAAAGTATGCTTGCTAGCTGGAGTGATGGAAGTATATATCCTGATTCTAATTATAATACAGAAAAAAATCTTATATATGCAGTAAATACTGTAGAAAATATGATTGATAATACACTTAATTTTAAAACAAAAGATGATGATTATACAAATATAGATATAGTAACAACCTATTCAAGGCTCTGGGCACAAATATATAATAATATAGTTAAAAATGTAATGACTATTAATACTTCCATGCAGAAAATAAAGGAAAATTATCCTAATGCATTACAAGAGAATAATGATAAAAGTTTTATACCAATGCTTGCAGCAAGTTATGCTAAATATTTAAAATTATTTGAAGAAGATTTTTCAACTATAACAGATTATAATAACAGGTCTGAAATTGATAAAAAAATCGTGCTAAGAGATTTTGTAGATAGTGTAGAAATAAGCAATGTTAAAGAAAATGCAAAAACAAATTTAGAAAATGAATTTAACCGTATACAGACAGCTGTTACTAAAAATCTCAATAAATTATTTACAACAGTTGAGATAGACCAAACAGCATTAACATACTACAATTTACTGCTTGCTGTATTTAACAGTGGTTATAATAGACCAATTGTAAAAATTAACTCAAACTTAGATATTGCACCAATTATAAGCCAGTATAACAGCAACGCAAAACATAATGCTGCACTACTTGTAAAATATGAAGATGCATTAAAAGATAATAAAGATTTTGCAAAATTAATACCTTTTATAAAATTAATGCACAGCCATACATACCAGTATAATAACATTATTTTTTTACAGGATATGATTAAGCATTATCCAGAAACAGAGCTTGATTTAATGGTTAACATATCATCAAACTATGGTGATAACATGAGCATAACAATGCCAAACACTAAATATGTAAAGCTAATGTATAAAACAGAATATAATACAAAAGCAATAGATGAATATATTAACCCATTCTGGAACAGTGTGCATGATATTACGGCATCACTGCCTAAAGATGATGTAAATTATCTTTCATATTACTTAGCAAATAATATGGACTATACAAGACTTTATAATATGATGAATAACTACACAGCAGCATTTATTCGCTACTGGGGTAGTTTTGGGGATAGTATAACACCATCAATTTATAACTATGAAGCATTCCATAAGTTTATTTCAGGTTTACAACCATATATAGTAAATAATGAAATATATAATATTTATTATACATCAAATAAAATTATAAATATGCTGCCTGATAAAATTATGCCACAGTCACTAGACAGAGATAAAGTAAATTATAGTGCAATGATAGATGAGAAAATAAAAGGAATAGACCCAGCATATACAGAAATATGTAATACGCTGACAGCTAACTGGGTATCACTTCCTGCAACAGCATTTAATGCAAATAAGACTTTTTCATCTATGAGCGACCAGGTGGTTAAACAAAAATACTTAACTTTTTCAATAGACAGCGATAGATTTGTTAATATTCCTTGGTGGAAAAAGCTTTTTGAAAAAGGTGAATACCTTGTAAAACATGATGCAGCATTTGGAACAGTTAATTTAATAAAACAATATCAAGGTAAATTTAGTAGGTTTCCACTTTATGCTGATGGTAATGCAGCTAATTCACTTGAAATGACAGAATTATTTGATTTAAAATATATTTTAAATGACTTTGGCTGGATATCTGATAATTCTACATCATCAAGTGAAATTATATCAATAAAAGCACCTTTAAAGCTTACAGGGCTTGTTAAAAATGAAGAGCATGTGAAACAGTGGGGCAAAGATATTTTAACTATTATTAATACAATTACAGCAGCACCTATTCCACTTGAATGGTCATTATTTGTGCCAGATGAAATAAAACAAATAGAAATGGCAAAAAATTCAGGCATAAATACTGCTTTGCCTTTATTTAGGTATGTAGAATTTTCAAGTGATAATAATACGAAAAATAATAAAAAGTTTTATACAGCATCTGATAAGGAAAGTAAGTTTGTAATAGCAAAGGATAATGCTATAGCAGGTAATTTTTCATTTAATTTTTATGCTCATTCAGATAACAGCACAGCAGAAGGCAGTGTAAAAGTAAATGGTAAATGGTCAATACTTAAACTTTATTTAGATAAAAATACAGTACAAGAATCAGATACTATATATTATGTCCCTATTTATGTTCAAGATGAGAGAGGGCTTGTATATATATATTATCTTGGTGTAGAGTTTAATAAACCAATGCCTGACAGGCAAAGGTGGCCTAATAAATATAATTGGCCAAATTTTTCATAAATAAGTGATATATGCGAAAAATACTTATTATAGCAGCGATATTTATATTTACAATATCATGCCAAAAGAAAAATGATATTTTAGATACATATTTACAGGTAAACGTGCTGCCGGATAATATTTTAAATGAGTATAGTAAATACGGAGCAAAGGTTAATAATGAAATATACTATACTAATAATGAATTTTATTCCAATGTCCGTTTTATGAGTGGTGGAGAATATGATTTAACTTTGCCATCAACTTTTATGGTAACACAGTTAAATAAAAAGAATATTATATTAGAAATAGATATTAATAAGCTGAAAAATGTAGATAATGTAATCAGTTCTTTTTTTGTCCAGCCATATAAAACAGCTAAACAATATAGCGTGCCATATTTAACTGATAGTATAGGTATTATAATAAATACAAAATATTTAAAAGAAGATGATATTACAAAGTGGGACGATTTTTGGATAAACAATAATCTAAATAATATAATAATAAAAGAAGATATGCGTGATTTTTTTAGTATAGCATTGAAGTCATTAGGATATACTGCAAATACAATGATGGAAGAAGAAATCAAGGAAGCATATGAAAGGCTGATTACACTTTTACCACGTCTTAATATAAAAACATATGAAGGCATAGAAAAAGCATTAGTCAATGAAGAAAGTGCTATTGGCATAGTATATTACAGTGAAGCTTACAGGCTTATAAAACAAAATAAAAATTTGAAATTTATTAACCCAAAAGATGGCAGTTTAATGTGGGTAAGAAGTTTTACAATACCAAAAGCATCTGATAATGTAAACGAAGCATATAAATTTATAGATTATATGATTCAGCCTGAAACTGCAGCACAAGTTTCAATGGCATATGGTATGGTTCCACTACTAAATTATAATATACTAAAACCATACTTACCACAGGATTTGCAGCATCATTATGAAGTATTTATGAGCGATGAAAATCTTAAAAAATTAGAAATTCAACAGGACGTAGGAAGTGCAGTTAATTTATATTTAACATACTGGAATAAGCTTATAAATAATCAAACTAATTAATAAATAATATTATAAAAGAGATGAAGTGGCATTACGAATTGAAAGTAATGCCACAAAATAAATTAGTCACCAGTAACAACTGTAGTTCTTTTAACAAATAAACCTAAAACAGAAGTAGTTTTTTGGTCAACAGATTTAATGTTATTAATACCACCTTTTTTAGCAGCAGCATCAATAGAGCAATCACCAACTGCAACTAAACCTAAAACGTTAGTGCAAGAAGCTTCACCAGTTTTAGTGCCTCTACTGTTGCTTGTAGCATTAACTGGCTCTTCAACACCAGTGTAAAAAAAACCATTCATACCAACAGCTGCACAGCCTGAAGACATAATACCAACTACTAAAGTAAGTAAAATAAGTTTTTTCATTTCATTCCTCCAAAAAAAACATTATGGAATATAGTATTAACATATCACAATAGAATGTCAAGAAAAAAATTGTAAAATAAAAAAAAATAATAATATCTCAAATATACATTAAAATTATAGGAATAATATCTTTGCTTTTTTAATTTATTTATAATAGTATATTAACATGAGAAAGATTATATTTACATTTTTTATTATTCTTACTTTATGTAATATTGTTTATGCTGTGCCATTAAAATATAATGCTGCCCCAAGCATATATTCATATTTAAGTGAAGATTTTCAGCAAAATATATTACCAGTATTAAATCCTGTATCAGATATATATTTTCAAAAAGCCTATAAGAAATATAAGCAGATTAATTTTAATAATGAATTTATATTATACCAAAACACATTAAATAGCGATAAAAGCCTTCAAATAAGTCAGGAATATTTACTGCCAACATCTTCTCTTTCATTAATGTGCTTTTTAGTGGATAAGCAGCAGGATTACAGCCTTGTGGAGCTTTTCTTTATAGAATCTACAGGAAAAATAAGCCAAGTTTATTCCATATCAGGTTATGTGAAAAATGATAGCTATAAAGAATATATTCCATACAGTATGCCCGGCTGGATATATGGAACACTTGCATTAATATATGATGATGCATCAGATTACACAAGTTATGATATATTACTAGATGAAGAAAAATTAAGAGCTGCCTCACTAATATTCATTCCAGAAGATGAATCATACTTTAAAAATAAGGATAATATAGCAAAATACCCTGCAACTAATGTAATAAATAAAAAGAATAAAGTAACAATGCTTATAAAAGAAAGAAGAATATTAGAATATTTTAATAAATATGAAGCAGAGCCACAGGGAACCTTTCAAAAGTATCTAGGTGGTGCTATAACTATGAAAGCCTATCTCTATGCATATACATACAGTATTAGTAAAGTTAATAATAAGGATAAAATAGAGATAATATCATCACCTGCCTTATTTCAGCTGCAAAAGGATAAAGGTTATAATAGAAGTTTCGCATACCAAAAATCATATTATAAAAGTATTAAAATGAGTGAGGGGCAGGAAAATATACTTGTGCTAGACAGCCCAAACGGTAATGAAATAACTACAATAGATAAAACATATTATCGTTCAAGAGATATATTATACACCCCATGGAATAACAGATATGCAGGTAATGAGCTTTGGTATGCTGTTATTCTACCAAAATTAAATAAAACGGGCTATGTTTTAAGTACTAAAGTAGAAATAATAGATATGGAAAAAAAATAATGGCAAAAAATATATTAATATATACAAAAGATTTTGCAGGGGAAAAGCTGCTTAAATATATAAAGGAATTAAAACTAACTCCCTTTATTGCAACTACATCAAAAAGTCATCTTTCTAAAAAGCATACAGGCAATATTTTCTTATATAAAAATGATTTTCAAATATTTGAAGTATCCCCTGAAAGTTATGAACAGTCATCAAATATTATTCCAAATGTTGATATTGTATTATGTGTTGACTGGAAAAAGGATTATTTTGCAGGAAGCAGTATAAACTGCCCCGTATATTATATGCAGCCATCACTTTTACCAAAATACAGGGGCTATGGTGCAGTAAGTGAGCAGTTTTTACGCGGTGTTTCCATATCCGGCATAACAATATATGAGTATAACGGTATAATCGATGGTGGCGATATAATATATCAGGAAGAAATTAAAATAGAAGACTATTATAACGCAGGTGATTTTATAGAAAAAACATGTCAAAAGACGGCAGAATTTGTAAAAAAAATATATTTAGATACAACTTTTGAAAAAAGAAAACAAAATAATGCAGTATCGTTTTACCTTCCAAAAATAAGAAAAAGCAGTAAGGTAATAGATTTTAATGCATCAGCATCATCAGTTTATAATTTTATTAGAGCATACAGCTTTCCCTTTAGTATGGCATCATTTTATTATAAAGGTGTAGAATATAAGGCAGCATCTGCTGGTATAGAGTCTTGGAGTGGTATAGAAGGAAAGCCTGGTGAAATTATATTACAAAATGATTATGGGCTTGTCGTTGCCTGTGGCAGTGGTTCTATACTTCTAAAAGAAGTATCCATTAATGGAACAGTAATGAAAGCCCATATGATAAATGCATTTGATGGAGATATATTTCTATAATTATATAACTTGAAATATATATACTCCAAAGTTTTGATTAACAGCTTTTAACAGGTTATTTTCAAATACAAGCATATTTTTTCTTATATTTTCTGGTATATCATCTGTTAGGTTATTTGGTATATTATCAATATCAATATCAATACGTTCATTAAATTTTTTAAAATATACTAAATCAGCATACTGGCTTGTTAAACTAATAACTTCATTAACTGTATATATTCTTTTAAAGTTACTATTATAAAATGAATATATAGTATTAGTAAAAGCATCATCATGGTAAACAACAGCATCAATAATTATAACAATACTGTTTTTTGAAGCACTAGAAAATGTATTTTTAATAAAATCTTTAACATTATCTTCATTATGAAGTTTATTAATAATAAATGTAATATTATCTCTATTTAAGTTACAAGAATTAATATATTCATCAATAATATTGTTATGATTACTTATATTATCAAACATTTTTTTTCCTCCATGCTTTTTCTAAAAAAGAAAAAGTAACAGCCGATAAATCATCAAATTCCAAAAGAAATGCATCATGACCATAATCTGAATCAATTGTTACCCTTTCAACTTTATTTCCATATGTTTTCATAATATCACACATTTCATCCATTTGGTAAGCAGGAAAAAGAAAATCAGTAGTAAAATCAATAAAAAGAGAGTTTGCTTTTAATCTTTTTAAGCTTTCAGCATAAGATCCATAACCGTATGATAAATCAAATATATCCATAGCTTTTAAAAGGTATAGATAGCTGTTTGCATCAAATCGTTCAGTAAATTTATAGCCATTATACCGAAGATAATTTTCAACTTCAAAGGAACTGGAAAAATCAAAGATACTATCTTGATGCCCAAGCCTTCTGCCAAATTTAGAATTAAATGATGCATCAGAAAGGTAAGTAATATGGCCAGCCATTCTGGCTATTGCAAGCCCGTCTTTTGGTGCAGTCTTATCATAATAATTTCCTTCCTGCCAGTTAGGATCTTTTATAATAGCATACCTTCCAACAGTATTAAAAGCCATAGCCATAGGTGTAATTCTTCCAGCTGCAGAAATTATAATGGCATTATCAACAATCTCAGGATAAGTTATAGACCATTCTAAAGCCTGCATTCCACCAAGAGAGCCACCTGCAACACAAAAAAGTTTTTCAATTTGCAGATAATCTAATAATTTTTTTTGGGCTTTAACCATATCTCTAATTGTAACAACAGGAAATTTTAAAGCATAACGGCTTCCTGTATATGGGTCAATACTAGCAGGGCCAGTGGAGCCGTAACAGCTGCCTAAAATATTTGAACAAACAACAAAATATTTATTTGTATCAATTGGTTTATTAGGACCTATCATAGGGTCCCACCAGCCAGTAGTGCTTTCATCTGGTGAAGAAAGCCCAGCAGCATGTGCTGAGCCTGTTAAAGCGTGGCAAACTAATATTGCATTACTTTTATTTTCATTTAAAGTGCCATATGTTTCATATGCTATTGTAACAGGTGAAAGCATTCTGCCACTTTCTAGAAAAAATTCATCTTTAAAAGTCACATGCTGCGTGTTGACTATTCCTAAAGAATTTTCTGTATCCATTAATCTTCTAAAGCCCTTTCAAAATCTGCAATTATATCGTTAATATTTTCAATACCAACAGAAACACGTATTAAATCACCACTAATACCGATAGCTTCAAGCTCTTTATCTGGTACCTGCCTGTGAGTAGTGCTTGCTGGGTGAGTTACAATAGTTTTTATATCACCAATATTTACAACATGTATAGGCAGAGTTACTTTTTCTATAAATTTTTTACATTTTTCATAGCCGCCTTTAATGCCAAATGTAAGTAAGCTTGCCCCTTTTTCTTTTAAATATTTAGAAGCATTTGCATAGTTTTCATCACCTTCTAAACCATTATAATTTACCCATGCAACATTTTTATTAGTTTTTAAATATGCAGCAAGCTGTTTTGCATTTTCTACATGAGCCTTCATTCTTAAATGTAATGTTCCAATACCCTGCTGTATTAAAAATGAGTTAAAAGGGCTTATAGCACCACCTATATCTCTCATAGCAGAAACTCTAATTTTTGCAGCAAAGCATGCAGGTCCAAAATGTTTAGTAAATACTAAACCATGGTAGCTTTCATCTGGTGTATTAAATTCTTCAAATCTGCCACTGTTTGCCCAGTCAAATTTACCACTATCAACAACAATACCACCAAGAACAGCACCATGACCTGCTAAAAATTTTGTGGCAGAATGGATAACAATATGTGCTCCATGCTCAATAGGTCTTAAAAGGTATGGAGTAGCACAAGTGCTGTCTACAACTAATGGAAGTTTATATTTATTAGCAAGGGCAGCAAATTTTTCAAAATCAGGTACAAATCCTTGTGGGTTTGCAACTGCTTCTAAATAAATAGCTTTTGTTTTATCATCAATTTGCTTTTCAAATTCTTCAATATTTGCAGGGTTTGCAAAACGGAATTCTATACCAAGCCTTGCAAATTGAGAAGTGAAAAGAGTATGTGTGCCGCCATATAAAAGTGTAGAAGTTACAACATTGTCACCCGGTTTTGCAAGAGTAACTATAGTCATAAATTCTGCAAACTGGCCACTTGCACAAGCAAGAGCAGCAATACCACCTTCTAAAGCTGCAACAGTTTCTTCTAATACAGAAGATGTTGGGTTATTAAGCCTTGAATAAATATACCCAGCAGTAGATAAATCAAAAAGATTTGCAGCATGTTCAGCATTTTGAAACTGGTATGCATTAGATAAATAAATAGGTGGGTTAGTAGCACCTGTTTCGTCCCTTTTGTATGTGCCATGAACGGCTAAAGTTTCAATAGATAAGTCTTTCTTCATAATTTACCTCACAATTAAAATATTTACTTTATCTTATGTGAGGCTGTAGATATGACTATAATAAGAACTATAAAATAAGAACTTATCTCCCCCCTAATAACTGGAGCAGGAATTAGCACCATCTGCTTTTTATCGCCGGTTGCTGCAGCTTCAAAGGGCCCGTCCCTCCACTGCTCACGATAAGATTTTAATTATATTATACACCATTTAATTTAATGTCAAGAAAAAAATAATACAAAAATAGTATGAAATACATAAAATGTAATAATAATGGGGAAAATTATATTATTTTTTTATGATTTATATATAAATATTATAAAAATATTTATATATAATATTTTTTAAACTAAGGGCATAATAACAAAGTATTTTGCCCTTATAAAATATTATTTCCAGGTAACTGGTTTATAAAATGGTGTATGAGCGCCAACAATTAAAGTATTTGTGCCTTTATATTTACTCATTACCTTAATTCTTGATTTTACAGCCATATCTTTATCTACATCATAGATAACAGTAGTTTTAGGATATTTCATTTGGATTTCATAAGCATGAAAAATATCTGCAATAAATAATAAATCAGTATATTTATCTTTAATATTAATCATACTGTGTCCGGGAGTATGTCCAAAAGCATTAACAGCTGTAATTTCTTTAAAATCATTATCAATAACCCCTTCAGTATATAATTTTATATTATTTTTATATGGAGCAAGAAGTTTTTTTGCAGTATCTGCTGATTTATCATTAGCTTTTTTAAAAAAATAATCATATTCAACTTTATTTATATATATTTTAGCATTGGGAAAAGTAGGTTTATTATTATTTATCATACCACCTATATGGTCAAAATGAAGATGTGTAAAAATAATATGTGTAATATCACTAAATTTTAGCCCTGCAATTTTTAAGGCTTTTTGAAGGCTGTTTATAGTATCAGGATATCCAGTATCTATTAAAATATTATTTTTGCCTTTTTTTATAATCATAATATTAGTATTAGTAGCATATTTACCATTTGGAAATATTTTTTTACTATATTGTATAGCACCATTATCCATTATTAAAATACTATTATCTCTTGGGAAAGATTTTAAAGATGTAATATAAACATCTGCCCCATTAATCTTTGTATGGTAGTATTCTTTTTCTGCTGCAAATAAAAAAGAAGGAAAAAGTAGTAAAAATAAAAGAATTTTTTTCATATATCACCTCTATAAATACAGTTTATATAAAATATGCTATATATGCAAACAATACTTGCATAAAAAGTAAAAATAAGTATAGTAATGAAAAGATGAGGTGGAGCATGCGAACAGTTATTATTGCAGCAGTTATCGCTATTTTAGCAGGTATATTATACCAAAAAGTAGTTAAGGAAAATATGGAAGTAAAAGAAATAGTGGACCAGACAAAAGAGATAGTAGGTGGTGCAGCAAATAAAGTTAATGAAGCAATAGGTGATGAATCAACACGTAAGGAAGCTGTTGATAATGCTTTAAACAATATGGAAGAATTTTCTAATACTGTTTCAGAAAAAGTAAAGGAAGAAGCACTTAAAAAAGGTAAATATGTTGCAGAAAGTATTATTGCAGAAAACGTTAATGCTAACCAAAATATTACATGTGACATGGCAAAATCATCAGTAGCAAAAATAGCTGGTGATGAAGCACTTACTACAAAAGAAGAAAAATTTATTGATGGATTATATAAAACCATGCTTAATACATCAGATATTTCTAAAGAGGCAGCATTATCGACTATTACCCTTATTTACTGTGGTAATAATTAGAAATTATTAATTATTGGTTTTATTTCTTTATTTACTTTTTTCATATTAATCAAAAGGAAGATAGAGGCAATAAGCATTATGGAGCACCATATAAGCATAGTAGCTTGAACTGGTATCTTTTCAGTCATTGAGCCTGCAAAAAAACAGCCAATTGGTCCAAAGCCTAAGTTTACAATGGTGTATATACTTATTACTCTGCTTCTCATTTCTACTGATGATATAGTTTGAAAAAGTGTATTAGATGCAATAAATGTTGCCACAAGCCCAAGCCCTGCAGGTATGGCAAGAGCCATAGAAAGGGCAGGATATGGTGATACTGCAAATAAAGCAAGGCTTATGGAGTATAAAAGGCTTACTTTTACAACAGGTTTTGGCATTTCTTCTAGTTTTACAAGCGAAGCAACAGAAAAAGCACCAATAATAGCACCAAAGCCAAAAAAGCCCATTAAAAACCCTAAAAGTTTAGAATCCCCATGGAGAATATCTTTAGCAAATATAGGAAACATAACAGTATAGGAATACGAGAAAAGCCCGAATATACCTAGAAATACAAACATAGTTTTTAGTGTATAAAAGTTTTTGACATATTTTATACCATCTATTACATCTTTTACCATGTTATGTTTTTTATTATCCTGTGGTATTTCTTTAAATTTTATAATATAAAGCGCATATAAAACTGGAATATAAAGGACAGCAGTCAGCAAAAAGCAAAATCCTTCCCCTGCATAAAAAACAATAAATCCAGCAATAGAAGGTCCTATTAAACGTGAAAGATTAAATGTCATAGATTGCAGTGCTAATGCACTTTTTAAATTTTTCCTGTTTTCTACCATTAGTAAAATAGATGACTGGCGTGCAGGCATATCAATAGCAGAAACTATGCCTAAAAATAAACTTAAAAGCATAATTAAGTAATAGTTAATAGTATTTGTTAAAACAAGGACAGCCATAATTAAAGCATGCATCATAGTAAGAAATTGTGTAAACATAAGTGTTTTTCTTTTATCATGCTGTTCAAGGTAAGCTCCAGCTAAAAGCCCAACAATAAATATGGGAGCATTTGCTAAAAGCTCTATAATTCCCAGTTTTAGTGGGGACTGGGTTAAACGATATACAAGCCATGAGGAAGCAAGTTTTTGCACCCAAACTCCAGTCATAGCAGCAGACTGCCCAGCAAGGTAAATCTTAAATTCCCTTGATTTTAGGGCAGAAAATGTATTTGGGTCAAAGCGAAAGGGCAGTCTTAAATGCAGCATTATTTATCCCTCATCATGCATTTATACATTCTGTCAGGCTCAGGGCTGCATTTATAAAGGGAGCATTGGTTTAGTGGATATGATTTATGTTTTATAGTATCATATATCCTATATTCGCTGCTGTTATTATTTTTATTGCCAAACTGAACAAGCTTCCAGTATTTTAATTCATAGTTATTACACACTAATATTCGCTGACCATAAAGGGTTGCTTCATCTAAAGTGAGAGAAAAAACATTAAAAGGTATTGCAAATAATAAAAATAAAATACATAATAATTTCATACTACTATAATATAACTAAAATAAAAAATTATCAATTTATTTTATATATAATTTATGATAAGGTCATATATTCTTAAGGTGCAGCATGTGGCGTGTATTATTTTTATTGCTATTATTATCAGTAAATGTGTATGCTCAAAATATAGGTGGTCCTATTGTGCGTGGAGTTGAGCCTAAAGAGCCAAAGCCCTATGGTGATCCAAAACTGTTTGACCCATTTAATAATCCAGATGAACGTGATGAGCCCTATGTGGAAGATCCTGATATGACTAGAATGGAGCTTCCTTTTAAAGAGCCAGAAATATTATTTGATAAAGAGCTGCAGGGAGATATGCTTGAAAGGTATTATGAAAAAGAACCAGAAGCACCACCACTTTTTGAGCCAGATTTAAGGTATAAAGACCCTATGGCAAAAGAACCAGACCCACTTATAATAGTGCCTGATGAAAGAAACCTTGGTAGATGCCCAAAGGATTTAAAGTGCAATTAGTGGACAGGGTTTACACCAAGCCCTATTAGCATCATTTTTACACCCATTGCAACAATAAAAACCTGCATTATTCTTGCTGTAACAAAAAGCACAAGTTTACCAAGTAATCGTTCAATAAATACAGCCATGTAAAAAAGCACTGCCATAAAAAGAAATGCTACAATTACACCAATAACAGTAGTTCTCATACCACCTTCTGCTGCCATAACTACAACGGTGGAAAGTGTCCCCGGACCTATAAGCATAGGAAAAGCCATAGGTATAATAGAGCGGCGAATAAGTTCATCTTCGCTCATATCTTGGTAATGGGCATAATCACGGGTGGAAGTGTTTGTGAAAAGCAGGTTTTTTATACCCATAACCACAAGAATAAGACCACCTGCAATACGCAGTTCATTAAGGGAAACTCTAAACATATAGTCCATAACAACAGAGCCAACAAATAAAAATATCATTACTATTACAAAGGCTGTAATTAAAATATTTCTAAATAAGTGTTTTCTAATTTTTACAGGCATGCCATCTGTCATGGCTATAAACTGTGGCAGGTTACCAAAAGGGTTCATAACTGCAATAACTGCAATAGTTGCTAAAAATATTGCATATACTGCTGATTCTATATTTGCAAACATATTTATACCTTAAATCATACTTTATAAAGGCAATATATACTTTTTTAATATAATATCAAGTAAAATTTATTGACTTATAATTATACTTGTAACATATTAAAAAAAACTTTAAAAAGGAAAGAATGCAATGAAAAAAGAAATAGCAACAGAAAACGCTCCAAAGGCAATAGGACCATACTCTCAAGGTATTTTATGGAATGACTTAATTTTCGCTTCAGGTCAGATTCCAGTAAACCCTGCCACTTCAGAAATACCTTGTGGTATTAAAGAACAGACTACTCAAGTATTAAAAAATGTATCTGCCATATTAGAAAGTGAAGGTTCAAGTATTAAAAATGTTATAAAAACAACGGTATTTATAAAAGATATGAATGATTTTGTGCAGATGAATGAAGTATATGAATTATTTTTTCAAAAACCATTTCCTGCAAGAAGCACTGTGGAAGTAGCAAGGCTTCCTAAAGATGTTTTAGTGGAAATAGAAGTAATAGCACATAAATAGTTTTTGTTATCTTGACATATATATAAGCATTTTGATATAATACCATTAATATTTATTATGAGGTTAGTATGAAAGGTATAATTTTAGCAGGTGGATCTGGTACAAGGCTTTATCCCTTAACAATGACTATTTCAAAACAGTTACTTCCAGTATATGATAAGCCTATGATATTTTATCCATTATCTACATTAATGCTTGCAGGTATAAAGGATATTTTAATTATTTCCACCCCTCATGATTTGCCAAAATTTAGGGAGCTTTTAGGTGATGGCTCAAATTATGGCATTAAATTAAGCTATGAAGTGCAGCCAAGTCCTGACGGTTTAGCACAAGCTTTCATCATTGGTGAAAAATTTATTGATGGTGATAGCTGCGCCATGATATTAGGTGATAATATTTTCTACGGCAACGGTCTTTCCCGTCATTTACAAAGGGCAGCTTCTAGTGAAAACGGTGCTACGATTTTTGGATATTATGTTGATGATCCAGAACGTTTTGGTATTGTTGAGTTTGATGAAAACGGCAAAGCCATATCTATAGAAGAAAAACCAAAACAGCCAAAAAGTAATTATTGTGTAACAGGGCTTTATTTTTACGATAATAGAGTTTGCGAGTTTGCTCATCAAGTAAAACCATCTGCAAGAGGAGAGCTTGAGATTACAGATTTAAATAACATGTATCTTAAAGACGGCTCATTAAATGTTATAACATTAGGCAGAGGTTATGCATGGCTTGATACTGGCACAATAGAAGCTTTATCTTATGCTGGAGAATTTATAAGAGTAATAGAAAAACGTCAAGGCATACAGGTTGCTGCCATTGAAGAAATAGCATACAGACATGGTTGGATTTCAAAAGAGGAGCTTTTAGCATCTGCTAAAAAATATGGTAAAAGTCCTTATGGAGAATTTTTATATACAGTAGCAGAAGGAAAATATTTAGGGTAGAATTATGAATGTAATTAAAACAGAGATTGATGGTGTTGTTATTATAGAACCAAAAGTATTTGGCGATAAAAGAGGTTATTTTTTTGAAAGTTACTCTGCCAAAAAAATGAAAGAACATGGTTTAGAGTATGATTTCGTGCAGGATAACCAGTCATTTTCTGCCAATAAAGGCACATTAAGGGGCATACATTTTCAAAATGGTGAGGCAGCTCAGGCAAAACTTGTTAGGGTTTGCTCTGGGGCTGTAATAGATGTGGCAGTTGATTTACGTAAAGGTTCTCCTACTTATAAAAAATGGGTAGCTGTGGAATTAAGTGCAGAAAATAAACGCCAGCTTTTAATCCCAAGGGGTTTTGGGCATGGTTTTGTTACATTAACAGATAATGTGGAATTTTTATATAAAGCAGATAATTACTATAATGCTGAGCAGGATAGAAGTATACTATGGTGTGATGAAGAAATAGGGGTAGACTGGCAGGTAGAAAAACCTATAATTTCAGAAAAAGATGCTGCAGCACCAAAATTATCAGAAAGCGATGTAAATTTTATTTATAAGGGGAAATAACATGAAAATAATTGTTACAGGTGGAGCAGGATTTATTGGTGGTAATTTTGTCCACTATATGATGAATAAATATAAAGACTATAAAATTATATGCCTTGATGCATTAACTTATGCTGGCAATATGGAAACATTAGAAAGTGTTCAAAATAACCCAAACTTTAAATTTTACAAAGCTGATATTGCTGATAGAAATGCAGTTTATGAAATATTTGAAAAAGAAAAACCAAATATAGTAGTAAACTTTGCAGCAGAAAGCCATGTAGACAGGTCTATCGATAACCCTTCCATATTTTTGCAGACTAATGTGCTAGGCACTGGTGTATTAATGGACACATGTAGAAAATATGGAATAGAGAGATACCACCAGGTATCAACAGATGAAGTGTATGGTGACTTACCACTTGACAGGCCTGATTTATTTTTTACAGAAACTACACCACTTCATACATCAAGCCCGTATTCTGCATCTAAAGCATCGGCAGATTTATTAGTGCAGGCATATCACAGGACATTTAAGCTGCCTGTTACAATTTCAAGATGTTCAAATAACTATGGACCATACCATTTTCCAGAAAAACTTATTCCATTAATGATAGCTAATGCATTAGCAGATAAAGAGCTTCCAGTTTATGGAAAAGGTGAAAATGTTCGTGACTGGCTTTATGTGGAAGACCACTGCTCTGCCATTGATTTAATTATCCATAAAGGAAGAGTTGGTGAAGTTTATAATATTGGTGGCCATAATGAAAAGACAAATTTAGAAGTAGTAAAAATAATTTTAAAAGAATTAAATAAAAGCGAAAGTTTAATAAAATATGTAACAGACAGGCCAGGCCATGATATGCGTTATGCCATAGACCCTACAAAAATACACAGCGAGCTTGGGTGGCTTCCTGCTACTAAATTTGAAGATGGTATTAAAAAGACAATTCAGTGGTATCTTGATAATAAAACATGGTGGCAAAATATTATAAATGGGGAATATAAAAAATATTACGATTTACACTATAAAGGAAGGTAGTTTATGAAAGTTCTTGTTACAGGTATAAAGGGGCAGCTTGGTTTTGATGTGTGTAATGAGCTTACAAAAAGAGGCATTGAAAACCAAGGTATCGATAGAGATGAATGTGATATTACAAACAAACAGGCAGTGCTTGATTATGTATATAATTATGCACCAGATGTAGTAGTTCATTGTGCTGCCTATACTGCTGTAGACAGGGCAGAATCAGAAGAACATGTATGCAGGCGTGTAAATCGTGACGGCACAGAATATATTGCCCTTGCCTGTAAAACAATAAATGCTAAAATGGTATATATTTCAACGGATTACGTATTTGATGGCAAAGGTGATAAATATTTTGAAATAGATGATGCAACAGGTCCTGTAAACTTTTATGGTGTTACCAAATTAGAGGGTGAAGAACAGGTTAGGAAAATATTAGATAAATATTTTATAATTAGAACTTCCTGGGTATTTGGTGTAAATGGTAATAATTTTATAAATACTATGCTTCGTTTAGCAAGTGGCAATAAGGAATTAAAAATTGTATCAGACCAAATAGGCAGCCCTACTTTCACATATGATTTAGCTCCACTGGTATGTGATATGATAGAAACAGAAAAATACGGAATATACCATGCTACAAATGAAGGGCTTTGTTCATGGGCTGATTTTGCAGAATATATTTTCCAAGTGGCAGGTTTAAATGTTGTAGTGCATCACATTA
This sequence comes from Mucispirillum schaedleri, assembly GCA_949287985.1. GTDB lineage: Bacteria > Chrysiogenota > Deferribacteres > Deferribacterales > Mucispirillaceae > Mucispirillum > Mucispirillum schaedleri_A. The sequence continues at coordinate 55,987 of CASEIN010000037.1, read as the reverse complement.
CAACAGAGGAATATCCAACTAAAGCACAGCGTCCAAAAAATTCAAGGTTAAGTAAATCATCATTAGATGAGGCAGGGTTTAAAAGACTTCCAGACTGGAAAGATGCTGTTAAAAGATATATTGAACAGTATAATGGTAAATAATAATTTATAGTATATTTTATAATTAAGATTTTATTTAAAATTTTATAAAAATTAATGTTTGTTTTAATAATTAAAATGCCGAAGGCTTTTACCTTCGGCATTTTGTTTTTGAGAGATTAGAGTAGTTTATTTAGTTGCTTTTACCCTTTCTTCTTGGGATAAAGCGGCAAGTTCTTTTACTTTATTAATATCAAGTTTTAAAGCTTCTGCTACCATTGTGCCATATTTTTGGCTTGCTTTATAAAAGAGTGCAGTTTGTCTGTATTGTATATTTTCATTAGCTCCACCTAAATTTCCAGCAATATTTGATACGGTGTTAGCTTTTTCACTGTCATTCATTACTCTATCAAAAAGTTCACCAGCCTGAACAAAATCTACATCTTCTAATTTCCTATCATGCCTGCCAATAGAGCCAGATATATCAATAAATGGTGGGTTAAATGCTGCATTAGTTTCAATGCCTGTAAATGAGCTTGGGAAATAGTGGTATTCTGAACCACCATTATCCACATTCATAGCACCATCTCTTATGCCAGAATGGAATGGACATCTTGGTTTATTAACAGGTATTTGGTGAGAGTTTGAACCTAAACGCCACCTGTGAGCATCGCCATAGGCGAAAAGCCTGCCTTGTAGAAGTTTATCAGGCGATGCTGCTACACCTGGAACTAAATTAGCAGGTGAGAATGCAACTTGTTCAACTTCTGCAAAAAAGTTATCTGGGTTTTTATCAAGCACTAATTTACCAAGTGGTATAAGTGGAAAATCACTATGATACCAAACTTTTGTAACATCAAATGGGTCAAATTTATAATTTTTTGCCTGTTCTGGTGTCATAATTTGTACAAACACGTCCCATGCAGGAAAATCATTATTTTCAATTGCTTTAAATAAATCTTCAGTAGCATGGTCAGGGTTAATGCCTGCCATTTCAACAGCTTCAGCATTAGTCATAGTTTTATTACCCTGGCATGTTTTAAAGTGGTATTTTACCCATACATATTCATTTTTATCATTATACCACATAAAAGTATGGCTTGAATGTCCATTCATATGCCTGTAACTGTAAGGTGTTCCTCTATCAGAAAACAGAATAGTTACCTGATGAATAGATTCTGGAGTAAGTGAGAAGAAATCCCAAGCCATATTAGCATCATGCAGATTAGTTTGTGGGTTGCGTTTTTGAGTATGAATAAGGTCTGGGAATTTTAATGCATCGCGTATAAAAAATACTGGTGTATTATTACCAACTATATCATAGTTACCTTCTTCTGTATAAAATTTAACAGCAAAACCACGTGGGTCTCTTGCAGAATCAGCAGAACCTTTTTCGCCGCCAACTGTTGAAAACCTTAAAAATACATCAGTTTTTTTACCAACTTTAGAAAAAAGTTTTGCTTTAGTATATTTAGATAAGTCATTAGTTACTTCAAAATAACCCTTTGCTCCAGCTCCTTTAGCATGCACAACTCTTTCTGGTATTCTTTCTCTATTAAAATGTGCAAGTTTTTCAACTAAGTGAAAATCCTGCAGTAAAGTATAACCATTTTCTCTTTCACCTGCTGTAACAGATGATAAATCACTGCCAACAGGAATCCCTTGTGATGTTGTTAAATATTTTTTATCCATATCATTATCCTCCTGAAAAAGATAATAACAGTAATAATAACAATAATCAATACTTTTTTATAAAAAACAACAAACTTATATAATTTGTATGATTTATTTTAGAAAATACAAGTATAAAAGCACAAATTTATTAAAAAAGATTTGACATGATACATATGTATCTATTAATAATATAGTAATGCTATTAAATAAATTAAGGTAATAAATGGTTCGATACACAATAAAAAGGTTACTTGCTATGATACCTATGTTTATAGGTATTACCATTATATGTTTTATAGTTATTCATTTAGCACCGGGAGATGCGGCAGAAATCAGGGCAAATATGGGGGCAAAGTATTCAGAAACGGCAAGAGCAAAATTTGAAGCTATGTATGGGCTTGATAAGCCACTGGTGGAACAATATATAATATGGTTAAAGAAAATATTAGTTTTTGATTTCGGTGAATCTTTTGCAGGGGATAGTAAAAGTGTAACAGAAAAAATAGGCGAAAGGCTGCATATAACAGTTGGTCTAAATCTACTTGCTATGTTTTTTATTTTTTTAATAGGGCTGCCACTGGGAGTTATTTCTGCATATTATCAAAACAGTATATTAGATAAGTCTATTACTGTAATAGTTTTCATAGGTTTTGCAGTGCCTACTTTTTGGTTGGCAGTAATTTGTATGTATTACTTTAGTATTAGGCTGGGCTGGTTTCCAATTTCTGGGCTTCATACAGAATATTTATATGATTACATGTCTACATGGGGAAAAATTAAGGATATTGCAGCTCATTTAGCACTGCCTACAGCTATTTCAGTTTTTGGCTCACTTGCTGGTATATCGCGCTTTGCAAGAACATCTACATTAGAAGTTTTAAATGAAGATTATATTACAGCAGCAAGAGCAAGGGGTATTGGTGAAGGAAAAGTTTTATTTTCTCATGCTTTACGAAATGCTTTACTTCCTGTTATTACCATATTAGGTCTATCAATCCCTGGGCTTATTGGAAGCTCTGTTATATTTGAATCTATATTTAGTATCCCGGGTATGGGACAGCTTTTTTATAATTCTGTGCTTATGCGAGATTATCCTGTTATTATGGGAATATTAGTAATTGGTGCATTACTTACATTAATAGGCAATTTAATTGCTGATTTAGCATATGCCTATGCTGATCCTAGAATACGCTATGGTAAAAAGGGGTAGTTATGAAAAGAAGTTTACTGCGTAAAAAAATATTTGCACCATTTAGTAAAAACATGCTTTTAATTGCTGGGGCCTCCATAGTGCTGTTTTTTATTATAGTAGCAGTATTTGCACCATTAATTGCTACTCATAACCCTGCTGAAACAAATTTACAGACTATTTTTTTGCCACCAAGTGCAGAACATTATTTTGGAACAGATGAAATAGGTAGAGATGTGTTTTCAAGAGTAGTATATGGCACTCGTATTTCATTATTTGTAGGTTTTATAGCAGTTGGTATTTCACTTATTATTGGAGTTATATTAGGGCTTGCTTCAGGTTATTATGGTGGTATAATAGATAGTATTATAATGCGATTTACAGATATTATGCTTAGTTTTCCTACATTTTTTTTAATTTTAGCAGTAATCGCATTTTTAAAACCATCACTTGTAAATGTAATGGTTGTAATAGGGCTTACAGGCTGGATGGGGGTAGCACGCCTTGTTCGTGCTGAAGTTATGAGTGTTAAAAACAGGGAATATATAACTGCTGCCATACTACAGGGGTTAAGCCATAAAAGAATAATGTTTAAGCATATTTTACCAAATGTGTTATCCCCTGTTTTTGTAACGGCAACATTAAGTATTGCAGGAGCTATACTTTTAGAATCATCATTAAGTTTTTTAGGTTTAGGAGTGCAGCCACCTGCTGCTTCATGGGGCAATATTCTAACTGACGGGCAAAATAACATTATTACTGCATGGTGGCTTTCACTATTTCCAGGACTTGCCATTGTCTTTACGGCACTAGGTTATAATCTACTGGGTGAAGGGCTTAGAGATGTGCTTGACCCTAAAAATAAAAAGGACAGTGATTAGGTGATATTATGAAAAAATATATTTTATTACTGCTGGTATTTTTCTTATACAGCTGTGGTGATAATTCATCTTTAGAAATAGAAAGTTATGCTGATTATTCATCAGATATATCATATAAAGTTGGTTCAAAACGTGATACAAGGCTTACTTTCTTTGATATTAATGAATTTAAGCAAATTAGAACTATTCCAAACAATTTAACAGAAGGAACTTTAAAGGGCAGAGTTCAGTTTGCTCAAACCCATACAATTGACCCAAATAATAATGCAGAACGTAATGAGCCATCACTTATTCCTTTTAGAAATGCACTTTTATTATTTACACCACAGGAAGAATTATCATCATTAACAGCAACTGTTACAGCTACATATAATAATGTTAAAAATACAAATACATATACAATGAATACACCTATTAATATGCCAAATTCTGATAGAAATAATGCTAACAAAAAAGATGTAACATACTCAAAAAGAAGTTACAGTGTAATGCTGCCGTATAATATGGTAACACCAGATATGAAGATAACTTTTAATGCAGTAACAAAAACAGGTAAGATTCTTGATGGAGCAATATATAATAACACAAATGATTTATATACACAGCCTTCTATTGAATTTGCGGCCCCACAAGAGGGAGTATTTCTATTTTTAAAACTTGGTATGTTAGTAGGTGTGCCAACTGACCCAGTTTATCAGTTTGATATGATAGATGATGCAGCACACGCTATGGCAGAATATTTTCAAACGGTTCCTTTTGCAAGCCTTGTTAATGGAAAGTATGAAGATGTAGTTTTAAATGAAGTAATATTAAGCAGTGGTAAAATTTATACAGGTCAAAGTGACTATCAAAACCCAGATGCTTATAGTGGGGATATGCGTGAAGATGTGGCAAAAGCACAGTTTAGTGTAGGTATTGATTTGGCAAATAAAGGGGTTGCATCAAGCCCTTTAAACCAAACCCATGAAATAGCTCATGATATGTTTTATTTTACAGTGCATCACACTCAAGGCAAATATGCAGGTGGCAAAGTGCAGGGGCATGGTTTAAGTGGTGGCAATGGTATAGGAACACTATATGCTTCAAGTGGTAATGAGTTTAGCCACGAAGTAGGTCATGGTTATAATCTTGGCCATTATCCATTTTCTGATACTGTGGCATATGGCTCCATTCATGGTTATCAAACAGGCTGGGGTTATGATGCATACCACAACAGAATGCGTGCAAATATTGTATGGAACTCAAATGGTGGTGAAGAAACATTTATGCAGTATTTTATATCGCCATTTCAAAAGCTTTTTAACTGGAACAGGGACAGTATGGCAGGTGGCTGGGTAGATAGTGCAATATCAAGGTATACTCATAATACAGCAATGACTACAAGGCAAATACAGCAAAATATTAAAGACAGGTATTTTTTAAGTGATAGTAAATTAAATAATGAATATGTATATATGCAGTGGGATAGTGCAAATAAAAAAGTAGAATTATCAGGAGATATATCATTTTTACAACAAAGAATTAATCCAACAGAAAAAGGTGTAGAAGTTATTACTGTTTTAGGTGGTTATGACCCTGAGAATCCAACACAGTCAGTTTTATATCCACATTTAAGGGGCAACTGGGGTAATATTTTTGGTTCTTTATTCCAGACAATAAAGCCCACAGGAAATATTTACTTAGAAATAACCTATAATGATAGTGCAGTAAACCCAGTAGAATATGTTCTATTAAATGAAAGCAGGTATCAGACTAATATAATAAACAAATTTCATGTAAATATTCCAGCATCAAAAAAACCAATAAAAGTTGTTTTATATAATAAAGGTGTAGCAAAAACCATAAATATTGCTGCCTCAATATATGATACACCAATGGATAAGCCAGTTATTATAGGTAAAGAAAAAGGATACCAAGATGTAATAACTAAAGATGTTGCATCGTTAAACACCCTTTTAAATAATAAAAATGTTGCTTCATACACATTAACTGATAATGAAAAATACTTAATTGACACATTATCATTTAATAACAGCATAGAGTTATTAGAAGCAAATCCAAAAGCAATAGCTAATGATTACTTAAGTAAGCAGGCAGGAATAAAGGCAGTAAATAATTTCATTGAAGAAAATTATGACCTGCTTGAGAGTAACGATACACAAAAGGATACAGAGCTTGCAAATATTATAAGCAGTAATGGGCTTGGTAATGTTGAATATTACTTTAATCAAAGCATTATTAATGATAAATGTATGGAAGTATCTACTGATGATAATATGACAGTAGGTGTTGCGACATGTAATAATCTTGAAAATCAACGCTGGGTAATGGATAGTATTGGGCGAATACATTCAGCAGTATACCCTGGTTACTGCTTAGAGCTTGGAAAAATGCAAAATTTACAATTATGCAGTGATAATTTAAACCAGCAGTGGAAAGCAAAAACTGATACTGGTAAAATCCAGTATGAAAATATTGGCAAGCCAAATAACTGTATAGATAACAGTGTTTCAGAGCCTAATAAAATAATAGCTTACCAGTGTAACAGTGGAGCAAACCAGCAGTTTAAAAATGAACTTTCAAAAGATGAAAATAAATATTTAAGTATGCTAAATGGCAGTTTAATAGAAGAAATTTGGAAATATATACCTGCATCAGTGGAGGTTGCACCATAATGAGAAATATATTCATATATATAATTGTTTTATTTGTATTACCATCTAGTTTAGCTTATGCCCAGTATGGTGATTATTATGATGGGAAAAACAGCTACACTTATGATGAAATGAATGCAAAAAAGAAGAAAACATCATCAAGTTCTAATAAAAACTTTATAGGCATTGCACCATCACTATATATTCCAACAGGCGATAAAGCTTATATAAAAGATTATACAGGTGTTGGTGGTGGTTTTGATATTAATTATAAATACTCTTTTCATAAACTTTTTGGTATACAAGGTGGTTTTAGGTATAATTATGCAGGCGGCACAAATGTTAATGCAGAGCGTAAATCATCGACAGGTCATCATTTAATAGATTTAAGGCTTATGGCACTATTACAGTATGACAGTATTAATGAAACAAAAGGTTTTATGCCTTATATTGGTGGTGGCGTAGTTTTTTCAACGGTTATTATAAATAAGACAGAAGAAGGAACAAGCTACAAAACTGATTCAGATGGAGCAATATACCCTATATCTAAATACAAACTAAAAGAGCAGAAATCTGGAGCAAATGTAGGCTTTGGAGTAGTTGCAGGTTTAAGATATGTTTTTGATAACAATGCAGTAGTAGGTGCAGGTGTTGATTATACCCATGTTTTTCCATTACACGATTATGCAGGTGTGCGAGTATTTTTAGAAGTAGGATACAGTTTTTAGTTATACTATAAAATGATAAAAAAACCAAACCTAGATAAAAAATCTAAGGTTTGGTATGAAATTTATATAACAGCTAAACGATAAAATAAGCTTTTATATTTTTTACTGACCATTTAACCAGTCTTCTTCAAGATATTTATCAATTAAGGTATCAAGCATACCTATTAATTTATCAACAATATTTTGAAGTTCTAGAAGGGTTTGATAAGCTGCCTGCCTGTCATTATTTTCAATTTGGTCCATAATTATATGACCAAGTGTATGGACATTTTCATGAACTGGCTCTATATCTTTAAAAAGTTTATCATGAGAAAATAATTTTTGACCAAGATTGTAGTAAAACTTACCAAAAGCACAAGTTTTATGTGTCGCAAGTGTCGTATACTTATTATTCATATAATGGTTATATACATTATACATAAATTTTAAGTGGGCGCTTTTGGCACGTATAAAATGAACTGCTCTGCTTGAATATTTAATAGAAGAAACTTTAGTAGTAAGCTCTCCCATAGAATCAATCATTATATTATAATTATGAACAAGCTGCTGCATTAAATTATCTGTAGTTTCAGATACTTCAATAATATCTTGAGCATCGCGTGCTATTTTTTCATTAACACCAGAGTGAAGTTCCATAGTTTTAGTTATTTCATCACTTGTATCACTAACTCTTTCAGAAAAATTCAGTATTTCATTAAAGTTTTTATAAACTATTTCTGTTTGGTCTTTTTGCTGACCTATTTGGTTAAATATATTTTGTGTCTGGTCTGAAACTTCTTCAATATAGTTTTGGATTTCTGATATCATGTCTTTAATTTCATTTGTAGATTTAGTAGTTTTATCTGCTAATTTTCTAACTTCATCAGCAACCACAGCAAACCCACGTCCTGCTTCTCCAGCTCTTGCTGCTTCAATTGCCGCATTTAAAGAAAGCAGTGCAGTTTGTTCTGATATATCATCAATAACAGAAACAATAACGCCAATTTTTTCAGCTCCTGCATTTAATTCTTCTATTTTTTTACCCAATGATGAAGCAGCATTTGATATGTTACCCATTAAATCTCTTGCCTGCTCCATGGCAGAAGAACCGTTTTTTGTAAGCTCAAGAGATTTATTAATATCTGAGTTAATTTCTGATGATGTTTTTGTAATAGTGCTTATATAACCTACTAAATCATTAATAGAGTTAAATATATTTCTTGCACTCTGGGCATTTTTAGTAATACTTTCATCAACTGTAGTAATAGATGATGAAACTGTTAATGACCTGCCTTCAGCATATACAATTAATCTGAAAAATTCTAAAATAGTTTTATCAGTATTTCTCATCATATGGTTAAGTGATGTAGCAATACTTCTACAGTGTCCGCATCTTACGTTTTGGTCTGCTCTTTTTCTTAAATCAACAACTTCATCTTCTTCTGTAGCCATAACATGAGCAATATTTAGTATGGAAGAAAGCACTTTTTTTACAGAAAAAAATGCAAGTGGAAAATATATACCATATAGCACAAGTGAAAGCCACATAGGTATAATATTAAATTCAGAAAGGAGAACTACAAACAAAAGATATAACATTATCAAAAAATATACAACTTTAAAGCTTAATTTCATTTTAATCTCCTTTTTTTATAATTTATTTAATTTCCTAGCGCTAATTAAAAAAGCACTATGGTTATATATCCACATTTCAGGGCGAACAGACATGCCATCTACTTTCCATGGACGTCTAGTAAATTCTGCTGTTTCAATATTTGAAAAACATGCAGAATCTTTTAATGCATCAACGTATGTTTTAACCTGTAATATTGTAGGCAAATAAGCAATAACAAGCCCGCCATTTTTAAGACCAGTTTTTAAGTGCGGCACCACATACCATGGTTCTGGTAAATCAAGTAAAACTCTATCGTATGTGCCATCTATTCCATCGTATATACTTCTTACTTCTATGGTGTGGTTTTCTGGAGTCTGACCAAAGTAGGTTTTAATAAATTTTGCAGACTGTTCTGCAAAATCTGCCCTTATTTCATAACTTGTAAGGCTGCCTGTGCTTGCTAATGCCCTGAGTATTGCAATAGATAAAGCACCTTGACCAATACCGGATTCTAATACTTTTTGGTTTGGTGCAACATCTGCCCACATAAGCATTGCTGCTGCATCTTTAGGATATATTATCTGTGCCTGTCTTTTTATATTCATTACATAATCCATATAAGTAGGCTTGTATACAAGATAAGGGTGTCCTAATGTGCTTTTAATAATATCACCTTCATTTAATGCTGCAATATCATTATGTTCTATATATCCATATTGGGTGGAAAACCTGGCGCCTTCTTTTAAGGTAATCATGTATTGTTTATCTTTTTTATCAGAAAGAATTACAAGAGTGTTAAATTCAAACATTTATAATTATGCTCCAAATCTGTGGTTTTAGTATATTATACAATTATAAGCTTTATTGCAATAGTTTATCTAATGACTATTACACAAAGTTTACATTATAAATTAATGTTATTTCAAAAATAAATCTATATTCCCATAACTTATTTTAATATATAATTTTTAAAAAATAAAAAATTAATATTAAAAAAATATAAAATATATAAAAAAATTCATTTTTTCTTATTGAATATTTAAAAATCTTTTGCTACACTTTTCAGATGAAAACATTAAAAGATTTAAGATTAGAAATTGATAATATTGACAGCCAGATTTTAGCACTTTTAAATAAGCGTGCAGAAAGTGTTATTCAAGTTGGGGAAATAAAAAAGAAAGAAGGCTCTCCAGTATGGGTTAATTCCAGAGAAGAACAGATTTATGCTCGATTAAAAGAAGAAAATAAAGGCCCTTTCCCACAGCATTCTTTAAGAAATGTATTTAGGGAAATAATGAGTGCTTCTTTATGTTTAGAAGAAGAAGTGCGTGTGGCATTTTTAGGTCCTGTTGGCACATTTTCGAATTTAGCAGCTGTTAAGCGTTTTGGTCAGTCTGCCAAACTAATACCTGTAAGAAATATTGGTGAAATATTTCAAGGAGTGGAAAAAGGCCATGTGCATTATGGCATTGTGCCTGTGGAAAACTCACTTGAAGGTGCAGTAAACCAGTCACTTGATATGTTTATGGACAGCGATGTGGTTATCATGGGCGAAGTTTATGTTGAAATTGCAGAAAATCTGCTTAATAAAACAGGCAGAAAAGAGGACATAAAAAAAATATATTCTCACCCAAGCCCATTGGGGCAGTGTTCTAAATGGCTTGCCAAAAATTTTCCTGATACTGAGCTTATCCCATGCGAGTCTACTGCACTGGCTGCTGAAATGGCACAAAATGATGAAAGTGTGGCAGCAATTGGCAGTGAGCTGGCAGAAGCAGTATATAACTTAAAAGTGATAGAACGTCATATTGAAGACGGCCCCGGTAATTTTACAAGATTTGTAGTTATTGGTAAAAGCCATCAGGAAGCAACAGGTAATGATAAAACTTCATTAATGTTTAGTGTTCACCATAAATCTGGTGCATTATATGATGTGCTTGAAATATTCAAACGCGGCAATATTAATATGACTACACTTGAAAGCAGGCCTTCAAAACAAAAACCGTGGGAGTACCTTTTTTACACAGATATTGACGGTCATAAAGACAACCCAGAAATAAAAAAAGTTTTAGATGAATTTATAGAAAAAACACCTATTGCAAAAGTGCTAGGTTCATACCCTAAGGGAGAGTTTTAATATGACAGATTATAAATCATTAGTATGGGACGGGCTCCTTGATTTATCAGCTTACGTTCCAGGAAAACCTGTAAAAGAGCTTGAAAGAGAATTAGGTCTTAAAAATATAGTAAAGCTTGCATCTAATGAAAACCCATACGGAGCAAGTAAAAAAGCAGTTGATGCTTTAAAAGAATATGAAAAAGATATTACAAGGTATCCAATAGGGGATAGTTTTTATTTAAGGCAGGAAATAGCAGCATTTCATAATGTAGATATTGATAATATAGTATGTGGTGCAGGCAGTGATGAAATTATCCAGCTTTTATATATGGCATTTTTAACAAGTGATACTCACGCTCTTGCTCCAAGCCCATCATTTTCTGAATATGAGCTTCTTGCACGTGGATTAAAATCAAGCTGTAAATGGGTTGAAACAAATGATGATTTTACTACTAATTTTGAAAATATATTAAATGCAGTAAATGAGAAAACGCGTTTTATTATGCTTGCAAACCCTAATAACCCAACTGGCACACTTTTTTCATCTGCTGAATTTATTTCATTTATGGACAGATTATCAAGCCAGGTGCTTGTTGTGTTAGATGAAGCATATATTGAATTTGCAGAAGGTGATTATCCTGATGCAATTAGTTTAATGAAAAAATATAATAATTTAATGACTATGAGAACTTTTTCTAAAGCTTATGGGCTTGCATCTATTAGATGTGGTTATTTGGTGGCAGATAAAGAGTGTATATCATTAATTAATAGAATACGCCCACCTTTTAATGTAAATTCTGCTGCTCAAATAATGTGTGCAGAAGCCATAAAAGACCAAGACCATATTAAAAATGTGGTAGCATTAAACAAGCAGGGCAAAGAATATATATATAACGAAGTAAAAAAATTAGGGCTTGAATATGTTGCAACCCATACAAACTTTATGCTTATAAAGGTTGGTAACGGTAAAAAGGTATTTGATGATATGTTGAAAGAAGGTGTAATAGTTCGCTTTTTAGGTGGGGACAGGTTAAAGGAATATATCAGGGTATCCATAGGAACAGATAAAGAAAACGAAGTATTTATAAATGCATTAAAAAAAGTTTTAAATAAATAAAAGATATTTGGAGATATAATATGATTATTGTAATGAAACACGATGCTTCTAAAGAAGAAGTAGGTAATTTAACAGAACATTTAACATCATGTGGTTACAGGCTCACAATTTCTGAAGGTGTAGAAAGAACAGTTATTGGAGCAATAGGTGATGAATCATTATTAAAAGGCAAACAGGTGCAGACTTTTCCTGGGGTTGATGAAATTATACCTATATCTAAACCATACAAACTTGTAAGCCGTGAATTTAAAAAAGAAGATACTATTATTGATGTAAAAGGCGTAAAAATTGGTGGTAAAGAGTTAGCAGTAATGAGTGGCCCTTGTTCTGTGGAAAGTTTGGAGCAGGCGCGTATTGTTGCAGAAAAAACAAGTGCACATGGTTCAAGAATATTAAGAGGTGGTGCATATAAACCACGCACAAGCCCATATTCATTTCAAGGTATGGGGCCAGAAGGTTTAATATACCTTAGAAAAGCAGCAGATGAATTTGGTATGATAGTTGTAACAGAGCTTACAGACCCAAGAGATATAGAAATCGTTTCAGAATATGCTGACATTTTACAAATCGGCGCAAGGAATATGCAAAACTTCCGTCTTCTTCATGAAGTTGGTGCTCAAGAAAAACCAGTGCTTTTAAAAAGAGGCATGAGTGCTACTATTAAAGAATTTTTACTGGCAGCAGAGCATATTGCAAAAGAAGGTAATTCAAACATTATTCTTTGCGAACGTGGTATTAGAACATTTGAAACATACACTAGAAATACATTAGATTTAGCTTGTGTTCCAGCTATTAAATCACTTTCTCACTTACCAGTAATAGTAGACCCAAGCCACGGCACAGGTAGAATAGAATGTATTGGACCAATGGCTTTAGCATCAGTTGCAGCAGGAGCTGATGGTCTTATGATAGAAGTTCACCCAAATCCTGATGAGGCATTAAGTGATGGCGACCAGTCACTTACTCCAGAGCAGTATATAGAAGTTATGGAAAAAGTAGAAATTATTGCAAAAGCAGTAGGTAAGGAAATTGCCAAATAATTTGCCCTTTAGAAATATAGGTATTGCAGGTATAGGATTAATTGGTGGCTCATTTGCCAAATCCTTTGCCTGCAAAGACATTAATATTTTCGGTTATGATTTAGGCGAAGATGTATTAGTGCAGGCTGTAGAAAGTAATATTTTTCAAGGGGTAACCAATGAATTTGACAGGTTTATTAATTTTCCCCTTGATTTAATCTATATATGCCTTCCTGTTAAATCAGCAATTCAGTTTATTAATAAGCTAGGTAAAATCAATTATAAAAAGCCAGTTACAGATGCCTGCAGCACAAAAGGCACCATAATAAAAGCAGCAGAAGAAAATAATTTATTATTTTGTGGGGGGCACCCTATAAAAGGTAAAGAAAAAAGTGGCTTTATAAATGCAGATGATAATTTGTATGATGGAGCAAAACATATACTTGTATCCATTGGTAATAAAGAATTAGATAATAAATTAGAACAGCTTCATTTACTTATTAATATGGACGTTAGAAAAATGAGTGCGTATGAGCATGATGAAATATTTGCTAATGTCAGCCATTTACCCCATTTAATATCTTTTTGTTTAATGGATACAGTTCTTACACAAAATAAAGACGCCCTTTCATATGCAGGGGGAGGCTTCCGTGATTTTACAAGAATAGCAGCAAGTGATGCGCAAATGTGGAGCGATATTTTCTTTGATAATGAAAAAGCGTTGATTGAATGTGTAGAAAACTTAGAAAAAGATATTATAAAATGGAAAAATATGATAAAAGGTGGAAAAATTCAAGAGCTTTATAATAAAATAGAGCAGGTAAGTGAACAAAGACGTAAATTATAGAGGTTATATTAGTGAGGTAATAATATGATAACTTTCGACAAATGTTCATCATTTAAAGGGACAATAAATGTTCCTGCAGATAAATCCATAACACACAGAGCAATTATTATGGGAGCTATGACTGACGGTGTATCAGTTGTAAAAAACCCACTGCTTTCAAGGGATACTATGGCAACAATGAATGTTGTGCAGCAGTTAGGTGTAAACATAGTAAATGAGCGTTCAAGGCTTTTAATACATTCTGAAGGCGTTAAAAAATTTAAAGAACCATATGATATATTAAATTGTGATAATTCAGGCACAACAGCACGTCTTATGATGGGTGTGTTAGCTCCTTCAAAATTTTATTCAGTACTTGCAGGCGACCCTTCTCTTTTAAGGCGTCCTATGGCAAGGGTAATTAACCCACTTGCAAAAATGGGAGCAGATATTAGAAGTAAGAATAATAATACATTACTTCCTGCGACAGTGCTGCCGTCATCATTAAAAGCAGCAGAAATAGAAGCAGAAACAAAATCTGCTCAAGTTAAAAGTGCTGTTCTTTTAGCAGGTGCTCAGCTTGAAGGTGTTACAACTTATATAGAGCATACACCAACAAGAGACCATACTGAGAGAATGTTAAAAGCATTTGGTATAAAATGTGAAAATAATAATGGTAAAATCTCTGTAACAGGTGGTACATTTAGCCAAAGCAGAGTTGATGTACCTTCAGATTTTTCATCAGCTGCCTTTTATATTGGTGCAGGTTTAATTTTTGAAGGTTCTGAAATTGTAATAGAAAACTGTGGGTTAAATCCTTCAAGAACAGGTTTATTACAGGCATTAAAAGAGCTTGGGGTTAATATTGAGTATGAAATCACAAGTGATGAAGTTGAGCCTGTAGGTAATATATATGTAAAACCAGCACAAATCAATGGTGGTAAAATAAGTGGTGAAATTATAGCTAATATGATAGATGAAATCCCAGTTTTAGCAATGATAGGGCTTTTTGGTAAAGCTCCACTTGAAATTAGAGATGCAAAAGAATTAAGAGTAAAAGAATCAGATAGGATTGCAGCTTTAATAAATAACTTTAAAGCACTTGGTGCTGAAATTGAAGAATTTGAAGACGGGCTTAAAATATACCCACTTACAAAAGAGCCAGAAAAAGCAACACTGCTTGCTTATGATGACCATAGAATATCTATGATAAATATTATTTTAGCTAAAAAATTTGGCGTAAAAGTTTTAATGGATAATATTGCTTCCCTTGATGTATCATACCCTGATTTCATAGGGGATTTATTATCTTTAGAAGTTAAATAAGGGGTTGTATATGCAGGTTGCAATAGATGGGCCAGCAGGCAGTGGTAAAAGTTCAGTATGTAAGATAATAGCTTCAAAATATGGGCTTACATATATTGATACTGGAGCAATGTATAGAAGTGTTGCTTATGTTGGCGAAAACTTTGGTTATGATAATTTAGAAGATAAAGTATCACATATAGATTTTATACTGGAAGATAATGGCAAAAAAATATCTATAAAATATGAAGGTCAGGTATATGATTTAACAGCAAAAATTAGAACACCTGAAATATCATCTAAAGTAGCATCTGTTGCATCTATTCCTGCAATTAGGAAAATACTTGTTGAAAAGCAACAGTCATATGCTAAGGGCTGCGATGTGATAATGGAGGGCAGGGATATAACAACAGTTGTGCTGCCAAAAGCTGATGTAAAGATATATTTAACAGCAAGCCCAGAAGAACGTGCAAAACGAAGATATAAAGAGTGGGAAAATAAAGATAATGCACCGAAATTTGAAGATGTATTAAATGATATTATAAAAAGAGATGAAATGGATACAAACCGTGCAGAAAGTCCACTAAAACAATCTGAAGATGCTATATTTATAGATACAACAGGTTACTCTTTAGAAGAAGTTGCAGATAAAATAGGTGCTATAATTAATGAAAAAAGAAAAAACTTGTAGTTTTTTTATATAATAATCCTATTTTATTTGCAAAAAGAAAAAATTTAGTATAAAATCATCTCATATAAATTTGGGAGAAATTAATGCAGGTTAAAGTTGCTCGTCATGCAGGGTTTTGTTTTGGAGTGGAACGAGCTATTGATATAGTAAAAAAAGCATCCGAAGAAAACAACAATGTTGTTACATTTGGACCTATTATCCATAACCCACAAGTAGTTAGTGATTTGGAAAGTAAAGGCGTTTCTACCATTAAATCTTTAGATGAAGTAGATGCGGGTATGTCTGTTGTTATTAGAAGCCATGGTATAGAAAAGCAGGAAGCACTATATTTAGAAAAAAATGCAGGTAAAGTAATAGATGCAGCCTGCCCATTTGTTCAAAAAGCCCAAAAAGCAGCAGAAAAGCTTTCTAAAGAATGTGATTATATTGTTATTCTTGGTGAGGCAGACCACCCTGAAGTTAAAGGTATTATCAGCTATATTGATATTGATTATAAAGTAATAGAAAATATTAATGAAATAGATGATTTAGAATTTAAAGAAAAATACGGCTTTTTAGCACAAACTACTCAAAACCAAGATGTGTTTAAAGAAATTGAAAATATGCTAAAAAGTAAATGTAATGAACTAGTTGTTGCAAAGACAATATGTTCTGCTACTGAACACAGGCAGTCAGCTGCAATTGAGGTAGCATCTAATGTGGAAGTAATGATAGTTGTTGGTGGTAAAAACAGTGCCAACACTACAAGGCTCTACCACCTTTGTAAAGAGATATGCCCAAAAACATACCATGTGGAAACAGAAAAAGAGCTTAATGCAGATATGTTTTTAAATGTGGAAAATGTGGGGCTTACAGCAGGGGCAAGCACTCCTAAGTATCTTCTTGAAAAGGTGCGTGAATATATATATGAGGTCGCAAGATGAATAAGGAAAACAGACAAAACGAAGAACGCATGGAAGATTTTGAGTCATTTTTTGAAGAGTCTCTCCAACAATATCGCCCAGGTGAAGTAGTAAGAGGCACAATCGTAGATATTAGAGATGGTAAAGGGCTTGTAAATTTTGGCTACAAAACTGAAGGTGTTGTATCAATGTCAGAATTAGAGGGTGCAAAAGTTGGCGATGAAGTAGAACTTAGCATTGTTAAAATGAATAATGATGGAGTTATGCTTTCTAAAAAAGCAATAAATGCAAAAGGCGACTTTAGTGCAATAAAAGAAAAAGAGAGCAGTGGCACACCTGTTGAAGTAAAAATTACTGAGTTTGTAAGTAATGATAAAACTAAGGGTTATCGTGGTAAAGTTGGTGAAATAGAAGCTTTCATTCCAGAAAACTTAATAGATATAAATATAAAAGAAATTGACCCAGCAAAATTTATTAATAAAGTGCTTCTTGCAAAAGTATTAAGAGTGCATGGTGGTAAAAAACAGTCAGTTGTTGTATCACCTCGCCACCATTTAGTTGAAGAAGCTAAAAAGAAAAAAGATGAATTTTTTGATAAATATAAAGTAGGGGACAGTATTAAAGGTATAGTTAAAACATTAAAAGACTATGGTGCGTTTATTAGCCTTGGTGGTATTGATGGTTTCTTACATAAAAATGAAATGAGCTGGGGCAGAGTAAAAAACCCTGCAAAATTTTTAGCAGAAAACGATAATGTGGAAGTAGTAATATTAGAAATAGATAAAGATACCAGTAAAGTAGCAGTTGGTATGAAACAGTTGCAAAATGACCCATGGGATAATGCAGAGAAAAACTATCCAGAAGGTTCATCAGTTAAAGGCACAGTAGTTGCAAGAAAAAGAGCTGGTTATGTTGTAGAAATTGCTGATGGTATAGATGGTTTTGTTCCAAATGAAGAAATAGGCTGGTTAAAACATTCAAAATCTACTCTTAATATTAAAGATATGGTAGAAGGCAGAGTTATAGGCTATGATAACGAAAGAAAACGCGTTATTATGAGTGTTAAAGATTTACAAGATAACCCATGGACTACTCTTAAAAAAGAGCACCCAGAAGGTTCTGTTGTTAAAGGCACAATAAAAAGTATTACAGATTTTGGCTTGTTTATAGATTTTGGCAGTATTTTAGATGGATTAGTGAGAAAAAGTGATGTTTCTTGGAGAGAAGAAATAGCAGATTTAAATACTGTTTATAAAGTTGGTGATACTGTTGAAGCTAAAATTTTAAACATTGATGAAGATAAAGAAAGAATTAGTTTAGGTATCAAGCAGTTAGAAGCAAACCCATGGAAAGAAGTAACAAAACTTTTACCACAGGGCAAATCTGTTGATGTTAAAATAACAGCAGTAAATAAACAAGGGTTAGAAGTGGAACTTCCACTTGAAATGAAAGGCATAATTGCTGTTAATGATTTAGACCCTGCAAAAGCATCAGTTGATATGTATAATGTAGGTGATACTGTTACAGCAACAGTTATAAAAGCAGATAATAAAGAAAAACAAGTTATATTATCTATTAAAAAATACTTACAGGATTCTGAAAGAAGAGAAACAAAAGAATACATGAAAAAAATGGAAACAAGCGAAGATAGTGGCTTTGGTAACATTTTTATGGATAAGTTTGATAAGTAAGTAAAATAAAACTTATAAAAAGTAAAAGGGCTTAAGTTAAAATTTAAGCCCTTTTTTATAAATTGGAGGCTGAATAATGGAACAATTAGGGTTTCCAAAAACAATAAAACTTGGGGAATATGAATTTAAGTTTTTAACAGAATTAGAAGTAGAAAGAGATAATAATGGAGAAGTAATCACTAGAAGTACTAGAGATATTATTGGACAATATGAAGATATAAATAATTATTATAAAGGAGTATTTTGTAAAATTAATAATTATAATAAAAATGAAATAATGAAAAAAAATAATATTACTAAAGATTTTCCAGGATATTATTTTTTTCTTACAGAAGATAAAAAATTTTTTGATAGTATTTTCTCATCAACTGATAGCGTAATAACAAATATAGAGAATATAAAAAATAAAAGTATAAGTGCTATTAAGCTAAAGGGAGGAACTCCCACTTATTCAAGACTAAATATATTAACATGTCTAATGAAACAGAAAGGGCATAATATAGCAGTATATGTGTGCGAAAATAATAATCCAAATGATAGTGAGAAAGAAAAGTTACAAAATATTTTATCAAGTATGGGATATAGTCAAGTTACATATAACATAAAAGAAGGAAAACTAATAGGGTATGAAAATGAAAATAGAGAAATTTTGCATACTAATCAAACAGAAGAATATAATACAATAAATGATTATCCTCCATATTTTCAATGGATTGATTTTTACACAAAACTAACAAGTAAAATACTAGATTATAAAAATAATAAATCAGAATTTAAAAATAAAGTTATTAATTCAATCTCATTTTATTCAAAGATAGATAATTACAAACAGTCAGGAATTGACCCATTATCATTTATATATGAACTTGCAAGATTATGGAGAAGAAAGGAAAAATTTATTATATACTCTCAAGTATGTAAAGAATTTGGAATAGAAACAAATATAAATAATATTGAAGAATGGATATTTATAAACCCAGTTTATAATACATTTTTTTATTATGGAAATGAACTTGAAAATAATGATATACATTGGGAATTTTTTTCTATGGCAAAAAATGATGAATTTATAGAAGAAAATATTTTTAATAAGATATTAACTATAAAAAATATTAGTATAGCAAAATTAACTCAAGTATTAAGCATAATAAATCCAGAAAATTATATAGCTTATGACGCTAAAACAATGTCATATAGTAACGTATTGTATAATAAAGCTAATGAATTAGGCTATAATTCATATAGAGAACATCAAAATAAATTATATGAATTATTTCCAGACTGTAAAGCATATGAAATAAATGCGTTTATTAAATTAAATGATATAGCAAAAAGTAATGGTATTAAGAGAAAAGTATATCAAATATCATCGTATATGCGTGATGATAAAACAAAAAAAAATGACCATTTAGATAACTTTATTAATACAAGCACTGTATATGTAGACAGTGAAACGACAGCTAGTGGAATACCATATACAATAAAGGAACCAAATAGATTTGATATTATTGTTGCAAGGTATGGTAATTCAATAAATGCAATAGGTATGATAATCAAGAATGATTATAAGAAAGGCTATAAATTAGAAGATAAAATTCATGTTGTATGGATAAATAAACATAGAGAGGAAAATGTACTACTTAAACCAATTGATATTGCATTAAAGGAGATGACAGGAATAGATTTAGAAAAATGTATAAAATTATATAGGGAAACATTTAAAATGATTGATATAACAGCAAGTACAAATTTACATTTAATAGAATTAATTAAATTTAAAAAACAAATAATACTACAAGGTGCCCCAGGTACAGGGAAAACATATACTGCTAAAAAAATAGCAGAGGAAATGGGTATTGATTATGATATTATTCAATTTCACCCATCTTATACATATGAAGATTTTGTAAGGGGAATATCTGCTAAATCAGAAAATGGTAATATCACTTATAAAATAGAAGATAAAATATTGATGAATGTAGTAAATAAAGCAAAAGACAAACCTTATATATTGATAATTGATGAAATAAATAGAGCTAACCTGCCATCTGTATTAGGGGAGCTTTTATATGCTTTAGAATACAGGGGTGAGGCAGTAAAATGTCCTTATGGAGAAAGTATTACTATACCAGAAAATTTATATATTATAGGCACTATGAATACAGCAGATAGAAGTATTGGAAGTATTGATTATGCTATAAGAAGAAGGTTTGCTTTTTATACAGTTTCATCTAATAGTAATATTATAGAAGATGAAGAAGCAAAGAATTTATATAAGAAAGTTTATGAATTAATAGATAAACATATTTCAGAAGAATATAACATAGATGATATTATGGTGGGACACAGTTATTTTTTACCTAAAGAAGATGATTGTCCAGAAAATTATTTAGAAATATCTCTTAAATATAATATTATTCCACTTCTAATAGAGTATTATAAAGATGGAATAATAGCAGATACAGAAACTTTAGATAAAGATAATAATGAAGATTTGCTAAATAAAATTAAAAATTTAAAAGATTATTTTATAAGTGAAGTATAATGATAGTATGTCAGGAACATGAAAGGAAAGAAATACTACAAGAGAAAGCAGAAATATTATTAAAACATAAAAACAAACTAGAAGACTATCATTTAGAATTATCAAATAATTGTCTCGAAGCAGGATATAATATTGGTATATGTAGTATAGAAGATATTATTATAAAAATTGAACCAAAATTTAATGATGATAATGTAAAAATTGATATACTAAAAATGTTAAATGAATGCTTGCACGATAGACAAGTATATGAACATTTATCTGAATGTTATAAAATATATTATAATGAAAAGCCAATATGTATTGAGAATAAGTTATGCAGCAGCTTATATTTATTTATTGTACATATGTTTATTAAATCAGTACAAGAAATAGTGAAACATGGGCTTTATAAAAGTTTTTATAAAGAACAGAATATTTTAAAAGGTAAAGTAAAAGGCAAACTTTTAATAAAAGACACCATAAATATACATCTAAAAGAAAATGTAAAATTAAAAAATAAATGTATATATGAAATACATGGTATAAATAATCTAGAAAACCAAATATTAAAATATGCGTTAAAAAAAGCAGAAATATTTGCTATAACAAACACTCAAAAAGAAAGCTTATACAAAGACATATGTATGATAAAAGAAAGTTTTAATGGAATAGATGACAGAATAATAAAAGATATGGATTTTAAGAAAATCAATAAAAAAATAATACATAGAGGATATAAAGAAAGTCTTAAATTGGCTTATGAAGTAATAAAACTTTTAGATAAAAATATTTATAATCAAGGAAAGTTTAATAATATATATCCATTTTATATTGATATGGCAGAACTTTTTGAAAGATATTGTGAAGTCAAAATAAGAAAGGCTATACCACATAGTATACTTGGAGCAGGCTATAAAAAAGGAGATAAGGATAGTAAAACAGGAACAAGAGCATTAAGACCTGATTTTACAATTAAAAAAAATGATGTAATAAATACACCATATATATTTGATAGTAAATACAGTATAAAATATAAATATATAGAAAAACAAAACGATAACGAAGAAGAAATAACAGAAAAAATAGGGGAAATAAAACCACATTTACAACAATTAAGTTTATATGCAAGAACAAAGAAAATACAGGAAAAGGTTGGAGCAGAAAATTCATCAGACATAAACTTATGTATTTTATATCCCGTTGTAAATGATGAAAGAGATGGATATGATTTTGAAAGCTTAAAAATTAATAAAGAAATAGAGAAGAAATATATATCAAAACAAATTGAAAAAATGTATTATCTACCTATTAAACTACCAACTATTTAATTGATTCAATAAATAAATTATGTAGCTTTTTCACTTCTTTATTGCATTTTTTTAAATCTATGGCAATATTATTAAAAAGTTAAAATTATAAGGAAAAATTATGGATATAGTTATTGCAATTATTGTACTTGGAGTGCTTGTATTTGTCCACGAGCTTGGTCATTTTCTTGTGGCAAAATGGGCTAATGTGTATGTGGAAAAATTTTCTATTGGTTTTGGACCTGTGCTTTTAAGTAAAAAATATGGCGAAACTGAGTATGTGCTTTCTGCTTTACCTCTTGGTGGGTATGTAAAAATGTATGGGGAGCAAAATGATGATGAGCCTGGTAAAGAAACATACGACCCTGCAAAAGAGGGCAGGTCATTTAGGGATAAATCTGCATGGCATAAAGCTGCCATTATTATAGCAGGTCCACTTTTTAATGTCATATTTGCCATTATAATTTTCTGGGCATTATATATGAGTGGTATTCCATCATTTCAAGCAGTGGTGGGAGAAGTGGAAAAAGATTCTGTTGCAGAAACAGCAGGACTCAAAACTGGAGATATTATCACATCAGTAAATAACGAAAAAGTTCGTTCTTGGAATGAGTTTGCTTCAATTATAGCAGAAATGCCAAATGAAAAAGTAGATATTACTTTAAGTGATAATAGAAAAATATCACTAACAGTATCAGAAAAAGAAGTTGATGATATTTTTGGAGATAAGGAAAAAATAGGATACATTGGAGCATCACTTCAAATTGATGCAATAATCGGTGAAGTAATGCCATCAAGTGCTGCAGAAAAAGCAGGCTTTTTAAAAGATGATAAAATTATAAGTATAAATGGTGAGAAAATTACTTCATGGAGCAATTCTGCCACATATATTAGAGGTAATCCTGATAAAGAATTACTTGTGGAAGTAGAGCGTGCAGGAAAAATTATAGAGTTAAAAGTAACACCAAAACCAAATAAACAGGTGATAGATGGTAAGGAACAGACAATAGGTTTAATAGGAATTGCACCAATTGATGGTAACGCAACAGTTCATTATGGACCAATAGCTGCTATGGGTATGGGGTTAGAAAAGTCATACGAGCTTACAAAAATGATATATATTGGTTTTGCAAAATTAATTAAGCAGGAAATCCCTTCAGATTCTTTAGGTGGTCCAATATTAATTGTGCAAACTGCAGCCCAGTCTGCCGATTCTGGTTTTTCTACACTGCTTATATTTATGGCAGCTATCAGTATAAATTTAGCTGTTTTTAACCTGCTGCCAATACCTGTTTTAGACGGTGGTCAGCTTGCTATTATTACAGCAGAAGGGGTAATGGGGCGTCCACTTGGAGAAAAAGCATTAGGAGCATTTCAAATGTTTGGGCTTGTAATAATACTTTCCTTAATGGTTTTTGCATTTTATAACGATATAATGCGTTTAATAAGATAGATAAATATTTATAAATTAATATATAAACTTTATAATATATGAATATATTTTAAATACATTTTAGCCTGAATAATTTATTCAGGCTAATTTTTTATATATTGTTTTCATCTTTAAAATGTTGTCCAGTAATAATATTAAATGCAAGTTGTATAATATACTCAATTGGTATGTCCTTACCACCTTTACACCATTTATTATAGAGATGAATAAAACCAGAAGCAAGAAAATGATGTGCATATAAATCATTTAGATTCATTATATGACCAACCTTAATCATATGAATTTGATTAAGATAATTTACAAATATATTTTCTGCAATATTAGATGTATTTTCTATTGCAAAAATATACTGTATATCTTCATTTGCATCAATTGATAAATAGAAAATATTAATTAAATCAAATAAGGAATTAATATTTCTAATTTTAATATCATCAAGCATATTACTGAAAAAATCGTTTAATATATGGGATATAATCTCTTCCTTAGATTTATAAAGATAATAAAATCTTTGACGTGATATATTTGCTTTTTTACAAATATCCTTAATTAAAATAGTATCAAAACTGCTATATTTTAACATGGATATAAATGCATCTTTAATTCTAAGTTGAGAATTTAATGCAGTCTTGTTTTTTCCATTATACATAAAATATTCTCCATTAAAAATTATTTATAATGATAATCTATTAACAATAAGAAAGCAATCATTAAACATATGTAATGTATTTATTGTAACTATAAAATAAATTACACAAGTAATGTTTTATATTAACTTATAAATATATAATAATAAATAAAAAATAAATAAAAATAAATAAATACTTGACTTATATAAATAATAATGATAAGAATAAGAAAAACATTACACAAGTAATGTATTATAAATTTAAATACAGAGGATAAAAATGAAGATTTTAAGACACACACTACTTACCCGAATTGAGCATTGGGGAATAGCATTAACAGGTGGACTGTTGTATGGCACACATGAAATGAGTAATAAGACACTCCATATAGCAGTAGGTTTATTATTTATTTTTTTTATATTACTACATATTGTTCGAAGAATATTAACGGGTTTTGATGCGATGATGAAATTATCAGACATTAAAGAAGGAATACGCGTAATAAAAAGCTTTTTTATAAAAAATGTAGAATTAGAGCCACAAGGTAAGTTTCTACCAGAACAAAGGGTAGTATATACGCTTTGTGGAATAGTATGTATCTTTGTAGCAATAAGTGGTATATTAAATATAATATATTATTATGAACCATTAGTAAGAAATAATTTAGTAATATTAACTTTTTGGTATATACATCATATAACAGCAGCGATGTTTGTAATATTTTTTATATTACATATATTCTTTTTGATATTACCAGCGAACAGATATCTTATAATATCAATGTTTACAGGTTATTTAGATGAAAAGTATGTAAAAAATAAACATGCAAAATGGGACTATAAAAATAAATAAGGAGTTGTATATGAAAAAATTAATAGTGCTAATATTATGTTTAGGAACAGTTGGTTATGCTTATGCAGGTAAAAAATATGAAGCAGAAATTATTTCTGTTGATTACGATGGAATTGTACTTGATTTAAATAGTCAAGAAATAAGTGTAAATGATAATGTTATAATTGATGTTGCCGGTGCGAAAGAAGGAATTGTTATCAAGGCAGAGGATAATATTGTAAGATTATCAGTAAAAAATAATGGTTTTGCAAAAGGCAGTATATTAAAAGTGAATAATGCAAAAAGAATTGGTAAGGCTGGTTCTTTAGAAGCTGAAATTATAGATATAGAAAAAGATGTTATAATTTTACAAATTAATAATAATTACTTTAAGGAAAATGATAAATTAAAATTTGAAGCAGTAGGAAATAAGAAGGGGAAAGTTATTGAAAATAAAAATGGAGTCATAAAAGTAGGCATAACAAACACAGGGTTTGCAGAAACAAGTAATGTAATAGTGCAAAAATAAAATATCAATCTTTTTTATAGTCTATAAAATTATAATGAGTGTTGAAAGTAACATTCAACACTCTACCAAAATAAATTATTTCCTACTTTTTAATGATGGGAACTGTTTTGCATATGACATGATTTCTGTAAAATAATCACCAGATAAAATTTTTATAACAAACATAGTAACATCTTCTATAGATATTTTATCTTCATCTGCATGCCACTGTTTAAAAGCCATAGTAAGCCCACCTGCAATAAATGAGTTTGCAACACTGTCTCCCACAGAAATGGAGCCACGTTCATAAAGTATTGTTTTATCAAGATGCTCTTTTAAAATATCAGCTAATATTCCACCTAAAACTTCACTAGAATATAGTTGTGAAAGTTTTTCATCTTCTGTGATGCCTAGTAGAAAGAATAATATTAAATCATACAGTGAGTTAACACCGTTTGTTTTGGCCTGCCTGCGCCATTCAGCAAAAGTCTCTGCTAAATAAAACCTAATAACATCTTCTTTTGTGCCATATAATGAATAAAATGTCTGCCTTGAAATACCAGCTTTTGAACATATTTCTTTAATAGATACATCGTAATAGGCCCTTTCTTGAAGTAAATCAAAAAATGATTCTGCTATTAATTTTTGAGACTTAACTGCTGTCTTGTGTTTCCCTGTATACATAAATATTATAACCCCCTATTTAAAAATGCTACTAAGTGGTTAACTAAACAACACAAGTATTATAATGTAAAAAATGATAATAAGCAACAGTTATTCAAAAATACATATAAATAAAGAATATAAAAAATATTAATAAAAATAAAAATTGTTATAGTAAAATTAAATGTATTAGTATATAATCTCAAGGACTAAGGACTATTATTTTATAATGAGGTATAAAATGCTAAAAAAATATCTTATCACGCCAGGGCCAACAGCAGTGCCAGAGCAAGTATTACTTGATATGGCTCGCCCTATGATACACCATAGAACTCCAGAGTTTGAAGCTATCTTTAAAGAAGCAAGGAATGGTTTAAAAAAGGTATTTAAAACAGAACAGGAACCTTTAATTCTTGCCAGCAGTGGAACAGGAGCTATGGAATCAGCCGTTATTAATACACTAAATAGGGAAGATAAAGTTCTTGTTATTAACGGTGGTAAATTTGGAGAACGTTGGATAAAAATATGCCAAACATATGGTATCAATGTGGAAAGTATTGATATTGAATGGGGGCATTCTGTTTGTGCTAAAGATGTTAAAGCATTTTTAAATCAAAACCCAGATACAAAAGCAGTATTTGTGCAGGGCAGCGAAACTTCCACAACAGTATATCACCCTGTAGAAGAACTTGCAGCTATTACAAAAAATATGCCTGAAACATTACTTGTGGTAGATGGTATTACTAGTGCAGGTGTGCATGATACTCGTTTTGATGAATGGGGTATAGATATATTAATTACAGGCAGCCAAAAGGCGTTTATGCTTCCACCGGGGCTTGCTTTTATTACATTAAGCCAAAAAGCATGGAATATGGTTGAAAAATCAAGGCTTCCTAAATTTTATTTTAACCTAAAAACAGAACTTAAAAACCAGATGAAAAATACTACAGCATGGACTGCAGGTGTAAGCCTGATAATTGGTCTTAAAACAGTAATAGATATGATGGAAAAAGAAGGAATAGATAATGTTTTCAAACGCCATGCAGTTAATGCAGAAGCCACAAGGCAGGCAGTAAAAGCATTAGGACTAGAACTTTTAGCAAAAGATTTACCATCAAATGCAGCAACTGGCTGTTTTTTACCTGAAAATATAGACGGTAAAGCCTTTGTTAAATATTTAAGGGATAAATGCGGTGTATCTTTAGCAGGTGGGCAGGACCATTTAGCAGGTAAAATTCTCCGTATTTCTCATCTTGGCTACCATGATGCATTTGATACAATAACAGCAATAAGTGCCATAGAAATGGGGCTTGTAAAATTTGGTGCAAACATTGAGCTTGGCAAAGGTGTTGCAGCTGCTCAAAAAGTATTAATGGGGGAAATGCCAGCTATATGACAAATATAACCCACGACCAAAATATAGAAAGAAGCAGCAGGGTAAGGCAGGCTTTAAATATTATTGACAGCACACTAATGCAGTATGGTTATGTGGAACTAAACCTGCCTATTTATGAATATTATGATTTACTTTCAGATACAGTTTTCAATTTTTCAGATGAAAGTATAATCCGTTTTATAGACAGGCATACAGGTAAAACATTGGTTTTACGCCCAGACTTTACTCCACAGGTTTGCAGAATAGTAAGTGGTATAGATAATATTACATTACCCTTTCGAGCAAGCTATAAAGGAACAGTTTTTCGTTCTGTAGAAAAAGATAGAGGCGTAAAAAGTGAAGAAAACCAAACAGGCTGGGAAATATTTGGCGAAGAAAGTTTATATGCTGATATGGAAATAGTGCTGCTTTGCCATAATGCCTTAAAAAATCTTGGGCTTAAAGGTTATTCATTTACTTTTGGAGATACTGTTTTCATAACAAAACTAAGAAAACATTTAAAAGAAAATAGTAATGCAATATTGCAAACAGTCTCTGAAAGGCGTGTTCATGATGTAAAAAAAATCATTGAAAACATGGATATTGATAATAATGTAAAATCATTTATAGAAAAACTACCGATTAGTTTTGGTGGAATAGAAGTAATAGATGAGTTAATTAAAACAAGTAGTAGTTTTGATAAAGAAATATCATCAAGGCTTGAAGTAATAAAAAATCTATTTAACAGCCTAATAGACTGTGGCATAAATAAAGATATGCTCATATTTGATGGTGGAGAATCAAGAGGGCTTGATTACTATACAGGCATACATTTTGAAATAGTCCATGAAAATTTTGGCTACGCATTAGGCGGTGGCGGCAGGTATGATAACCTTATGGCTAAATTTGGTAAGGATATAACAGCCTGTGGTGCAGCATTAAATATAGATAATTTACTATATTTTCCAATATGCAGTGCTAGTGCAAAAACGTATGACTATCTAATTTTAGGTGCAGAAAACTTTAAAAAAGCTATAGAATTACGCAGCAGTGGAAAAAGCGTTATATTTGTAGCAGATAAAAATAAAAAAGATATATTTGAGAGTAGCTATACTTTTAAAAATATAATTTAACGGGGGATATGATGAGCTGTTCAGCAGTGCTTGGAGCCCAGTGGGGCGATGAAGGAAAAGGAAAAATTGTAGATATGTATTCAGAACAGGCAGATGTAGTTGTTAGGTATCAAGGTGGCCACAATGCAGGCCATACTGTCTGGGTAGACGGTGTAAAATACATTCTTCGCCTTATACCATCAGGTATTATTCATGATAAAACAATAAATATAATAGCTAATGGAACAGTTATTGAGCTTGATGCTTTATTTAAAGAAATAAATGAATTAAAAGAAAAAGGTGTTCAGTTTGACGGCAGGTTTTTTATAAGTGACAGAGCCCATGTTATTATGCCATACCATATATTCTTTGATAAACATAAGGAAGAATTAAAAGGTGCAAACAAAATAGGCACAACAGGCAGAGGGATAGGCCCTACATATATGGATAAAACTGCCAGAAACGGTATTAGAATAGGTGATTTATTTAATGAAAAAATATTAGATGAAAAAATTAAAACAAACATAGATGAGTTAAATAAATATGCGGTTAAAGCATATAATATTGAGCCTATAAATATTGACGAAGCAAAAGCATACTGTAAACGCCATGTGGAAGATTTAAAAAAATATGTAACAGATACATCATACCTAATAAATAAATTAATATCAGAAGGCAAAAAAGTAATGCTTGAAGGTGCACAAGGCACTATGCTTGATGTGGATTTTGGAACATATCCATTTGTAACATCATCAAACGGAACAGCAGGTGGTGCCTGCACAGGAACTGGTATTTCACCAAGAAAAATATCATGCATTGCTGGTGTTATGAAAGCATATACTACAAGGGTGGGAAGTGGTCCATTTCCTACAGAGCTTTTTGATGAAGATGGGGAAGCTTTAAGGGCAGCAGGGCATGAGTTTGGTGCAGTTACAGGCAGACCAAGAAGATGCGGCTGGCTTGATTTAGTGGCAGCAAAATATGCAGTAATGATTAACGGTCTTGATTATATTGCACTTACAAAAATGGACGTGCTTGATAATATGCCTGTAATCAAAGTATGCACAGCTTATGAAATAGATGGTAAAATTGTAGAGCAGTTTCCAGCAGATATTGAAAGTTTAGAAAAAATCAAACCAGTATATAAAGAGTTTAAAGGCTGGCAGACAGACCTTACTAAAACTAAAAAAATAGAAGACTTACCAGCAGAAGCAAAAGAATATATTGATTTTATATCAAATTATCTTGGTGTTCCATACTGCGTGGTATCTGTTGGAACAGATAGAACTCAAACAATAGTGTTAAATGAAATATTTAAATAAAAATCTTTAGTGGGGGAGCAAAAGCTCCCCTTTTTCAATGAAACAAGTTAATACTTTTTTGAATTTATAGTTATAAAAAATACTTATATTAAAAATTTATTTGATACTAAATTTTAATGATATATAATCTTACATTTCATCATATATTTTCCTACATGCAGAAACTGGGGAACTTTTATAATTTATCATTTATAAATAAAAACAGTTAAGGAAAAGTAAGTAATAGTTTAGTATGAAACTAGAGAAAAAGCACAAACAAGAATTTCAAAATTATAATAAATAAAATTGTATTAAAAAATAAAAGAATTAAAATGGCAGTAAAAATATGAAAAAGATATGCTTAAATATATTATATATATTTTGTTTTTAATAAACATAAGAAACGGTTATAAAATAATAAGAAAAAGGTTTGTATTTTAGTTACAGAAATAAGTAATAGTAATTTATATATATAAGAATTTGTAAAGTATAAAGCAGGGTAAAAATAAGTAATAATTAATTGATAGATAAATAAAACAAATTTTTTAAATTTTTTTAAAAAAAGTTGTTGACTTTTATTTTTTACTCTGATATATAATATTTCCACCCAAGAGTAGCCAAGTTTGTTTGGGTAGGAAGATGAGCCGTTAGCTCAGACGGTAGAGCAATTGCCTTTTAAGCAATGGGTCATTGGTTCGATCCCAATACGGCTCACCATTTTTACAATTTATGATGACCCGTTCGTCTAGCTTGGCCTAGGACATCGGCCTTTCACGCCGACAACAGGGGTTCAAATCCCCTACGGGTCGCTTTTCAAACGGACGGTTAGCTCAGCTGGGAGAGCATCGGCCTTACAAGCCGAGGGTCACAGGTTCGATCCCTGTACCGTCCATTTTTCAGTTGGGGGCGTAGTTCAGTTGGTTAGAACGCTGGCCTGTCACGCCAGAGGTCGCGAGTTCGAGTCTCGTCGTCCCCGTTTAAAGCTCTTGTTTTTTGCAAGAGCTTTTTTTATGCACAAAATAATTTTATAATATCAATAACTTAAAATTTATCTTAAATTTATTTATTTTTTATTTGAAATTATTATTTAGATTATATATAATGACTAATGGTGTATATATAGAATAATACTGGAGAGTAACTATGGCTGATAGACCAAAAGATGATGTTTATGTTGAAGAGGGCGAACTACGAAAAATGCGCGACCCTAGAACAGGGCAACTTAAAGAGGTAGATTTAAGCCTGCCAGCACTTTCTAGAACTATGGAAAATATAAGAAAAAGTGCCGAAATTATTAACCAGCCAAATGTTGGGTTTGATATGGCTATGGGCAGGTTTGAGTATATTAAAGAGCTTGTACTTGATTCTGCACAGTTTTCTCCAAGATTACAAAATATGCAAATAAAACTGCTTAATAGAAATATAGAAATAGTTAAACATGTTGAGCAGTTAGATGAAATAATAGCAGAATTTGCTAAAAAACATTTTATTAAAGAAGCAAAAGCTGAACTTGCTAAAACAGATAGAAAATCAGGTTTCCAAAGAGTAGATTCTTTACAAAAAGCAATAGAAATACTTATGAAAGGTAAAAAATACGTTGCTGATGATGAAGAATATACTAAATATATGGTAGCTCTTAGAAAAGAGATGATAGAACATCACAAAAATGCATCTAATCTTTCCAAAGATATTTAAAATTTAGGTTTTCTAATGTTAATGTATGTCCTATATAATATGGGGCATATAAACTAACCAATTTGCTTACCAAACATACTAATAATTATTGGTATAATTTTTCTGTTATACCTAACAATATTGTTGACTTTATCATAAATTATTGGAGGAAAAATGAAATTTATTTCATTTATAGAGAAATTATTAATATCAGTATTTGGTCTTTTTTTAATGTCACTGGGCATATCTTTAGCTATTAGAAGCCACCTTGGGATAACACCAATATCATGTCCACCATATGTATTTAGCCATTATTTTACAAACTGGACACTGGGGCAGTTAACAGTGGGAATGCATATTACAATGATTATAGCTCAAGTGATTATTTTAAGAAAGGAATTTCAGAAATCCCAATATTTTCAAATAGTTGTAAGTTTTTTATTTGGTTTTTTAATAGACTTTTCTATGTTTTTGACAAAAGGGTTAGAAGCATCAAATTACATTATGCAGGTAATATTTGTTCTTGCAGGTTCATTACTTGTTGCAATAGGTATTATATTTGAAGTTACTCCAAAACTTTTATATTTAGCAGGGGACGGGTTAATGATTACTGTTGCAAGGGTTTTAAAAAGACCATTTGGGCAGATTAAAATAGCTTTTGATGTAACACTTGTTCTTTTTAGTGTAATTTCTGGATATTTATTATTAAATGGTATAGTTGGAGTTCGGGAAGGGACAGTAATATCTGCCATATTAATAGGATTTATTATTGGTAAATTAAATCCATTATTAGGTCCTGTAATTACAAGATATTTAGAAAGAAATACAAAACATAAAGAGCAGATAAAAGGTTATAATATAGTAACAATAGGTAGAGAGCTAGGCAGTGGTGGACGAGAAATTGGTCAGAAACTGGCAAAAAAATTAGGCTGGAAATTTATTGACAGGCAGTTTATAAAAGAAGCCATTGAAAAAAGCGGATTAAATAGTGAGTTTATAGAGAAAAAAGACCAGCAGATGACAAAGGGCGAAATGCTTTTAAGGTATATTTCTATGGATAATATCTTTAATGAAGAAAATTTATCAGATGATGATAGGTTATTTATTACCCAAAGTAAAATTATAAAAGAAGCAGGGGAAGAAGGAAACTGTGTAATTGTGGGAAGATGTGCAGATGTGGTTCTTCAGGACTGCCCAAACTGTTATAATATATTTGTATCGGCTGATTTAGATTTTGCAAAAAAACGTGTGGCAGAAGAATTTCATATGTCAGAAGATGAAGCCATAGATTATATTAAGAAAACAAATGAATTACGTCATAACCACTATAATTATTATACAGGTAGAAACTGGGGCGAAGCATCAAGGTATGATATGTATATAAAAAGCTCAAAAATTGGTATTGATAAAGCAGTGGAAGCAGTGTATAATGCTATAAAGCAGGATAAATAGTAAGTTGAGTTTTTATATTAATAATAAAGAAACGTTTAGTTTTAGTATAAAAGGCAATATCCCCAGTAGCTTTAGCGATAAATTTATTGAATTTCTAATGAACGAAAAGTAAGGTATATTTAGGTTTACTAAAAGGCGCAAAAGGTAATAAATATAACCTTACATTTGAATATATGGATAACTGCCGTATAGAAGATGTAAAAAAACATATAGACTAGAGCGTCTTTTCAAATATTCAAAAATATGGCTATGCTGATACAAGCACAATAGACGAAAAAATTTTGATATAGAAAACTACTGTAAGTTTGAATATGAGTTAAATATGTTACATGAAAGGCAAAGATATTATATAATATTTAAAAGGTAGTAATGAACATAGCAAAACTAAAAACTATCTATTTCAGCCCTGGTAAAAAAACAGCAAAGATTGTCAAATTATTAGTAGAAAGTCTTAATATTCCAAGTGAAAATCATAATATTACAAGCTATAAAAAGCGTAATGAAAAAATAGTAATAGATGAAAAAGAGTTAATTATATTTGCAAACCCTGTATATGGTGGCAGGATACCAGCTATTGCAGCAGATGAATATAAAAATATAAAAGGTAAAAATAACCCTGCAGTAATTTTAGCAGTATATGGTAACGGCTCATATGGTGATGCATTGCTTGAAATGCAGGAAATAATTGAAAATAAAGGATTTAAAGTAATAGCAGCTGGAGCTTTTATTGCAAACCATTCTATAATGCGGCGTGTAGCAGTTAATAGACCAGATAAAAAAGATAAAGAAGTAATAAATTTATTTGCAACAAAAATAAAAGAAAAACTAGAAAATATAAAAGATATACAAAAACTTCCAAAATTACAAGTAAAAGGTAAATATCCTTATAGAAGATACCCTGGTATGCCTTTAAAACCAGCTGTAATAATAAATAAATGCGATTTGTGTGGTGCTTGTGTTATAAACTGCCCAGTAAATGCAATACCTAAAGAAAACCCAATGATAACAGATAAAAAGAAGTGTATAAGCTGTATGGGCTGCCATATAATATGCACTAGACAGGCAAGAAAGATTAATGTAATATTATACGAGCTCTGCGAATTTCCTTTTAGGCATATGTATAACAAAAGGAAAGAACCAGAACTTTTTATATAAGAGGGAGAAAATGCGTTTTTTATTGTTTTTAATTATCACAGTGTTTTTATGTGCAGGCTGTAAAAATAATAATGTGGCAGAAAAACAAGTAGACAAAATATATGAAGATGTGGCAAATATTCTACCAAAAGCAAAATTACTAAAAACCTACTATTTATATACTCAACCAGCTCTCTTTGATGAAAGCGATATTCCTGAAAATTTTGATGAAATAGTATCAATAGTTGAGAATAAAGATAAGTTTCTAAATGATATTAATCAAGATTTCAAAAAAATAGCTGATAAAATAAGTGTATTAAATAACTTTAAAGAAAAATGTAAAGATAAAAAATATTATGATTATGTATATGCAAGTGCAAAAATTCAGCTTATAGATATGCTTGCAAATAAACAAGAAGAAACACCATTACATGATACTATTGCTGCATACTTAGATTTATTAAATATGTATATAGAACCACTTAATAGTGTTTTAGAAAACAATATTGATTTATGGCAGTATGTTAAAAATAAAGTATATAATACACCAATATACAACAGAAGTACTGGATTAAATTATATAGAGTATATAGATGAAGTAATTGATGAAATAAAGCTTAATGAAGAAGATAGAGTGCTTATTCAAAAGATAATAACTCATATAAAAATAGCTAGAATATTTGGAAGTCCGACTAGTTTACTTTCCCAAAATATTATAGATTATTTTAGAGATGAATATAATAATATAGAATTAAATATGTATATAGAAAAAAGAATGTATGAAGTAATATATTCTGGAATAGCTGATATAAATGTAATCATAAAAGATAAGTATAATATTGATGTTTTTAAACAAGTAGAATTAAAAGTTAATATAGATAGTAGTATAAACGACATAAAAAATGTAGATATGCTGCCTGCATGTTTATATCCTGCATTTCTAGATAATAGTAATAAAGAGAAATGTATAGAATATATAAAAACTATAAATATAGATGATATTATGAAAAATAAGTTTAAAGCAATATCAGGAGAGATAAAAGATAGACACTTACAAAATTTATA
The DNA here is from genome assembly GCA_949287985.1 of Mucispirillum schaedleri. Lineage (GTDB taxonomy): Bacteria > Chrysiogenota > Deferribacteres > Deferribacterales > Mucispirillaceae > Mucispirillum > Mucispirillum schaedleri_A. The sequence continues at coordinate 20,486 of CASEIN010000037.1, read as the reverse complement.
TATTTTAGTTAATGATAAGTTATGTATGGCAAGTGATAATGGAACATATAAATTTTATGATAAAAATGAGATATGTAAGGCTATAGAAAAAACAATCAAATAGGAGAGAATATGAAACGTTTAATAATATTACTTACTGGAATAATGCTGCTTATTTCTGGCTGCAAAAAAACATATGAGCCAACAAATATATCAGGTCTGACTAATGATATTAATGAGATTCATAACATATTAAAAGATAAAAGAGAAATTTATTTTGAAAAAAAAGAATATACTTTAAGTAAAAGTGAACTAGACAATATCTCAAAATCATTAGATAATATATCTGGCAGTCTTAATGAGCTTAATTATTTAAAGAAAATATCAAAAGATGATGAGCTGTATACGGCTTTAAAAATACTAATAGATTTAGATTTACTTACTATTTTATCAGATAAGGATGCAAAAACAAAAACATCTGCAAAAATCATAGTAAATATGGCACAGCAAAGAACCAATCAGATTATTAGTTTAATTAATGCAGGGGTAGATATAAGGCAGTATTTAAATGATTACCAAGAATTAAAATGTATAGGTTCAAGCTGTGGTCATTTTATTACTTTAATAGATATTGGCAATGTATCATATGCCATTAAAAATTTAGAACTCAATGAAGAAGATAGAAAAACATTTGAAAACTTGACTTTTAATATAACAAGTGCGTGGGGGCTTTACCTTTTTCAAAGTGATGGGGCAGACAGGCAAATATACCGTTCTATACAAGATATATATTTACCATACCTTAAAACTAAAGGCATATATAATGAAAATATAGATAATTTAATGAGAGATATTACAAAATATACCATAAAAAAATCAATATATACTATTACTGAAAGCACCAATAATATTTTCAGTTATATAACAGACAGTAAGTATGTAAGAGAATTTTTTATGGATACAAAGGGTGGTATGGTTACAGATGAAGATTTAGAAATGGCAAAGGAAGAAAGAAGTGAAACATACCCTGCAGTATGTTCTCGACCAAAATTTTTATTTGAAGAAGCTAAAAAGGAATGTTTAGAATATATAAATAAGGCAGATTTTGAAAGTTTAGTAGAAAAAATGGCAGATAGTAATATTGATGACGGTAAAAAATATATTGTAATTGATGATGAAGTTTGTATGATAGAAGATAATGATAAAATAAAGTTTTATGGAAAAAATGAGATTTGTAAAGCAATAGAAAAGAAAAGTAAAAATTAAAGGGTATAAATGGAAATAATAAAAGCAAAAACAATATTTTTTAGCCCGGGGAGAAAAACTGGAAATATAGCAAGTGTTTTCTCTCGCCATTTAGGCTATGATTATGAGCGATACGATATAACAAGCTTTAGAAAGCGTAATACAAAAGTGGAGCTTTTGCCTAATGAGATAGTTATATTTGCATACCCTGTATATGGTGGCAGAGTGGCAGATATTATGGTAAAACAGCTTGAAAATATTGTATTTAATAATAATTTAGCAATAGTTTTAGCAGTTTATGGCAACCGTGCTTATGAAGATGCACTTTTAGAAATGCAGGATTTATTAGAAGCAAAAGGTGTTAAAGTGATAGCAGCTGCTGCTTTTATTGCAAACCATTCCATAATGCGTAAAGTAGCAGTAGGCAGACCAGATAGTAAAGATATGGAAATATTAGAAGAATTTGCAAAAAAAGTGCGTAGTAAAATTGATAATTTAGAAAGTATTGAAAAATTAGAGAAATTAAAACTACCGGGTAATTACCCATATAGAAAATATAACGGCATACCATTAAAGCCAAAGGGTAATAGGAAATGCGTTGCATGTGGTGCTTGTGTTGCAAACTGCCCAATGAATGCAATACCTAAAGAAAACCCAAGGTATACTGATAAATCAAAATGTATAACATGTATGGGCTGCCATGTAATATGCCCACATAATGCACGTCATCTTAATGTAGTTCTTCATGAGTTATCAGAGATACCATTTAAAATGAAACATGGAAAACGAAAAGAGCCAGATATATTTATGTAGTAAGGAGCGATGTATGAAAAAAATAATTATTTTCTTATCTGCTGTTGTTCTAATATTTACAGGCTGTAAAAAGGAAGAATTAAAGGAAACAAATTTGGATAATGTTATTAAGTATATGCAGCAGGTGGAAAAAATAATTAATGGAAATACATTATCAAAAGAAGGTTATGAAATAAAATTAAAAGAACTTGATAAAAATACTGTATCAGAGCTTGATAACCTGCTTGATAGTATCCTTGCAAATATAAAAGAAATTCAGCAGTTTAAAAAATATAATAAAGATGAATATGAAGCAATACACTATAATGCAAAGCTTGAAATTTTAGCGTTACTTGCAAATAGTGAAGAATCAATAGAAAACAAAGCATATTACTTTGTGGAGATGGTAAAATTATATACAAAACCATTAGTAAGCCTTTATGATAACAATGAGAATATATATGATTATCTTAAAAATTATAAAGAACCATACTGTAGTTATGAAGAATGCAGTAAAGAGTATCAAAAACAGATGAATTTTTTATATAATGTAGAAAATACATGGAAGAATATAGAAACAAATGACCATAATATATTAATTGGTTCTCAAATGCTTTCAGATACAGGCGCAAATTATTTTACTTTTAATTCAAATGCCAGCTTTTACCATAGTAAGCCACCTTTTATTGAATGGGATAATATATTAAGAAAAGAGAACAGCTTTAATGAAAATCAGGAAAAATTTTTACATGAACTATATAAATATAAAACTGTAAAATCATTAAAAAGTGTATATCTTGCAAAAATATATATGCAGTTTTACCTTTTAGATAAGAGTTATGACGGAGTAAACATAAATATTAATGAACTTAATGGCATAAGTGATGAATATTATGAAGAAAGCACTTTATTTGTAAGCGGCTGCACAAACCCAAGATATTTATTTAAAAACACATTAAATAAGTGTATTGAGTTTGTATTATCAGCCCATACAAAAGAAGATGCTTTTTCCTATCTAGAAGATGAAAATATAAAAGACTATGCAATGATAGATGATAAACTTTGTGCTAAAAGAGAAGGCAGCCAGTATAAGTTTTATGATAATGATAATACATTGTGTAAAATATTACAGGAAAAGCTTAGCAGCAGCACAAATATAGATACAAATATGGAAACTGCTAAAGCAACAGATATTGATAAATTGGTATATTATATAGATGAAATCCGTCCTTATATGGATAATGTAACAAAGCAGGCACAAGAATTAAAAGCACAGGGAGAAAACCTTGATTCATTATTATTTGTAGACGGCATGGTTGTTAATAAGCTTCTTGATGAAGCAGTCCAGTATATTTATGAAGTAGAAAGAATAAGAGAGTATAATAATGAATTATATAATCTTATAAGAAATACAGCTAAACAAGATTTAGCATCATATATATATTTTACATCAAAAAATGATAGTAAAATAATTGCAGAAAATTTTATTGGTGCAGTTAAGATTTACACTAATGAGATATATAATTTATATGTTTCTAATATTGATGCAGTTGAATATATTAGCAATTATGCTCAGTCAGATAAAATGTATGAAGAAATGCAGCAGTATAGCTTATATGAAGTATTTAACAATGCTAAAAATATGCTTAAACAGTATGGTTTAAGTAAGGAAGATGAGAATGTTGTAAAAGATATATATAAATTTATGACTAATGCTTTAGTATACTATGGTCTTCTTTATAAGCAGATAGAAGATGAGTATAAGCAGGTAGATAATATAATACTACTCAGTAATGTTAATGAGAATGGAACAAATATAATAAATAAGTTTTTATACTATAAAATGGCAAAAATAATAAAAAGCCTTTATGTATCAAAAATATCTGCTGAACTTTTTCTATCTGAAAGTGCATATTTAAATAAAGCCGAGCAGATTGTTGAAAATAATGCAGAAAATAAAAAGTATTTAAAAGAGCTTATAGCAAACCAAAGTAAAATGCTTACAGAAGCATGTAAACATACAAGATTTTTATCTGCAAACAGGCAGAAAGAATGTATGGATATTATTAATAGTAAACCAAATGATGAAGCATTTGCTTTTCTTGAAGACAGCAATGCAAAAGGCTTTGTTATTATTGATGATATGATTTGTGCAAAAAGTGAGAATAACCAATATAAGTTTTATGATAATAATAATAAATTATGTAAAGTATTACAGGAAAAATTAAATCAATAAATACATATAAAATTTCTGTATCATTATTTACATAGATATTGAATATGGCTTACATTATCCATAGTAGCAGGATTTAATTTTCTGCCACCTGCACATTTTATTTCTGTAATATAACCATTTTCTGTAGTTATATCGGCTACAAAATTACCATTTTCATTATAGTATTTTCCAATATTTGAAATGCCGTTTTCAGTAATTGGTATAATATAGTTTACAATATTGTTTTCATAATAAAATGTGGCAGTGCCTTTTTTATTTTTTATAACTATTTCCAGCATTTTATTATTAGTATTTTCAGGGTCAAAAAGGATTTGTGTAAAATCTATATTATTAATTAGTTCTTTTAAGACCTGTTTATTTTGCAGTGGGTTACCATTAGTAGTGTTATATTTAAAATATGTGTTGTAGTCTGAAGCATATACTTTTGCAATAGTCTTTTTTTCATTATTATACTTTATAATTTCTATGGGAGATGCCAGCTTTCCATTTTCAAGGTTAAAACGCATCTGCCCTTCATCTTTTGTAATACAAATAACTCCAGTTGCATTTTTATTATCAACTTCCTTATTTTTCAAAAGCCTGTAAAGGTTAGTATTTAGTTCTTTATCAGTATAATCGCATTTATATTCTTCTGCAAAAGAAACACTTGCAAAAGAATATAAAAGCATAAAAATAAAAAGTTTTTTCATAAGTTACAATTAATTACAGTCTACTTGTAACCCTTGTTCATAGTTAGAAATTTCTGCTTTAGTCCATTCAACGCCATTTTTTCTTTCATTAACACATTTGCCGGAAACAAGTTTATCATTTTTATATTTTAAGACAGCATATAATTTGCCTTTTTCATCATATATTTCACTTTCCCCATGAACTCTAAAGTTTTTTACAGCAGTAATACTATCCATAGAACCATCTCTACGGTAGCTGGTTATTGAACCATCGCCTTTTTTCATATCCATTATATATGCTTTATTACCATTATCATGGTAAAATTCCATTATAATATCTAATTTCCCCATAATTTTATCCATTTTTTTCATATCTTTAGGATTCATAGAGTTTAAATTAGCAAGATGTCCCATAAAAGTATATGATGAAGCATAAACATATAATGCTGGTTTACTATTACTGATTATTTCAAATTCCATAGGGCCTGAAAGTTTACCATTTTTTAAAGAAAATGCTAAAGTTCCATCACCACCGTCTGCAAAACAAATTTTACCACTATTATTTTTATATGAATAATTTTTATTATTTAACAGCAATTCTATAACATCACTATTTTCAGTAAGCTTTAGATTATATTTACAGTCTTTTATTTCAGCATATGCATTAAAGGAAAAAAGTAGTATAAATGAAAATATTATTTTTTTCATAATTCTCCCTCCATAAATTTATATTAGTTAAAGCATTTTGGTGGCAGGTTTTTATCTAATTCTTCTATTTTATCCTTATTTTTCATAAGTTCATAGATAGTATCATATGTGCCATCAAGCAGGCTTTTTTGTAATGTTGGTTTAATGCCAGCTTTATATGATTTATCCCCTGCTTTAATTTCTGCTTTTTCAATATCTATTACTACTTCAGTGTTTGGGTTATTTTCAATATATGAAGCAAGCTCTGCAATTTCATTTTTATGAAGTGTAATGCATACAAGCCCTAAAACTGATGAATTACCGTAAAAAATCTCAGCAAAACTTTCGGCAATAACAGCTTCATAGCCTGCCCTTTTAATAGCCTGTGGAGCATGTTCTCTTGAAGAACCACAGCCAAAGTTATTACCACTTATCATAATTTTAGCACCACTATATGCTTTATTATTCATTGGGTGATTAGTTGGGTTACCCTGCTCATCAAAACGTTCATCTCTAAAAGCCTGCTCACCAAGCCCATCAAATGTAACGCATCTTAAAAACCTTGCAGGTATAATCCTATCAGTATCTATATCATCGCCAACCATAGGCAATGCTTTTCCTTTTATTTCTTTAATATTACCAGTCATTTTTATCTCCTTACATCATATCTCTAACATCAGTAATAGCACCATTTACAGCAGCAGCAGCCACCATTGCAGGGCTTAAAAGCATAGTTCTACCAGTTGCAGAACCTTGTCTTCCTTTAAAGTTTCTATTTGATGTGGAGGCAGATATTTGGTCGCCTACAAGTTTATCAGGGTTCATAGCAAGGCACATAGAACAGCCTGGCTCTCTCCATTCAAAACCAGCATCTTTAAATATTTCATGAAGCCCTTCTTTTTCTGCCTGCTCTTTAACAATAACAGAGCCTGGAACAGCCAATGCTTTCACACCTTTTGCTACTTTTTTACCTTTTAAAATTTCTGCTGCTATTCTAAAGTCTTCAATTCTTCCGTTTGTGCAGCTGCCTATAAAAGCAACATCGATTTTAGTATCTTTAATAGGTGTGCCTGCTTTAAATTTCATATATTCAAGTGCTTCTTTCATAATATCATTTTTTGGTTCAGGTATTTTTTCATCAATACCAATTGCCATTTCTGGTGTAATGCCCCATGTAACCATTGGTTTAATAGCATTTACATCAAATTTAACAATATCATCATAGCTGGCATCTTTATCACTTGCCATGCTTTTCCAGTATTCTACTGCCTTTTCAAATGCCTGACCACTTGGAGCATAAGGTTTGCCTTTTAAGTATTCAAAAGTAGTGTTATCTGGGTTCATGTAACCAACGCGTGCACCACCTTCAATAGCCATATTACATATTGTCATTCTAGCTTCCATACTCATGTTATCAACAGCAGAGCCTGCAAATTCGTAAGCATAACCTAAGCCACCATTTACACCAAGGCGGGCAATAACAGTTAATATTAAATCTTTAGAGTAAACCCCTTTGCCCATAGTGCCGTTTAATTCAATTTTACGCACTTTAAAAGGAGCAATACTCATAGTTTGAGTTGCAAGAATATCACGCACTTGCGATGTACCAACACCAAAAGCAATAGCACCAAATGCACCGTGAGTTGCAGTGTGGCTGTCCCCACAGGCAACAGTCATACCCGGCTGAGTAAGCCCTTCTTCTGGTCCTACAATATGTATAACACCGTATCTATTATTTTTAACTCCAAAAAGTTGTATGCCAAAATCAGCAGTATTTTTTTCAATAGCTGCCATCATTTCTTCAGCTAAAGAATCTTTAAAAGGGCGTGCCGTATTATCTGTTGGAATAATATGGTCATGTGTGGCAAAAGTGCGTTCTGGGTGTGCCACAGTTAAGCCTAATTCTCTAATCATAGCAAAAGCCTGCGGGCTTGTAACTTCATGAAGTAAGTGAAGGTCTATAAACAGCTGGGACTGGCCACTTGATAAAGTGGTAATAACATGTTTATCCCATACTTTTTGAAAAAGATTTTTTCCCATTATTTTATCCTCTTAACTTAAAATATATAAAGAGAATAATAATACTAAAATATTAAAATGTAAAGATATAAGAACAAAAGAAACAATGATAATTTTAAATTGTGTATAATTTGTAGAGAAAAAAGGTTGACATATTTAATATTATATATGTAGAATAGAATATTAAGATAGTGGGTGGTAAATTATGAGTGATTGGCGGTTTAATTTTCCAGAAGAATTATCTTATGAAAATATTGCAAAGAAAATGGGAGCAGGTAATCTAATTGCCAGCAGCGATTTAGATTTCCAATATGGCAGGCTTCAACATGTTAATGTATTAAAAAATACATCAGAACCACATGCCAGTGATGAAGAACTGCGCAATTATATTTTCAAACTTCCAAAACGATTTGATGAATGGATACGGAAGTGATAATATGGCTGGGTATGTTATAAAAAATCTATCATCGGAATTAAAAAGAAATTATCCTTTTTTTAAGCAGGCTATGGAAACGGTTTATTTATATTATAGTCTCCATGAAAATATGCTTTCTATTCTTTCTGGTTATAGAGATTATGATATTTCCCACAGCATAATGAAAGCCTTACTTGAAACTTTTAATATTGAATATGAGCATTTACCTTCAAAACATAAAACTTTAGCTAATAATCTAGATATTATATATAATGAATCTTTAATTGTATCAGAAAACCTTGTAAAACAGTTAAAAGATACTTTTCCGAAAAGTGATTTTAAAGATTTAAGATATATTCCACAATTATCATTAACTGACCAGTTAAATTGTTATAAGCTTATTATTAATAAAGCAATGAAAACGCCGTCTAAGCCAAATATAGTAAACTATAATAAAATGTCTAATTACCCATATGATTTTGCAAGGGCAAGTAAACATATATCATTATTTTACCATTTTATTATTTTGTATGAGAAAATCTTTACACAGACTGGTAATGTAAATATCAAGCCAGTAAATAATAAAGATATTTTTATTACAGAATTTTTTATGTTTTTAAGTCATTTTACATTCGCATATATGACAGATTATATAAGCGAAGATGATGATGAACGAGCAAGAAATTTTATTGCCAATAATCTTGGAAAGGCAGAAAAACATTTAGAAAAAGGGATATTGAATATAGCAAAAATATTATCAAGCTCTATTGTTGCAAGCAATGAGATGGATAATGATTTAGTGATACAGCTTGCAGCTATTAGGCAAAAAGAATATTTTTCACTTTCTCAAAATATTGAATCAAGGGTTACATCATATATTTTATGGTTAAGCTATGTGGAGATATTAAGTGGCGATACTGAAACAGTGGAGCTGCTAAATAAAATCCAGTCTATGCTTGCAAGCCGCTAGTTATATAAAATCTTCAATGTTTTTTTCCTGCTTGTAGCTTTTTATATCATTTTTATTTCTATTTACTATTTTATCTTTTTCATGGTTGATATCCCCTATTAAAAGTGGGGAGTTAGGGTTATGCAGCTTATAATTAATAGATGCACTTTCTTTATTAATATTTGCATAGCAGTATAAACAGTTATGGATACATGAGTTATATTCGCCAATATCGATACATTTTATACAGTTGCAGTGCTCTCTCTGGCTATCATTTGGAGCTTTTAATTTATAACCTGTAATTTTTTCAATTAATTCATCATCAATACATTTGCTGTGTTTTATATTATATTTTTCTAAATCTATTTTTTCAGCACAGCTTTCAAGGGTAATATTATGGCTTTTTGCAATAGATGAAAAATTTTCAGCAAGTATTTGCATGTCATCTTGTGATATATTATATACATTATGATTTTTCATATTTTTAGATGTGTTGTTATAGTAATCAAGAAAGCTTATAATTATTTTATTGGTGTAGTCTTTTACATGATTACATAATTTTTCAAAAGCTTTTATATGGTAATCTATGGTGTATGATGAAGTAAGCACTATTGGGTCATAACGCAAAATAACTTTATCTTTTCCTATTAGTGATGATAATTCTTGAAATGAATCTATAATTATTTTTTTATCTAATAAGTTTTCTTCCATATCTTTTTTGTATGGGGTGATAGTGTATTGAAAATAATATTTATAGCCCATATTATCAATATCTTTTAAGTATTTATGAATGGGGAGAGAATTTTTAGTCCAAAATACTATTGCATCTATACTGGTAGTAGTTAATGGAATATTTGAAAGTTGATGTATATTAAATGGGTTTCGTACAAGCACATACTTCTCTTTTAATCGTTGCATAAACCATTTGCCATAAAATGCAGGGATATCTGTTCTTCTAGATGCACTTAAAATCATATATAGTCCTTATATTTTTCTAAAGTAAATTGGCTAGTGGCAAAAAAATTATTACAAAAATATTTTGTAAATTTTATATTATAATTACAATAGCATATATTAAAATATCTATTATTACACTTGCATATAATATTATTATTTTTAGAAAATGTATTATGCAATAAATTATTAATACTACCGTCTTTTATAAATAAATTGTAATGAAAAATATCTAATTTATTGTCTAATTGAATATAACCTTTGTTAAAGTTTTTTATAAACTTTACATATAATTGTGTTTTTGTATAACACTTATCTTTAGAACAATTAATTTTATTTAAAAAACAACAAAATGGTATTATAATATTTAATGAATGATTATTATTTTTATAATATTCTCTGATGTTTTGATTTATTATAATTGGAACATATTCATTGCAAAAACCATCGTTAGCTTTAACCCTATATTCACAAGCAACATCAACTAATACATACAAACCATTTTTTTTTAGTTTGTGTTGAATATTATCTAAAAATTTTAAATAAATCAAATTATCGATATATAAGAATTCACATAATGACTTAAAAGACATAATAATATCAAAAAAATTGTCTTTAAAAGTTTTATTTATAAAATCGAATATTTCATCTGAATTATTAAATTTTATTGTATACATTTTCACATTAATAATATGATTAAAATTAAAATGATAATATATTTGCTTTTGTATTTCTACAGCAGATTGATTTCCTTCTACTGAATGAATAGTAATAGTAATGTTTTGTTCATTAATACAATCATTTATTGCTTGAAGGAAACCAAATACTTCTGCACCAGTACCAGAGCCAAAATCTAATATTTCTAAATTATCTATCTTTGTAGATACATTGTGAGAATTAATAAAATTGAATATGTCTTTAAAAATTATATAAGATTCTTTATATGAATCAGGGAAATATGTACCCAAATATTGTTTGTTTTCATATTCTGAATTATCAACATTATTATGTATTTTATCTTGGTTCATTTGTTGATAGAATGCACCTAATTCTTTATATATAAAATTATATAGTTTAGCGTTTAACTCATACACAATGGTCTCCAAATAATGCAAAAGTACATGGTCAATTATTAATTAATATAATATTTTTAATGTAATTAGTAAACTATATTTAAAAATAATATTATATTTTATTAAACTATTCTTAACATTTTATTTCTGTTCCTTTCATGAATTCTTTTAATTCTTTTTTACTAATTTCTCTCCCATTTGCACACTGTCCACTTATAGGCTTGCCTTTTTTATTAATAAGAGTAAAATTTAATTTACCATTTTCATAATAAAATTTTGCAGGTCCATCAGCTTTATTATTTTTAAAATTACCTTCAACTTGAACATTACCGTTTTTATAATATGATTTATTAAGACCTTCTATCTTTCCATTTTTATATGTAGTTTCCAGTATTAAAGAGCCATTTTCATCATATACTTTTGCAATTCCATCTTGTTTATCATTTTTGAATGATATTTCTCGCTCAATTTTTTTATTTGGATAGTATGAGTATGAAATGCCATTAAGTTTATTATTTTGATATTGCAAAATTTCTTTTATAATACCATTATCATGATAATCATAAGCTTTTGTATATTCTTCTTTATTATTTAAAATTTTATATTGAACTCTAAGTAGTTTGTTTTCATCATATCTACTGCATGTTCTACTATTATTATTTTTGTGTTCGCACTGTTCTTTTAAGTTACCATTCTCATAAAATTCTTTAGATATACCTTTTTGATGTCCTTGCTCATAAAATGTAGTAATGTATACAGAACCAGTAGGGTAAAATATTTCAACTTTTCCATGTAGTAAACCGTTAGAAAAATTAGCTTTTGTATTAAGAAACCCATTTACATAGTATACCTCACTTTCACCATGTGGAACACCATTTACAATATTCATATATGAAATAACATTATTGCTTCCATAATTACATATAGTACCAGTAGTATGCCTATTTTTATAAACTTGTCCATTTGCAATTTCCCTAAATTTTTTATCATCTACTACAAAATTGCATGTAATATCTTGAGCATAAATGATACTATTAACTATTAAAATGAATAATAAAGTATAAAGAAATTTCATAATAAACCTCCCTTAATAAGAGTAACACCTTACAGTATTGCCCATTTTAGTGCATCTTGTATGAATAGTTTCCTTTTGCTGTATGTAATTATTATTACTATTAAATAATTGATTGTTATACTCTCTCAAACTTGAATTATATTGATTGAGTTGTTGAGTATTTTGATTTATTTGGTTTAACATAATCTGATTATTAATTGCATTTTGTTGTAATTGTTGGTTTAAAAGCTGTTGTTGCATTAGTTGTTGTTGGGCAACTTGTGCTTCATATTCCATAATTGCTCTAACTTCTTCATTGCTTAATGGTTTTAAATTTGCTACAAGCTCTTTATTTTTATAACAAGCAGCACCGTCTTTAGTTGTATAGCATTCATCATAAGCACACCAGTCTGCATAATAATATTTACCATCATTAAATTGTGTTAAACCTGCAGAACAACATCCGCTAAAAAATATTAATATTCCTATTAATAAAAAAAATCTCATAAATATTTCCTCTCTTAAAATCTATATCCTGCTTCAAAATAAATTTTCAAATTTGTAGCATCTAATCCTTCATAATATTCATTGAATGTGTTCCTATAGTTGATATCATCTTTTAAAAGATAAAATGAATAGCTTAATTTTGGACCAAAATAAAACTCTTTGTAATTATACCTTAAACCTGCAGAAAGAACTAATGACATATTGAATGTTCCATCTAATGCATAATTTTTAGATGAATATTTTGAGGGATTAAGACCAATGCCAAATCCTATCCAAGGTACAAAACCATTATATGCTTTCTCATGCTGTATTAATGTATGGAAGCCAATGTCATATAAATGTGTATTCATCATATTGGTTTGTGAATAAGAATAATTGAAATCAAGCAAAAGTGCTACATATTCAAAATAGTTAATTTTTAAAGCAAAACCAGTCCCACCACCATAATTTATTGCTTTTCCTGTATCATAAGAAGTAGGAATTAAAGCATGTGCATTTATGCCAAAAGTACCTATTGTTTTAGGTTGCTCTCTATAGGTATTGCGCATCATATTCTGTGCATATAATGTATTATATGTGAATATGGATATAATAAATATTAGAATCATTTTCTTCATTTTATCCTCCTTGTAGTTTACATTAATTACACATTAATATAGTTTTTCCTTTCTTCAACTATCTGATATATATCTTCAACAGCTTCAGCAAGTGCAAGAGATAACTTATAATTTCCTTGTATTAAATCCACTTGGTATCCTGCATTTTTAAGTGATGCTATAATTATAATACCTATCATTCTTTTTACTTCTTGTTCCCCCTCAGCAAAATCTATATCAAATATTTGTGATATTATTTCCTAATTTTTAAATGTACTTATTCTTATATCTTTTAATGCATGATATAATTGACTGGTTTTAACCATTATGCCTACAATATATTTTATAATTTTCCAAACTATAAAAATAATAATAAGAATAATAACAACTTCCATCATAAACCCTGTTGCAATAAATTTGTCTTAATAAAAATTAGAAAAAACACCGTATATATACGGTGTAATAATCCTACTATTTTAAATAATATTTGTCAATGGATATTAACATTAAATTTTCTAAAACTTTAAAACTGATTAGAAAAAGTAAGGGTTTAACTCAAGAGCAGTTGGCTGAGCGTTCGGGTATTGATTATAAATATCTGCAAAAGCTAGAAAGTAAAAATCCATCTTCTCCCACATTGCAGGTATTGGAAAAATTATCATTTGGGCTTGGTATATCACTACAGGAATTTATAAAAGAAATTGAAGAAAAAGAGTAAAAATTAAGATATTAAGTTATAAATTACACCTTGCTTATAACCCTTTCTTCCACCAAGTCATAAGTTCTTTTTTAGTCCATTTTCTACCATCTCCCCACATTGCTGAAACTGGGTTTCCATTTTTAAATTCTACTTCCATAGATAATGTGCCATCTTCTTCAAAAAAACTCACCTTTCCATGAACTACATCATCTTTATAAGTTCCTTTTTCTTTTAATTTGCCAGATTTATAGTATAGAGCAAAAGGGCTATTTTTTTTATCATCAATAAATGTATATTCTACATATAAATTGCCGTTACTAGAATAGCCTTTATATTGCCCGTTACGTTTATGATTTTTGTATTCATCTTCTGTTTGAATTTTACCATTTTCAAAGTATGATTTTTGTATGCCTTCTAATTTTCCATTTTTATAAGTTAGTTCAAGCCATAACACACCGTTTGGGTAGTATGTTTTTTCTACTCCGTTTTTAATATTATCCTGTTTGGCAGATAAATTATTTAAATTTAGCAGCATTATGACCACCGTTAAAAGAATAAGCCTTTTCATAAATTTCCTGTATAAGATTATATTATTAGATTAAGTGATGAATTAAATAAATGCAATATGAAACTTATATAGAATATAGACAATAAAAAAACCCTGCTTTATTTAAAAGCAGGGTATAATATATTAAAACCTGTAACCAAGTTCTACATTTAATCTAATGCCTGATACATCATAAAACCCAGGATATACTAGAGTATAATCAAAATTTAAACCAGTATATACTTTTTTAAAGTTGTATCTAAAACCTAAAGCAACAATATATCCAATCCCTGCACCTGAATAATCATTAGTATACCTGTAAACGTTACCTGTAGATACATATCGTTCTTCTACTTTTTCTTTTGTTGATGCAAATGATATAACTGCCCCTGTGCCAATCCAAGGCACAAAACCTGATTCACCTTTTTTTGTTTCATATTGAAATATCCCCATTAACCTTATATCAAACATATGGGAAGTGCCATTCCATGTAACTGTATTTGTGCTGTTTTTACTACTACCAGAACTATATGTATAACCTAAATCAGCAGAAAGTGCTAAAAATTTATTGAAATTAAATTTATATCTTATACCTACATTACCACCTATTCCCAGCACATCTCTATAATCTGTTGGAAAATAAGCTCCACCATACAAACCCACTGTCATAGGGTAATCTTTATAATTAAGTTTATCTATATCTTCTAGTTCTTTGTTTAATTTATCGCTAAAAGATTCTTCTTTTGTTGCTGTGGAATTATCTTGTGCATATACTATAAAAGAATATAAAATAAATAAAATACTAAATAATAATCTTTTCATATATTTTCCCCCTTAAAATTAAGTATAAATACTATATCTTGAATGGGGGAATGTCAAGGAAATATTTAGTATATATTATGATAGTTTTAGGCAAAAATTAGAGTGTATCATATATTGCGAAAAAGCTTATTTTATTTAATATAGTTAAAAAAGAGGTGATATATGGTGAAAAAGTTTTTATTTTTAATAATTTTTTTAATATTAAATATGGAGGTTTATGCTATGCAGCAAAGTTTAAATAATAAGGAAAAAAGTATTGTAGAAATTTCAGCTTATACATCAGCTGGTGATTTACAAAATTTATCAACTGCTTTAAATGAGGCTATTAATAATAAAATAAATGAAGTATAAAATTGTATTAAGTAAAGTTAATAAAAACCCTGCCTTATTTAAAAGCAGGGTATAAAATTTTAGAATCTATATCCAGCTTCAGCATATATTCTAAAACCTGATAAATCAACACCTCCAGGTGCTGTAATAGTATAATCTAAATTGACTCCTGCATATGCCTTTTTAAAATTATACTTTACACCTAAAGCAGCTATATAACCAAAATATGCACCATTATAATCAAACACAACATCCTGCCTACTATAATGCTGTATAGTTTCTGATTTTGCAAAGGATATAACAGGTCCAGTTCCAAGCCATGGAACAAAGCCTGTTTCATCTTTTTTAGTTTCATATTGTATTATACCCATTATTTTTATATCAAACATATTTGATGTAGTTGTATATTTAAAACCTGCTTGTTCCTGTCCTTTTACATAAGTATATCCTAAATCAGTGCTTATTGCAAAAAACCTATTAAAATTAAATTTATATTTTAAACCAGCACCTCCACCAATAGCTCCAGCTGCTAAACCATAAGATACACTGGTTGGAAAATATACACCACCACTTATCCCTATTGTCATAGGGTAATCTTTGTAATTAAGCTTACCAATACTTTTTATTTCACGGTTAAATTCATCAGCAAATGATTCTTTCTTTTTAGGCTCTTCTTGTGCAGATACGAGAAATGATGTAAAAATAAATAAAATACTAAATAATAATTTTTTCATATTTTTCCCCTTAAAAATAAAATATGGTCATTATATCATGGGGGGGGGAATGTCAAGGAAATTGTTTATTATTATATTAAATAAATTTTATGATAGTTTTAGGCAAAAAATAGAGTGTATCATATATTGCTAAAAAGCTTATTTTATTTAATATAGTAAAAAACGAGGTGATATATGGTAAAAAAGATTTTATTTATAGTAATATTTTTAGCATTAAATATGGAGGTTTATGCTATGCAGTCAAATTTAAATAATAAAGAAAAAAGTATTGTGGAGATTTCAGCATACACATCAGCTGGTGATTTACAAAATTTATCAACTGCTTTAAATAAGGCTCTTGATAATAAAATGGCTATTAATGAAATCAATGAAATATTAATCCAAAGTTATGCCTACTGTGGTTTTCCTAAAAGCTTAAATGCTATATCTACTTTCATAAATGTGGTTAAAGAAAGAAAATCAAAAGGTATAAAAGATATTCAAGGGCAGTCACCAAAAGTATTAACATCAAAAGATAATAAAGGTGAAATAGGCACTAAAACAAGGGAAGAACTTGCAGGTGGTGAAGTAAAAGGTGAATGGCAGACATTTGCTCCGGGTATTGAGCAGTATTTATTAGAACATTTATTTGCTGATATTTTTGCAAGAGGTGTGCTTACTCATCAAGAAAGAGAGCTTGCAACCGTATCATTTCTATCAGTTATAAAGGGGGCAGAGCCACAGCTTAAAGCTCATATTAGCATGGCAAAAAATACAGGGTTAAGTAATGAAAAGTTAGATTATGCTGTCCGTTATGCTCAATTTATTACAGAATATAATATGGGAGCATTTGGCAGAGGTGCAGAAAATACAGCTTATGCAAAATATTTTACAGGCAAAAGTTATTTAGCACCATTAACAGACAAAGGAATACATGCAAGTAATGTGGTATTTGAGCCGGGATGCAGAAACAACTGGCATATACACCATAAAGGCGGGCAGATATTACTTGTAACAGGTGGTAATGGCTGGTATCAAGAATGGGGCAAACCTGCTAAAAAATTAAAAGAAGGTGATATGGTAAATATTCCAGCTGGTGTAAAACACTGGCATGGGGCAGCTCGTGACAGCTTTTTTGCTCATATTGCTATAGCAGTGCCAGCAGAAGGTGCAAAAAATGAATGGCTTGAAGAAGTAAGTGATGCTGAATATAACAAATTAAAATAGATGATATATGGGTAAAAGAGTATTAATATTATCAAGCAGCCCAAGGAAAAATGGTAATTCTGATACTTTATGCCATAATTTTGATGAGTGGAGCAAAAGATAGTGGTAATGAAGTGGTGGAAATATTTATAAATGATAAAAATATTAACTACTGCAAGGCTTGTGCATACTGCGAAAAACATAATGGAGTATGCATAATTAAAGATGATATGGTAGATATTATAAAAGAAATATTTGCAAGTGATGTTGTAGTATTTGCAAGCCCTGTTTATTTTTACTCAATAAGTGGTCAGATGAAAACATTTATAGACAGGCTTGTTACTATATACAGGCAGATAACAAATAAAGAAATTTATTATATATTTGCAGCAGGCGATAAAACTCCAAATTTTAAAATAGTAGAGCTTTGTATGCGTGGTTTAGTAAGCTGTTTTGCAGGCTCAAAAGTAATGGGAATGATACAGGCAGGCGGTGTTCGTAAAAAAGGTGAAGTAAGCTATACAGAGCATTTGCAGGAAGCCTATAAAATGGGAGCTGAAGTGTGAAAAAAATAGTTATTACACTATTTATTATAATAAATATAGCAAATTATACAAGTGCAAAAGATATGGAAAAAATAGCAGATATTGAAATTATTATAGCTGATAAAAAGGCAGAAGGTGTTATATATAACACAAGTGCAGGTAAAGATTTTTTAAAAAGGCTACCAGCTAAATTTAATATGGAAGATTTTAACAGCACAGAAAAAATATCATATTTAAAAGAGAAACTAGATACTTCTAATATGCCTTCATCTTTTGATCCATCAGCTTCTGATATTGCTTATTACGGACCATGGGGAAATATATGTATATTTTATAAAGATTTTAGGCTTTCACAAAACCTTTATTCCATAGGTAGAATAACTAAAGGGATAGAATATTTTGCAGATAAAAATAATGATTTTGAAATAACAATAAAAGTAAAATAAAAATGGGAAGCATAAGCTTCCCATAATATTTTATAAACCTGCTTGTTTTCTAACTTCTTCAGCAAAGTCTTCTTTTTTCTTTTCGATACCTTCGCCAAGCTGAAATCTAGTAAAGCGAACAACCACTTTATCACCTAATAATTTAGCTATGCTTTCATCAGGGTTTTTAACAAATTTTTGGCTTACAAGGCAAGATTCCTGTTTAAATTTATTAACTTGACCTTCAACGATTTTTTCAATTATATTATCAGGTTTGCCACTTTCTTTAGCTTTTTGCACATAGATTTCTTTTTCATGTGCAATAACTTGTGGGTCTAAATCTTTATCGCTTACGCAAAGTGGGTTTGCTGCACAAATATGGAGTGCAATATCTCTAATAAGTTCTTTATCAGCATTAGTTACTTTATCAAACTCAACTAATACACCGATTTTACCACCTGCATGGATATATGCTTCAAGCATGCAAGATGCATCATATTGAGCAAAACGGCGAACTCTTATATTTTCACCGATTTTAGCAACTTTTTCTGCAATAGTTTTTTCAACAGTAGCACCTTCAAAATCAAGAGCAAGTAATGCATCCATATCTGCTGGTTTTTTATCAGCAACTAATTTACAAATTGCATTTGAAAAATTAATAAAATCATCAGTTTTTGCAACGAAGTCAGTTTCGCAGTTAACTTCAACTATAGCACCATTTTTTAAATCATCAGAAAGGTAAGTAACTACTAAACCTTCAGCAGCAACTCTGCCAGATTTTTTAGCAGCATCAGCTAAACCTTTTGTGCGTAAGAAATCAATTGCTTTTTCTAAATCGCCGCCAGTTTCTGATAATGCTTTTTTGCAGTCCATCATACCTGCGCCAGTTTTTTCACGAAGTTCTTTTACAAGTGAAGCTGTAATTTCTGCCATTATTTCACCTCATCTTCTGGTATATCATCAAGTTCTGCTTCTGCCATAGAAACAATATCATCTTCTTCCACATCTTCTTCTTTAGATGCTTCTCTAACTTCCCCAACAAGCTCATCTTCTCTAGATTGTCTGCCTTCGTTAATAGCATCAGCTAATCTGCCTGCAATAAGCTGGCATGCTCTAATGGCATCATCGTTACCAGGAATAGGGAAATCAACCATTTCAGGGTCGCAGTTTGTATCAACAATAGCTACTATAGGTATACCTAATTTATGAGCTTCTAAAACTGCATTTTGTTCCATATTAATATCAACTATAAACATAACATCAGGGATATTTTTCATATCCTTGATACCACCTAAGTTTTTCTCTAATTTGTCATACTCTTTTTTAAGAAGAGCAGCTTCTTTTTTAGTGTAACGTTTGATTAAATCAGTAGCAAACATTTCCTCTAATTCTTTAAGTCTTGCAACTCTACCTTTAATAGTGTTGAAGTTAGTTAATGTGCCACCTAACCAGCGGTTATTAATGTAGTAAGCATTACATTGCTCAGCAGCTGCTTTAATAGCATCTTGAGCTTGTTTTTTAGTACCTACAAATAAGAAGTTACAGCCTTGTTTAGCCATATCTCTTGTGAATTCAAATGCGTTATTAAAGCATTGAACAGTTTTTTGAAGGTCAAGAATATAAATACCGTTTCTAGCACCAAAAACGTATTTAGACATTTTAGGGTTCCAACGGTTAGTTCTGTGACCGAAGTGCACACCTGCTTCTAACAGGCTTTTCATTGAAATGTACGACATATTAGTTCTCCTTTCGTTTTTTCTTCCACTGATAAGATTAAGCACTCTTATAAAATTATATAAGAGAACACGCCGAGCTCTTATTTTTGCCAGTGTGATAAGTCGCAAGCTATATTTTTATAGATTAATGCTATAAAAGTCAAGCAATAATTTTATATTAATTTATATCAGTTTCTGTATATGCTTTAATATGGTCTTTTTCTACTACAAGATAAAATGTATTAAAAGCATCATCTGACATTTCATACATATTATTAAGTTTTTTTATTTTATCTTGTGAATATGCTG
>CASEIN010000036.1 GCA_949287985.1 Mucispirillum schaedleri | reverse complement strand
TCTAGAAGTAACAAGTATATTCATACGTATATCTTCTTCAAGCATTTCTATGGCATTACGTAACATTATCCGTGGCAGTTTATGGGCATAATCATTTAAAAAGTCAAAATAAATCTTTTCATTATAATTATAAATATTTCTAATTGCCCAGCCAGAAGCTCTTAAAACATATTCTTCCTTTTCATTAAGTAGCAGCTTTATAATATTTATTAACATATTACAGTCATAATCTGTCATATTTTTTTCAGCAAATGTAACAACAGCAGAACGCCTTAAAAGATAGTTTTCATGGCTGGCATAATCATATGTAAATGATAAATTATTAAGTTTACTTAAAATATTTAGTGCAGTTTGGTCTGCCACTGCCCAGTTTATAATAATATTATTTTCAATATATTCTTGAAATAAATTTGGCAAATCAATATTTAACTTTTCCACATTGTTTTCTAAAAGCATACAGGCTGCTACCTGCTTTTCAAATGCAAGGGATAAAAAAAGACTGTTTATAATATTAAATAAATCATCATTATTTAGGTTTGCAAACTCATTAATATATTTTCCAAAAAGTGCTTTAAATCTTTTCATAGGTAAGCCGTATATGATTTTTGCATTACCTTTTAAGTAGGTATTAATAGAAGCAATCTTGCTTTCATCTTTATATTTTTCTATAAACTCATTAATTTTATTCAAATATATTTCTTTTGTATCCACTTAGTTATCCTTTTATAATATTTAATATATTCTAGCATAAAATGTAATATTATGATAGATATATATATATTATAAGGAGTAAATCTATGGACAAAGTATTATGTTTAGATATTGGCGGCTCATCTATAAAAAGTGGGCTTGTGGATATAAGTGGCAATATAACAGATGAAAATAAAAGCGTAATAAAAGAAGAAACATATGAAAGTTTTTTAGAAACAGTTAAAAATATAGTAGATAATTTATCAGAAAAACCAAAAGGCATAGCAGCAGCACTGCCCGGAGGATATGATATTAAAAACGATGCAATATTTGCACCAAACCTGCAAATATTAAACGGCAGGCATATAAAAACAGATATAGAAAATATGTGTGGCATAAAAGTATTAGCAGAAAATGATGCAAATTTAGCAGCCTATGGCGAATATGTTTTTGGTGATAAAAAATCAGTTAATAATATGATATTTTGTACTTTAGGCACAGGTTTTGGTGGTGGTTTAATACTTAATGGCAAACTTTTGCAGTCAGATATTACCCTTTTTGAAGTGGGGCATCTATCAATTAATATAAGGGGTAGAAAATGTGGCTGTGGAAGAAATGGCTGCCTTGATGAATACTGCTCCACATCAGGTCTTACAGAGATTTATAAAGAAATAACAGGCAGTGATAGTAATATAAACCCATATATATTATCAGAAAAGGCAAAAAATAATGATACATTAGCATTAAAAACATTTGAAGAATACGGCAGACTGCTTGCCTTTGCATTTGCAAACTTAGCAGCACTTTTTTGCCCAGAAAAGATTAAATTTGGTGGCGGGCTTTCTGAACTTTCAGAATACTATATGGATTGCCTTATAGATGAGTTTGAAAAATTACTTTTTCCAGCATATAAAGGCAGGGTGAAAATAGAGCGTGCAGAGCTTAAAAATCAAGCGGGGATGCTTGGTGGTGCTGCCTTATTCTTTGGGCTTTAGAAATTTATATTCTATATTTTTCAGGTATTCCTTTAAGACCTGCAATATTATCATTGTTATAATAAGCTGCATACTGGTAAAGCCCATAGGCTGGGGCAGTTGGGCCTGCTGCTCGTCTGTCCTTTTTCTCAAAAATTTCTAAAATATAATCATCATGAATATTATCTTTTAGTATTTTAAGGGATGAGCCTATTATAATGCGTACCATATTATGTAAAAACCCACTGGCATTTATAAATATGGAAATATTTTCCCCATTACTTTCTGCCTTAATAAAATTAATGGTGCGTATGGTATTTTCTTTTTTAGTCTTTTTTACGCAAAATGATGTAAAATCATGAGTGCCTTGAAAGTGTGATAAAATAGAAGAAAGCTTTTCCATATCAATTTTATTTCTAATCCATAAGGCACGGTTAATTAAAAATGGGTTATGAATTGGGCTGTTTACTATTTTATATAAGTAAGTTTTAGATTTAATAGATTTTCCAGAATGAAAATCTTTTTTTACATCTATAATATCAAGTATGGCAATATCTTTAGGAAGTATGGCATTTAATGCACGCATTAAATTTTCATTTGTAAAAAATTTATTTGCACTAAAATTAAAAACCTGCCCTAAAGCATGAACTTGAGTATCTGTTCTGCCACTGCCTGCAATTAATATGGTGCTGTCATATATTTTTGAAAGTGCCTGCTCTATAATATTTTGGATACCAACAGCATTTTTTTGACGCTGCCAGCCATTATAATTATCACCACAGTATGTGCATAAGCACGCTTTATAATATAATTGTTCCTGCATATATTCCCCAAATAGCAGCTGCAAAAATAAATAGAAATGAAATATCTTTCATATTAATTTTATTTAAGGTTAATACAGCACCAATATTTTGCCTGTAAAGGGCAGTAATGGAAAGCTGTTCTGCATAATGAAAAACTCGTACAAAAAGTGGCACAATAAAAGAATCAAGGTTAAAAATAAACTTTAATTTTTCTTTAAAAGTAACATCTGTTATCCACACGCCACGAAGTTTTTGGGCTGTTATTATTTTTGATGATTCTTCAAATAAAAGCGGCATAAATCTTATGGCAATAAGCATAGAAAGCCCAATATTTTCCACATTTATTGTAAATATTTTTAATGGTTTTATAAATACATAAAGGGATTTTGCAATTTCAGAAGGCGAAGAAGTAAGTGATAAAATAGATGAAAACCCCACAAGCAGTACAAATTGATATACTCCTAATAATGCATTAATTAAAGCATCTTTTGTAAAATAAATGGAAAAATTACCCTGCTCCCCAAAAAATAAAAGAGTAGTAAATATAAAAATATATAATATTTTAAATGATTTAATGGAATATAATAAGGGTATAAATAGTCTACCTGAAAGTATAACTAATATAATAAGTAATAAAGTAAGCAGAGCAAAAGATATAATATTTTTACCAAAATAAAATACAGCACCAGCAGCTAAAGCTGTAGCAATAAGCTTAATAAGCGGGTTAATAGTATGTATTAATGAGGGGGTTTCCTGCTGGATATATCTGCCAAAATAAAAACGGTTCATAGCTTTAAAAGGCGGTTAAAAATAACCGCCATTATATATTACTTAATCTAAGAATATTATGCATCCTTTTTTTCTTCAGAACGAACGTCAGTTTTAGAAACATCTTCGCTTTTTTTAGAAGCAATAGGAGTAATATCTGTTGCATCATCAACATCATTAACAGATTTTTTGAAATTTCTAAGTGCTTCGCCCATACCTTTACCTATTTGAGGTAATTTTTTTGTCCCAAAAAGTAAAACTAATACTGCAAGTATAATAATAACCTGCCAAGGTCCTATGCTGCCCATTTATTTATCCTCCGTCTTTTTATGAATAACTGCACCACGCAGTATAACAAGTAATTTATTAATAACAGATAAAACTAAAATATTAAAGTATTTTTTTTCGCTAAACCAAAAAGAATACACTAATATAATAGTAATAAATAAAATTTCCACAAGATTTAAGTTTAATAATATGTAGTTATTTTCCATTTTTTTCTTTCTTTCTTAATCTATCTGCTCTTAATTGATAATAAAGCAAAGGAATAATAAAAGCAATCCAAATATTGCTGTATTTTGCAAAAAATGTATTATATTCAGAAAGTGGCACATCATATATTAATACTGCAGGCATCTGCCTGTCTTCCATTAAAGGTATTTCTCCATTAGGCATAATAAAAGCACTTATTCCGTCTTGAGTAGCTCTTGCTACGGCTCTGCCATATTCTACAGCACGTATAGTATCAACTGCTAAATGCTGCATACGCCCTTGGTTTTTACCAAACCACGTATCATTAGATATTATAACTAATAAATTAGCACCAAGAGCTACACTGTCACTAACAAGTGTAGAAAAAGCACTTTCAAAGCAAATAACAGGAGCAGCCTTTACATTACCAGATGTAAGTATGGCAGCATTATTTCCCGGGCTAAACATGGAGCCTTTACCAAAGAAAAATTCTTTTACTGGGCGAAGAAGATTTTCAAATGGAAAATACTCTCCAAAAGGTGTTAAATGCCTTTTATCATAATAGTTTTGAGTTTTATTGTCTAAAAGCACCATAGTATTAAAAAGTTTACTTTCATTATCTATCATAAGGCGTCTATCAGCACCAAAAATTATTGGTGTTTTTTCTGAAACTTTATTAAGCACATTCATTATAATATCAGTAGAAAGAACTTTTGCAGGGTATGAGCTTTCAGGAAGCACTATCATATCTATACCTTCAACATTAGAAGCATCAATTACCTGCATATTGATATTATTTATAATAAAAAGCCATTTATTTTGGTTCCATTTATCTTCCTGCTGATAGCCTGACTGGATTACAGCTATTTTTTTATAGTCTGTATATTCTATTGGGTTTACTGCTCTATAAATCCCCGGTAGTATCATTATAAAGATAGTAACAGCAAGCAGTATAATATTTTTTTTGTTTTTATAATCATTAATAATATTAAATAAGAAAATATTAATAAGCATAATAATAAATGAAAGCCCGTATTCTCCAAAAATAGAAACAGACTGGATAATAAGGGTGCTGCTGTATTGTGACTGGGCAAGATTTAACCAGGGCACTCCACCAAAAAAGACAGTTCCTTTTACAGCTTCTAATAAAACAAAAAGTAGTGCAATAATATATGGATTACTGCTGTATTTACCTGCTACAAAAGTAAAAGGAACAAAGAAAAATAATGAACCTAAAAATGAAATAAAAACAAGCAGTAAAAAAGCAGCATAAACAGGTGCTCCACCAAAATATCCAAAAGTTATCATCATCCAGGAAAGGCATACAGCAAAATATGTAAAACCTGTAATAATTCCCAAAAGCACAGAATGTTTGTTATTTGCTTTTAATGCAAAGAATAATGGTATAAAAGCAAAGAAAACAGTAAAAGAAAGCCCAAAACCTGCAGTAGATAATATTAAAAGCAAAGCAGATAAAAGAGAAAGCAAAACCTGCCCATACCATTTATTAATAAAATTATACATTAATTCTTTTTTCATAAATTAACCTAAATAATGAAATATTTTTATGAAATATATACTAAAAAGTTATATTTTAAAAGAGATAATTTAATATAAGAAAAATGATTTAATAAATTCATGACAGTTTTAAGCTGCCATGAATTTATTTTTTTATACATTAATTACGGAGTTGCAAGTTGATATTTATTTCTGCATGCAGGTCCACTTGCTGCTGTTCCTTCCCCAAAAACATAAAGATATACAGCATCGGCTGTTCCATTAATACCATATACGTAAAACCTTTCAGAAGCAGGACCTGAACATTCTGTGCTGTTAAATGTAATATCAGCTACTGAAGTTACCTGATTATTTTCTAATGTCCATGGTGTCACTTGAACAGTAAAATCACCTTGTAATGAAGTAGAAAGACCAGTTCCCATAATCGTATCTGATGTGGAAGTAATTACAACATGGTTATTGCCTGATAAATCTGCAAAATTAATATAGTAATTATTTCCATTTCCTTGGATTTCCCCTTGTTTGATAACATTAGCAGGTATTGATGTATAGCTAACTTTAGGATTATCGCCACTGCAATATAGTAAAGAAGAAGCCTGATCTTCTGCAATAGTAGCAGTAAGTGGTATATCTATGTTTGCATTTCCAGTACGGTCTGTATAAATTCTGAGTTCACCACTTAAACTGCCAATACACATTGGTGTAAAACTAAGAGTAAATGTGCTGCTTACAGTTTTGTTTTGATACATTTCATTAATTGCAGTTTTAGCGTTAGTAATATCAAGACCATAAAAATCAGTAGAAATACTATTTGCTGATATTATATATCCATCACTATTAATAGTAAAAGTAGCAGTTTTAGTTTCTCCCACATTTACATTACCAAAATCATAAGACGATGGTGTAGCAGTAAGTGATGAAGCTGGCGTTGTTGCTGTAGATGATGATGAAGAAGATGAGTTGTTATTATCTCCACAGCCAAAAATAAATAAAGATAATGTAAGTAAAATTAATTTTTTCATATTATCCTCCTAATAATGATATATAAAAATATTTAGTAAAAAAATCAATACTAAAACAAGCTTTTATGTAAACAATAAGTTCTAAATAAAAGTAATTAAGTAAAAGAAGAATAAAATATAAGTATATTATTAAAATGGATATAAGAAAGTTACCAAATATAGATAAATATAGTATATTATTATTAAATAAAAGATTTTGGGAAAACAAAGCATAATAAATTATATACTAGAGTAAGTAAATATTATGTATATTCAAATTGTATAATAAAAATACTTTAGTTGTAAGTGTATATTTAAGAAATTAAATTTTTTTTGCTTGACAATATTTAAAAAAAGTATTATAAATCGTAACTCTAATGAGAATAGTATGGTGGATGTAGCTCAGTTGGTAGAGTCCAGGATTGTGGCTCCTGTTGTCGCGGGTTCGAGCCCCGTCATCCACCCTTTAATTAAATAACTTGCGGATGTGGCGGAATTGGTAGACGCGCTAGACTTAGGATCTAGTGTCTTCGGCGTGGGGGTTCGAGTCCCTTCATCCGCATACAATTGGCTCATTTCAAAAGTTATATGCGGGTGTAGCTCAGCTGGTAGAGCGTGACCTTGCCAAGGTTGAGGTCGCGGGTTCGAGTCCCGTCACCCGCTTTTTTCCGTCTAGTTATTTTTCAGAAGTTATGTAATAAATGATTATAGATTTTACAGATATACATATTATTTAAGGAGTCCTTATGAAAGTTCAAGTCAATGATGCAGAACATTCTCAAAAAGAGCTGGTAGTTGAATTACCATATGAAGTTTTTAAAGAGGCAGCAGATAAAGAATTAGACGCACTGCTTCCAAAAGCAAAAATCCACGGCTTTCGTACGGGTAAAGCACCTAGGGAAGTGGTTAGAAAACAATTTTCTCACCAAATAAGATCACAGGCAATTGAAAAAGTAATAAACGAAGCTGTTCAAGATGCTATGACATCAAACGATATAATACCAATATCTCAAGCTCATATTTCTGATGTGGTATTTGAAGATGATAAACCTATTACTTTTAAAGCAAGAGTTGATGTATTCCCTACATTAAACTTAAGCAAATACAAAGATTTTGCATTCAAAAAAATAGATGTAGAAATAACTGATAAAGATATTGATGAAGCACTTGTTTCACTTCAAGAACGTGATATGACATATGAACCTGTTGAAAACAGGGACAGTGTTATTTCAGGTGATGTTGCAGTTATTGATTTTGAAGGTAAAAAAGACGGCGTTGCTTTTGAAGGCGGCACAGCTAAAGGTTTTTCTTTAAATATCGGCAGTGGCCAGTTTATTCCGGGGTTTGAAGATGGCGTTATCGGTATGAAAAAAGGTGAAACAAAAGATTTAAACCTTACTTTCCCTAAAGAGTATAACAATGCAGAATTAGCAGGAAAAGATGTCGTATTTACTGTAACAGTTCATGAAATCAAAGAAAAAGTTAAACCAGAATTAAATGATGATTTTGCCCGTGATATTGACCCAAACAGTAAAGGGCTTGATGATTTAAAAGCAAAACTTAAAAAAGGTATACAACAGGAAGCAGACAGAGCTACACAAATAGAGGCTTTTGGTCAAATTTTAGAGCAGATTGTTGCAGAAAACCCATTTGATGTGCCATATGCATTTGTTAAAGAGCAAACTGACAGGCTTGCTTATAATGCTATGAACCAGTACTATCAAATGGGCTTAAACCCAGAGCAGGTGGGCATCTCTTTTGAAATGATGGCTCAAGGATATATTGACCAGGCAAGAGAGCAGGTTAAACAAGCACTTGTTATTAATGAAGTAGCTAAACTTGAAAATATTGTTGTAGAAAATGAAGATATTGATTCATATCTTTCTTTCCATGCAGAACTTCAAGATAAAACAGTGGCAGATTTGAAAAAAGAACTTGAAGCACAAATGCAAATGGATGTAGTAAGAAGCGAAGTTTTAGGCGATAAAGTTTATAAATATTTAGCAGGTGTTAATAAAGCTGAAAATTCTAAAATGAGCAAACAGGAATATGAAGCTCATAAACTTGCTGAACAGGCTAAAAACCAGGCAAAAGCTCAAGAAGGCGAAGAAGAAAAAGAAGAAAAGAAAAAATCACCAGCTAAAAAAACTACTACTAAAGCTACAACTAAAACAGCAAAAGCAACTGCAACAGAAACAGAGGAAAAACCTAAAAAAACTACTGCTAAAAAAACTACAAAGAAAAAAGAAAGCGAAGAAAAGTAGGTTAGGTGTAATATGAGTTACTATGTTCCATATGTAATAGAGCAGACAGGCAGAGGCGGCGAACGTTCTTATGACATTTATTCCCGCCTTTTAAAAGACAGAATAATATTTTTAGGCACAGAAGTTAATGACCAGGTAGCAAATATTATATGTGCACAGCTTTTATTTTTAGAAGCAGATGATCCTGAAAAAGATATATACTTATATATTAACTCTCCAGGTGGAGTAATTACATCAGGCATGGCAATATTTGATACTATGAACTACATAAAACCAGATGTGGCAACAATTTGTCTTGGTCAGGCTGCCAGCATGGGAGCTTTTTTACTTGCAGCAGGGGCAAAAGGTAAACGTTCTGCAGTGCCTAATGCAAGAGTGATGATACACCAGCCATCAGGTGGTTTTAGAGGCCAGGCAACAGATATTTTAATACAAACTAATGAGATTATTAAAACAAAAGAACATTTAAATAAAATATTATCAGAAAAAACTGGCCAGCCATATGAGAAAATCGCAGCTGATACTGAACGTGATTATTTTATGAGTGCAGAAGAAGCAAAAGAATATGGCTTAATTGATAATGTGTTTGAAAAAAGAGCATAAAATAAAATAACTTAAAATATAAAGCCACCTTATAGTAGAGATAAATATTTCTATTACTGGTGGCTTTTTTGCTAAATATATATAATAATGTGTAAAAAAGTATAATCTTTTATTGCATTATTTATTCTATATACTATACTATCAGAGTATATAAATATGTAAGATATATATTAGAGTATCATATATATTACGGAGGATGTAATGTCTAAAATAGAAGATGACGTTCATTGTTCATTTTGTAATAAAGGGCGAGATGAAGCAAAACAGTTAATTGCAGGTATACAGGAAGGCACTTATATTTGTAATGATTGTGTTGCACTTTGTCAGGAATTAATTTTAGAAAAATCAGCAGAAGATGTTGAAGAAATGGCAGAACTGCCTACACCAGAAGAAATACATAAAAAATTAAATGAGTATGTTATTGGTCAAGATGAGGCTAAAAAAATATTAAGTGTTGCAGTTTATAACCACTATAAACGTATACAGTATGCTGCAAAAAGTGATGTAGAGCTTGAAAAAAGTAATATATTACTTATTGGCTCAACAGGGACAGGTAAAACATTACTTGCCCGCACTCTTGCAAGGCTTTTAAATGTGCCTTTTGCCATAGCAGATGCTACCACATTAACAGAGGCTGGTTATGTTGGTGAAGATGTGGAAAATGTTGTGCTAAAGCTTTTACAAAATGCAGATTTTAATGTGGAAATGGCAGAACGTGGTATTATATTTATTGATGAGATAGATAAAATTTCTAAAAAAGGCGACAGCCCTTCTATTACAAGAGATGTATCTGGCGAAGGTGTTCAACAGGCACTTTTAAAAATAGTAGAAGGCACTGTGGCAAATATTCCACCACAGGGGGGAAGAAAACATCCACAGCAGGAATATATCCAAGTTAATACTACAAATATATTATTTATTTGTGGTGGTGCATTTGATGGTATGGAAGAAATCATTAAACGTAGAATTGGTAAAAAAACATTAGGTTTTGGTGCGGTTGAAGAAAAAGAAACTACAAATGCTAAAAACATGAAACGTATGGAGCTTTTAGCAAAATTAGAGCCTGATGATTTTGTTAAATATGGTCTTATCCCAGAATTTGTGGGCAGGCTGCCAATTACTGCTGCACTTGATGAACTTGATGAAGATGCCTTGGTGAGAATATTAGTAGAGCCACACAACTCACTTGTTAAGCAGTATGAAGCTATGCTTAATTTTGATAAAGTAAAATTAACTTTTACAGAAAGCGCACTTCATGCTGTTGCAAAACTTGCCATTAAAAGAAAAACAGGTGCAAGGGGGCTTAGGTCTATATTAGAAGATGCTATGCTTGATGTAATGTATAAAATACCGTCAGAAGCAGGCAGCATAAAAGAATGTATAATAAATGAAGAAGTTATTACAGAGGGTGCTGAACCTATCCTTGTTAGAAACGATGAACTGCCAGATGCAGAAAAAAATGATAATAAGGAAACAGCATAATATATATAAGGGTTTATAATGAATCATAAGGAACAGTTTACGGTAATACCGTTAAGAGATGTGGTAGTATTTCCATATATTATAGTGCCTATATTTGTGGGCAGGCCACGCTCTGTTAAAGCATTAAATATTGCAAACTCTACAGATAAAAAATTATTTTTAACACTACAAAAAGAGGCTGTTACAGATAACCCGCAAATGGAAGATTTAAACCAAACTGGTATTATTGCAAGGGTTTTACAAACTATGCAGCTGCCTGATGGTAATGTTAAAGTGTTAATTGAAGGGTTAAGACGAGCTAAAATGACAAACCTTGTGCTTGATGAGGAATGTTATTTTGCAGATATAGAATGGCTAAATGATGATATTGTTGAGCAGGAAGAAATGGATACAGCACGTTTTGTGCTTGTGAAAAATTTTGAAAGTTATGTGGCTCAAACAAAACGCATAAATCAAGAAGTGCTTCAAAATATTGTGCAGGCAGAAGATTTATCACGCATGACGTTTTTAATAGCATCTAATTTAAAAGTAAAAGCGCAGGATTTTCAGTCTGTATTAGAAATAGGTAATCCTGTTGCTCGTGCTGAAAAAGTAATCGAACTTATTAAAACAGAATTAGAGTTATTAAAAATCGATGAACGTATAAAAAACAGAGTAAAGGCAAAAATGAGCCAGTCTCAAAAGGAATACTACCTTAATGAGCAAATGAAAGCCATTCAAAAAGAAATGGGCAAAGAAGATGACTATAAGGCAGATATTGAAGAGATTGAGCAGAAAATAAAAGAAATTGCTATGCCTGAAGCTGTTAAGGAAAAGGCAGAAAAAGAACTTAAAAAACTTAGGTTTATGCCACCAATGAGTGCAGAAACTACAGTTGTTAGAAACTATCTTGACTGGATTATAAGCCTGCCTTGGAATATTAAAACTGATGATATAATAGATATAAAACACGCAGAAGATGTGCTTAATAAAGACCATTACGGCTTGGAAAAACCAAAGGAAAGAATATTAGAGTTTTTATCAGTAAGAAAATATTCTGAAAACATGAAAGGCTCTATTATATGCTTTGTAGGGCCTCCGGGTGTTGGTAAAACATCTCTTGCACGTTCAATTGCAGATGCTATGGGCAGGAAATTTGTACGTATGAGTATGGGTGGCGTGCGAGATGAAGCAGAAATTAGAGGGCACAGAAGAACATATATTGGTGCATTACCGGGTAAAATAGTGCAGTCTATGAAAAAGGCAGGCAGTATGAACCCAGTATTTTTACTTGATGAAATAGATAAAATAGGCTCAGATTACAGAGGTGATCCAGCTTCTGCATTACTTGAAGCACTAGATCCAGAGCAAAACAGCACTTTTACAGACCATTATTTAGAAACAGAGCTGGATTTATCGAAAGTATTTTTTATAACTACAGCAAACTCACTGGAGACTATCCCTGCACCACTTTTAGATAGAATGGAAGTAATAAGGCTTTCAGGCTATACAGAGCAGGAAAAACTACATATTGCACGTGGCTTTCTAATACCAAAAGAGTTAAAAGAACATAATGTGCAAGATGATAAAATTACAATAACAGATAGTGCCATAATGGAGCTTATTACTTACTATACAAAAGAAGCAGGTGTTAGGAATTTAGAAAGAAATATTGCATCGCTTGTGAGAAAAAGTGTAAAAAGGTTAGTAAGTGATGAAAATATAGAGAAGATAGAAGTTGATGATGAATTAACGAAAGAATATTTAGGGCCTAGAAAATTTAGAATAGGTGGTGTATATGATGATGAGGAGTTAGGTGTAGCTACAGGGCTTGCCTGGACTCAGTATGGTGGAGATTTACTGCAGATAGAAGTTGCACTTTTTGAAGGCACTGGCAAATTAATTGTAACAGGTCATTTAGGTGATGTTATGAAAGAATCTGCCAATATTGCTTATTCTGTAGTAAAAAGTGTGGCAGGTAAAGTTGGAGTGCCGTCATATAAGTTTAAAGATTTTGATATACATTTGCATGTGCCAGAAGGTGCAGTTCCAAAGGACGGGCCATCAGCTGGTATTACAATGGCAACGGCTATACTTTCAGCAGTATCAGATAAGAAAGCAAACTGTAAAATAGCTATGACTGGTGAAATAACACTTCGTGGCAAAGTTTTACAGATTGGTGGCTTAAAAGAAAAAGTTTTAGCAGCCCACCGTGCAGGTTTACGGACAGTTATCTGCCCAATAGAGAACGAAAAAGACTTGACGGATATTCCAGAAGATGTTAGAAATGAAATGGAATTCAAGCTTGTATCTACTTTTGATGAAGTTAGAGAGCTTGTTCTAAAATAAACTATGAAAGAAGGTGTTTACGGTGGCAGTTAATGCAATCGTCCGAGTTGACGGGGATAATGTTGACCAGGCATTAAAACTTTTAAAAAAGAAAATCGAACGTGAAGGCTTAATCCGTGAGATTAAAAAACACGCTTACTACGAAAAACCAACAGAAGTAAGACGTAAAAAACTTTTAAAAGCTCGTCGCAAACAACAGAAGTTACAAAGAAAACTTCAAAAAAGCTACAAAAATGCGTAGTTGAAAAAAGGCCCTTTCCTAATTGTGAGAAGGGTCTTTTTTTGTATGTAAATAAAATATTTTCAAAATCATAAAAATAATTCTTGACATTCCCCCCCCCATGATAGAATAGGCAAAATAATGGAAAAATTTTATTCCAAAGGAGATTTTTATGAAACAAATTATTTTAACTGCTTTGTTTGCAGTTCTTATGTTAAGCGTTTATGGCTGTGCAGATGATGGAGCAAAAAACGGCTCAACTTCATCAGGAAACACTGGAGCAGGGAATATTGGAACTGATACCAACCCAATTGATTTGAATACTTATAATTGTGCTTATGACAGCTATAGTGGTGGTTATAAATTAACAAATACACAAATTGATAGTGAAATAGCAAAAAAATATCCTTTAAATATGGATGTATTATTTTATGATAACAAAGCCACTTGGGGTGAATTAACAAAAAAAATATAATATACATTATGATGGACATAGTGATGGTACAAAATATGTTATAGTAGAAGATACAACATTAAATGGTGTATTAAAAGATTATTTTTATTTTTTCAATACAACAGATCCAGCAAAATTACAAGAACTTAAAGAATGTGCAGGAATAAGTAGTCCTTATGATATTACAGTAGCATGTATTAATGCAGTAAATAATGCTGGATATCTTGATAAATTAGCATATACAGTAGACATGGATAAATTAAAAACAAATTGTAGTAAATAAAAAAAATTACTTTATTGATTTTTAAATATAATACAATTTAAAAGTTATAACATTATGTTTTCTGATGCAAATCCCATTTATAAAATAATAAATGGGTTTGCATCATATATTAGATGTTTTTTTTGAAAATAGATTATAATTAAATAAAAATATTGAATTATTAAAAAAAATAATATATATTACAAGCATAACTTAATCCCTTTACTAAAGTAGTAAAGGCTCCC
The DNA here is from genome assembly GCA_949287985.1 of Mucispirillum schaedleri. Taxonomy (GTDB): domain Bacteria; phylum Chrysiogenota; class Deferribacteres; order Deferribacterales; family Mucispirillaceae; genus Mucispirillum; species Mucispirillum schaedleri_A. Next base: position 4,019 of record CASEIN010000036.1, on the reverse strand, counting down.
TGTCCCAGTGGGCAGGGTTTTTTTATAGGTAAAATATGAATAAAAAAAAAATTGTTTTTTTAATTGACGGATTTAATTTATATCATTCAATAGTAACATGTCTAAAAGAAAATAGATTATCAAATAAGTATAAGTGGCTAAATTATAAAAAATTATGCCAATCATTTTTAAAAAATCAAACAGAAGAAATAGGTGAAGTTGTGTTATATACTGCTTATGCACATTGGCGAAGTAAAGAGGCAGTATATAGACATAAAAAATTTATACAAGCATTAAGATATAATGGAGTAAAAGTAGTATTTGGTAATTTTAAAGAAAAAGATAGAAAATGTCCTATATGTAAGGAAGTTATAAAACAGCATGAAGAAAAAGAAACTGATGTAAATATTGCATTAGATATAATAGATTATACATTGAATAAAGAATTTGATGGAATTTATATAATATCAGGAGACTCAGATTTAAAACCAGCTATAGAGCGAGCAAAAAAATATATTAATACAAGCAATAATTTACTTAGTAAAACAATAAAAATTATATTTCCATATAAACAACATACTAATGCATTAAAAAAAATAGTGGGAAATGAAAATGCAATGGGTATAAAAAAACATCATATAGAAACATCTTTAATGGACGAAAAAATTTGTATTGAAAACGAAAAAATAATAAAAAGACCGGAAGAATGGCAATAGTAAAGAGATTACTTTATTTTCCACTTGTTATTTTTACATTAAATAATTATTATACCTAGTATAAGGTGAAATTATGCATGAAACAGGTATTGCACAAAGTATATTAGAAATAGCTATAAAGGCAGCAAAAGATAAAGATGCAAAAAAAATCAATAATGTAGCAGTTAAAGTAGGCAAAATGAATGCTATTGATGAAGCATCTTTACGGTTTGCTTTTGATGCACTAAAAGAAGAAACTATGGCAGCTAATGCTACATTTGAATATATTGATGTGCCACTTACTGGAAAATGTGAAGAATGTGGTTATGAATCAGAAATGGAAGGTTATTTTGTGCTGTGCCCAAAATGCTCATCAGGCAGAGTAACCATACTAACAGGCAACGAATTAGAAATTGCATATATTGATATAGAATAATTGGAGAAAATAATGGAAAAAATAGAAATAAACCAAAAAGTATTATCTAAAAACGATATGGATGCAGCAGAACTGCGTAACAGGTTTAAAAAGAACGGCACTTTTACAGTTAATATAATGTCTTCTCCTGGCAGTGGTAAAACAAGCCTTTTAGAAAAAATATTAGGTGCATTATCCAGCAAATATAATGTTGCAGTGATAGAGGGCGATTTACAAACAGAAAACGATAAAGAGCGTATAGAAAAAGTTGGTGTAAAAGCTGTTCAGATTCAAACTGGTGGAGCATGCCATTTAGAAGCTGCTGAAATAGAAAAAAAACTGCCACTTGTTGATGGTGATAATCTTGATTTATTAATTATAGAAAATGTGGGTAATTTAGTATGTCCATCAGAGTATGATTTAGGACAAGACGCAAATATTATACTACTTTCTGTTACAGAAGGGGACGATAAACCATTAAAATACCCTACAATGTTTTTTGCTGGAGATATTTTTATTATTAATAAAGTAGACCTTGCCCCTTATGTAGATTTTGATATAAATAAAGCAGTAGAAAATGCAAAAAACATAAAAAGCACATTAGAAGAATTTATAATATCATGTAAAACAGAAGAAGGGCTTGATAAAGTAATAGACTGGTTTGAGCGTGGTATTTTGGCTAAAAAACAATGTTCATAGCAGGGATTGATGAAGTAGGCAGGGGCTGCCTGGCAGGCCCTGTGGTTACTTGTGCCATTATTTTAAAGGAAGATTTTTTTGATGAAAGAATAAAAGATTCAAAAAAACTTTCAAAAAAAATGCGTGAAAATCTGTTCCCTTATATACTTGAAAATTCAGTATCTTATGGTATAGGCGTTGTATGCCCTATTATAATAGATAAAATAAACATATTAAATGCAGTAAAACAGGCTATGCACTTAAGCCTATCACGCCTAAATTGCTCTTATGATAAATTAATTGTAGATGCAGTTGCATTAAACCATATAGATAAAGAATATATCCACCCCTACAAAGCAGATGATAATTATATACAGGTTTCAGCAGCTTCCATTATTGCTAAAGTTTATAGAGATAGGTTGATGGAAAGGCTTGCAAAAATATACCCATTTTATAAATGGGAAAAAAATGCAGGCTATGGCACAAAAGAGCATATAGATGCTATAAAAGAGTGTGGTATAACAGAAGTGCATAGGAAAAGTTTTTGTAAAAATTTTATATAGGTGATGTGTGGAAAAATCAAAAACTGGCAAGGCTGGTGAAGAAAAGGCAGAAAAATTTTTAAAAGGGAAAAAATATAAAATAATAGAAAAAAATTACAGATGCTTATATGGTGAAATTGATATTATAGCAGAGCATAATAAAACATTAGTGATAGTTGAAGTAAAGTATAGGAAAAATGCAAGTTTTGGAAAAGGTTTTGAAGCAGTAGGATATTCAAAACAACAAAATATTATAAAAACTACAGAACATTATATAAGTGAAAAAAATATAAAACTGCCTGTACGGTTTGATGTTATAAGTATTGATAATGAAGAAATCACCCATATAGAAAATGCTTTTGGAGTATAATATGAAAAAAATTATTTTTGCTATTATATTAATAATTATAATTTTTGCAGTATTTTATATTATATCTTATATAAGCGAAAGAAAACTTAAAAGGGAGCTTGCTGATAATATGATAGAAAATACAAAAATAGATTTAATAGTGGTAGAAAAAGCAAAACGCACATTATCAATCTATGATAATGGCACACTTGTTAAAAGTTATAAAATATCTTTAGGCAAAAACCCTGTAGGGCATAAACAGTTTGAAGGGGACAGTAAAACCCCAGAAGGGATATATTATATTGATGGCAAAAACCCAAAAAGCAAATATTTTTTAAACTTAGGTATAAGCTACCCTAATGAAAAAGATAAAGAATATGCAGCAAGTCAGGGAAAAAGTGCAGGTGGAGATATAAAAATACACGGGCTTCCAAACGGATTTAGTTTAGCAAAACCACTTTTTAATATATATGGGGACTGGACACAAGGCTGTATTGCAGTAAATAACGAAGATATGGCAGAATTATATAATATAATAGATATTGGCACAAAAATAGAAATAAAACCATAAAAAGAGTATGCAAGTGGAAAAGATATTAAAAGAAATAGATATATTAAAAGAAAATATTAATAAGAATGGTGTTAAAAATATTAAAAATCAGCAGGAAGATTTTAAGTTAAATTATATATATAACTCAAATGCCATAGAGGGTAATACCTTAACATTAAAAGAAACTAAGGTTGTATTAGAAGGTATAACCATAGGTGGCAAAAGTTTAAGAGAACATTTTGAAGTAATAAACCATAATGAAGCAATATTGTATGTGGAAAATATAGTAAGAGAAAAGCAGGAATTAAGTGAGTATATTATAAAATCAATACATAATTTAATTCTAAAAAATATTGATAATGAAAATGCAGGTGTGTATAGAAAAGAAAATGTAATAATAAGTGGTGCTAATCATAAACCAATAGATTATATTTTTATACAAGAAGAAATGGAAAAATTTATTAAATGGTATAAAAATGAAAATAATCTGCACCCAGTGTTAAAAGCAGCAAAAGTTCATATTGATGTGGTTGGTATCCACCCATTTATAGACGGCAACGGCAGATTATGCAGGCTTTTAATGAATTTAGAGTTTTTAAAAAATGGCTATGAAGCTATTACAATAGAGAACAGTAGAAAAGCAGAATATTATGAATGCCTAGACCATGCCCGAGCCTGTGAAAAAAAGTCTGTAAATTCAGTTTTCTATGATTATATTTTTACATATCCTGCTCTATGAATACCAGAATAAAGTTATTCAGTCAAGAGCAGGAATTTATTTTTCACATTTCTATATTCTATTCAGGCAGCC
>CASEIN010000035.1 GCA_949287985.1 Mucispirillum schaedleri | reverse complement strand
TATTCTTTTGATAATGATGTAATACTTCTTTGTTCTTCTAAATATTGATGCAATATCTCTTTGCGTAATTCATAAGAATACTTTGTTCTACGTGACATAAAAACACCCCATTTATTTGTCCAATAAATGGGGTTCGCCTCAGGAATTTCCTATAACAGCTTTAGAAAACCAGTACGCCATGAGCTTTAGACGCCATGAAGAAAAAACATTTAAAGTAATAGAAGAACTGGGCATTGGGCTTGTGGCATACAGCCCACTTGACAGGGGATATTTAGCAGGTCATATGGATGGAAACACTATTTTTGACCCAAAACTTGATATGAGAGCATCTTTTCCACGTATGAGCAGGGATGCTATGGCAAAAAACCGTGTGATTATTGATTTCTTAAAGGAAATAGGGCATGAAAAAAGCGGGGCAACTCCTGCTCAAGTGGCTTTAGCCTGGATACTTGCTCAAAAACCATATATTGTGCCTATTCCAGAAACTACAAATATATCTCATTTATATGAAAATATAAAGGCAGTAAATATATCATGGACGAAAAATGAAATGGATGAAATAAATAAAAAACTTGCAGGTATTAAGCTTGTTGGTGAGCGTTATGCTCCAGGAAGTGTAGCAGCAAAAAGTGTATATAATTTAATTTAAAGGAGATAATATGATTTCAGTAAAACTTTCAAACTCTCTTGAAATGCCGTTACTTGGATATGGTGTATTTCAAGTTAATCCAGATGAATGTGAAAGATGTGTATCTGATGCTATTGAAGTAGGTTACAGGCTTATTGATACGGCTCAGGCTTATAAAAATGAAGAAGGTGTTGGCAGAGCAGTTGCAAATTCTGGTATTTCAAGGAAAGATTTTTTTCTTGTTACAAAAGTGTGGATATCAAATGCAGGTTATGAAAAAGCAAAAGAGTCTATAAGTATATCACTTGATAAACTTAAAACTGATTATATTGATTTAGTGCTTATTCATCAACCTTTTGGCGATTATTACGGCACATACAGGTTATTAGAAGAATATTATGAAAAAGGTATTATAAAATCAATTGGCGTAAGCAATTTTTATGCTGACAGGTTTATTGATATTGCAAACTTTGTAAAACATATTCCTATGGTTAATCAAATGGAAACTCATGTATTTTTGCAGCAGCAAAAATTACATAAAATATTAAAGGAAAATAAATGCCAGCTTATGTCTTGGGGACCTTTTGCAGAAGGGAAAAATAATTTATTTACAAATAAAACTCTTTTAAATATTGGCAAGAAATATAATAAGACATCAGCACAAGTTGCATTAAGATATTTATTGGAGCAAAATATTGTAGTTATTCCTAAAACAGTGAATAAAGATAGAATGGTGGAAAATATTAATGTATTTGATTTTGAATTATCTGATGATGATATGGCAGAGATTTTAAAACTGGATACAGATACCAGCCTTTTTGCTAACCACACAGACTATGATTTTGTAAAATATCTTTTAAGTATAAAATAATATCAAAAGTATAAATACCTGCTGTAACCTTATATTACAGCAGGTATATTTATAATCTTGTAATAATCATAAAATATCATAATTTATCTATTGAAAAAAATAATAAAATTCTATATAACATAACTAATTTAATAATCAATAAAGGTGATAAATGGGCTTTAGTTGTGGTATTGTGGGGCTTCCAAACGTTGGTAAATCCACTATTTTTAATGCTTTATCAAAAGCACAGAATGCTGAAAGTGCAAACTATCCTTTTTGCACAATTGACCCAAATAGAGGCATAGTTCCTGTGCCTGATGAAAGAATGGTTTTTATTACAGAGCATATTAAACCAAAATCAATCGTTCCGACAACTGTTGAGTTTGTAGATATTGCAGGGCTTGTAAAGGGTGCAAGTAAAGGCGAAGGCAGAGGTAACCAGTTTTTAACTCATATCCGCCAGACTGATGCTATTGCACACGTTGTAAGATGTTTTGAAAATGATGAAATAGTCCATGTGGATAATCAGGTAAACCCTGCAAATGATATAGAAGTTATTAATACTGAGCTTTTACTTGCAGATATGGAAATTTTAGAAAAAGCCATAGCAAAAAACCAAAAGGCTGCTAAAAGTGGCGATAAAGCTTTAAAGAAAAAAGTAGAAGTTTTAGAAGAGTTTTTAAAATGTGCAGATGAAGGTAAACCGTTACGCACTGTTTTAAAAGAAAATCCTGAATATATTGATGAAATAAAAGAATATAATTTTATTACTATAAAGCCAATGCTTTATGTTGCTAATGTTGATGAAGATACTTTAGCTGAAGATAATGCTCATGTAAAAAAAGTTCGTGAAATAGCAGCAGCAGAAGGTGCTGAAGTTGTAAAAATTTGTGGTAAAACTGAATGTGAGCTGCAGGACTTATCAGAAGAAGAAGCAAAAGAATACCTGCTTTCTTTAGGAATGGAGAAAAGCGGGCTTGACAGCTTAATTAAAAGTGGGTATGACCTGCTTGGTTTGATTACATTTTTTACAGCAGGCGAAAAAGAAGTACGTGCATGGACTGTGGAAAAAGGCTCTACAGCACCACAAGCAGCAGGAAAAATCCACTCTGATATTGAGCGTGGGTTTATTAGGGCAGAAGTATGCTCTTATGAAGATTTTGAAAAATATAAATCATTAACCGTTGCAAAAGAAAATGGCAGGTTAAGATTAGAGGGGAAAGATTATATTGTTCAAGACGGCGATATAATGTATTTTAGGTTTAATGTATAGAATATTATTTTTATTATTAACTTTATTTTTTGCTGTAGAAAATTCAATGGCACAAAGTGCAGAAGATATTGTTGCCCCAAAACACAGTGATTTTGCGGGGATGGATGAAGCAGAAAACCCAGATGAAGCAGGGGCTGCTATGCCTAGTATTGGTATATCTGAAGAAAAAGTTATTGTGGAAGTTGTAGAAGGTGTTGGGCATATTCCATATAGTAAAATCCCCTTTAGAAATAAGCCATCTTTAACAGGAACTATAGTAAGAAATTCTACTGGGGCTGAAAAAGTTATATTGATTGGTGAAGTTGGCGACTGGTATAAGGTTATAATGTATAATAACCATGAAGCATATATCCAAAAAAAATATGTAAGAACTACAAAACTTTTTATGGACGAAACTGTTTCTAAAAACCAAATGAATAAAACATTATCTTTTGAACTTGATGATTTAATAACAAAGTTTGATGATACTTTAAAAAGCTCTAATTACGTTAAAAAAAATCAAATACGCCCATTATTACAGTTAGTTGAAGCTAAAAATGAGAGAAATGTTGTTACGCTTATGTTCTATTATGCATGTGCTAACAGTAAGGGACAGCCTATACCATCATATAATAATAATGATTTATATAATTATATGCAGCAGTTTATTGACTTAATACTGGGAAGGCTTGTATTAACTAGTGCAGACCAGTTTAGAATAGTAATAAAAACCCCTACTTATGATAATAAGGGGAATATTTTAAATTATAATAATGAATATGCAGTTATTAAGTTGAACTCTGCTAATGTAAATATGGAAGAAGTTCGCAGTAAGAATTTATCACTTTTAAGTTTAGCAGAATCTAATATACCTGTAACAGAACTATTTAAAACATATCCAAAATAAATATATGGTGTTCTATGGAATTTACTCATTTTGACAGCAAGGGTGCAAGCCGAATGGTTGATGTTAGTGGCAAAGCACCTACAAAAAGGCAGGCCGTTGCCAGTGGCAAAGTTACTATGAAAAAAGAAACATTACAGCAAATTGTAGATATGAGTATAAAAAAAGGTAATGTTTTTGAAGTATCAAGAATTGCAGCTATTATGGCAGTGAAACAGACACCTCATTTAATACCATTATGCCACCCTCTTGCCATATCTTCTGTTAATGTAGAGTTTGATTACAGCTTGGAAAAAGGCGAAGTTTATATAGAAGTAATAGTATCACTTGATGATAAAACAGGTGTGGAAATGGAAGCATTAACAGGTGTATCTGTTGCAGCACTTACTATTTATGATATGTGTAAAGCAGTTGATAAAGATATGGTAATAAGTGATATAATGCTTATGAAAAAATCTGGTGGTAAAAGTGGCGAATATATACGCCAAATATAATTGCAGGTATTTATAAATGGATTATACAGAAATTTATAATAACTTAAGTAATAGTTTTAAAAATGCTTTTTCAAAAACATATGCAAAAAAAGCAGTTATTGGTATATCTGGTGGAATAGATTCTGCCTGTGCCTGTGCCTGTGCTGTTAATGCCATAGGTAATGATAATGTTTTAGGTTATTATATGCCCTATAAAACATCATCAGAACATTCATATAATGATGCTTTAAAACTGGCAGAAAAATTAAATATTAAACTTGAAGTTATAGATATTACAAATATGGCAGATGCCTTTATTAATGGTCAAAATAATATTACACCACTTAGAAAAGGTAATATTATGGCTCGCTGTAGAATGATATGTCTTTTTGATAAGGCAGCAGAATTTAGTGGTATAGTTACAGGCACCACAAACAGAACAGAGCTGCTTTTAGGCTATGGCACATGGTATGGAGATACTGCAAGCAGTATAAATATAATTGGTGAACTTTATAAAAAAGAAGTTTATGAAGTAAGCCGTGTTGCAGGGATACCTGAAAGTATTATAAGTAAAGCCCCTACAGCTGATTTATGGGCAGGTCAAACAGATGAACAGGAAATCGGTTTTACATATGAGTTTTTAGATAATTTATTTTATGATATAGAGCAAAATAAATTAAATATTAATCAGTTATATGAAAAATATAATAAAGCAGATGTAGATGCAGTTATAAAAAGGGTTGTAAGAAACAGTTTTAAACGCAGCACACCTTTTATATGTGAAAGCAAAATAAAAAATAGATATAAAATTGATGAAAATCATTTTTTAAATCTTGAAAAGTAATATACATTTATGATAAAGTTATGTGATATTTAATATTTAGATAAAATAATTCTACTATCTATAATATAAGTATTACAGTTACTTTACTATATATTTTTAGGAGGACTTTGTGGATAAATTTACTCAATACTACGAAAGTAAATTCGTAGGTGAGGCTCTTACTTTTGATGATGTTCTTATTAGTCCGTCATACTCAAACATTTTACCAAGCGATGTGGTTACTGCTACAAAATTAACTAAAACAATCACATTAAATATTCCTGTTGTTTCTGCTGCTATGGATACCGTTACAGAAGCAAGGCTTGCTATTGCAATGGCTCAGGTCGGTGGGCTTGGCTTTATTCATAAAAACATGTCTATTCAAAGACAGGCTGATGAAGTGGATAAAGTAAAACGTTCTGAAAGTGGTATGATTGTAGACCCTATTACAATTGACCCGGACCAAACTATTGGGGACGCTTGGGAACTTATGACAAAATATAAAATATCTGGTATACCTGTTGTAAAAAACGGTAAATTAAAAGGTATTTTAACAAACAGAGATTTAAGGTTTGTAAGAGATACTACTTCTAAAGTATCAGAATATATGACAAGCCAAAATTTAGTTACTGTTCCTGTAGGCACTTCTTTTGAAGAAGCTATAAAACACCTGCATGAGCATAGAATTGAAAAACTTTTAGTAGTAGATGATGAGTATTGTTTAAAAGGGCTGATAACTATCAAAGATATTAATAAACGTATTAAATATCCACTGGCTTCTAAAGATAAAATAGGCAGGCTTTTAGCTGGTGCTGCTGTGGGAACAGCTGCTGATACCATAGAAAGAGTTGAAGAACTTGTTAGCAAAAATGTTGATGTTATTACAGTAGATACAGCTCACGGCCATTCTCAAAAAGTATTAGATACTGTAAACCAAATCAAACGTAAGTTTCCTGATTTACAGGTGGTTGCAGGTAATGTGGCTACAAGTGAGGCAGTTCTTGCACTTGCAAAAGCAGGGGCAGACTGTGTAAAAGTAGGTATTGGACCTGGCTCCATATGCACTACAAGAATTGTAGCAGGTGTTGGTGTGCCGCAGATTACTGCTATTTTAGATTGTGCTTCTGCTGCCCGCGAAGCAGATATTCCTATAATTGCAGATGGTGGTATTAAATATTCTGGTGATATAGTTAAAGCATTAGCAGCAGGTGCAAATTCTGTTATGCTTGGCTCACTGCTTGCAGGAACATTAGAAGCTCCCGGTGAAATAGAGCTTTACCAAGGCAGAAGCTATAAAGTTTATCGTGGTATGGGTTCTGTTGGTGCTATGAAAGAAGGCTCAAAAGATAGATATTTCCAAGAAGGCACTGTTAATGATGTAAAATTTGTGCCAGAAGGTATTGAGGGCAGGGTTCATTTTAAAGGTGAATTAAACCAAACTATCTATCAATTAATTGGCGGCCTTCGTTCTGGTATGGGTTATGCAGGCTGTAAAACTATTGATGAGCTTAGAAATAACGCTCGTTTTGTTCGTATCACTAGTGCAGGGCTTTCAGAATCTCATGTTCATGATGTGCAGATAACAAAAGAAGCACCTAACTACTGGGTAAAATAAATATTATATTATTATAATACCATTTATCTTTTAATAAGATAGGTGGTATTTTATATTTAAATAAAAAAATCAAATCTATATAAGCTGTTCAAAAAATATAGATAATACAAATATGCAGGGTATTTATTTGAAAATAGATAATCTTATTGCAATGCGTTATATTAGAAGCCGTAAACGTAACAGCATTCTTTCGTTTTTATCAATAACTTCTATAATAGGCTTAATGCTTGGCACTGCCACATTGATTCTTGTTGTTAGTGTAATGACAGGCTTTACTAACAATTTAAAAGAAAAAATGATGGGAACAAATTCTGATATTGTTATTACTGATTATAGTGGTGTAACAGTTTTAAAATATGAAGAATTAATAAAAGACGTATTAAAAGTAAAAGGTGTAAAGGCAGCATCTCCCTTTGTAAATGCTCAGGCAGTTACCATGAGAGATGATGGTGTATCGGGGATTATTATAAAAGGTATTGATGTTGATAGAGAAAAACAAGTTTCTAAAATTGCATCATTTATCATCTTTGGTTCATATGATCAACTAAAGGAAAAAATAGAGGGCGAACCATACGGTATACTACTTGGTAAAGAATTGGCTTTTGCCATGTCTGCTGCAGTTGGTGATGTAATAACGCTTATCAGTCCGCAGCCTACAAGAGGTCCTTTTGGTGTTAACCCTAAAATGCGTAAGTTTATTGTTAAGGGCATATTTGATACTGGAGTATATGAATATAATACTACACTTGCATATATGAATTTAGAAGCAGCACAGGAATTTATGGGTTTTAAAAATAATGGTGTTACAGGGGTTCAGGTAGCCTTACAAAGTGGTTATGATTCTGTAGCTATGACAAGAACTATAGATAAACAAATAGCCAATAAATACTGGACAAGGGACTGGCTTTCTATGAATAAAAGCCTGTTTTCTGCTTTAGAGCTTGAAAAATATGCTATGTTTATTGTGCTTACATTAATTATTATTGTAGCATCATTTAGCATTGTATCAATGATAGCAATTACTGTAAAAGATAAACAAAAAGATATTGCAATATTAAGAGCATACGGTGCAAGCCCTTCATTTATTAGAAGTATTTTCATAAGGCAGGGTATGCTTGTAGGGATAGTTGGAACAATGCTTGGTAATATTATAGCATTTTTAATATCCCTGCTTCTTACAAAATATAAAATAATAACATTGCCAGAAGATATTTATTTTATGGACAGGCTGCCTATTAATATTGATTATTCAGTTTATTTAATTGTATCGCTTTGTGCTGTTATTATTACTTTTTTTGCAAGTTTATACCCATCAAATCAAAGTGCAAAATTAAATATTGTTGAAAGTATAAGACAGGATTAAGGGGGAATAGATGGCTTTTTTAGAAATAAAAAATATATCTAAAAGATATTATATGAAAGACAGTTCCCTTTTAGTAATAGATAATTTTTCATATGAGGCAGAAAAAGGGGATTTAATATCTCTTACTGGTCCATCTGGTGCTGGTAAATCTACTCTTTTAAATATTATAGGTGGTCTTGATAAGCCTACAGAAGGTAATATATTATTTGATGGTAAAGATTTATACAGCAAAAAAGACAGCGAGTTAAATTCATATCGTGGAAAAAATATGGGTTTTATTTTCCAGTTTCATTATTTATTAGATGATTTTAATGCTTTAGAAAATATTATGATGCCAATGCTTATACATAATATTAGCAAATCTGAATCAGAAAAAAGAGCATGTGAATTAATAGAGAGTGTTGGGCTTTCAGATAGAAAAAACCACTATCCAAATGAGCTTTCAGGTGGGGAGCAGCAGCGTATTGCTGTTGCAAGGGCTTTAGCTATGAAGCCAGATATTATTTTGGCAGATGAACCAACAGGTAATTTAGATAAAGCAAACAGTAAAGCTGTAATAGAAATATTAAAAAAGCAGTCTGAAAATGGTGTATGTGTTATTATTGTAACCCATGATGATTTTATAGCTTCAGAATGCACAAAACATATTACAATGCAAAAACTATAATAAATAAGGAAAAGTATGACAATATTATATTTTTTTGATTTATTTGGAACATTTGCTTTTGCCGTATCTGGTGCTATACTTGGCATAAAAAAGGATATGGATATATATGGTATGTTTATTTTAGCAGTATCTGTTGGTGTTGGTGGTGGCACAATGCGTGATGTTCTGCTTTCACGAACTCCCCCTTTTGTTCTTACTGATATAAATTATATGATAGTTATTGCAGCAGCAACTTTAATTGTATTTTTTCTAAACTCAAAAGTAGTAAAAGAAATGCCTATGAAAGCATTAAATATAGCAGATGCTGTTGGGCTTGGTGTATTTACAAGTATTGGTGCTAATGTTGCAGTAGAATGTAATGTGGAGTGGTATGGTATTATCTTTTTTGGTGTAATGACAGCCACAGCAGGTGGTATGATACGTGATATGCTGGCTGGCGAAGTGCCTTTTGTTTTAAAGAAAGAAGTTTATGCATCAGCCTCAATTGCTGGGGGTATCTTATTTATAGTTCTACATAGAGCAAATATTGGCATGAATATAAATATTTTAATTACATCAGTATTCGTAACATTAATAAGAATTATAGCCATATATAAAGACTGGAATCTGCCCCATTTTAAAGGAAGTGTAAAATGAAGAAAAAAATAGGAATTATTGGTGGCACTGGGTTAGAAAATATTGCAGGCTTAAAATTTATAGATAAAATACAAAATGAAACACCTTATGGCAGCCCTTCTGATGAATACAGGGTTTATGAAAATGATTTATTTATAATATATGCATTAAACAGGCATGGAAAAAACCATGAATATGCACCTCACAATGTAAATTATAAGGCAAATATTTATGGGTTTTATATGTTAGAAGTAAGTGAAATACTTTCTTTTTCTTCAGTAGGTGGCATAAATTTAAGTTATAGAAATGGTGATTTAGTATTAACTGATGATGCTATTGATAACACAAATAGAGGTTCAGTAACTTTTTATAATGAAAAGGGCAAAGTTGTTCATATTGATATGAGTAGTCCATTTTGTTTATCAGTTCGGCATAAATTATTAAATAGTGCAAAAAATATGGGTATAGATTTAATTAACGGTGGCACATACATATGCACTGATGGACCACGATTTGAAACACCTGCAGAAATTAAGATGTATAGAATATGGGGTGCTGATATGGTAGGTATGACGCTTTTTCCTGAAGTTACTTTAGCAAAGGAATTAGGCATATGCTATGCAAATATATCACTTATTACAAATGCTGCAAGTGGTGTTGAAGAAAATAGAAAACTTACAAGTGATGAAGTAGTGGAAGAAGCAAAGAAAAATACCACAAAAATCACTAAAATTATAGAAGAATACATAAAAACTAATGAAAGGGAGCAGTGCAGCTGTAAAAATATACTTTTAGGGGCTGCTGTTAGTAAATAGTATGGTAATAGAAAACAATATTTATTTGAAAGATTATACAAGTTATAAAACAGGTGGCAAAGCATTATATTTTGCAGACTGCAAAAGTAGTCAAGATGTAGCTTGTGCTTTAAAATTTGCCAGTGATAATAAGCTAAAATATGAAGTAATAGGCGGCGGCTCTAATCTTTTAATTAGTGATGATGGCTATAATGGCCTTATTATATGCACTAAAAATTTAAACCAGTATATTATAAATAAAGGTAACGGTCATGTAAAATGCGGGGCAGGTATAGTTTTGGCTGATTTAGTGCTGTATGCGTGCAATCACGGTTTAGGTGGCATGGAAGCAATGGCAGGAATACCGGGCAGCACTGGTGGAGCATGTAAAATGAATGCAGGTGCTTTTAATCAGGAAATAAAAGATACATTATTAAATGTTACATATATGGATAGCGATGGAAGTGTAATAACTATAAAAAATGAAGAAATAGGTTTTGCTTATAGAAAAAGCCCTGCATTAAATGGAAAAATAGTTCTTTCTGCCGAATTTTTGTATAAAATGGCAGATGTAGAAACTCTTTTAAATACACGCAAAGAAATACTTGATAGAAGAAAAGAAAAACAGCCTCTTCATAAACCATCATGCGGTTCTGTATTTAAAAGGCCTGAAGGAAATTATGCAGGCACATTAATAGAAAAATGCGGCTTAAAAGGATACAGCATTGGTGGTGCAATGGTTAGCACAAAACATGCTAATTTCATACTAAATGAAAACAATGCTACAAGCAGTGATATTTATAACCTTATCCAGCATGTTATAAATGAAGTCCATAAACAAACAGGTATAACTTTAGAGCCTGAAGTAAGAATGATAGGTTTTAATTATTAATTAACTGAAAATTTAGCCTTTATAATATCAATATTCCTGCAGGCATTATTATTTTCATCATATGTTCCACATAAGTTTTTATAATAGCTTATTGCAGTTTCATAGTATTTTACTGCCTGATTATAGTTTTGGAATACATCTTCACCACTAATATAAATATCTGCTAAATTAGCACAATACTGGTTGTTAATAACACAAGCCTTATTAATATAATCAAGTCCTGTATCAATATTTTTTGGAACTACTGCCATATTTTCATTAAAACCAGTAAGGTATACATTTCCTGCTGCAAGGCAGCCGTCAGCTAATTCAAGGCTGCATGCTTTATCCATATATGTTAAGAAAAATTCCATACTATCTGCTTTTAAGCGAGCTATATAATAGCAGCTGTAAGCTTCTCCTAATTGACAGGCTTTTATATTATATTCATCAGATATATCAAGATTTTTTTCAACTCCAAGCCCTGTTTCATAAAGTGCTGCAGATAATTTACATGCTTTTTTATCTTTATTTTCACATGAAATTTTAGCATACTCAAGAGCTTTTCCATAAAGTTTTTGTGATGTGCTGTTATCCTTTTTTACAACTTCGCCTTTTGCATAAATATCTGCCAGTGTTTTACAAGCAGAGTAGTTTTCTTTATTACATGCTTTTTCATATAACATTACTGCATTATTATAATCTTTTTTATCATAAGCTTTTTTTGCATCACTTAAATATTCATCGCCAGTTTTAGAACAGCCTGCTAAAACAGTAACTATTAAAAATAAAGTAAATAATTTATTACGCATATTTATACCTGCACTATTTCTTCTTATACTATAATATATTATATTATCAAGAAAAATACAACATAAACCCTTTTCTTCTTGACAATAATAATCATTACAATTTAGTATTAAAACCACCTAGATAGTAATGTAACATGAAAAATAAATCAAGTTATATTATTATCTGGTGGTACCCCATTTTTTATACCCATATCAAATCGTCCTTATCTTTTGGTAAAAAATCCTCAATCGAAAGTATTTTTTTGATATTCTTCTTCTTTTTAATAGAATAATTAACAACAATATAGTTTAATATTTTTTTTAT
>CASEIN010000034.1 GCA_949287985.1 Mucispirillum schaedleri | reverse complement strand
TATTTGACGCTTCCCCTCCGTCATTACTACTTTGTGTACTGGTTTCTTTCTTCGTGCCATACTTAAGCTCCTTTCATATTTTTTTAGTATATCATAGAAAACTTAAGTTGCCACTATTTACAGACTTTTTTTCACAGGCTCAATAAAATAGCACTTTCAGTTAAAATAATTTTTGCAATATCACTTTTACTTTGTTTACCAGTATTTCTTTTATCACCATTTTTAAAGAATAGTGTTATTTCATTATTATCACTATCAAACCCAATATCTTTTCTTGAAACATCATTTGCTGCAATTATATCTGCATTTTTTTTCACTAATTTACTTTTTGCATATTCTTCCATATTATCTGTTTCTGCTGCAAACCCAACTAATATTTGGTTATTAGTTTTATTATGCCCTGCATACTCTAAAATATCTTTAGTTTTAACAAGTTTAAGTTCCATTTCTGCATCTTTTTTCTTTATTTTACTATTATGTTGAAAATCAGGCGTATAATCGGCAACTGCAGCAGCCATAATTATTATATCTGCTTTATTAAAATGGTTTAAAAATGCATTATACATATCTTCTGCACTAGCTACAAAATTAATATTTGGTATACTTGAATTAATATTTACTTCACCAGAAATTAAAGTAACATTTGCTCCCATTTTATAAGCTTCTTCAGCTAGTGCATAACCCATTTTTCCACTGGATTTATTAGTAATATATCGCACTGGGTCTATATATTCTTTTGTAGGACCTGCTGTAATTAAAATATTTAAATCTTTTAATAAATCATTTTCTATATGCAGTGTTTCAATATCTTCTTTATTTAATATATTAAGCACTTTTTTTGCAATAACATCAGGTTCTGCCATTTTACCTTCCCCTGTTGTCTGGCATGCAAGAAGCCCGCTTTCAGTATCAATTATATGAATACCCTTTGCTTTTAATGACTTAATATTTTCCTTAACTGTAATATTATGAAACATATTAGTATTCATGGCAGGTGCAAGCACTAATGGACATGTAAGAGCCAAAACTGTAGATAAAAGCTCATTATCTGCTATTCCTGCATTTATCTTCCCTATTATATTTGCAGTAGCTGGTGCAATAATACATATATCTGCCCATGAAGCATAATCTATATGGCTAATAGGGGTTGGCGTATTATCTTCTCTTAAAACTTTATATAAAGAGAGAGCTTCAAATGTAGTATGCCCAACAAACTGTTCAGCTTTTTTTGTCATCATTACTTTAACATTATGCCCTGCTCTAATAAATTCTCTCACAAGATAAGCAGTTTTATAGCAGGCTATGCCACCTGTTACACCCACTAATATATTACTCATAATTCACCCTATAAAAATGCCCTTTTGTTTATACAAAAGGGCTGTATATTATTTTCCTAAAACTGATTTTATTAAATCTATTGGTATAGGAATTATTGTAGATTTATTATTATCTTTTGATGTTATTTCTGATAATGTTTGTAAATAACGAAGCTGCAGTGTTACTGGATTTTCTCCAATAATACGAGAAGCTTCTGCTAATTTTTCTGCTGCCTGGTATTCACCTTCTGCTAATATTACTTTTGCACGTCTTTCCCTTTCTGATTCTGCCTGACGGCTCATTGCTTTTTGCATTTCAACAGGTAAATCAATATGTTTTAATTCTACTGATGAAATTTTAACACCCCAAGAATCAGTTTGAGTATCAATTATAGATTGTATTTCTTTATTAATTTTCTCTCTACTTGAAAGTAAATCATCAAGTTCAAACTGACCAACAATACTTCTCAAAGTTGTTTGTGATATTAAACTAATTGCTTCACCAACATTTTCCACTACCAAAACAGCTTTATCTGGAGAAATAACTTTAAAATAAACTACAGCATTTACTTTAACAGAAATATTGTCTTTTGTAATAATATCTTGAGATGGAACGTCCATAACCATAAGCTGAGTATTAACTCGTTTCATAGTTTCAATAAATGGTATTAATAATATAAGACCAGGACCTCTTACACCTGCAAATCTACCAAGTCTTAAAACAACAGCTCTTTCATATTCCATAAGTATTTTAACACTGCTAAATAATACCATAAGAATAAAAATAATAAATAAACCTAAAATTATTAAAGATGTTTCCATATATCCCCCATTAAGTATATACTGGACTTACATTATATAAGATAATTTATTTTTTTGCAATGGTATATTAAATACTGGTGGTACCCCATTTTTTATACCCATATCAAATCGTCCTTATCTTTTGGTAAAAAATCCTCAATCGAAAGTATTTTTTTGATATTCCTCTTCTTTTTAATAGAATAATTAAAAACAAAATAGTTTAATATTTTTTTTA
>CASEIN010000033.1 GCA_949287985.1 Mucispirillum schaedleri | reverse complement strand
TTAAACTCTTAACTGAAATGTTTAGATTTAGAACATATAAACATAAAGAAACTCAAGTATCTATTGAAGATTTCTTATGTAAATACGATAGATTTGCGTATCTTTGAATGATAACTAAAAAAAATGGGGGTGAAGCAGATTCTTTTTAATTTCATATTTTAGTTTAGACTAAAAAATTAAAAAATTTTATATAGTATTTTTTTGAATTAATAATAAATATTCTTTAATTATAAATTAGTTATATTATAAATAGTATATAATATTTAAAATTTATTGATAATAAATATCAAAAAATCTCTTGCAAATAATTATTAAATGATGTATATGTTATTGAGAAAGAAAATCAATATAAAGGAAGTGAGCATGGATACTTTTCACAAAAAAATAGAAAATATAAATCCAGAAGATAATTTTGAAAGATATTGTGTAAATGAAAGTGATAATGTTATTGTTGATGCTTTTAGTAAAAAGTCGGCAGTGCATGCAGGACTTATGGATAGCTTTGCACCAAAAGAGCAGACTCAGGAAGTTTTAAAAAAAGTTTTAAATAATGAAAGAAAAAATAGAACAGCTGCATATTTTCATGTTCCATTTTGCGAAACACACTGTTTGTATTGTGGATTTTATAACCAACCTTATAGAAAAGAACAGAGTAAAATTTATACTGATACTTTAATTAAAGAAATAAAACTTTGGGAAAATACTACTGCATTTAAAACAAAACCAATTAATGCTTTATATTTTGGTGGTGGCACACCTACAGCCTTAGAAGTGGAAGATATATCAAGGCTTTTAACTTATATTCGTAATACATTTCCTCTTGCAAATGACTGTGAAATCACTATGGAAGGTAGAATTTCTAATATGACAAGAGATAAAGTTGAAGCATATCTTCAAGGGGGAGTAAATAGATTTTCTTTAGGAGTGCAAAGTTTTAATACAGATTTAAGACGCTCAATGGGTAGAAGAAGTGACAGGGATACAATCATAGGAAGAATTAATATGATAAAAGAATATAATCAGGCTGCTGTTGTGCTTGATTTAATCTATGGGTTTCCAAATCAAACAATGGATATTTGGGTTGATGATATAAAACTTGCCCAAAGTTTAGAAATAGATGGGTTTGACTGCTACCAGTTAAATGTATTTCCAAACACTCCACTTGGAAAGCGTATTGCAGATGGCAGTATGAACCCTGCATTAAACATTAAAGAAAAAACAGAACTTTTTATAAAAAGCGTAGAATTAATGCAGAAAGAATTATATACACGCATTAGTGTTAATCACTGGCAGCGAACTACAAGAGAAAGAAATATTTATAACAGGCTTGCTCGTGGTTATGCCAGCTGCCTTTCTTTTGGTGCAGGAGCAGGTGGCAATATTAATGGTCACAGTTATATGATACTGCGAGATTATCAAGGATATTTGGAAGCAGTTGAAAATGGCATTAAGCCAATTATGGGTATAAGTATACCAAGTGAAAATTACAGTCTTTATAAAGAAATAAGCGAATATTTTGAAACAGGTTATTTAGATTTAGCATATTTAGAAAATAAATATAATCTTCCACTTACTGATATTTGCAGCAGATTATTAAAACAATGGGAAAATGCAGGTGTTATTAAATATGAAAATAATAAAATTATTTTAACACTTGCAGGTCAGTTTTGGTTTGTAAACCTTTCACAGCTTTTACAGGAATATATTAAACTGACTTTGCAGTTTAACAGCAGTAATAATTTAACAGGCGAAAAGGTGAGTTTATGATAAAGATAGTCGTTTGTACTGTTTTAATATTATTTATAAGTTTTAATACTTATGCTCAAGAAGAAAACCATATTAAAACAATGGCAGTAAAGGTGACAGCCACAAAAGTTGAAAAAGAGCTTTTAGAAGTGCCTTCTTCTGTTTCTATTGTAACAGAAGAAGATATTAAAAAATCTTCAGCTAGAACAGTTGGTGAACTTTTGCAGGATGTGCCAGGTGTGCAGATTTCAAATTCTGGAGGTCAGGGTTTAAAAAGAATATCTCTTCGTGGTGAGGGAGTTAATAGAACTTTAATATTAATTGATGGACAACAGATAGTTGAAAATAAATCTATGGACGGCACAGCATTAATGATAGATACTGCATTAATTGAACGTATAGAAATTATTCGTGGGCCATCATCTGTGCTTTATGGCTCCAACGCTATTGGTGGTGTTATTAATATCATCACAAAAAAAGGTGGTAAAAAACCAATAGAAGGCTCTATTAATCTTTCCTATAACGGTGCTTCTCAAGGTCATTCTGAATCTGCTTCTATTTTTGGTAAAACTCATGGAGTAGAATACAGAGTTACAGCATCAAATAATATGCAGCAGCAGCTAAGAACACCTATTGGTTTAGTGCCTTATTCTGCATTTGAGCAGCAAAATTATAGTGCATATTTAGCATATAATTTTAATGATAATTATAAACTAGGTGCAAGTTACGATTATTTTACATCAGATATATCTTCAGGAAGTCAGACTGTAGGATATGAAAAATTTTATGTAGATTTACCATTATGGTCTCGCCAAAAAGCAGCATTATTTTTTGAAGTAAAAGAAGCTGTATCTTTTATGCCAAAACTAAGGCTTGATTTATTTTACCAGCAAAGCCATAAAAAAATGCATAACCATGTGGAACTTGACCCTAATGTAGTATTTATGCCAGCAGTTATGGATAATTATGCAGATAATTATAATAACCAGTGGGGATTACAGCTTCAAACAGACTGGGCTATAAGCGACCATACATATATTATAGCAGGCTATGATTTTAACTATAATATTCTAGATGCTGATACAAGTGTTGATTCCACAAGCACTATTTTAGATATTATGAATTACAATAAACATGTAAAAAACTATGGTTATGAACAGGTACATGCTTTATATGCTCAAGCTGAATCTTACCTGCCTTTGGATTTTACATTATTCTATGGTGTAAGATGGACATATAACATTGCAAATATGGAAAAAGCAGCAGGAGTTAAAATAGATAAAATTACAGGAAGTTCATCACCTTTAAGTGTGGAAGATATAGGAAATACAGGTATATCATCAACCAACGCTCCAGTATTTGCAGCAGGTATTATGTGGTCTGGAATAGAAAATTTTAGTATAAGGTTTAATTTTTCACAAGGCTTTCGTTCACCTAATTTACAGGAACGGTATCTATTATCATCAATGGGTGGTGGCACCATTTACCCTAACCCTGATTTAAAATCAGAAACAAGTAATAACTTTGAGTTTGGTATTAGATATAATGATTACGGTGTTGGTTTAGATGCTGTATATTTTTTATCACTTGCAGATAACTATATAGCACAAGTTCCCATAAGCACAGGAGCTTCTGCTACAAAATATAAAAATGTATCAAACGCATTAACTCATGGGGCAGAGCTTTCCCTTTCTTATACTTCACCTATTGGTTTAAAACCATATACTTCACTTACTATAATGCAAAGAAGATATAGTGATAATGGGGTTTATACATGGAAAACAGGAGTTCCTTTAGTATCAGGCAGGGCAGGTCTTGCTTATTTACATACATTTAATGATTATGTTGATTTATCCATTGATTTATTTAGCAGGTTTTCAAGTGAAACCATAGACAGTCTTGATTCTATCCATTCAGAGTTTACATCAGACTTATATTATGCACCATGGGGCACTGCAAATATAGCAATAAGTGTAGATTTTGGTAAGGATAGACAATATAGCTTGTCTACAGAAGTTTATAACCTGTTGAATACACTATATAAAACATCTGTAGATATATATGAACCGGGTTTATATGGAGCTGTTAAGTTTTCAGCTGCTTTTTAATAAGTGAGGTATAAAAATGTATAAAAAATTAAAATATCACTGGAGTATTCAAGAGCTTGTAACAATAGGTGTTTTTGCAGCTGCTGCAAAAGTAATAACAATGGTTGTAGCTTTAGCAGGTGGTGGAATGAACCCTGTTACTCTGCTTATTAAAAACCTTATATTTACTACTTTTTTCATAGTTATGCTTTACAAGGTAAGAAAAAGTGGAACAATTATACTTTTTACATTTGTTTCATTAATTGTATCACTACTTTTAATGGGGGCAGAAGCTTCCACATCTTTAGGAATGTTTATGGCTTCATTTATTGGTGAATTATTTATATTGCTTTTTGGTGGTATGAAAAATAAATTTGCACCACTTATTGGTGTGGCAGCTTTTGATTTGTCATATAGAATGCTTTCCATGTTTATAGCCTATATGGTTATGAGAGAAACCCCAGAAATTATTTATGCTGTTATCCCTATTATTGCAACAGGTTATATAGGAGCAGTAATAGGTTTATATACAGGAGTAAAAGCAGTTAAGGAGTTAAGGTATGCAGGAATCGTTCGCAGTTAATACAAGTTTATCTGTTAAAAATAATATTCAATTAAAAGGCTTATATTTAATAGATGTTAGAACAAAGCTCATTATTACAGCACTTACTTCGCTTGCTGCTATTATATTAAGCAGTATATATGCTCAAATAGTGCTTTTAGCTGCTTCATTTATATATGCATTATATATGAGAAAACCAAAAGTAATAGCTCTTACTTATCTTTTTGTAACTATTATTATGATAATTGCTGTTACAAGCATATATATAATAAATTATTTTACAAATTTTATGCAGGGCAGATCATATTTTGCCATAACAGTTCCTTTTATGCGTATGGTTACTATGGTAAATGTAGTGCTTCCCTTAGCTTTTACTACAAATATACAAAGTATATTAACAGCACTAAAAAGTTTTAATCTGCCATTATTTATCTACCTGCCAGTAGCTGTAATGATAAGGTTTATACCTGCTTTTATAAACGATATAAAGCAGATAATGCAGTCGCTTGCAACAAGGGGTATTGAAGTAAAATTTATTACTCTTTTAAAGCAACCTGTAAAAATGGGACGCTACCTTTTTATGCCACTGCTTTTTAGGTCTTTAAGGGCTTCAGAAGAATTGGGAATAGCTGCTGAATTAAAAGGAATAGGAAACGATGTAAAAGTAACACCGTATAAGAGATTATCGTTTTCTATAAATGATTTATTGCTTCTTATAAGTTTTGCAACAGTATTAATAAGTGCATTTTTTATACAAAGCTATATTGAAGTGCCTGAAAATTTAAGGAGTTTACATAGATGATAAGGTTAGAAAATGTAACATACAAATACCCATATCAAAATAAAGAGGCTGTAAAAAATATTAATTTATCAGTTAAATCTGGTGAAGTGGTGGTTTGTACTGGTGTCAGCGGATGTGGCAAAACTACACTTATTAGGCTTATTAATGGGCTTTGCCCTCATTATTATAAAGGTGAATTAAGTGGTGATGTATTTATCTGTAATGAAAATACAAAAGAAAAAACAATTGGTGAGCTTTCAAATTATACAGGCTCACTTTTTCAAGACCCAGAACAGCAGTTTTTTGCTTTGAATGTAGATGATGAATTAGCGTTTGCTTTAGAGTGCAAGGGAATAGATGCAGATACAATAAAAAAAGAAATAAATAAAACAGCTCATGAATTTAAAATACAGCATATTTTATCATCATCTGTAAATGATTTATCAGAAGGGCAGAAACAAAAAGTTGGGCTTGCAGGTATAATATTACAAAAAGCAAAAGTCATTATTTTAGATGAACCTACTGCTAATTTAGATGTGGAATCAACTGATGAAGTAGCAGAGAAAATAAAATATTTAAAATTACAAGGCTATGCCATTTTAATTGTAGACCACAGGCTTTACTGGACAAAAGATATAGCAGATAGATTTATAGTTATGAGTAAAGGCGAAATAGTAAAAGAAGGTGATTTTAGTATTTTACTTAATAATGAATTTAGAAAAATATATGGTTTAAGAGATATAGAAATTACTGATAATCGCAGCACGCTGGCAGATTATAAAAACAGCAGTAAAAATATTATTAATATTGAAAACCTTTCATTTAACTATAAGGGTAAAGAAAATCTTTTTAATAATGCATCATTTAGTGTTCCTTTTGGAGTAACAGCCATACTTGGTGAAAATGGAGCAGGCAAAACAACACTTGCAAAACTTTTAACAGGTATAAATAAAAATATTACAGGTAAAATTACTATAAATAATAAGGAGATAGATAAAAAAATACTTGTAAAAACTGCATCACTTGTGCTGCAAAATGCAGATTTTCAGCTTTATATGAAATCTGTATATGATGAAATCTATATGAGTGTAGATGTTTCTCATAATAATATTACAGAAGATGAAAAAAAAGAAATAACAAATAATCTGCTTAACCAGTTTGATT
This sequence comes from Mucispirillum schaedleri, assembly GCA_949287985.1. GTDB lineage: Bacteria > Chrysiogenota > Deferribacteres > Deferribacterales > Mucispirillaceae > Mucispirillum > Mucispirillum schaedleri_A. Next base: position 3,887 of record CASEIN010000033.1, on the reverse strand, counting down.
TATATCATTTAAAAGAAAGGCATCCGCAGTCACTTTCAGGCGGAGAAAAACAGCGTCTTGTAATAGCCTGTGCCGTTGCAAAAGAGCCAAGCATTATAATACTTGATGAGCCAACCAGTGGGCTTGATGGAAGAAATATGATGCGTATAACAAATATTTTGCAAAACTTAGCGAATAAAGGGGTGGCTGTAGTAGTTATTACCCATGATTTAGAATTAATAAATAATATATGCCAGTATGCTATTAGACTGCCATTTAGTGACAGTTTAAAGCAACAGGCAGTTTAATAAAAAGGAGATAATATGAGCCATAAAGAAGAAAATCAACACGGTCACAAACATCAGCATGGAAAAAACCACGGTCATAAAGGGGAACATTCTCATAGTGAAAAACACCCTAATAGCGAAAATAAAATGGCAGGTGAAAAACCACCATTACCTTTTGATTATCAACCTCAAATAGAGGAGATAATAGAAGAAAAAGTGCTAGGGTTTGAAAAACTAAAACAGGATTTACCAAATTTAATACAGGAGAAAAAACCCTTTACTATTTCTGCTTTTGCGAAGATGTATGGCGTAAGTGACCTTGAAGTATGTTATGCACTGCCTAAAGAAATGTGCACTATTACAAAAGGCAGTCATTTTGAAATGATTTGGAAAGAACTTGCCACTTGGGAAAAAGCAACAGTTATAATAGAGTATAAAGGCTCTGCTTTTGAAATATCTACAAAAATAGATGAAGGTAAATTCGCTCATGGATATTATAATATTATGGGTGAATCTGCTTTAGGTGGTCATATTAAAGCAGATAATATATACAGTATTGCCTTTTCAACTATGCCATTTATGACTCTTGAAAGCTGTTCTGTATTATTTTTTGATAAATCAGGCGGATTAATTTTTTCAGTTTATGCAGGCAGACAAAACAGGCAGATTATAGAAAGTGTAAAAACATCTTTTTATAAAATGAAAGATGGGTTTGCACTGGAAAAATCGCTGGATAGAAAAAGCCTTGTGGTTTATTCATCTCTAACAGGTAATACTAAAAAAGTAGCAGAAGCAGTTAAAAGCGTAATACCAAACTGTGATATATGCTCTATTGATAATCTGCCTGAAAACATAGATGAATATTATTTTCTTGCCATAGGTTACTGGGTAGATAGAGGGCTTCCTGATGCAAAAAGTAAAAAGTTTATAAACTCTATTAAAAATATGAATATAGGGTTATTTGGTACTCTTGGAGCTTATCCTAATTCACCTCATGCAAAAGGCTGTATAAGAGATAGTGAAAATATGCTTAAAATCTCTGGCAAAAATAATAATGTGTTAGGCAGCTTTTTATGTCTTGGTAAAATAGATGAAAAATTAATTGATTATATGGGTAAATTTATGGGGGACAGCCACCCTATGACTCCAGAAAGAAAAGAAAGGCTTCTAGAAGCTCAAACTCACCCAGATAATAATGATTTAGAAATGGCAAAAAATGTATTTACAGGGTTTGTATACCGTTTAGGGTTATAGGTTATGGATATTGTAACAATTTATAACCAAATAGGTTATGCAGGTGTAGCTTTAATTATATGTGCTGTAGCTGCTCTATTTATAGGGCTTAGAATATTAATATACCTAAATATTGTATGGCGTGGGTTTAAACATAACTTTTTAAATAAAGATTATGAAAGCCGTGATGATATTATTTCAGCGTGTAATAATACCAATAATCCATTAATAGCTATTATTAGGGATATAATAAACATACATGGGGAACATTCTGAAGATATAAGAAGTGAGGTTGCATACCTTTTCCACAGAAATTTTGAGCATGTATCAAAATCATTAGTATGGCTTAGGTTAATTTCAGTTATTTCCCCACTATTAGGGCTTTTAGGTACAGTATTAGGTATGGTTGGCGTATTTCAGGTGATAGCAGTAGAGCAAAGCCCAGATGCTGCCTCCCTTGCAAGTGGTATATGGGAAGCATTGCTTACAACTATTATGGGGCTAACGGTTGCTATACCAGTACTTATTATATATTACTATTTAATGCTAAAATTTAGAGCATTTAATTTTGAAGCTATTGAGCACAGCTACAGAGCATTAGACATTTGTAAAAAACATAATGCAAATTGTTAGGTGATATTATGAAATTTGATATTGATGAAGAAATAAATATTGATTTGACACCATTAATAGATGTTGTATTTATGCTTTTAATATTTTTTATAATGACTACCACATTTTCAAAACCTGTGCTTGATGTAATACTTCCTGCATCTAAAATGGCAGAAGGTAAGGAAACTCAGACACAGGAAATTTTAATATCCGTTACAAAGGACGGTAAGGTTTATTATAATAATACATTAATAAAAGAAGAAGAAATTAAAAGTATATTAGATGCAAATACTGATAAGATGTTAAATCTTTATATTGATAAATCAGCACCTTTTCAATCATTTGTAAATATTATTGATATTGCAAAAAAAGAAAGGAATGGAAAATTTATAATAAGCACTGATGTAGTGGAATAAAATATTATGAATATTAAAGCAAAAAAAGCATATCCAATACATAACTATTTTGAGAGAGAGAAAGAATATATAAAAAGCAAAAGAATATCTTTTTTTATGCTTACCATATTATTTTTAGTGCTTGTTGTAATAAATATAAGTTTTGTATCGCAAAAAGTGCTTGAAGTAGCAAAAGCAGAGTTTTTAAAGGAGAGTATAGAAACTACTGAGTATATAAAAATAAATAACCAAGAAAAAAGGAGGTTACTAGCAGATTACAGCGAATTTATAATCTATAATGGTTACAAAGAAATTAAAAAGAAGGAGGAAACAAAACAGGAAACAAGAAAAGATAAAAAGGAAGTTAAGAAAATTAAACCCAAAGATGAAAATGTAAAAGTTGCAAAATCATCACAAAAAGCAGTAGCAGGTAGTGAAGTAAGTAAAATAAAAGATATGAAAAACGAAGCTGCTGCCAATATTGTTTATATGATGGAGCGTTATAAAGAATACCCTAAGCAGGCTAGAAGGATAAATGCAGAAGGTATTACAAATATTACATTTTCTATAGAAAAAAATGGGGTGGTACAAGGTGCAGAAATAACTAAAAGCTCTGGTTATACTGTTCTTGATAATGCTGCACTAAAAGCAGCACAAAAAATTGTTGGCTTAAATGCTGTAAACAATAATTCTTATAATGAATATTTAAAAGTAACAGTCCCTGTGGATTTTTACTTAAAATAATATTCAAATTTTTTTGAGAGATATTTGATAAAGATTTTCAATATCAAAAAATTTTAATTAGAGGTAAAAAAATGAAAAAATTTTTATTATTTGCTTTTTTAGTATTTTTAGTAGCAGGTTGTGCTGAAGATACTACTAATAATTCAACATCGGATGGGCAGACATCCCAAGAGCAGCTTAATAAAGTTGATGATGCTTTTACTAATGAATTTAAAAAATATGTAACAGATGACACAGGAAGTGCAGCTTATACTGGTGAATTTTCTGCACAATCAGAAACAAACATTAAAAGTCTGCTTCAAAATATTACTGGCAGAGGGGGAATGCCAGCAACTGCAGGGATTGGTGAAGTAGCAAATGAAGAAATAGCAACAGCAATTGCAAAAATAATCGCAAGTGATTCTGGTAGTGCTGAAGTATTAAAATATAGTATTCTTAGCCAATCAACTAATAGTTTTTTAAGTTCTGTAATGCAGATATTTATGTCTGGCAGTGGGGAGCCTGTGAAAAAAAGTCTGTAAATTCAGTTTTCTATGATTATATTTTTACATATCCTGCTCTATGCATACTAGAATAAAGTTATTCAGTCAAGAGCAGGAATTTATTTTTCACATTTCTATATTCTATTCAGGTAGCC
>CASEIN010000032.1 GCA_949287985.1 Mucispirillum schaedleri | reverse complement strand
TATTGCCGACTCTTTAAACTTGCCTTTCAATAGGGCTTCTATCATATAACACTCTTTTGCATTTAAGTGTTTATTTTTTCTCGGTTTTAGTGTAATATCCATTAGTGGTTGTTCTCTCCTTATTTATTTTTTTGGCTAAAATATTTAACACAACAACCTTGCAGCTCAAATGCCTTGAATATCAACAGTTTAGAGATTTTCTATTTTGATAAAAATTTGTGTTTCAGTTGCATTTTTGCAACCGAAATGCAACCGCTTTTTTTAGTTGCATTTTGCTTCCATTTTTTATTCATTAAAATTTTTTATTTAAAATTTTTATCTACTTTTTTCTTTAATTACAATAGCTTACAAATTTATAAAAATTTATAAGCTATCTTGATTTGATTGCATTTCAAAAAAATGGGGAATTAATTTCCCCATTGTATCATATAGCATTATCTAGCTTGTTCGCAAAATTCTTTAAGTCCTGCGGGTTCATATGTATATATTGCTGGCTGGTTGACAACTTCTTATGACCCGCCCAAGCCATTATTAAAGACGCATTGGCTCCATTCTTCGCTAGCCTTGATAAGCACGTATGCCTTAAGGAATGTACCGTTATGTCTTCAGGCAGACCAGCCGCTTTTACTGCATTTTTTAACATCGTATAAAATGCGTTATATCTCACTCTTGGGAATAAATCTGCATTTCCTATCCTTTTGGATAAAATTTCACGCACCCTGCTGGTTATGGGCACAGCTCTCGGTGTATCTGTTTTATTAGCATAAATATATAGGAAACCCTCCTGCAAGTCAATATGTTCTTTCCGCAAATTTAGGGCTTCATTTACCCTTAAGCCTGTGTCTAACAACAACACAACTAAATCACGATGAACTTCTTTTTTTATTTTAGATAAAAAAACTTCTTCCATTTCCTGCGATATAATATTCTTTTCCTTGCTGCGAAGCTTGATTTTTTTTACCTTGATTTTCTTGTCTATTATCTCATCTTCAAGCAACCTATTAAAGATAGTTGCAAGCTTGGAAAGGTGCACGTTTATTGAGCTGTCCTGCAAACCTGCATTTCTACAGCTGTTTATAAAATTTGATATATCCATTTGTGTTATCGTATTAATCTTTTTATCTTTACCAAAAAATTTTAAAATGGCGTTGGTGTGGTAATGTATTGCACCGCAAAAAGACTGCCATTGCGTTTTTAAGCAGTAGTCCACCGCCTGCCCTATCGTGAAATCTTGCTTTATTTCATCGGAATTTTTCTGCATTTCTCTTAATGTATTCAACGCTTCATCAAGCGTCTTTAACGTCTTTGTTTTCCGCTTACCCTCTATTGTTATATCTACAATGTAGCTTCCGTTCTTCTTCTGCCTTATTCCTTTCGGTAGTTTTGATTTACCTGCATTTCTCATATTATAAACCCCCTATATATTTTTGATACGGGCGGACAATTCCACTCCCTTATTTGTCAAAAAATATTGTTTACTGCGGTAATCTGTATTATTTAACGCAGCCTTTATCAGTTTTAACCCTGCCTTGCGACTGCTGCCGTCCGCTAAACCAGTAACAACTCTTGATATAGTGCCACCATTGATATTTAATATTTGAGCCATTTCTTTTTGTGTCATCGCCGGGTTTTCTGCCACAAACAAAAAGACCCTTATCATTTGAGAGGTCATCTCCCTATTGCTTACTGACTGATTTTCCAGCATTTCAACTGCCGCCATTAACTTTCCTAATTCCATATATACCCCCTTTATTGCTAAAATGCAATAAAAAAGTAGAACGCTTGTTCACTATAATTTTTTGATTTTCCTGCATTTCATTTATAAATAAGCAAAATATTTTTTTGGATAATTTCGGAAATGCAATAGGAAATTACCCTGTTGTTCCTGCATTTCTTAATATTCAAATGCTGTGTAGTTTTCTAGCGCTTTTACACGCTCCCCCGTGTCATCATATTTATATCTTGTTGCTTCCCATATTACTATGTCGGCAGCGTGCCCGCTTTTCGTTTGTGCTTCCCCTAGTATGCGGCATAAATGCTTATAAATTTCAAATTCATGTTCACGCGCTACAAATACAGACGCCCGAAAATATGTTCTTGCATGTAAATCTAATATTTTAAAATCTATATCCCCGACAATGCCTTTATATTCTGCCCTTACTGCCTCCATTAAAACCGCGCGCCTTGCTTCAAATGTTGAATTTATTTTTATTTGCTCCAAGTTCATAACCACCCCCAACAATGCGGCAGGGCTTACGCCCTGCACGCTTCCTGCTCATGTCTTATTTTGTTTGAAATACTTTGTATTTCCTGCATTGCTTGGCTTGCTTTTTCTACAGTCAAATATATTTCCTCTTGGTTTTCCTTTATGAATTTATCCCATTGCTTTTTGTTTTTCATGCCATATTTTGCAACAAACAAACGTTCAACTTCATGAAAAAATTGGCTTCTGTTTATTTCTATATATTCTTTTAAAAAGAAATCTATATGCAACGAATTACCAATTTGTATTAAAGCATTTACCCAGCCTTTCATATGAATATCTGCTTTATAAACCATAGCGAGCTTGCTACTATTCCAGCCCTCAACCCTTATAGAAACACAGTCGCAACCAATATTTGTAATATCCCCATTAAAAAGTTTTTCAACTGACGCCATAAATTCAGTATTATTTATTAAAGCCAGGTTTTGATTAAATATTGTTTTTTTATCTTCTGTAATCATTTCTAATGCCTCTATATAATGCAGGGCTTGCGCCCTGTATTAAAAATACCTAATTAAATCTATAATCTCATTAAGATTATTGTTTATATGATTTTCATAATAAAGTGTTTTGTTATGTTCTTTATAGGCTACATATGCATACAATGCAAATAAGCGACTTATTATTTCTAAATACTTGCTAATATTGTTTATATTTTCCTCTATGTTTTTATAGCCTGCTTGACTGAATAATAAACGGGCTATTTTATATAAATGGGATTCGCTGAATGTATCAAGAATGATAACTGAATATCGTTTGATAAACCGTTTTGCTTGTATCCATTCATCAGCGGTTAACCTATCAGCGTGTAAATATATATTGGCTTGATTATTGTAAAATTTTTCCATTTTTGTTTTCATTTTCTTCACCTCATTTTTTTTATTGACTTTCCCGCATTTCTATATTATAAGAAATACAAGGATAGATATTTTTTAATTGTTTCCCCTGCCGTGCTTTCACTCACGGACAAGGGTTTTAAGTGTTAAGTTGTAAACTAGTTGTAAGCTAGTTTATTAGTTATGCGGTAAATATTATTATTATTGTCAATTGCAATAATATATAATATTTTTCCGCCACGCCTTGCAGTTTTGCGGACAATGCAAGGGCTACCGTTTATATTGATAACATCTAATAATTTAATGTTATCATTTAAGTTGAGTTGTAGCATATGCTATAATTCCCCCTACATAGCTTAAATAGCTATGATTTAGTTGTTTTACATAAAGAGAAATGATAATATAAACTTGCTTTATTTATTGCTTAATCTGTTACTCATTTACTCAAAAATGTTTACCATAAGCAATTGTTAAGTAGCTTGTTTATGTTCTTCTTCCTCTCTATGACTTGACTATATCGGATTAAATCCAATAAGTCAAGTAAAATCTTACATCTTTTTTTAAAAAATATTTAATACTGGTCTTAAATGGTTGATAGGATTAAAGAAATTAGAGAAAAATTTTTTAAAACACAGGCAAATTTTAGTGCTTATTTAGGTTTGTCAAAACAAAATACTAGCGACTATGAGCGTGGAAAATCTACTATACCAACAAAACATATCATAAAGCTTGCTAATGATTATAAAATTAATCCTACTTGGCTACTTTTAGGACATGGCAATATGTTATTGTCTGATACAGAAAAGGCAAGCACTACCCAGCAAATCCAAGAACTTAATGACAGAATAAAAGAACTTGAAATTGAAAATAAAGTATTAAAAGAGTTAATCAAGAAGTAAAGTTGTAGCTATATAAAGAATATATATATAATATATATAATA
>CASEIN010000031.1 GCA_949287985.1 Mucispirillum schaedleri | reverse complement strand
TATTCTTTTGATAATGATGTAATACTTCTTTGTTCTTCTAAATATTGATGCAATATCTCTTTGCGTAATTCATAAGAATACTTTGTTCTACGTGACATAAAAACACCCCATTTATTTGTCCAATAAATGGGGTTCGCCTCATATATATTTTAGATTAACTTATTATTCATAAAATATTCTTGAGAATTAACTGGCTCATCTTTCTCCTGCCTTACTATTTTTGTAAACTCATCACCCTGTAATATCCATGCTTTCATATTGTCCTGCAGAGTTATATCTAAAAATTTATGCAGTGATGACTGTAATGTTTTATCATATATTTCTGTCATTAATTCTACACGCCTGTTTAAGTTTCTTGGCATCATATCAGCTGAAGCTATAAAATATCTTGGCTCTCCACCATTTTCAAAATAAAATATTCTTGCATGCTCTAAAAACCTGCCTACAATGCTTCTTACTCTTATGTTTTCACTAAAGCCTTTGCAGCCTGCTTTTAAGCCACATATGCCGCGAACTATTAAGTCTATACGCACTCCAGCATTAGATGCTTCATACATTTTATTGATAATATCTTTATCAATTAGCGAGTTCATCTTCATAATAACTCGTGCCTGCCTGCCTGATTTTGCCATTTTTATTTCGTTATCAAATAAAGCGTATATATTTTCCCTTAAATTAAATGGTGCAACACTTAAACAGTTCCATGACTGTTCATCAGTATAAGCCATAAGGTAGTTAAAAAGCTGTGCTGCATCTCTGCCTATTTTATCATTTGATGTTATTAAGTCCACATCAGTATATTGCATAGCAGTATTTTCATTATAGTTACCTGTTGCTATATGGGTATAACGTTTTATACCGTCCTTCTCTCGACGCACTATTAAAAGGCATTTTGCATGTATTTTTAGCCCTGCAATACCATAAGTTACTATACAGCCTGCATCTTCCAAATTTGTTGCCCAGTCTATATTTCTTTCTTCATCAAATCGTGCTTTTAGTTCTACTACAACACTTACCTGCTTGCCACTTTTGGCAGCTTTTACTAAAGATGCCAGTATGGAAGAATCTCTATTTGTTCTATAAAGTGTCATTTTTATGGCAAGAACATCTTTATCTTCTGCTGCTGTTGCAATAAGCTTTGATACAGCAGAAAAAGAATAGTATGGTCTGAAAAATAAAATATCCTGCTCTTTTATTTTATTAAATATATCAGAACTTTCAAAGTTGTATGGTATTATAAACTGCTCATGACGGCTAAACTGGGCAGATGGAATTAGCGATGATAAATTAAATAAAAATGTTAAATCAATAACACCATCTACATACTGAGTTTCCATATCTTTAAAATTTACCATTTTTTGTAAAAATTCTACAATGTATTTTGGTGTATTATGCTCTATTTCAACCCTTGTAACAGCACCTTTTACACGTCTTGAAAGGAAATCTTTCATAGATAAAATCATATCGGCTATTTCTTCTGAACGCATTTCAATATCTGCATTTCTTGTTACTCTAAAAACATTTACAGTTTTTACGTTATAACCACGAAAAAGTTTTTGGATATGCTTTTTAATTATTTCTTCCACTGTAAAGATTATACGTTTTGCTCCCTTATGGACAACAAAGTATCTTCTAATATTTTCAGGCAGCATAATAAGCGAAAAATATTCCCTGCCCTCTTTTTCTAAAGCTGCTATTACTGTCATTCTTTTATTATATATAAAAGGAAATGGGTGGGCTGGGTCCAAAGTTACTGGGCTTACCACACTCATAATGGCATCTATAAATATATTTTCAGTATCTTCATAATATTCATCTATGATATCTGGGTTAAAAAAACAGTTGTGTTTTTCAAGCTCCTGACGAAGCTGCATAAATATATTCTGCTGTTTTTCAATTAATCTTTTTGTCTGGTGGCTGATAGATATAATCTGTTCTTCTGGGGTGTAGCCTGCAATATCTGTTTTTTCATAACCTGCACTAATCTGCTCAATAAGCCCAGCTACACGCACCATAAAGAATTCGTCCATATTAGATGAAAATATGGCAGTAAACTTTAAACGCTCCATTAGTGGATTATGTATATCTAATGCTTCTGTAAGCACTCGCTCATTAAATGAAAGCCAGCTTAATTCACGGCTAATGTAGTATTCTTTTTTGCTGTGGTCCATATTATCACCTAATTAATCATATACCATAGTAGTTCTTATATCTATAGGTATGCCAAAAGTTTCTTCAAATGTATGTTTTATTTTATCAAATGTAAAAAGCTCTACAAAAGGCTCTTTCTTTACCTGTGCATTTATTAATATTATATTATCGTTTTGGATTATATCTATATCATCTATTAACCCACTTTTACTGCCATCTAAAGCATAAGCCATACGTAAAATACAGGCAAGTTTATTTACTACCAGCCTTTCTTCAGAAGATAATGTTTGTGATTGTTTTTTTTCATCGTTTGTTTTATTAATATCCATACTATTTATAACACATGCTGTCATCTGTATATCTTTACTGCTCCAGCCGGGAATATTTATTGATTTTATTATATAGTATGAGTTATATGTTACATTTCTAGGGTCAATATAGCCACCAACTTGATATAAAAGCGATGCAGTTTCTAGTATGTCAAATTTAGATTTATCTAAAGAGTGTAAATCACAAAATTCATTAAACAGCTTTTTAGAAAATTTAGATACTCGCTTTGCATGGGCAACATTTATGTTAAAACGCTCTCCAAAAGAAAGTATAGTCTGTTTTATACGTTTTTGGTAATTTTTATCCTTTAAAAAGCCTGCATAAAAATGGGTAAGAGTAGAAGGAAAATCAACAGGGGAAAAATGAAATCTATCTGCCCCAGTGTATTTTAAAAGGTGGATATATGTGCATAATGTAGGCACTAATACTTCTGCCTCATCATCTCTTAATGATAATTCGTCCACAATATCCTGCTTTGTGTATGCCCGTATTTTGCTGTATAACTTTTCTAAATCATCTTTTAATATAAAATCATCACTTGGTTTAAATATTCTAAGCATCATATTAATGGAACTGCCACTGCCTACTAAATTTTTTACTTTTACATTGTTTATTGTGCCTGCCACAGTGGATACCATGTTTTCAGCATACTGGTCAAATGCTCTGTGCCTTTTTGATGGTGCTATATGGCGAAACATTTGACGAAGCCTTAAACTGCCATAGGGTAATGCTCCAGAATATAATATATTATCGCCCTTTGTAACAGATAATGTTATATTACCACTAGCAATATTTGCAAAAACTACACCTTGTTTTTCCATTTTTTCAAAATTAGCTACGGAAAATTTAGCAGCTAAGTATTTAATATAAACTTCTTCTGACGGCTCTAGTATTGTAATATCTATACCAGCATGGATTTTTACATAGTCTATAAAAAAATCTTTATTTAGTGCCTCTCTCACACCACTTGTGCATACTGCCTTGTATTCCTTTATGCCGTATTCTACTAATTTATTTCTAAAACCACACAATATCTCTGTTGCCTGCTTTACATGTTCCAAAGAAATATAGCCTTGTGAGAAAGTATCTACCCCAAGACGCAGTGGCTTTATAAGGTATTCAATCTCTTTTATACCCTTACTGCTGACTTCTGAAACAGACATACGAAAGGCACTGGCACCAATATTTATTATACCATACAGATATGTTTTCATACTTATATAAGCTCCGCACTCATACCTGTTATTTTTTCAAGCAGGTCTTTTTTCTTATCAAAGCCTGCCTTTTCCATTTCTATATTATAGTTTTTATCTACTTCAAGATTAAAATTTATGTGGTTATCTATCACTTCTATATTTATATCTTTTATTACTTGGGAATGAGTTCTATCAAGCCCGTCTGCAATTCTTAATATGCTTGCTAGTTTTGATACTTTCTCCCTAGCTTTGCTGGATAGTGCTGCATAGTTTTCATGACCTAATTTTGGCATAGAACGCCTGTGATAGCGTGCCACATTTGCAATTACTGCTATCTCATCATCATTAAAACCGGGAAGCTCTGTATTCATTATTAAATAATATGAATGCTTATGATGTTTTGAATATGCAATATGTGTGCCTGTATCATGAAGCATGGAGGCAGCCTCTAAAAGTTTATAGTCCCCATCATCAAGAGATAATATATTTTTAAGCTTTTCAAATAATATTTTAGAAAGCCTTGTAACCTGCTCTGCATGTTTTTCATCAAAAAAGTATTTTTTACCAGTTTCTACAAGACGAGCATAATCTACATTAGTATTGCCCCCTTGAAACATTAGCTCTATACCCATTTTATTCATAACATCTATTGTAAGCCCTGCACGAAGCCCACCGGAAAGAGTGTAAAAACCATCAAGCGAATATCTTTTAATAAGCAGGTTTACAAGAATAGATGCACTTAATATAATATCGGCCCTTGTTGGCTCAATACCTGATATTTTAAGGCGTTCTTCTAAACGCTTGCCTGAAATCTCATTGAAAAAATGCTTGGAAAAAACGCTGTCTACAAACTTAACAGCAGCATCTGAAAAATTCTGACGTTTATTATATATGGCTGAAATGTTGTTTATAGTGCCACCAGAGCAGATTAATTTTGTTACTTTTGCATTAGGAAGTATGTTATCCAGCGTATCAGTTAAATACTGCCTTAATGCTTTTATTTGAGACTGGGTTGGAATATCGCCCTGTAAGTATTCATAGTTTAGTTTGGAACAGCCAAGAGGAGTACTTTCTGATGTGATAAGGCAGCCTTTTTCTGCATAGCTAAACTCTGTACTACCACCGCCCATATCTACAAGCAGCACATTTGCATCATTCATTTGGAAATAATATGATGCTGCCAAATACATAAGCCGTGCTTCTTCTTTACCTGAGATTATTTCAATATCTATGCCTGTTTTTTCTTTAATATAGTCTGCCACTTCCTGCCCGTTGGAAGCTTCACGAAAGGAAGCAGTGGCAACAGCACGGCACATTTCCACATTTTCACTATCCATTATGGTTTTTATATTTGTAAGCACTTGTAAGAGAGTATCTATGGCTTCTTCTGAAAATTTACCTGTTTTATATACATTATCACCAATGCGTACAGTGGCTTTATGGTCGTTTACCACTTTATATGTTCTATCTATTACCCTTGCCACCTGCAAACGTATGGAGTTACTGCCTATATCTATTACAGCAATAGTCTTATGATTATTTTCCATAAAAGCCCCCTTGTATTGCTTATAAGGGTAGTATAACACAGGAAATATAAGTTGTCAAAGCGGAGTAGGTAAAAGAATTGTAAAAAGGGAAGTTACATCTATTACAGCTTGTTATATATAAAATAATCTCATATTGCCACAAGTTTTTGGGTATCTTTTATATATTTTGCTGGTATAGGAAAATCTAACTCCCAAATTATACTCATAGGTTTACTTTCTTCATGGCTTACATAATTTGCTGTTCCTAAGAATGTGTATGAGGAAGCATTTCTATATTTATCTTCTTTTTCATTACGAATAAAAATAAGGATTTTATTACCTGTCTTTTTATGATTAATATATCTTTGCCCTACTGTGCCGTTTTCTGATGTTGTGCTCTGGCTTTGCCAATGGAAAAGTTTATCATTTAAGGAATAATCTTTATACATTGTAGTTGGTGAATAATCTTTTTCTGATTTATTAAGCGTTACAAAAAACAAATCTATTTTTTTATCCTCAATATATTTTACACCTTCACGTAAACTGCTAACATTATAAAAATCGCAGGCTACTAAAATCTGGTCACGGCTATAATTACTATAAACATCAAGTGGACATTCAAACCCTAAATCTATTTCTTTATCTATAAAGTCTATATGTTCTTTATTATACTCTAATACTTCTAATATCTCACTACATAGTATTTTATTTTCTTTAAATTTGTTTATATTTTCAATCATTTCATTAAATGTAATATCTTTTGAAATATTTGTATATATAGTAAATATAAACATAGCTAACATTCTTTTACTTTTTTCATCAGCTAACGTAGTATTATTATTTAATAAATTAATTATAAAATTAATAAATCTAATGGAATTTATTTGCGCTATTTTTCCAAGTATTTTATTTGATTTCTCATATAATTCTTCACTATATTCTTCTCTTAATCCTGCTTTAATAAGCAATTGATTAAATGAATATGATTTATATAAATTACCAAACTCTATATTGTATTTTTCCACATAATTCTTTAATGTTGGCTCTAACCCTGTATCTTCTTTAAAAGTTTTTAATCTTTCAATATGTATATTATTGCCACTAAAATATGATTTAATATTATCTAATATATATTCACTTGCTTTTTTCTCTAGTGTTATATAGCAACCCTTTGGTAATGAAACAAAACCTTTATTTACTTCATCTTCCATTTTTTGTTTTGTAGAATGTAATAATGATGAAAATTTTTCTTCAAAATTATATCTTTTATTTGAAAGCCCTATAAAATCTAATACTGTTAAATATTGTTTATTATCTGCATTTCTAAGCCCCCTGCCTAGTTGTTGTAAAAATATAGTTAGTGATTCTGTTGGTCTTAAAAACAATATTGTATTTATTTCTGGAATATCTACACCTTCATTATAAATATCTACAACAAATATAAATTTGTATTCTCCATTTTTTAGTTTATTCCTTGCTTGGCTTCTTAATATACTATCGCTATCGGCAGTTAATGCTATGGAAGAAATACCAACTTTATTAAATTCTTCACTCATATATAGAGCATGATTTTTTGAGGCACAAAAGCCCACACCCTTCACTTCTTCTATATCTGTAATATATTTATTTATACCTTCTAAAATAGTATTTACTCTATTTTTTGCTGATGCTTCATTTATTGTAAATACATTATTTAATTCACTTTCTTTATATTTTCCTCGCTCCCATGTAATACCGCTATAATCAATACTATCTGTCACACCAAAATAATGAAATGGACAAAGCAGCCCTCTTTCTATGGCTTCAGGTAGCCTTATTTCTGCACTTATTCTATTATCAAAATATTTAAAAATATCTTTTCCGTCTGCTCGTTCTGGAGTGGCAGTTAATCCAAGTAAAATTTTTGGCTCATAATAATCTATCAATTTTTGATACGTAGCCGCACTAGCATGATGAGTTTCATCTATAACAATATAATCATAAAAATCTTTGCTTGTTATTTTTGTTAAATCTTGGGAATTAAAAGTCTGTATGGAAGCAAATATATGTTTTAATTGTGTTGGCTTTTTACCGTCTACAAATAATTCACCAAAATTATTGTCTCTTAATACTGCACGATATGTTGAAAGACTTTGTTCTAATATCTCTTTTCTATGGACTATAAATAGTATATTACAGTCGCTTTTTGGATTTTCTTGACGAAATCTTTTATAATCAATAGCAGAAATAATTGTTTTTCCTGTTCCTGTGGCTGCAATTATTAAGTTCTTATAGTGGTTTCTTATTTTTCTATCAGCCTGTATTGCATCTAATATTTCTTGCTGAAAACCATATGGTCTAATATCCACAAAAAATGGATTTGTACTTTCAGTTGTTTTATCTAATGCTTTTATTAACTCTTGTTCTTGAGTTTTATCGTAATATATAAAGTCTTTGTCATTCCAATACGTTTCGAATGTAGCTTTCATTTTATCAAAAGTATCACTCATATCTTTTTGGGTAATTTTGATATTCCACTCAAGACCTGTTGTAACAGCAGGTGCAGAAATATTAGAAGAACCCACATAAGCCGTAGAATATCCAGTATATCTATGAAATATATATGCTTTTGCATGTAATCTAGTTGATTTTATATTATAATTTATTTTTATTTCTACATTTTTTAGCTCACTTAATGTTTTAATAGCTTTTAAATCCGTTGCTTTCATATAAGTGGTTGTTATAATTCTTAATTTCCCACCATTTTCTGTAAATTCTTTTAACTTATCAAGCATTAAGGTAAGCCCACCATATTTAATAAATGATACTAACATATCAATTTGATGACATGATAATATTTCTTTTTTAAGCTCATTTATAAGCTGTGGCTCATATTTTGCTCCAGTAAAAAGAGAACTTTGGCATAATGAAGTAATAGGCCGCTCTACCTTTACTTTATCATTTATTGATATGATATTATTTTCTTTTTTAGTAATAGATAGCAATTGCTGTGGTGGTAATGGTATAATTGATGATATAAATTCTTCATCAGTATTTTCTGCTAATAAATTAATTATACTATTAGTTATTTCAATTTTTTTTACCTATGTTTTCATTATTTTTATCTTCATTTTTATGAATATATTCTAACCCTGCACGGACTAAATAACCAATATAACTAGATAATATTAAAGAACTTTCTGCATGGTTTATATTCTGCCTTTCTATATTATAATCAACTTTTGATTGTAATAATTTATTTACCTGTTCATTAATTATAGCTTCATATATACCTTCGCTTAAGTTCTTTTTATTCATAAGTCACCTTAGTACTTTTACACTAAATGATACTATAATAAATTATACTTTATTGTCTCATTAATATCTGTTTTTTTAATTGTATAAAACTTTAAAACATCCATTATTCTAGTGTTAACATTTATTTTTGTTATATCTGAAAAATCATTTGTCTCAATAATTTTGTTAACAGTTTCTTGTTCACTTGTATTAAGAGATTTATATCTATTCCACCATAACTCTGTTATTCCATTATTTTCAAAGTGTAGCCTATATATAATTAATGCTTCTGGCATATACAATAATTTATTAAACTCGTCTATATTACTACCAAAAGCTTTATAAAAAAATGACGAACCTTTTCCAATCTTTCCTTTTGTGGAGTTTAAAATTGCCTGAATTGTTCTTATAAACTTTCTATTCCAATATTTACCTGTAAAATCTCTATTTTTAAAATACTTTTCATCTTGTATAGGATGATATTTCATTGGAAAGGAATAGATACTAGCATTTAGTTCATCACATAAATCAACATTTAGTTTTAATCTATAATATAATTCTTCAGGTTTGTCATCATAGTTATACAGTATATAATTAGATAAATTTTTATGACCAGCACTTACTGCAACTCTAACAGCTTTTTCATAGATATTGCGCATAGACCAATGATCAAAAGCAATACGAACTGGCTTAATTGGTATTTCAGCAAGTTTTTCCATATTATCTTTAGTAATTAATCTAGCGTCAATCCCTTGATTAAAATCAACAACTCTTTCTTTGGGTTTTTTCTCCATATAATATCTATCAAATATAGAACTTATCTTCTTATCAAACTCTAAAATAATTTCTTTTTTTGCTGTATATCTATCATATAAATAATTATCTATATAATAGTTATACAACCCTTGTATTTCACTATTATTTTTGTATTTTATAAATATTAATTTATATAATTCTACTATAATATTAATATACGCTTTATCATTTATTCCTTTTACTAGGTTATTTATGGCAATTTTATAAAAATTTGGTTCCTTATATTTATTATTTTTACTAAAGCCATATTCTTTTATTTCATCTATTATCATACTAAAAGAAGTAGACGCAAGAATATTATTATCTAATAATAATAAATTTCTTTGTTCACCATATGTAGCAGAAGACTCTTTCAATATATCACTGATGGGCTTATATTCATAATACTTTGGTTCAAGTTTAGGCACTGCACAAAAACTACATTTATTAATACATCCTCTAGTAACATAACCATAAAATGCATCTTTTGCTGAATAGATATATTCACTTTCATGTATAATAGAATAATCCAATGGTAAATTATCAATTATAATATCATTATCATCCCCTAACATACCAGGCTGGTCCAATACACCACATATTGGATGAATACCAGTTGCTTCTCTAACCTTTTCTGGTACTAAGGTGGCCATTATGCCACCTACTTTAACATTTTTGATATCCTTACATAATTTTTTTGCAAAATTTATTGTATCTATAGTAATTTTCCAGTAAAAAGTAAATAATGTAGTTATACATACAATATCCCATTTTTTATTATCACTAAAATATTTTTTTTCTTTGTAATAATTGCGATAATAGATTAGAATTTGTTTTATAGAATTATTATAGCAGAATTCATATATTATAGTTTCATTACCCGTTTTCAAAAATGACATTATTGTTGTTCTATATTTTTCCCAACATCTACTATTATCATACTGATATAAATATGGTAATATTGTTTCATATAAATCCGATAGTACAAAATCATTTAAGTTACCTTTAAAAAATGTAACTTTATCACCAAGATTTTTATAATAAGTAGAAATTTTCATTAACCCCATGGGAGGATATTTATTTTTATAGTTAGGCTCAATTAATAATACATTTCTAGCCATGTTTTAATTGTTCCTGTATAGTATTAATAAGATCTGTTGCCATTTCAGTTGGTAAATTTTGTTGTATAATTTGGTATATTTTTGAAATCAACTTTTGTTCTCTTTTATTTAATTTACTCAATTCTTGTGTTTTATAATTTTTATTTTTTTTAATCTCATCAATTTCGCAATTTTCTTTTAATATATTTTTGTGATCATCACTATATTTTTCCTGTATCGCATTTGCAACTCGTCTAAAAACATCATTGTTATTTTTATATATTTTATTTTTTATTTTTTCAACTTCTTCACGCAATTTTTTAATATTTTTTCTATTTTCTTCTATAGTTAATATTTTTATATCATGTTCTTCTTTGTCAATTACATTACCATTACGTAAATCATTTTTTATTTTATTAATTTCTTCTATATTTTTTATTTCTTTTTTTAAAGCATTTTTAAAATCATTTGCATAGTGATATAATTTACATAATGGTTCATATGTTATGGCTGATAGAGCATATTCAAATTTTTCACATGCATAATTACTATTGAAATAATCTCGCCTTGCATTTGGTATTAAATCATTTGAAGTTGCAAATACTTCTCCTATAAAATAATAATTACCCCTTGGTTCTTTAAAAAATTTACTATTTCCTAATGTGTTTGAATTCCCTATTTGTATATTTTCTTTTCTAAGCCTTATACCCCTCATAAGATTAATAGATTGCATTTGTTTTTCAAATCTTGAAACACCATACCACATCCACCCATAAATAGTATTGTCATACTCTATAATTTCAAATTTTAAATCTTTTATTTTATCGCATATTTTTTTATTATTTATATCACCTTCATAAATATCTATTCTATAAGGTTTTAAAATTTCTTTTCCATTAAGATATATACTATATTCATCTATTTTAAAATTATGCTTATCAGCATATTTTTTTATTTCAGATCTAAAATAAAAAGATGATGCATATGGAACTGGTGCAACCGCTTGCAAATACTGTTCAACCTCTTTTTCATCTAACAATTCATTATTTTCTTCATATATTCTTTCTAAAATTACTTCAAAATAGTGTTCATCCTTATGTGCTATGCCAAGATTAGTTGTTATTATCTCTTTTATTAACTCTGCTGCTTCTATTTTATTTGTGTTGTCATTTAATATTTCTTTTAATTTTAAGCCATCCCAAATCATTTCTGACTCTGTTTCTTCACCATAAAACGAGCTTTTAAAAATAAGTTTTTCACAATATGCTAAACCGCCTAATCTTCCTATCCCTCTAAAACCTTTATCCTTATCTCTATCTTTTTCTGAATTTGCAATATCTGACAATATTTTTATAAAATTTTCCTTCGATATTCCAGTTGCATTATCTTTTATAGATATTTTTCTTGATTGGTAATCTAAATTTATATCAATATATCCTTCACCTTGCTTTAATAACCCAGTTTCAATTGCCTTATCTATTTGATCAGCTGAGTTTTGAATATACTCTCTAAATACAATTTTAGGATCTTCATACATACCTGTTGTTAAATTCTCAATAACATTCTTGCCAATAACAATATTCATTATATCCCTCTATTTAAACTGTTTGTATACTGGTTTTGGAAACTTTATATTTAATAACGACCTAAATGCTGGATTATGTATAATATACTCCCCTTGCTTCAATCTTGTCATCATACTTTTATATACATTTGGAATAAACTTATATTCACTTTTTGAAACTTCAATAGCATTTGTTCTTCCATAGGCATGAGCAGAACAGTTACCAACAACCCTAGAATGTATTGAACTTTTAAATTGCTCTGCTCCGAATAAAATTACACCCAATGATCTTCCTCTCTCTGCAATATCTAAAATCTGCCTTAATATAGGTGATGTTTTCGGCACATCAGTAGATGCGTATTTATTTAATTCATCAATAAATATTATGATTTTTGAAGGCATTTCTTTTGATTCATCTAACTCTAATTTTAACTCATATATATATCTAATAACACTACCAAAAATAAAGCTCTGCATATTTTCGTCAAGCTTCGCAATATCTATCACAAATACATCATTTTTCTTAATATTTTTAAATGCATTATATAATTCTATTTCTCCCATTGATTCTGTTGGTTCATTAAATATTACATTTCCTGTAATTGCTTTATTTACGATACGAGAAAATTTTCTCCAACTTTGAACGGTAATATCTTTCTCTTTGTTATTACCAGATTTTACATACTGACTGATATTATCTACAAACCCACTCCATGAATTGATTTTATTAAAGTCATTGTTTGTATTTATAAAATTTATGATTGCATCTATTGATTGAGTTGGATCATCAATACTTGAAAATAAAAGGTCTATATGTTCTAATCCTAACTTATAATCGTATTTATAGAAAAATCCTTTCTTCATTCTCATTTGTCTTTGGATGTATTCACTATCCGCATATGTATTCCATTTACTATTATTTGAAAATGGATAAAAATACTTTACTTGCCTAAATGGACTAAACTCTAAACCCATTTCATTATATAGTTGTTCTGTTTCCTGTTGTTCTTGGTCATTTTTAAATGCATTTTTTTCATCAATTGCTAAGAGATCTTTTCCTTTTACATTAAACAGAATAAATGCCGTATTGTCATCACTATTATCAATGAATGATCTATCTTGCAATGCTTTTAATAAAAACATTGCATATGATGTTTTTGATGCAAGACCAGATATACCAGAAATATTTAAATGTGCTCCTTCCGGGCCAATGAGAAATCTTGAATCCATCTCTACTGGTATTCTTATAGAGTCTACTCCTTCAATTCCTTCATACATATCTATATATCCACAAACGATTGGAGATTCTACATCCGATAACCCTAGTGATAAAGATATTTCATCTTTAGTAGCCAAAAATACAATAGAATCATTTTGTAATGGGATGTATATATTTTTTGTATTTCCAATAACTCTTGCTTTGACATAGTTCATACCAACTCTGTATGTATTTCCATCACTTTCTATATCACCAAAATCACTTGAAATATAATTTGCAAGAAAATTTGCAGCATCTGTTATATGGGATATTTCTTCTATTACAGCAAATGACTTACTATCTCTAATGTGATCAATTTTAACAACATCAAAAGGATTTAATATTAAATCTGTTTTAGTCCAAAAATAAAACTCATCTATTGTCGATGGATTTTTCTCTGTTGCAATAACTTTTCCGATTTTTTTCATCAGTTGCTCCTAAAATAAATTCAAAAACACAGTATTTCCAATATACCTACTTTTAACATATTTTTCTGTTAAATATACAGGATATAAATGGTTTGCCCATCTCATATCACTACCATAACAAACTGGATTTCGTTCATTAATGATATTTGCACTGATCAAATCAACAATTTCACTTTCAATACCGTAATTACATTGTTCATCAGATACTAATATTTGTTCAATTTTCAGGATGCCATCATATGCATTATGAGTATATTGTTTATCTCTTATTCTTATATACCATACCGCAAACCTCATATTATTATACTGTGATGTGTACATACTTACTGGAGTTCTATGATATAATTTTAGATCAACTATCTTACTTGTATTTGAACGTCCTTTTTCATCAACACAATTTGCAGGATTAAATGATTTAGATACACCAACTACATATCTATAATTATTCCTAAATAATTTTATCTCGTCTTCTGATTTATTATTGATTCTGTATTCTAATGAACCATCTTTCAGCAAATAATTACTATCATTAAGTATTCTGTTAGAAGCAAGCTCTGCTACTAACTGTTTTTCTTCTTCTACCATTAATGTTTGTATAGTAGCAATTCCCTTCTTATCATAATCTATTTCATCTTCATCCTTTAAATTATATGTTTTATATATTTGAATATCATCTATTTTAATATTTGTTTTTACTAATATTTGATTAATATCCTCTAATAACTTTTTAAAGGATAACTGGCTATCCCACTGATTTTGTTTGGCCTTATCTGGTAATGCAATAATATTTTTATTATAATATTTAAAGATCTTTAATTGTTTATTTATTCTTTTACAACAACCTACTCCAACTTGACCTGCTATAATCGGAAAAATTTCTTTATTATAAGAGATATCATCTATTTTAAATGTTCGTCTTGAACCATCTAAAAAATAAGTAAATAATGGATTGGCACCTCTTCGCTGCTGTATCATTAGTTTTTTTGCCTTTTCACACAGATCTATTGTATGGCTATATTTAATAGTTTCACCGTTTTCTTTAACAGAGTATAAAACCTGATCATCGTAATTATTAAGAGGTAATCCTATTGTATCATAACTATATTTAAATGCACTAAAACTCTTGCCATTTGTACTTTCTGCGATTTTAGAAGTTATTCTGCCCATATTATCCTCTGCACACCTTATACACTATTTATATAGTAATGTCCATAAAAAATTTATAATTTGTTAAGTATATGAATATTTACACTTACATTCCCCTTACTCTGTTCCTTCATTTAAAATATTTATATATTCTTTATAAACAAATATTTTATTTCGTTTTTTCTGGGATACTTCTTCTAGTATGCCTAATTTTATTAAATTTTCTAAAGATGAATGTATGGTGGCAGCACTTAAACTTGTTTGGGTTTGTATTGCATTTGCATTTAATACTGGCTGTTTCACAAAACATCTGTATACAACTAATGCTGTGCTTGAAGCTCTGCCCATATTATTCACTTTTGATTCATGGCTATTTATTAATGCAATTAGATTTTTAGCAGTATTTACTGCCTGATTTGATGTGTGTATAACTGCATCTGCAAAAAAATCTATCCATTTTTCCCAGTCACCATTTATTCTCACATTTATTAGATGTTCATAATATGCCTGCCTGTGTATTTTAAAATAAAGGCTTAAATAAAGCAGCGGTTTTTGTAACACTTTATTTTCATAAAGCAATAGTGATATTAGCAGTCTGCCTAATCTTCCATTTCCATCTAAAAATGGATGTATTGTTTCAAACTGTACATGGCTGATAGCTGCTTTTAGTAATACTGGCGTTACACTTTTCATATCATGTATAAATGTTTCTAAATTACCCATACAACTTTCTACCATATTTGGTGGCGGTGGCACAAATACTGCATTGCCTGGCCTTGTGCCACCTATCCAGTTTTGGCTTGTTCTATACTGGCCTGGCTCTTTTGTGCTGCCCCTGCCTTTTGAAAGAAGTATATTATGTATCTCTTTAAATAATCTGCTGCTTACAGGAAAACCTTCATCTATCCTTTTTACACCATATTCTAATGCTTTTACATAATTACTTACTTCCATAGCATCATCAATAGGAACTCCTGGAATACCTTCTAACTCATATACTAATAAATCTGATATGGAAGACTGTGTGCCTTCTATCATGGAAGATAATACAGCCTCTTTCCTAACATACATATATAAAAATAGTGAAGAATCTGGCAGTATTTCAGAAATGCTGTCCAGCCTGCCTAATGATACTAAGGCATTGTCCAGTTTTCTTGCAAGCTCTGCATCTATTTTTAAAGGCTGTTTTAGTGGTAATTTATTAGGAATAAAAGCACGAACTTCTTCGCCGCCTATTTTTAAAATATCATATCTTCCCTGTAGTCCTCTTTTCATAAACCTTACCTTTGATATGCCTTTATTTTAAGTTATGCACTTAACTTAAAATAAGAAATTTGTTATTTTAACTTAACACCTAAACTTAAAATAAGCAAGCCGTTATTTTAAGTTAAGCCCTGAACTTAAAATAAGAGATTTGTTATTTTAAGAAAAGCCGTTATCTTAAAATAAGGAATAGAAACTATTAACTTAGGTTTATTTTCAACTTATCATATATAAAATTATTTTATTTATATTAATAAATTACTAAAATCTCGTTTTGCATATATTACTCTTGCTATTGTTACAAGCTTTTTTTCTTCATCTACCCTGTAAAACATTATATAATTTTCTACTAATATTTTTCTATATTCATATTTTAAAGGACGGATTAGCTGATATACTGGATTTTTATATGGAAATATAAGTAAACTTTCTGCCTTTGCTATAAATGATTCTGCCAAAAGAGATGCTGATTCTTGGTTTTTTAAAGTATGGCTAATATAATTTACTATTTCAACTATATCTTGTAGTGCAATAGGCAGATATTCTAATTTATACAAGCTATTCTCCTTTAATTGCTTCTTTCACAGCTTGCAATACATCTTTAGAAGAATAGCGTTTATCTGATAACTCTGCTTCACGCTCTGCCTCTTGCAGTTTGAAATATACTTCACTTTGGAAATGCAGATTTTCATAGGCTTCCATACTCATAACAACCATATCTCCATAGCCGTTTTTAGTTAAAAAAACAGGCTCTGAAGTTTCATGAACTGTTTTTGATATATCTGCAAAATTATTTCTTAAATCTGAAACAGGTCTTATCATTTTCATATTATTTTCTCTCCCGTTTTATATTATCATAATTATGCTAAATATTCAATGGAAGTTTGATTATTTTATCTTCAGCTTATCTTTTCTGAAATATTTTTCCATAATCTCTGATATGCTTTCTTTGTTGCCACGGTAGTAAGATGAGATATATTCGCCCATGTTACCTCGGCCTGCCATGTAGCCGTTTTCTGAAATTATTATATCGCTTCCTATAAATGAATAAAGCTTTCGGTATATACCTTTTTTAGCAGGGTATGTAATGATGCCGCAGCGTTCTTCTTCATAAGCAAGCCCCCTGCCATAGTTTACAAACTTAAAACTTTTTGGAGCAGAAAGTGCTGTTATTTCCCCACTGCCTTCTATCCTTTGGTTTTTTACTGCCCCACTTGATAAATCATATATTAAAATATTTCCATCATCTGAGCCAGCAAGTACCTTTGAGCCATCATTATTTAATGCCACACCCCTTATGGTATCACTAAATAATGAAAACTCATTTAATGTTTTTCCACTATCTATATTATAAACCCTTACTGTTCTATCATAACTGCCACTGGCAAGTATGTTTTTACTACCTGCAAAATCAAGGCTTATAATAACCTGTCTGCCTGCTTTTATTGTCTTTACTATTTCCTGCTTATTAATATCTGTTATATAAATATCTCCAAGTTTTGAGCCTGCTGCAAGCCTATCCCCCTTACTGTTTATTTCAATACTATATATACCGTTATCATAGCCTTCAAAAATAGCTGTATTTACCCATTTACTTGTTTCATATTCATATATGCTGTTTGGAAAAGCGATATAAAGCATATCACCTTTTGGGCTGACAGCAACTGCCCTTACCCCTTGACCATGTTTTTTTATGCGTTTTATTTCTACAAAATCTACCATATCCCAAAAAATAATCTCATCATCTTGGGAAGCGCTTGCCATAAAACTGCCGTCCTTACTAAAAGATAATGATATTACTGGTTTTTTATGGGCGTTTTCAAGCAGTGAAATATCTGATGTATCATATGATACTACCCTAATATTGCCATCAAAACTGCCAAATACTGCATATTTTTCTGATGCAGCAGTAGAAGTTACCTGGTAACTTTTAGAATAATCTATTTTTGGAGCAGCATATAAATTTACTGCAAATAATAACACTACTATAAATATAATTTTTTTCATAATCTGCCCTTAATTATTTTACCTTTTTCCTGTTTGGTGCTGTGGAATAAGTAATAGATGTCATAGTTTTATCTCCCTGCTGCCTTTTAAAAAGATATAACATATCCTGCATAAGCACTTCAGGGCGAACGTTTCTTAAATAGCCTATTTTATCCAGTGTATATTCTGGCACAATGTATTCTGGCAGTGGCTCTTTCTCAAGCCCAAAAGCATACAATGTTTCACTGCCAAATGGTGCATGCACTCTAAACTGACCTAAACTTACCCATTTATTTACATGGTCTTTATCTATATACTTTATAAACTTATTGTTCCAGTCAAGAAGCAACACATTGGCTTCCCCACCATCGCCGTTATTTACAGTTAAAAAATATACATAGCCTGGTTTATTTGCTTTTACAAGCAATGAGAAAGGCTCGTTTTCTCGTAAAAATGATGCGTCCCCATCTGTAGATATTTTAATCCATAACTTATAATCTGTTTTTGGCGGCGTGTATGAATTTAAAATAGATGTAGTATCCTGCTTAGGAACAGACTCCATAGCTACAAGCTCTTTTGGGATTTTTACAGCCGATGATTTTAGCACTTTTGATACACCTGTAATTAGAGAACATGCCACAACTATATCGCCACCACTCAAAGTGTATGTGCATTTTAATTTGTTTGATGCATCTTCCTCCACCTCTACAGAATTTACTTTTGTAGAAAGCATATCTTTAAAAAATGCCCCAAACTCTGTTATATTTTCCCTGCCTGCATATAAAACTGGAACAACATATATATTTTTTTCATTCATCTCTTTTGTGAGCACTTCTGCTGCCACCTCCAGTGATGGTGGAGCAGTCTGCAGCTCTAAAAGCATATTTAATGCTTGGGCAGAACTTATCTGTGGTTTTCTATAATCAATACCTAACACATCAGCCACTACCTGATAGCTTTCATATTCATCATAAAGTGGCTGAACAGATGTTAAAAGCCTGTAATTTAGTGATTTATCGCCACCTTGTTTTACATCTTTTGTTATAGTATCAATCTTTTCTGCTATACTTGATAGTTTATCGCTATAAAGCTCTGGTTTATCAAGAACAGCAGTTGCTTTACGTTTGCCGTTTTCTTTTGAATAATAAATTGATGGGCTTATAAGCGGTACATTTGTAGAAAGCTTTGTCCACCTGGTATAATCAGATGATACTTTATCATTACTTTTTATAGTAGTCTGCTCGTGTTTTGAAAATACCTGCACTTTTATAGCAGATGAAAGGTCTGCTAATGCTTCCTCTTTTGCTTCCTCTGTGGTATTCCCATAACCTATACCCTGCAGTTCTTGAGCAAACAAAGAAACTGGCAGCAATAACAATAAGTAGATAATAACTAAACTTAATTTTTTCATACTATTTCCATACTGTAAAAAATATCCTGTCTTCTAAAGCTTCTATTTCAATATCTATGCCAAAAATAATATTGATACTGCTAAAACCTGCTTTTTTTAACAGGCTTGTTATTATTTTTTCATTATAATATTTTTCATATACACAGCTATCCTGCCTAATCCATTTATCTTCTTCCTTTATAAAAGTAGTAAGATTATATGATATCATATTTTCTTTTTCATCAAATATGCCTTTTGATATAAATACATTTTCTTCTTCCACTGCTGTAATATCACCTAGTGATACTTCCTGACATGATTCATATGAATTTACATCAAATAAAAATATGCCGTCATCTTCCAAATGGTTATATACATTTTTAAAGACTTTTAGTAAATCTTCTTCACATAATATATGGTTTATACTGTCAAAAAGACATGTTACTGCCTTAAAATTACTATCAAGCACAAAATCTCTTGCGTCCATTTGAAAAAATTTGCTTTTTTTAGCATTATTTTTTGCATAATCAAGCATAGCTTTTGAACCGTCTATTCCACAAACATTATAACCGTCTGATTCAAAATAATATGCCATATGACCAGTGCCGCAGCATAAATCTAATATATTATCGCCCTTTTTTAAATATTTATAAAGCAGTAATTCTAACGCTTCCCTAAAATATTTAGGGGAAGAAGCCATCCAGTATTTATTATAAAAATATGCAAAAAAGTCATACTCTTTATAAATATTACCCACAGGAACAGCTCCCAAATGATATTGTTCCATCGTTATTTTTTACATTTTCAAAAAAATGGTTAACAGGTCCACTACCCTTTCCTAAATTAAGCTCTGCCCCATAAATTATTGCTGTTGTAATATACTGCTTTGCATACTTGCATGATTCAAGCATATTAAACCCTAATGCTAAGTATGAAGTAATAGCAGCAGAATATGTGCAGCCTGTTCCATGTGTATTTTTTGTATCCACCCTTGTGCTTGCTATTTCATAGTGGTTTTGACCATCATATAATGTATCTACTGATTCTTCACTGTTTTCAAAATGGCCGCCTTTAATAATAACATTTTTTACACCCTTTCCTTTTATTATTCTGCATGCCTCATCAACATCTTTTTGGCTTGATATTTTTATACCACTAATAAGCTCTGCCTCTGGTATATTTGGTGTTACAATATCAGCCAGTGGAAAAAGTTTTTCTATCATCACTTCTATAGCATCATCTTGCAAAAGCTTTGCTCCAGTTGTAGCAACCATTACAGGGTCAAGCACATATGGCACTTTATTTCGCCTGCTTAATACTTCATAAACTGCCATTATAATATCCTTTGAAAAAAGCATACCACTTTTAATAGCATCTGGTGTTAAATCATCATATATTGCTTCAATCTGTGTTGTAACTGATTTAACACTTAATTCTTCAATATGACTAACCCCTAAAGTATTTTGTGATGTTACTGCTGTAATAGCACTCATTCCAAAAACACCTAATGCACTCATGGTTTTTATATCTGCCTGAATTCCTGCACAGCCACCACTATCGCTTCCTGCTATTGTTAATGCTTTCTTCATATCTTTCCTAAGCCTCTACTAATGCATAATCATGGTTAAAGTTTTTATTATAATAGTTATTTTCATCTATCATACCAAATGATATATCCACCACACCGGGAACCTGCTTTAACTGCTCTATAAATTCAGTATCTGGGCATACATAGTGTTCTTCAAGCACGTTTACTTTTACACGGTTATTATCTATAATAAAAGTAATCTCCACTGGAAGTTCACCTTTAAACCTGGCAAGCAGTGTTTTTATTTGGAATACCTTATCTGGTGTTGATTTTAATGTATCAATAGTAATATTTATGGAGCTTACATTTTCTTCTAAAGCCTTACCTAATGACATTATTTTCCTTGCCTGCAGGCTGCCCCCCTTCTCATCATCTGGATTTGGGCTAAATACTCCACGAACTGCGATTATATTATCTTCCTTCAAATGCATTACACTATCCATATACACTTTTGGAAATACTACAACTTCTATACTGTTTGCTGCATCTTCTAACTCTAAAAACCCCATTTTTTCTTTTTTTGTTTTTGTTATATGGTGTTTTACTGATTTTATCATACCACAAACAATTACTTCATTTTCTGCACGCATTGATTTTACTATATCTATATCTTCAGCAAAGGATTCTATAAACTCCCTGTATTCTCGCAGTGGGTGGTCTGTATAGTAAAACCCTAGTATTTCTTTTTCTCTTGCTAATAACTCTTTTGTTGGCAGCTCTTCAACATCTGGGTAATATTCATCACCTTCTGTAGATATAAAATCTAAAATAGAGCCAAAGCCTTTTTCTTTATCCTTTGCTCTGCCTGCTGCCTGCTCTAAGGCTGATAAATATACACAGGCGTTTTGGTGGCGTGATTTTCCAAAACAATCTAATGCCCCAGAATAGATAAACGCCTCTATTGTTTTCTTATTGGCTGCTGATTTAAAGTCCATTCTGTTGCATAAATCGTATACGTTTTTATATTCACCGTTTTTTTCTCGCTCTACTATAAATGAAGTAATAGCAGCTTCCCCCACACTTTTAATAGCACCAAGCCCAAAACGTATGCCATCATCTTCCACTCTAAAATCAAAATAACTTTTATTAATATTAGGCGGCAGAATTTTTATACCCATTTTCCTGCATTCTTCAATATATTTTACCACATCATCAATATTATCAATAGAAACAGATAATAATGCACTCATATATTCTTTTGGATATTTTAGTTTTAAATAAGCAGTCTGGTATGCAATATAAGCGTATGCTGCAGAGTGTGATTTATTAAAACCATAGCCTGCAAATTTATCTATTAAATCATATAAATCTGAAGCTTTTTGAACATCTTTGCCAAGTTTTTGCACGCCAGGAATATTTCTGCTTTCATCACCATATAAAAATACTGCCCTGTTTTTCTCCATTTCTTCTTTTTTCTTTTTACCCATAGCTCGACGAAGATTATCAGCAGCACCAAGAGAATAGCCACCTAAAACTTGGGCAATCTGCATTACCTGCTCTTGGTATACGATGACACCATATGTTTCTTTTAATATATCTTCTATTTCTTCAAATGGGTATATTACTTCTTCTTCACCGTGCTTTCTGCGTATAAAACTATCAAGCATACCACTGTCAATTGGACCCGGGCGGTATAATGCGTTTGCCGCAATTATATCTTCAAAAACTGATGGACGAAGTTTTTTAAGCAGGTTTTTCATACCTGTACTTTCAAGCTGGAAAACACCTGCCGTATCTCCACGCTGCAGCATATCATATACATCTTTATCATCTAAAGCTAAATGGTTTACATCAAAATCTTTATCAACTTTTTCATGTATCCTTTTTACTGCTTCATCAATAATAGTTAAGTTTTTAAGCCCTAAAAAGTCAAACTTAATAAGCCCAACAGATTCTGCTGCGTTTTTTTCAAACTGAACAATTACCTCACCCTTAGGACCTTTTGCAAGGGGAGCATATTCTACTAACGGCTTATCAGCTATTACAACACCAGCAGCATGGATTCCCACCTGCCTTATAAGCCCTTCTAAATTTTCGCTGTGCTTACGGATTTCTTCCCCATGCTCTATGTTTTTAAACCTGTCATAAAGCTCTGGGTCTGCATCGTATGCTTTTTGAAATGTGGTAATAGATGGACCATCTGGAATAGATTTTGCAAGTTTATTAACTTCTACAAGTGGCGTATTATATACCCTGCATACATCTCTTACAGCGTTTTTTGGCTTTAATGTGCCAAATGTTACAATTTGAGAAACCCTGTCTGAACCATATTTTGATGTAACATACTTTATAACTTCCTCTCTGCCACGCACACAAAAATCTATATCAAAGTCAGGCATACTTGTTCGCTCTGGGTTTAAAAACCTTTCAAAGAAAAGCTTAAAACGAATAGGGTCTATATCTGTAATAGTCAATGAATATGCAACTAGTGAACCAGCACCAGAGCCCCTGCCAGGACCTACTGGAATATTATTTTTTCTGGAATAATTAATAAAATCCCACACTATTAAAAAGTAAGCATCAAAGCCTTTCATTATAATAATATCAAGCTCGTATTTTAACCTTTCATGGTATATATGGTGCTGTTCCTGTGGCACTTTTTTAAGGCGTTCTTCAAGCCCTTTTTCTGCTAATTCTATAAAGTATGATTTTAATGTATAACCTTCTGGCACTTCATATAAAGGCAGGTGGTTTACACCAAAAGTAATATCTACATTACATCTTTTACCTATTTTTACCGTATTTTCCACAGCTTCTAAACAGTATGCAAAATCATGGTATATTTCATCAACACTTTTAACATAAAGCATGCTGGAGTATTCCATTTTGCCACTTCTAGAATGCATTATAGCTGGGTCTATGGTATCGGATGTGCTTCTGCTTAAATCATCTAAATCATCTTCCATAGCAAGATAGCCGTTAACATCGCCTTCTAAACTTTTAGGTGCTTCTGTTTTTATTTCCTGATTTGCATCTATTGGCTTAAGCCTTGGTTTTCGTTTTTCTTCGCCAATCTGCCCAAGCTGTATTTGCATTAATATATTATGCGATGAATAATCTTCCTTATTTAAATAGTGGCTGTCGCATGTTGCAACAAGTGGTATACCTGTTTCTTTTGATATTTGTATTAACTGATTATTTACTATTTTCTGCTCAGGGATACCGTTTTCCTGTATTTCTAAAAAATAGTTGCCTCTGCCAAGTATCTCATCATATTCTATTGCTGCTTTTTTAGCTGCATCATAGCCTTCTTTTAAAAATTTACGGCTTATTTCACCACCAAGACAGGCAGAAAGAGCAATTATTCCCTTTGAATACTGCTTTAAAATTTCTTTATCAATTCTAGGTTTTCTATAAAACCCTTCTAAAAAACCAAGTGTTGAAAGTTTATATAAATTTTGCAGGCCTTCGTTATTTTCTGCTAAAAGCACTAAATGGTAATTTGTATCATCTCCCACTTTATAGTGGTCTTTCTTATTATGCCTGCTGTCTGGTGCAATATAAAACTCACTTCCAATAATAGGCTTTATATCGTATTTTTTCATGGTTTTATAAAAATCTATAATACCATACATTACTCCATGGTCTGTAATGGCACACATATCCATACCTTTTTCCTTCAAACTTTCCGCTAACTTTTCTATTTTTATAGCACCATCAAGGGCAGAAAATGCAGTATGTAAATGAAGATGCACAAAGTTTCGCTCTTTTTCTTCTGTATGCTTCATATCTGTATTATTATCTTTATCCATTTTATTTATCTCCATTGATTAATTGAAGAAGCTCATGGGCTGTATATGGTTTTTTTATATAAAAAAAGTTATGCTCATCACTTTCCTGTTTATTTGATGAGTAAACAACATCATCTTTTTTTATATCTTTTTCATATTCTTTATAAGCTTTATAAGCTTTTAATATAATATTTCTATTCCTTGCAACAATTACTGCTGCTAAACGAATATCTTCTTCTAGTTCTAATAATATAATATTACTCATTTACCACCACTTAATTTAAATATACCACCCTGCACTTTTTTTGTAAAACAAAATTATTTAAATCTACATTATTAATATTGTAATACATTATTTACTTATTTGTCTTATGGTTAATATTATACTTGAAAATTATTATTAATATAAATATAATCAATCTATGTTAAAAATATTTTCATTGATTTTATTAATCTTATATTTTGCTGTTCTACTTTTAGTTGTATTTCGTGAGAAAAAAAGCAGAAATACACTGGATTTTTTCTTTGCAGGAAGAACACTGCCTTTTTGGGCGTTATCTATTACCTTTATTGCTTCCTGGTGGGGAGCAGGCTCAGCCATAGAAACAGCTGATTCTGCCTATAAAGAAGGTATGTCTGCTTTTTGGATATACGGTATGCCTGTGCTTGCTTCCACTTTTGTTATGATACTAGGCTCTGCATTTATTCGCCGTATTGGTTTTTTAACTCAAGGTCAAATAATGCAGACACGTTATTCTCCTTTTACTGCCAAAATTCTTGCTATAATGATTTTATTTTTTATGACATTAAATGCTGCTGTGCAAATGGTGGGTATTGGCGAAATATTTAGCGTTTATCTTGGTATAGATTATGTATATTCAGTGATTTTAGGCACATCTATTGTTGTAATATATTCCATATTTGGTGGGTTTAAAGGGGTAGTTATTACTGATATTATACAATTTGTGCTGTTTTTTATTTCTGCCGCTATTGTATTAGTAACTGCTTTTTATTTCTCAGGTGGGTTAGATAATATATATAATGCAGCATCTTTAAAAGAAGGTTATGAGAACTTTTTTTCATTTTCCTACGGTTTTGAAAAAAATATGGTATTTGTTATTACATTTGGTCTTTCCTGGGTAATACAGGCAAATGTATGGCAACGAATTAGTGCAGCTAAAACACAAAATGATGCTACAAAAATGGCTGTAATGAGCTTTTTTATATATATTCCATTATATTTAATAGTTGTATTTACTGGTATGGTATCCATTGCTTTATTTCCTGATTTTCCAAAAGGTGGTGTTGTTGCTGCTATTGTTACTAACTATATGAACCCTATTTTAGGTGCATTTGTTTTTCTTGGGCTTTCTGCTGCTGTTATGTCTACAATGGATTCATTAATAAATACTGCTGCTATGACTATAAGCTTGGATATTGCACCAAAAGAATACAGTGAAGAAAAACTTATGTTTATATCAAGGCTATCTACATTTATTGTTGCTATTATTGCTATTTTTCTAGCTGTTGCCGTCCGTTCTATATTAAAACTTTCTTTTGTAGCTTCAGATATTATTACAAGTGGTGTATTTATTCCATTAGTAATGGGCTTTTTTTGGAAACGTGGCAACTCTTACGGTGCTGTTGCTTCCATGATTTTTGGTGTTGTATTTGCAGTTTATAACCTGTTAATAGTGCAGGGTATTTCACTTCCTGTATTTTGGAAAGTCCAGTCTGCATCGCAGGCTATAACAGGAATATGTATATCTGCCATTATATATATTGGTGTAAGCTTAATAACTAAAAAGGAAAATGAGAAAATTCAAGATTTAAAATCAGGCTATAAAGGGGAGTAAATTAAACCTGTAATTTTTCAAGCCCCTGCCTTATTCTTTTTGAGTTACATTCACTATCATCATCGCCAGTGTGTTCACATGGTTCGGGATGTATTGTAACATCTGCACCTTTTATTTCTTTTGATATGGCATGCTCTATTATATCTGTTATTTGATGCACTTCTTCAAGAGTTAGTTTTCTGCATAGTGTTAAGTGCATGTCTATAAATATTTCATTACCTGCACTTCTTGTTCTAAGCCTGTGAAAATCAAGATGATATTCCCCAAAACTTTCTAATACTTTTACAAGCTTGTTATATACTTCTTCTTCAATACTTGAATCTAGCAGCTGTTTTGATACCTGTAAACTTAATTTTATGGCAGAAAATATAATATATACTGCAACTATGGCTGCTACTATGGAATCTATTACCGTAAGACCAGTATATTTAATAATAAATAAAGCTATTAATATGCCTATATTTGTATATAAATCTATAGAGTAGTGCATAGCATCTGCTTCAAGCACTAAAGAATTTTCTTTTTTTGCCATATAGCGAAGATAGATTGTTAAAAATACAGTAGCCCCAATAGAAATACCCATTACCACAAAGCCGGCATTTGATACTTCAGGGTGTTTATTATGGATAAATTTATCCCATGCTGAAATTAAGATAAATAAGCCTGATACAAATATGATTATAGACTGTATAAATGTTGCCATTGCTTCATATTTGCCATGACCATATTGATGACCTGTATCTGCTGGTTCTTCTGCTTTTTTTATGGCTATAAAGTTAAAAAATGATGCTGCAATATCTAAAATAGAATCTACTGCTGATGAGAGAATTGAAAGAGAGCCAGTAATAAACCCAACTACTGCTTTAGATACTGCTAAACAAAATGCTACTGTAATTGCTACTTTTGTGGCTTTTGTTTTTTCCCCTTTATGCTCGTTAGCTGTTGTTTCCATTATTATCGCCTTTATTGTCACTGTTATCTTCTTGATAAAGCCATTTTGGTTTATACCATATGCTAAATAAGCCTATCATAATAATAATTACGGCAAACATTACAAAATCAATAAATATAAACATAAAAAGCAACATTCTAAAGAAAAATGATACTTGAAATCTATCTAATATTCTGTTTGTTATCTGCATACCTTGGAAGAAGTAAAGTATACCAAATATTATTAATATATTATAGGATACAAATTTTACTACTTCATTTGGCACAAGTATTAAAAAACCACCTGCAATTAATACCCATACAAGTGCATCTGGTATTCTAAACTCTCTTACTACTAGTGCATTATCTTTTATTAATGGCTTAAACCTGTCTGCCATATATATTACTAATATAAATGATGATGCTACCCATGATGGTGATAAATAAACAATCTGCTTTGCTATCTGCATTTTATTTAATGTAGCATATGATAATATATCCCCATAAACTTCAGGCAGCTGGTTTCCTGCTGTATTTTTAATTTGTGTAATATAGTCTATTACACTTACTTGTATAATATTAGCTATTGTGTTAATGCTGTAATTTCTAAACCCATCAAGTAAAAGTAGTGCTAAACCTGTAACAGCTAAAGGAATAAAAGCAGCTAAAAGCACAGGAATATACATAGGTCTGTTATGCTGCCTGTTTTTATATAAAAAATATACTGGTATTAATATGATTATAACATAAACAGGCATCCAGTAACCTTGAAGGTTTGCAGCATTAATACTTATACCACTATTTGCAATAACACTGTTTAATTTTGGAAGCACAAGAAAAAATGCAGTAAATAATATGTAAAAAACTACAGAGATAATATCTGATTTTTTTGAACGAAATTTTGACTCAAAGTAAGCAAGTAAAGCAATGCCTGAAGCAATAAATAAAATTACTCCAAAAAAAGAAAAAATAGATTTGGACGTAATATATATAAGATAAAATGATAAAAAACTTAATATTGAGTATAACTGTGCTGAGCCTGTCATCTTGAAATACCACTAAGCACCAGTAGCTTTAAAAACTACTGGTGATATATTAATATAAATTACTTGTTAAGTGTAAAAGGAACTAATGCAATAATTCTTGCAGTTTTAACAGCTGCTGCTAACTGCCTTTGGTGTTTTGCACAAGTGCCAGTTAATCTGCGAGGCATAATTTTACCTCTTTCTGTAATAAACTGACGTAATAATTTTGCGTCTTTATAATCAATATCTATTTTGTCAACACAAAAGCGACAAACTTTTTTCTTTTGAAATCTTTTTTTAATAACAGCCATAACTGTCCTCCATTATATTTAAGCTAATTTTAAAAAGGGACATCTTCGTCGCGTATCATACTATCATCTGATGGCATTTTTAAATCGTCTTTATCCACCATACTTTCGTCGAATTCCCTGTCTTTGCGTCCTCCAACCATTTGGAATGACTCAACAATGACTTCATGTTTAGAGCGTTTTTGGCCTTCCTGCTCCCACTGTCTGAAAGATAATCTTCCTTCCACAAGTAATGGAGTGCCTTTTGTAACATACATGCCCATAGTTTCTGCCTGTTTACCGTATACCACAATATCAATAAACATAACTTCTTCTTTATCTTTATATTTACGGTTAACAGCTAAGCCTGTTGTTGCAACAACTGTTGCACTTCCCGGCAAATTCCTTACATCAGGTATTCTTGTAACATTACCCATTAACACAACTTTGTTATATGAAGCCATGGTTATTCTCCTTAAAAGAGATTACTGCTCTTGAGTTTGAGCTTCTTCCATAGAGATATTTTCTTCCTGCATATCTTCTACTTCTTCGCCGTTTTCATTTTTAGCTTTACCAGCCTTGTCAGCAGGACGTTCTCTGCGAACTGGCTCTTTACGAGGGTTAAGCTTAAATTTTTTCTCATCAAGCATAACTATAACATAACGTAGAACATCTTCATTAAACTGATAGCGTTTTTCAAGCTCATTGTTAATGTAGCTGCTTTCTGCTTTAAACTGAATTAATACGTAAAAACCTTCAGTTTGTTTTTCGATAGGATAAGCAAGTGCTTGTTTACCCCAAACATCAACTTTCACCAGCTCCCCACCGTGAGAAGTGATGTTTTCTTTGTAAAATTCAATGTGTTTTTCTTGTTCTTCAGTCGTTAAGCTAGACTTAAGAATAAAAATAGTTTCATATGTCCTCATTAGGACCTCCCTTACGGTTTTTAGCCATAGACAATTATATTCTATAGCAAGAGTGAATGATATTTTTACCAATTAATTTGTATATAGTCAAGTAAAATATGACTATTATATTTATTTTTTTGTTTATTTAATATTTTGCTTGTAAATTTTTCTATATCTATTATAAATATATAAATGGAAGAAAAAGATTATATAAACGATATTGATAACGAAAGAGCAGATAGTGCCTGTGCCCGCCTTAGTGGTAAAAGCAGGTCTTACATACTATCATTATTTGAAAATAATCTTGTACTGATTAATAATAAGGTTGCTAAAAAATCATCAAAACTTAAAGCAGGGGATATTATCCACCTTACTTTTCCAGATGAAAAGCAAATTGATTTAACACCAAAAAATATTCCTTTTGATATTGTTTATGATAATGAAAATTTTGCAGTTATAAATAAGCCTGCAGGTTTAACTGTTCACCCAGCTCCCGGAAATTTTGATAATACATTAGTAAATGCACTTTTATATACCTTTACAATAGAAGATGAAGATAACGACTTTCGCCCAGGCATTGTTCACAGGCTTGATAAAGATACATCAGGGCTTATGATAATCGCTAAAAATACAGATTATAGAATGAAACTTTCCAAGCTTTTTTCAGAGAGAGCCATTACAAAAAAATACCTTGCCATATGCTGTGGTGTTCCAAACTTTGTAGAAAAAACAATTGAAGCACCCATTGCAAGAGATAAGTATAACAGGCAAAAAATGGCTGTTAATAATGATGGCAAGTATGCTAAAAGCCATTTTAAAGTTATAGAAAAATATAAAAAAGCATTTTTAGCTGAAGTAACTATTTATACAGGCAGAACTCATCAAATTAGAGTTCATGCTGCAAGCATGGGGCATGCTTTAGCAGGTGATATTCTTTATGGTGGAAAGCCGTTATATGATTTTAAAAGGCAGGCACTTCATTCTTATTTTTTAGAGTTTATACCACCTGATACAAACCAAACACTTACTCTTTCTTTACAACTGCCAAAAGATATGGTAACCTTACAAGAACAACTTAAAGGGGAATAATATGGATAGTCTGCACGCAGGAATTGATGAATATTTATCTGGTGATTTATCTAAAGCTATTAAGCTTTTAAATGAACATATTAATAATAATGGTTATGATTTAGGTGCTGCCCATTATCATTTAGGCTTATGTTACAGTGATTTAAACAATCTTTCTGAAGCCTGCAAACATTTTGTAAAAGCAGTGGAATATTCTCCTAATAAATCTATGTATTTATATAAGCTTGGGCTTTGCTATTACAGGCTTATGGCCTTAGATAAAGCACATGATATACTTCTTAAAACAATTAATATAAACCCAGAACACCAGCGTTCAAGATTTTTACTAGGTCAAGTATATTTTCAACAAGGGCTAATGAATGATGCAGAAAATATATTTACTGATGTCCTTGAAAAAAGTCCAGATTTTGCTGATGCTTATTATTATAGAGCGATTACAAGATACCAGCTTTCAAAAGATAAACAGGCATTACAAGATTTAGATAAAGCAATAAATATTAACCCTGATTATATTGATGCGTTACTGGAATCATCTAAAATAAATTTTGAAAATGGTAACTTCAATGATGCTGCAAATATTTGTAAAGTAATATATAACAAAGGGTATCGTAACTTTTCATTTATTAAGTTCTACTTGACAACACTATCTAAAACTGATAGAGAAGATGAACTTAAACTTTTAAAAACAGAAGCAGCATCTTTATTTCCCAATAATCTTGAGATTGATAATATTTAATTTATATATGGTGGGTATAAATGAAATTTAACGATATAGATTTTTCTTTGAAAAATATTGCTATATTT
Source organism: Mucispirillum schaedleri (assembly GCA_949287985.1). Taxonomy (GTDB): domain Bacteria; phylum Chrysiogenota; class Deferribacteres; order Deferribacterales; family Mucispirillaceae; genus Mucispirillum; species Mucispirillum schaedleri_A. The sequence continues at coordinate 49,838 of CASEIN010000031.1, read as the reverse complement.
GCCAGTTCTTTATTTGTATTATTTTTATTAAATGCAACACGAGATATTTTAATTATTTTTATTATTTCTGTTTTAATAGCTTATCTTTTAAATCCAATTGTTGATTTTTTTGTTAAGCTTCATATACCACGATTTTTAAGTGTTTTATTACTTGTGTTGATTTTAATATTTTTTATACTATTACTATTAATGGGGCTTGTGCCTGCTATGGTAAATGATATAAAATATATTATTGACCATACACCACAGTATATTAATAATGTTTTTGCTTTTATTGAAAAAATGCTTGCAAAATTTAATATAGAATCATCACTTGATTTTGAAACAAGCAAAGCATATATAACTGAAAGAATAGGTATTATTTCTAAATATATTTTAAATACATTATCATCTGCTGCTCTTTCTGCTGCAAATATTGCAGGGGTGCTTGTAAATGTATTTATTGTGCCTGTGCTTGTATTCTTTTTACTTGTAGAATTTCCTGATTTTAAACAGTTTACAAATAAAGTAATTGTTAGGTTCAAATTAGAAAAAGTAGTAGAGCATGTATCTCAATTTGAAACATTAATCGGCAAATATTTTAGAGGTATGTTTTTAGTTGGGACAATACTTTCAGTAATGTATAGTGCTGTCCTTTTAATACTTGGTGTTAAAGGCTGGCTCTTTATAGGTATACTTACAGGCTATGGAGCAATGATACCTTATGTGGGCTTTACTGTAGGTTTAATTAGTGCAATTATTGCTACAGCACTTACATTCCATCAATTTTTACCTATTGTATATACAATAATAGGTTATGTAATAGTGCAGGTTATTGAAAGTATGGTAGTTACTCCAAAAATAGTTGGCGATAGTTTAGGTATAAGCCCAGTTGTTGTTATTGTAGGCTTAATGATAGGTGGCTCTCTAGGTGGTTTTCTTGGTATGCTTATAGCACTGCCAATTGCAGCTTTTATTAAAATATTAATAGATACTTACGTATTTGAAAAACCACTTCCACAACCAAAAGCTACAGAAGAAACACAAAAAAATACCAGCAAATAATATATATTTGCATTTTTACTTACCAATAACTTATTGATAATAAATGTATAATTTATATATAAAAATTTTTATATATATTTTATGCATCTTTTTTTATGTTTTTAATATAATTTTCTTGCCAAATCTATAACATTATTCTATAATTTACATAATATATTTGCAGGAGAATATTGTTATGTATAAACCTAATGTAAAATCTATCCAATCGGTTCAGCATGCTTTACAGCTTTTTGAAGTTTTTAGAACAAATTATGATAAAGATGAGTTTGGAGTTACCGAACTTTCTAAAACACTTGGTTTACATAAAAATAATGTGTTTAGACTTTTAGCTACTTTATCTGCTTGTGGCTATATAGAACAAAATCCTGTTACAGAAAACTACAGACTTGGTATTGGTATTTTTAATTTAGGTCAGAAATTTATTAATAAATTAGGTTTCCTGCGCCTTGCTCGTCCATTTATGGAAAAAATAGTATCAGAAGTTGGTGAAGCCTGCTATGTGGGTATATTGAGAGAAGGCAATGTTATATACCTTGATTTAGTTGAAGCAGACCACCCTGTCCGTATAGTTTCTCGTGTTGGTAAAGATGTGCCTGCATACTGCACATCTATTGGTAAAGTGCAGCTTGCTTTTTCTGGTGAAGATGAACTTAATAAAATGTATCTTGGTGCAAGATTAAAAAAATATACTGATTATACTATTACTTCTTTGCCTGAATTGAAAAAACATTTAAAAGAAGTTAGTGCTAACGAATATGCCATTGATAACCAGGAGTTTGAAAATAATGTATGCTGCATTGCTGTGCCTATTAAAGATTATTTAGGGACACCTGTTGCAGCAATTAGTGTTGCAGGCCCAGGGTATAGAATGAGCCATGAAAGGCTTGTAAATGATATACTGCCTATTGCAAAAAAATATGCTAAAGAAATATCTAAAAGGCTTGGCTATCAAAACTAATGGGTAAAAGCAATAGAATAATACATGATGAAAACGAAAAAATTGCTGCTCTTTCATCAATGGAAATATTACATCTTGGTTTAGTTGATGATGAAGGGCATGCTTATATTGTTCCAGTTAATTTTGCATATTTTGATAATAAGCTTTATTTCCATACTGGGCTTAAAGGAAAAAAAATACCTTTTTTAAAAAGGGATATTATAACTTTTCAGGCAGATAGATATGATGGTTTAAAAAAAGCTGATACTGCCTGTGGCCATTCAAGCTATTTTTATTCTGTTTATGGCAAAGGCCATGCAGAATTTTTACAGTCATATGAAGATAAATCTTTTGCACTTGATTTATTAATGGAAAAATATACTGGTAAAAAATATAATGAATTTCCTATAAAAACATTAGATATTACAGAAGTTGTGTGTATTCATATTCATTTACTTGAAGCAAGGGCCCATACGAAAGGTTAATTTATTATTAACTTTTATATATACATATGTGATTATAATAGCTTATAATTTAATATAAAAATTCATTTAACTAATATAATTACTTACAACAATTTCTTTTATACAGTTTTACTCTGAAATATTTTCATTTCTAATTTATAGTGTATTGTTTTGTATAAGCTATTCTGTAATCTTCCATAAAAATATAATTAAATTAATTATATTATGGTCATTTATATTATATAATGTATTATTAATATAAATTTATATTGTTATTTTGAGGCGAACCCCATTTATTGGACAAATAAATGGGGTTCGCCTCAGTAATCTACCCCCTTTAATAAATATCTATCAAGTAATTATTTAGCTACTGAAGCTGCTGTATTTAATGCCCAGTCTGGAGTAGTATTTAAATCTATACCCCAAAGAAGTGGCATAAAATAGTAGATGAAAATTACTATAATTACAGTTCCAAGCAGATTTAACCAAAGCCCTGCTTTTGCCATATCTTTAATACGGACGGCACCACTACCAAATACTACTGCATTTGGTGGGGTAGCAACAGGTAACATAAATGCAAAAGATGCAGCAACACATGCAGGAACTATTGTTGCATATGGGTGGATACCAAGTGCAACTGCTGAAGCACCCATTATTGGAACAAGTAATGTAGCTGTAGCTGTGTTTGATGTAATCTCTGTTAAAAATACTACAAGTAATGTTACTATTGTAATAAATACTAACATGTGAAGCCCTTCTAAACCATTAAGCTGTTGAGCGATATATTTTGCAAGACCTGATTTTTCAAAACCAGAAGCTACAGCAAAACCACCACCAAAAAGAAGAACTATATCCCAAGGAATTTTTACTGCTGTTTTCCAGTCAAGTATAAACTCACCTGTTTTCCAGTTAGCAGGGATTATAAATAAAAGCATTGTTCCAAACATTGCAATAACAGTATCATTTAATTTGCCTTTTAATGCAGGAATTGCATCAACCAATACAGGGTTAAATACCCATAAAAGACCAACTAATATAAATACTGCTAAAACTATTTGTTCTTCTTTTTTGATTTTACCCATTTTTTTGATTTCATCATCAATAACTTTTTCGCCATCTGCTAGTTTTAAATCTTTTGTTTTGAAAAGGAATTTAACAATTAAAACCCAAGTTATTGCAAGCATTATAATTACAAGTGGTAAACCAAGCATCATCCATTCAGCAAATGATATTGTTTGACCATAAGTAGTGTTAAGCATACCAACCATAATAGTATTTGGAGGAGTTCCTATAATCGTTGCAATACCACCAATAGAAGCAGCATATGCAATAGCAAGCATTAAACCTTTACCAAAGTTTTGCTCCCTTTCACCTACACTGCCATCAAGGAGCTGTTTTGAAGAAATCCCTGTAACTTGTGCAATAACTGCTAAACCAATAGGAACCATCATCATAGCTGTAGCTGTATTTGACACCCACATGGAAATAAAACCTGTTGCAACCATAAAACCTAATGTCATTTTAGCAGGGCTTGTGCCTACAAGCTTAATAGTGTATAGTGCAATACGTCTGTGAAGGTTCCACCTTTCCATAGTAACTGCAACAAAGAAACCACCAATAAATAAGTATATTGTAGGGTTTGCATACTGTGCTGTAACTTCCCCAACAGGTGCTACACCTAGAAATGGATAAAATAAAATCGGTAATAATGAAGTAGCAGGTATAGGCACTGCTTCTGTAATCCACCATATTGCCATTAATACTGTAATGGCTGCTACTCGCATAGCAGAAACCTCCATACCTTCTGGAACTGGTAAAAGTAACATAATAATAAATAAAACAGGACCAAGCACTAAACCTATTCTTTGCGTAGCTGAATAACCTATGATAACTTTTTGCTTTTTCTCTTTCTTGTCATTGAGTTGCACATCAGCTACTTTACCTGATTCCTGACTAGTTGGATTGTCATTCATGTAGACCTCCAAATATATCTAAAATTCATAAAGCAAAACCTTTATAAATTAGATAATATTAATTTTAAAACAGCTTGTTATAATGCATAGATATAAGTCTACCATATAATTTTTATGAAAGCAATAAAAAGAAAGATAAAAAGGATAATAAAAATATATTTTTATGAATATTATGCCATAAATATTATATTATTATTTAAAACAGGTAAAATAAATTAATACCAATATAAAACAAATATGAAAAACTGTTTTATTTTTAACCTAATTCTGCTATATTATACACATATTTATCCAGAGTATCGCTTATTATTTCTGCTTTATTATTATTGATATATACTGTTTGTTCTAACCTAACACCGAATTTATTAGGCAAATAAATTCCTGGTTCAATTGTAAATACCATGCCGTCTTCTATAACAGTATCAGACTTTGCCCTTAGCACTGGCAGTTCATGAACATCAATCCCCACACCATGACCCAGCGAATGGTTAAAATACTCTCCATAACCTTTTTCTGTAATGTAATCTCTTGCAATTTTATCAACATTACTACAGATTATTCCTTCACTTATTCCTTCAATAGATTTTTCTACAGCTACTCGAACAATATCTATTACATTTAATATTTCACTATCACTGCCGTTATATACCATACGTGTGTAATCACTTGTATATGTATCACGGCTTCCAAAATCTATAATAACAGGTTCACTTTCCATAACTATTTTATCACTTGCAACACCATGGGGCATAGCTCCCCTTATACCAGAAGCAACAATAGTTTCAAAACTTTCACCCTTTGCTCCAAGCATCTTCATATGGTATTCTAAAGCTGCAGCCCATGATTTTTCACTATTATTATATTGAAATGATTTTAATGCTTTTAAAAATGCTTTACCTGCCAGTTTATACTGCTCTCTTATTAATTTAATTTCTTTATCATCTTTTATCATTCTTAATGTTTGCATTATATCATTTTCATCAAGATATATTTCGACTCCACCTGCTGCCACTTTTGAGCTAATATTAATAGAACAGCTTGGCTGTAATAATATTTTTTTATATTTTGAACAGTCTTCACTAAATATTTTATTATAATCTTTTACTATCTCAATATTAATATGCTCATACACTTCTTCTTTAGACTGCACATCATACCTGCCATCAGTATAAAAAAATGCACCCTCTAAATCTACAATCATATAAGCAGTTGTGCCTGTAAAGCCACTTAAATATTTAACATCAGTAAGGTTGGTTACAAGCACTGCAGGTATTTCTAACTTACGTAACTGCCTTTGAACTTCTGCTATACGCTTTATCACTGCCACACCCCTGTTGCAAAGTAATCAAGTGCCAGCAAATAAGAATCTTCCTTAAACCCTGCTATTACTCCAAAAGCAATATCTGAAAGGTAAGATTGATGCCTAAATGGCTCTCTTGCAAATACATTAGATAAATGCACCTCAATAAATTTTGCCTTAATAGAAAGCAGTGCATCTCTTATTGCAATACTTGTATGGGTATATGCTCCAGCATTTATTATTATACCATCATAACTTTCTGCCTGCTGAATACATGTTACTATATCACCTTCACTATTAGACTGGAAAAAATCTATTGCTATACCATGTTTTTCTGCTCTTTCTCTAATTAATTCTTCCAGCTCCATAAATGTGATACCACCATAATGACCTGGTTCACGTTTGCCAAGCATATTTATATTTGGTCCATTAATAATCAATATTTTCATACATTTTCCTTATTGGTTCTTACTTTTTCTAAAAACTGCTCCAGTTTTTCTAATGTTTTCTCTTTATCTGAAAACTCGATTTCTTCATCATTTGTCATATCTTCCTGAGTCATACCAACAGCACCTAATATTTCGTCCATAATATCCCCTTGTGTAAAAGGTGCAGATTCGCCTAAATCTATATTTGGCAGTTCATTATCATTATCTCTATAACTATCATCAATTATGGAGCCATATTTAAAATCATCATCTATCATATCATCATATGTCATATCCACTACTGATGACGGTATTTTTCTATTATATAAATCTTTTACTTCCTTTTCATGTTCTGATAATTCTTTTGTTTCACTTTTATCTTCAGTTTTTGTTTTACTATCTTTATTAGATGTTTCTAAAATATTTTCTTTATTATCTTCTATATCTCCTAAATCTTGCTCTTGGTCTATTTCCTGCTCATCTAATAAACTATCTGCACTACTCATATTATCATTACTATCATCAAATAACTGCTGCTCACCTTGTTCTTCTATATTATCTTCATGCTGTTCTTCTTGCTCATTAATAATATTATTTTCATCACTATCTGTTGTTTCTAATATATCTTCGCTATCATTATTTTCTTCAGGTGGAAGTATATTTATATCACTTGCTTCATCTTCATTATCTAATGATAATTCATCGTTTTTACTTTCTTCATTACTATCTTCACTTAAAGCTGATAATAAATCATCATTATCACTTTGCTCGTTATCATCTTCACTTAATGCTGATAATAAATCATCATTATCGTTTTGCTCATTACTATCTTCACTTAAAGCTGCAAGTAAATCATTATTATCGCTTTGCTCATTATTATCTTCACTTAAAGCTGCAAGTAAATCATCATTATCGTTTTGCTCATTACTATCTTCACTTAAAGCTGCAAGTAAATCATCATTATCGCTTTGCTCATTATTATCTTCACTTAAAGCTGCAAGTAAATCATCGTTATCGCTTTGCTCATTATTATCTTCACTTAAAGCTGCAAGTAAATCATCGTTATCGTTTTTCTTGTTATTATCTTCACTTAAAGCTGATAATAAATCATCGTTATCACTTTGCTCATTATTATCTTCGCTTAATGCTGCAAGTAAATCATTATGTTCTTCTGTTTCCTTGCCTTTATTATCATCTTCTTCTTGTGCATTTTCTGTAATAGTAGGTAGAAAATCATTTGGATCATCAGAAAATTCTTCTTCCTCTTCTTCATGTTGTGTAATTAATGGCATAAAATCATTAGGATCATCAGAGTAAAAGTCTTCTTCTTCAGAATAATCTCTTGCTGAAATAGTAGTATCTGCCACTAAATCTGCCATAATTATTTCTGCATTTCTAATACGCTGGTCAATTTCCTGATATGTTCTTAATTCTTCATCTTCTTCGCTGTCAAGAGCTGCTTGTGATTGACGTTTCATACGTTCATCATAGATTTGGGCAGGGTTTAGTGAACCACCAAGCTCTTCAATCATCTTCCTGACTTCTTCATCTTCTGGAGAACGAATATAAGCACCAGTTAGATATTTTAAAGCATCAGTAGTATCACCATTTTCTTTACATATTATTCCAAGAAGTTTTAATGCTTTATAGTTGTTGTCATCTTCGGCTGTAACATCAAACAATAAATCTCTAGCTAAATCAAACTGTCCCTTATAAACATAAGCTTCTGCTAAAAATGTTTTAGCAGCACAGTTTGCAGGAAAACGCTCTATGGCAGATTTGCACATGGCAATAGTTTCATCATACTTTTCAAGCTTATTATATGCTAAAGCAATAGGTATGAAATAGCCTGAATTAGGCTCTGCCTCCATTTTAGAAAGAAAATAGGCTATATCTGACATATAGCGTGCATGTGTTCTTTCGTCCACCTAAAAGCTACCCCTTATATATTATTATAATTGCTTTGGATAGTTACTTGCTTTAAAAAGCAGCAAACCTATCCAAAACAATATAGCAGTTTATACATAATACTTTTTTTTAATAGAATAAGTCAATTATTTCTTTTGGTTTTACATTATTTATTATTACACCCTGCATATCACTGCCTGCAACAGCCATACTAATGCCATCTTTACCAGCCTTTTTATCTTTTGATATAGCAAGCAGCATTTTTTCCTTATCTTTTGGTGTGTAAGTTACAGGATATTTTAATGTTGTTAGTAAATTTTTGATTTTATTAAATGTTTCTTCATCTAAATAACCATTATTAAGTGCATACTGACTTTCATATATCATGCCCATTGCAACAGCATAGCCATGATGGACTCTATATTTAGAATCGCTTTCAATACCGTGAGCTACAGTATGCCCAAAATTTAAAAGCTTACGAATACCTGATTCTTTTTCGTCCTGCTCTACTACATGGGCTTTAAGCATACATGATTTTAAAATTAATTTTTCCATTACTGATTTTTTCCTGTCTAATATATGCTTAATGTTTTCTTCAATGTAGCCAAAAAAATCTCTATCCTGCACGGCTGCAATTTTTACAGCTTCTGCAAATCCGTTTAAATATTCTTTATTTGTAAGGCTGTTTAAAAAATAACAGTCTATTAAAACTTCTTTTGGCTGATAAAATGTTCCAATATTATTTTTTATCCCCTGCAGGTTTACACCAGTTTTGCCACCAACACTAGAATCAAGCATAGAAAGAAGTGTTGTAGGAATTTGTATAAGCTTTATACCACGCATATAAAGTGATGCTGTAAATGCAGCAGTATCACCTGTTATGCCGCCCCCTATAGCCACAAGGGTAGAATCCCTTAATGCTCCCTGATTTTTTAAAAACTTTAGCATTCTTTCCACGTTGGCTAATGTTTTATTTCTTTCACTAGCTTTAAATAAATACACCTGTTTACTGTTTTGTGGGATTATATTTTTATAAAGTGATGCCACTTTTTCATCTACTATGAAAAATGCATTATCATTTGCATAGTCCTCTATTCTATTTTGAATAAACCCACTACCCACGTATATTTTATATTTTGTTTTCTGTGATGATATATTTACTGTTGTGCATTTCATTTAAAAACCTGCCTCCTGACATATTTTGTCCACTATCTGCTGTGCAGTTAACATACTTGTATCTATTACAAAATGAGATGATATATAATAATACACTCTTTTTTGGATAAGTAAATTTAATTTTTCTTCTCTATTATCACCTTGTAAAAGTGGTCGTATATTTGCATCTTTAGATATTCTTGAAAAAATTACATCAGGGGAAGCTGTTAAAGTTACTGCTATGCCATTATTTTTTATAAGCTCTATATTATCTTTATATGTTACAAGCCCACCACCTGTTGAAATAACTGCCCTTTTTAAGTTAAATGTAGAATTCAGCACCTTTCTTTCCTGCTCTCTAAAATATTCTTCATTATAAGTATTAAAGATTTCTTCTATGGTCATACCTGTTTCTTTTTCAATTAAATCATCAGTATCTATAAACCTGTAATTTAATTTTTGGCTTAAAAGCTTGCCTACTGTTGTTTTACCTGTGCCCATAAATCCTGTCAAATAAATCTTATCCTTTTGTTCGTTACTAAATTCCATAAATCACTCACTTTTTGGTAGTCGTTTTTTATTATATGCTTCTATATATGTTCCTGAAGATTTTCTATTAGTTAAAAGCCCAGTTCTTGCATCTACTCTTTTAAATACTATATTATTAGGCACCTGAAAAGTAAAAGTTGCATCTTTACCAAAATATCTTCTTTGAAATTCTGCAATTATTGGTGCTGCAAGCCTGCCACCACTGCCACCTATTGTTATAGGTCGTAAATCATCATAGCCTACCCATACAACAGCAGTATAATCTCCAAAAACAGCAACAGTCCATGCATCTCTTGTATCGTTTGATGTGCCTGTTTTTGCTCCCGTTCCTTTTAAAAGCCTTGCCCCTCTTGCTGTCCCCCTGCTTGCAACAGCCTGCATAATATATAATGTCTGGTATGCTGCCTCTTTTGATACTACCTGTTTAGAAGGCTCTTTCAGACTGTATTCTTTATCTCCAATTTTATAAGATGTGGCAAGTGTTGCTTTTTTGTATTCACCAAGGTTGCCAATAGTGGAAAACATTTGGGCAACTGTCATAGGTGTTGCAGGAAAGGAACCTAAAGCCATTGCATAAAAGGGCTGTATATCCTTATTCATACCTAATGATATACTTACATCTCTTACATATTTAAGCCCTGCCATCTCTGCTACTTTTATTGTAGAATTATTTAGAGAATATACAAAAGCATAGCGAATAGGTATTTTTCCCATAAAAAAACCATTATAATTATTTGGCTTGTATACCACATCTTTTACTACAAACTCATAAGGCATATCCACCACCTGGTCTGATGGCCTAATACCCTTTTCAAAAGCAGATAAAAATACAATAGGCTTAAAAGTGGAAGCCATCTGCCTTGAAATAGTTAAGGCTCTATTTACTTTCGTATCATACCTTCTACTACCTATGGCAGATATTACTTCCTGAGTTTTATTATTTAAAAGCACAAATGCAGTTTGTATTTCATCATCTTTATCTTTATAATAATCTTTTAATACTTCCCTTGCTATTTTATTTGCTCTATCATCATAACCTGTATAGACAGATACATTTACTTTTCCAAGATTATCATTAATCTCTTTAATATTTTCAATTTGTTTTAACACTGCATGAACATATGCTGGCTCTACAGTATTGATTATCTCTGGTTGAAATGTTATATTTTCAGCCATATTTTTATTATATTCTTCTTCTGATATATCTTTATTTTTATATAATATATATAGTATATTTCTAGCTTTTCTATCAAGTTCTTGGTAATTTTTTACAGCATCTATAACCTTATTATCCCAGGATATGCATGAAAGTAAAAATGCCAGCTCCAGCATACTTACATTTTCTATTTCCTTATTAAAATAATATTTTGATGCAGCTGCTATCCCATATATATTTTCAGCATAGCTTGATGAATCAAGTAAAAGTTTTGAAAGCCCTACTTTGCTATACTGGTTGTTTAGTTTATCTATTGTATACCATCTTACTAACTCTTTTTTAGGGCCTTTTAAATCACTTTTAGATATTAACATATCAGTATAATGCACATAAGCTGCTCCCTCTAAAGAAAAAGGGTCTATACCTTGATTATTTAATATTATCATTTTCCAGCGTTCTATTCCTGTTTCTTTTATGCTGTGGTGCCTTTGGTTTATGATTATATCTATCATAGGCATAACTTTCATCATAGGGTAGCTGCCCTTTAATTTTTCCTGCCTTTTATAATATTTACGATACATTACCAAATTATCTTTTCCATATATGGTAAAAGATATATTTGTATTATACGTGCTTATATTATCAATACTAGGGACATATAATTTAGCATACTCTATTTCAGATTTAAAATATATTACAAGACCTGCTGATATTTGCAGTAGTAAAAATATAGTAATTACTAGAACAATCTTTTTCATTTATTATTAATCAAATACTCCCTTAACTGATTTAATGCAATAAATCTATGGCTTATTTTATTTTTTTCTTCAATTGATATTTCTGCCATTGTTTTACCATTTGGAAGCAAAAAAAGTGGGTCATAACCAAAACCACCACTGCCTTTTTCATACTCTGCTACTTCACCATCTATATAACCATAAAATGTCTTAATAGTTTTACCATTTTTAGATAACGCAATAACACATTCATATTTGCAGTTTCTGATTTTTTTGCCCTGCATCTCTTGCAGCAGTTTTTTATTATTTGCAATATCATCACCATGGTTTCCTGCATACCTTGCAGAATAAACCCCCGGTGCTCCACCTAGAGATTCTACAGATAAGCCAGAATCATCTGCTATAACATATTCATCTTTTAGTTTTGATGATAAATAATCTGCCTTTATTTTAGCATTTTCTTCAAATGTTGTGCCTGTTTCTTCCACATCTTCCATATTAGGAAAGCTTTCACACTCAATGCCTGCATCATGAAGTATTTTATTAATCTCTAATATTTTCCCTTTATTTTTCGTAGCAGCATATAACTTCATACATCACCTTAAAAAATTATTAATTTTATAAATTAAAAGCGGCAGTATAAAAAATACTGATATTTTACTCCCTTTTAAAAAAATATAAAAAGTATATATATAAAGCAGTAAAAAAACTATAAAAGATATTTCTTTCATATAGCTTACTCCTATTGTAAGCATTGCTAATAAATATGGCACTATAATAGTAGATATCAGCATTAGAAAATAAATTGTAGATGCACGGTTTTTCTCTAGCCTTGCCTTATAACCCTGCTCTGCAATTTCAAGCCCAAAAGCTGATATTATATAAACTAGAAAGGGAGCTGTCATAACAGGAAGGTAAGCCATAATATTACTATTATCATTACCTAATGCTCCACGTATAATAGATAAAAATGGGAGCATGCTTATAAGCCCTGCTAAAAATACATTAGATATTAGATTAACTGTTACTTTCATTATTTCACCTTTATAAGCCTTACAACACTTTCCACATGATATGTATCTGGATACATGTCAAACATACTAAACTCATAAGTTTTATAACTATCTTCTAAACGAATAATATCCCTTGCTAAAGTATTTGGATTACATGATACATATATTATTTCATAGGGTTTTATTCGCTTTATTGCTTCTATTACTTTTTTATCTGCCCCATCTCGTGGTGGGTCTAAAAATATTGTATCACATTTTTTTATATTTTGTAAAAACTTTCCACTATCCATAGTTTTAATATTATACCCTAACTTTCTGCCTAGATTTGATGATATTTGCTCATACTCGCAAGCCTGCACATTTCCTTTTTGCATTAAGCCGCATGTAAAAAAACCTGCTCCTGCATAAAGTTCTACAATATCCATATGGTCGCTTACTAAAGATATGGCATATTTTTGAAAATCATGTAATAAATACCTGTTTGCTTGAAAAAAAGATTTATATGTAACAGGCACTGCACCATATGGTGTATTAAAATTCATACTAGATATTCCATATTTTTTATTATCTATATTGCAGCCTTCAAAATATGATGTGTTTTTAATATTTATATGCTCGCTTTTAATACTTGCAAGGCTTATATTTTCATCATTTTCTATTGCATAAATTTCGCCAGTTAAATTATTATCACAGGCAAAATTTTTCATTTTTTCAAATAAACTTTCCTTTATGGCAGGGCAGTTATCTGCATATATTAACTTATTTGTGCCTTGAGCATAAAAACCTATTCTTCCTTCTTTACTTCTTGCAGTTGCCCTTAACCTGTAACCTTTATTACTGCTTTTAAAAATATTTATATTGGGGATTTCATGTTTATACTTTCGTAACTGGTTTAATATTATACGCTTTTTAATATTAAGCTGGGCTTCATAATCAATATGAGCAAAAGGGCAGCCGCCACAATGAATGGCATTTTCACACTCTGGCTTAATGCGATAAACTGATGGTTTTATAATATTTAAAAGGTTTGCTTTTGCAAAACTTTTCTTATCTTCATAAATTTCAGCATTAACAATATCACCTTCTACAGTGTTGTGGACAAATATAACTCTGCCGTCCTGACTTCTGCCAACACCTGCACCACCATAAGCTGTATCAGTTATTTCTAAATTATTTATTACTTCCATATTATTTCCATTTTTTCTACTAATATAGATAATTTTTTTTAATATGTATAGTTTATTTTAAAAAGAGTTAATAGTAATGCATTATTTATATATTATCCTACATGTAAAAGCAGTTATACAAATATCTTATTTAACAAATTTACTTTATTTTTAATAAATTTAATATATTTAAAATTTAATCTTGACATTCCCCCCCCCATGCTATACTGAAGAAAATTTTTTAGGAGGCATATTTTATGTATGTAAATTTTATACATCCTGTAACAGGTGAGGCAAGACAAGTTAAATTAGGTTATAGCTGGACATTATTCTTTTTTGGTATGTTGTTTGGAATACCTTTTTTTATTAGAAAAATGTATTCCTATGGCATAATTATTTGTTTACTGCTAATAACACATATTATTAATATTGCTCTGTTTGATGCGGGTTACTATTCTAGTTATTTGGAACAATATTTATTAATTGTCAATTTTTTATCACTAGGAGTTTCTTGTACATTTTTTGTTCAAGGTAATAAAATGACTGCAAAATATTATTTAACACATGGATTTAGAATTAAAGATAATAATGAACACATAAAACAACAAGTTAAAATTGCATGGGGTTTTACTGATGATTTTTTTATAAAATCAGAAATATGAGGTTATTTAATATGAAAAAAATTTTATTTTCAATATTTTTAGTAATGTTATTATCTAGCTGCCTAAATAAGACACCAAAATGTAGTGATGATAATGTTAAAGAATTAGCAATTAAACTTTCTAGAGAACAACTAATAAATATTAAGTCAGATTTATCAGAAACAGTAGAAGGAATGTCACTATTTATTGATAAAAAAACTTTTTCAATTATTTTAAAACAAGAATTACAAAAGGAAGGATATTCAGACAATGAAATAAATATGCTTTTAAATTTGCTTAAGTATGATGTAAATTTTTTACAAACAACAAATATAACTCTTGATGAGATATTTTCTACAAATGTTGATAAGTCTATTAAAAAATGCTCTTGCAAGGCAACAGCTAAATTTAATGAAATAGGTATAGCATTGGATATAGTTTATGAAGCACAACACACAGATGATGGTAAAAAAATATATGTTACTCTTGAGGTTGATGATTTAAAAGCTATACCAAAACAAAAACCAGCTCAAAAGAAATATTCAAAGAAAGAACTTAAAGAGAATGTAAAAAAAACGCAAAATGATATTAAAGTATTTGAAACAGCTATAATGATGTATAAACTTGATAATGGTAACTATCCTACTACTAGTCAAGGTTTACAGGCCCTTGTAAAAAAACCAGAGTTAGAACCTATTCCTAATAACTGGAACCCTAGTGGATATCTTTCAGCAAACATTGTTCCAAAAGATCCATGGGGAAATAATTATATTTATAGATGTCCAGCAGAAACTGTGGAAGCAGACTATGAAATATATTCATTAGGTGCAGATGGTAAAGAAGGTGGGGAAGGGTATAATGCAGATATTCATTCAAAATTTCTTGATAGTAATGAAACAGATGGCTGGTAAACATTAATTGATTATACCGAAAATATTTAAAATAAAGAATAATTAAGGAATATTGTATGATTAAAATGTTTTATAATTTGCTGTTTATATTAATTATATTGTTTTCTTTTGCGTATACATCACAAGCAGATATTACTCAAAAATATATATCATCTAGGCAATTTGCTGAAATTAGAAAAACTATTTTTAGTCATCTTGATAATTATACATGTGTAGATAATTGTCCTGATAATATGCCTTTTTACTATTATGCTGAAGTTGAAAAAGCAAAAGTTGCTATTAATGCAATAGCTGAAATGATTGATTTAAAACATACAGATTCATTAAGAATGAGCACAATGGATAGTGATAAAACAATTATTTTTGAAGTTATAAAATTTGATTCAAACATAATTGATCATATAATAAGTGGTGATATCCCATGCATTAATGCATATAAGTTTTTATCAGAGAGAATAAATACCGATTTTATATTAAGGGTAGTATTTAATGAAAAAAATACTTCGGGATATCGTCCTTTAAAAACAATGTTTGTCTCTTCCATTGATATATTTCAAACAAATACAAAAAATACTAAAGAAACACAACATATTCTTCCTGATTATGATGCATGCTTCGAAAAATTCTCTCATTTTTTTATTAATAAAAAATAAATATAAGTCTACGGGGTTTTAATGAATAAACAAATTTATTTTACAATTATTTTTATTGCAATATTAATGTTTACAGGTTGTTTTTTCCATAATTTAGGGTTTAGTGTAAATAATTCATCTTATACTAGTGAACATAATATAATAAAAGATGATAATACATTAAATAATATCTCTGTAAAAGAGCTTATATTATATAATGATTATACATATATAGTAGATCAAAATGGTTTAGTATATTCATGGTATAAGGAAAGAGACTATCAACATTCATTAATTCTTGGACATGATGGTGAAATTACTACCATTAAAGAGGCTTTAAAGCAACAAGTTAATATTCCAGAACCTATCGATAATATATTAATCACTGAAAGTGCATACCATACTAAAATATATGCTAAAACAGTAAATAATAATTTTTATGAATTTGGAAGAAATAGAAAAGAATATGGTAATTTTGATCCTATTAAAGTTGATATAGAAGAGCCTATTAAACAATTTTTTTTATTTGATGAACATAAAATTCATAGCCCAATATATAATTATGCTATTACGAAAAATGGTTCATTATATGCATGGGGAAGTAATAATGAAGGTCAGCTTGGAATAGGAAATTATAACTATACTAGCACTCCTACAAAAATAAATTCTATAGAAGAACAATTTAAAGAATTATTTTCAGTTAGATTTTATAATTCAGATGATAAATCTGTATATATTTCTAACTATGCTATTGCAAAAAATGGCTCATTATATGCATGGGGAAATAATGAAAAAGGACAGCTAAAATTAGGTGATTATAAAAATAGAATATCACCTGCACCTGTTGATTTTCCAGAACATATTCTTAAATTTAAGATTTTACAAAAATCTGGCTCTTTTTCAGATATTGTTTATGCTATTACAAAAGAGGGCAATTTATATACAGGTTGGTATGGAGATAAAGCTCCAAAAAAAATTGATATACAAGAAAAAGTTAAAGATATAGTATTTTTTGATGGTTTTCAATTCTATAAAGACAATGTTGTTTATGCTATAACAGAAAATGGTTTATTATATACTTGGCATCATAATAAAAAAGAACAATTTGATAATGTATACCAACCTAAAAAATTAGATATAGATGAGCCAGTGAAAGAAATTATTATAAACAATGATTCTATGTATACAATTACAAAAAATGGTTCTTTATATACATGGGGAAATAATGATAAAGGACAACTTATTGTTAATATTAATAAACAGTATGTTGATACCCCTACAAAAGTAGAGATCAATGGACAAGTTAATAATATCTATTTTGCGAAAGATCACAACCTAATATATATTCTAGCAAATGATGGCTCGCTGTATGCATGGGGATACAATAATGATGGTCAACTTGGAATAGGAAACTTTACAAGTCAAAATACTCTTGTAAAAGTAAAGATTGATGAATCCATTAGCGAAATACTTATAAATAATGGCTCTATATATGCTTTGACAAATACAGGTTTAGTGTATGCATGGGGTTTAAACAATAAAGGACAACTTGGGCTTAATCATTATGAAGATACACATACACCAACAAAAATAAATATTAAAGAACCAGTAAAAAAATTACTTTGTAATCCTAGTGGTCAATTGTATGCTTTAACAAATAATGGTTTATTATATTTATGGGGTTTAAAAACCTCTATACTATTAGGACTTGATAAATACGAAAATAAAGATGTTATAAAACCAACTCTTATTACATTTTAAAATTATTTTAATTTTATTATTTTAAATAAAGGCGTAAAATTGATTTGATTTTTAAATCATATTTATAGACAAGGTTTATTAATAAAAATTGTAGTAATCTAAATATTTTTATGTAAACTTAGTAATTATATTTATATTTATTTTTTAATATAAATATGTTATCATATACGTGTGTAAATGATATGTAGTGCATTGAGGCAATTATGGCAATAGGTGTATATGATTCTGGTATTGGTGGCTTAACTGTATATAAAGCAGTATCTGCCCATTTTAAAGATGATGATTTAATATATTTAGGTGATGTGGCTAGAGTGCCATATGGTAACCGTTCAAGAGATACTATTATTAGGTACAGCATTGAATGCGGCTCATTTTTAAAAGAAAAGTATAATATTTCTGCTTTAATTGTAGCCTGCAATACTATTTCATCTCACGCTTTGCCTGATTTAGAAAAATCATTAAATATACCTGTGCTTGGTGTTATTAAACCCGGTGCAAAATATGCCGTAGATTTGACTAAAAATAAAAAAATTGGCGTACTTGGAACCCATGCTACTGTTAACAGTAAAGCATATATCCATGCTATAAAAAACATATTATCAGATGCTCAAGTTTACCAGCAGGCATGCCCTTTATTTGTGCCACTGGTGGAAGAAGCAATAATATCTGGTAAAATGGCAGAAACTGTTGTGGAAGAAACTTTAAAAGATATTGCAAAAACAGGGATAGATACAGTTATACTTGGCTGCACCCATTACCCTGTTTTAAAAGAGTTAATAGAAAAATACCTGCCCCAAGTATCAGTTGTGGACAGCACTCACTATATTATTGAAGATATAGCAAAATTAAACCTTAAAAAAGATGGTAAAGGCTTAAGAGAAGTGCTTGTAACTGATGATACGCCTGCATTTATATCACTTAAAAACCTGCTTGTAGGAAATATTCCTGTGCAGGTTGTTGAACTGGCAGAAAAATAATTAAGCTAAATAATCATGCAGCACTTTTGGATATACAGGCCATGCACCACTTTGGCTGCATACAAATGCTGAAATATTTACAGCCATTTTATGAGCCTCTTTAAGTGGCATCTCTGTAAGGGTGTAATATAAAAATGCACCAGAAAAAGCATCACCTGCACCAATAGTATCTACCGTGTTTACTTTTGGTGTTTGTATTGTAGATTTTTCATCTTTAGTATATATAGTTGAACTAATGCTGCCGTCTGTAAATATTAAATATTTTAAATTATATTTTTCCAGCAACATTTTACATAGTTCATCATCACTAATTTCTGCATCTATCATGCTTTTTAACACTATTGCTTCATCTTTATTAATTTTAAAAATATCAGCATAGTTTAAAAGCTCTGTAATTAATTCTTTAGAATAAAAGCTGCTGCGTAAATTAATGTCAAAAAGCCTGTATGCTGATGGGTTAGTATGCTTTAGTAATGTAATAATTGTATCATGTGAAACATCATTTCTACTGCATAACGTTCCAAAGCAGACAGCATCTGCCTTTTTCACTAAGGTTAATGCATTATCTGTTACTGGAATATAATCCCATGCCACTTGCTCCACAATATTATATTCTGGAATTCCACCAGATAAACTTACATGCACACTGCCAGTAGGATAATTAACTTGCTCAATACAAGTGTGCAGTTTTGTTTTACCTATTTCTTCAAGCAGGCTTTTACCCATTTTATCATTACCTACTGCACTAATAACATAGCCTTCTGCTCCAAGACAAGATGCGTGGTAAACTACATTGGCAGGTGCACCACCTACTCTCTTACCTGTAGGCAGCCTGTCCCACAATAATTCTCCCACTCCCACAACTAAAGGATATTTGCACATAAAATACTCCATATAATATTTGGAAACAAATTTTGCTTATTTAATTTCCCAAAAAATACAAGGGGTTTTATTAGCTTATCGGATTATAATTATATTTTATTTAGTAAAATTATAGATTTTCTTATTTTATTGTTGTAATATGTAGATATGGAGAGTAGTATGCTTTTAAATATTATAACAGTTTATCTTTTAATTTTCTTTATTATTACATATATGATATACTTTGTGTATTCTCTGGCAATACTGCCTTTTTCAAAAAAAATATCATCTAATATTGTAAAAATATTTGAAAGTTATGTATATGATTATGCAATACTAATACTTGCTCTATTTATCTTTCTATTATTAAACCATTCTATTTTTCATATTGAACACAGTATTTTTAGAGCTATGGAATACGTTATTGCTTTAGCATGCGGAACATTTTTATCAAGCATTGTTGCCCATAATTTAGTGCATCGCTTTAAAATGATGCCAAAATCAGAAATAATATCATATATACTATTATTTTTATTAATTTTTCTACTATATACTGCTGTAGTAATAAAACCTTTTGCTATTTAATATTATTTTTAAAACTTTCTGCATTTTCTTCCAGTGCTGATGTAATTAATTTTTCTTTTTCATCATCTTTTGCCATAGCAATATCCTGCACGTAGTTTATATGCTCTAATATATATTCTGCTGCTTCTTTATTTTCTGCCTCATCTATACATATTTGGTTTAATGATGAAATAAGTGATATCTCAGTATCAAACTTACTATTTTTGAAAAATAAATAAGTTATAAGTTTCATTGTAAAAATATATATACGGATATACGGCATTAAATTATATATATCATCTTTTTTATATTTTTGGCTTTCAAGCATACTTAAAGCCTCAATATATTCCTGTGGTAGTGGCAAATTAACCCATTTTTCTTCAAGTTCACTTAATGCTTTTAAAATCTCTGCATCAGTTTGGTATTCCTTATCTAGCAATTTTTCTAAATCTGGTATAATTATATTATTTAAAGTATTTTCAAGTTCTTCTGTCATAATATTCTTTGCCATATTTACCACCTGTTATAATTATAAAAAACCCGCCACAGTATTTTTTCTTTCTATGGCGGGTATATTGTTTTATATTATCATATTAATATGGGGCAGGTATTACATCATACCCATGCCACCCATACCACCCATGCCGCCCATATCTGGAGCCATAGGTGCAGCTTTTTCTTTAATTTCTGTAATTACAGCTTCTGTAGTAATCATAAGCCCTGCAACTGATGCTGCATTTTGTAAAGCAGAACGAGTTACTTTAGTAGGGTCTATAACACCTGCTGCCATCATATCTTCATAGTTTTCAGAATATGCATTAAAGCCGTAGTTTACATTTTTACTTGTTTTAATTTTATTAACAATAACGCTTGATTCAAGACCAGCATTTTCTACAATCTGCCTTAATGGGTATTCTAATGCACGAGCAATTATATTTACACCAACTTGCTGTTCGCTTGATACTTTTAAGTTTTTAAGCGCAGAGCCGCATCTTACAAGAGCAACACCACCACCAGGAACGATACCTTCTTCAACTGCTGCTTTAGTAGCTGCAAGAGCATCTTCCACTCTGTGTTTTTTCTCTTTCATTTCAGTTTCAGTAGCTGCACCAACTTTAATAACTGCCACACCACCGATTAATTTTGCAAGGCGTTCTTGAAATTTTTCTTTATCATAGTCGCTTGTAGTATCTTCAATTTGTTTTCTGATTTGGTTTACTCTTGCTTTAATATCTTCTGTATTACCAGCACCTTCAACAATTGTTGTGTTATCTTTATCAATAACAACTTTTTTCGCTCTACCTAAATCTTCAAGCTCTACATTATCAATTTTAATACCTAAATCATCAGTAATAACCTGGCCGCCAGTTAGCACTGCAATATCTTTAAGCATTTCTTTTCTTCTATCACCAAAACCTGGAGCTTTAACAGCTACACAGTTTAATGTGCCGCGAAGTTTGTTTAATACAAGTGTTGCAAGTGCTTCACCTTCAATATCTTCAGCTATTAAAACAAATGGAGCATTCACTTTTGCAAGTTTTTCCAATACTGGTAAAATATCTTTCATGTTAGATATTTTTTTCTCGTGGATTATAATGTAAGCATTTTCTACAACTGCTTCCATAGTATCTGGGTTATTTACAAAATATGGTGATAAATAACCTCTATCAAACTGCATACCTTCTACAACATCTAGCACAGTTTCCATAGATTTATTTTCTTCAATAGTGATAACGCCGTCTTTACCAACTTTATCCATAGCTTTTGCAATAATGCCACCGATTTCATTATCATTATTAGCTGAAATTGTTCCAACCTGTTCAATTTCTTTATTAGTGCTTACAACTTTAGAAATTTTTTGAAGTTCAGCAATAACAGCTTCCACAGCTTTATCAATACCTCTTTTAATTTCCATAGGGTTAGCACCAGCTACCACGTTTTTCATACCGTCTCTATAAATATATTGAGCAAGAACTGTTGCAGTAGTAGTTCCGTCCCCTGCTACATCGTTAGTTTTAGAAGCAACTTCTTTAACCATTTGAGCACCAATATTTTCAAGTGGATCTGCAAGCTCTACTTCTTTTGCAACACTAACACCATCTTTTGTAATTAATGGAGTGCCGAATTTTTTTTCTATAACAACATTTCTACCTTTTGGTCCAAGTGTAACTTTAACAGCATTTGCAAGCTGGTCTACACCACGCATAATAGCCTGACGTGCGTCTTCACTAAATGTAATATTTTTTGCCATTTTAAATTATCTCCTAAAATATAATATTTTCAAAAATTAACCAATGATACCTAATATATCATCTTCTCTCATAATAAGAAGGTCTTCACCATCTATTTTAACTTCAGTGCCTGCATATTTGCTGAAAAGCACTTTGTCACCTGCTTTAACTGTAGGTTTGATAATATTACCATTATCTAAATATTTACCTGCACCAACTGCTACTACTTCACCCTCTTGTGGTTTTTCTTTAGCAGAATCAGGAATAAAAATACCTGATGCAGTTTTTTCTTCGCTTTCAAAGCGTTTAACAATAACTCTGTCTTGTAAAGGTTGGATTTTAGCCATTATACCTCTAAGCCTCCTGAAATTATTTATAATATTAATTTATTTTTCATCTTATGATATGCTTTTTATGATTAGCACTCACACTCTATGAGTGCTAATATTACAACTAAGAGAAAAAAAAGCAAGGGGAAATTTTAAGAATATGAAAAAAAATTCAAAATTTTTATACATTGGCTGCTAATTATCTATATATCCTAAATCAAAAAGGCTTGTATACTCGTTTTTACATACTATTATATGGTCTTTTAATATAATACCTAATGTATCTAAACTTTCCTTTATATGCTGTGTTAATTCTATATCTTTTTTAGAAGGGCTGCTGTCACCTGTTGGGTGGTTATGAGCAAGGACAACATATACTGCCTTTTCTTTTAATGCATACTCTGCAATCTGCCTTGGGTATACTATTGCTCTATTAACAATGCCTTCAGTCAGCACCTTTTTACTTATAAGCTGGCTTTTACTATTTAATAATATTACAGTAAAAAGTTCGTTTTCAGCAAACCCCGTACTATACTTTAATAACCTGTATATTTGCAGTGGGCTTGTAATACTTTCTTTAAAATCTGCTTTTGAATTTTCTACTCTGTTATAAAATTCTGCTACTATTCTAAAAAATCTCTCTGTTTCCTTGCCTGCTCCCTTTATATCTGAACAGTCAAGGTTAAAAATATCACCCATATTATTAGTTTTTTTAAGAATATCTTTCGCTATTACTTTAACATCTTTTCTAGGTATTGCATAGCCAAGCATTAGCTCTAATATTTCATAATCTGCTAAAATATTAGGTGTTTTATCAAACTTTTCTTTCAGCCTTTTTCTATGACCTGTATAATGTGGTGGTTGCTCTGCCATATATTTAAAATTTAACTCCTATTTCTGCACCAACACTTATACCTGATAAATTACTTATATTATTTATTTTTATTGGTGTAAAATCATGTAAATATTCACCATAAACCCTAAAAGCAAATACATTAAAACTATACTGTAAACCAGCCTGCACAATAATGCCACCACCTGATAAGTTTTGTTTTTGTTCTATGCCACCAGCTGTTGATTTCATGTTACCAAATGTATAAACACCACCTAAACTTCCATATGGAGCAATCTCACCAGTAGATAATTCTACTGGATACATACCTGTTACAACAACACCAAGATTATACATTGTTCCAGAAAAATTAGTATTTACTCCATTTACATTAAAACCTTTGCTGCCATCAGCATAAAAAAGCATTGCTTGCACTTGAAGATACCTATTTATATCGTAAGCACCACCAACTTTTAACCTGTTTGCAAAAATAGAAGCATACTGGCTGTTTGGGAAAAAATAAGCATAACCAAGACGCAGTGACCATTTTTTTTCATCTATTCTATCAAGTGATATTTTTTTCTTATTAAAATCCGGCTTTTTCTTTACGGTTTTAGTATCTGATTTATTATCAACAGATTTACTTTCTTCTTGTTTTGCACTATCTGCATTTAAATCATTATTACTATTTTCTTGAGCATATACTATGCAAGCACATAATATCATTAATAATGTAACTAATAATTTTTTCATAATTTTATCCTTATTCTTCTATTTTATTTAATTTTTCATCGTAATCTTTTTTCTTAATTTCTAGTTCCTGCACTATTTTATCTAATTCTTCAAAAGCATCATCTATTAATTTATTTAATTCAGATAATCTTTTACCATACTCTCCAATTAATTCACCTTGATTATTAGATGATGCCTCTATTAATAATTCATTAAGCTTACTTACTTCTTCTTCATATTCACTAATGCTGTTTTCTAAAGCAGTTGATTTTTCCTCTAATGGCTTAACCACTTTATTTCTTTCTGAAATTATTTCACTGCGTAATTTTCTGGCATCTTTTTTAGTAACTTTTGTTTTTACTTCTTTTTCTTTTGCTCCACCTTCTTCTTTCCAGCCTTCTTTTTCTAAAAATTCTTCATAAGTGCCTTCGAATATATATGGATATTCATCTTGAAACACAATAAGCCTGTTTGCAAGCGCATGTAAAAACATTTCATTGTGTGTTACCATTATAACAGCACCTTCAAAATTATCAACAGCTTCTATTAAAGAATCACATGCGTCCATATCAAGATGGTTTGTAGGCTCATCAAGCATTAAAACATTTAATGGGCTTGCAATAATCTTACCAAGCATTACCCTGCTTTTTTCACCACCTGATAAAACTTTTATTTTCTTTAATGCATCATCTTGGCTAAAAAGCATGCTGCCACATATATTTCTTACATATGTTCTATCAAAAGTATCAGATACTGACTGTATTTCTTCCTCAATTGTGCTTTCAGGATTTAAACTTGATACATTTGTCTGCTCATAATACCCTTTTGCACAACCTGTATGATATATTATATTACCACTTTGTGGGCTTAATATTCCAGCAAATAATTTTAAAAGTGTAGATTTTCCTCTACCATTTTTTCCTATTACTGCAATTTTATCCTCACTACCTATTATTATAGATAAATCTTTAACTAGACAATTTTTTCCATCATATGAAAAAGAAATATTTTCCGCCCTCATTATTTGTTTTGATGTAATAGATTTATACTTAAAAGAAAACTCTAGATTTTTAATGGCTTCAAGTTTTTCCTTTTTCTCCATTTTATTTAATGTTTTAATACGGCTTTGCACAAGACCAGCAAGCCGTGCTTTTGCCCTAAACCTTGTAATATACTGCTCTAATTCTTTTCGTTTTTGCTCATCATTTATTCTAGTTTTTTCATAAATTTCTTCATCACGGGCAATCTGCTCATAAAATTTATCTGTTTTACCAGCAATTTTTCTAACCTTACTTCTGTGGATTCCTGCAATATGAGTAACTACATCGTCCATAAACTGCCTGTCGTGAGTAATTAATAATAACTCACCTTTCCATGTGTTTAAAAAACTTTTTAGCCACCTAATTGAAACAATATCAAGATAGTTAGTAGGCTCATCTAAAAGTAAAAGGTCAGGGGAAGAAAGCAGAGTTTGTGCTAAAGTAATACGGACTTGGTAACCACCAGAAAATGATGCAGGGTCTTTTTCCATATCATCAGCAGAAAAACCAAGCCCAGAAAGGATTTTTTCAGCTTTCCACCTTTGGTCTTTCTCATCTTCTTTTAAGCCAAGCATTACTTCTTCTACAACTTTATTTTTACTAAAACTTATATGCTGCTTTAAAAAACCTATTTTATAATTTTTAGGAATAGATACTTTGCCATCATCTGCAGATTCTTCCCCTGTAATAATACGCATTAATGTGGTCTTACCATATCCATTTCTACCAACAAGCCCTATACGTTCACCTTTATTTATATTAAAGGTAACATTTTCAAATAAAACTCTTGCACCATAACTTTTAGATACATTATCAAAACTAACCATAGGAATATTTTTCATTTTTTTCTTATTTTGGCAAGTGTTTTTTTTGGCATGTTGATTGCTATATGTTTTGCGTAAGCTATTGGGAAGTTAAAAGAGGTGTTATAATGACAGATTCTTTAATGATATCTACTTCAAACCAGTATGCAGCTTATACTGCTGCTGCAAAAAATGAACAAAGTGTTTCTGAACTATCTAAGCTTGTAAAAGGTGAAAAAGTAGGTGAACCTAAAAATTCATCTGACGATACTTCTATGGCTATGGATAAAGTTATCATTTCGAAAGAGGCGTTGGAGCGATTAGAAAGCCTTAATATGGCTAGTGCATAGAGAGATTTCCGCCAAACTTTTCTTTATGCATTTATTTTGATTGCTTTTTTCGCATAACATAATAATATCCTTCCGACAATGGAATTATCCTCTGCCTGTTTCATTTTATAAGCAACCGCCAATTTAGCTTAGAAACAGGCAGGGAGTCCATTAAAATCTATTTAAACTTTTATTAAAAAATCCGTCCGTGGATTTTTTAAATCTCCGCTCGGTCGCAATAAATGCTCTCTCGCTTGCTAAAGTCGCCACCTCCTGTGGCTCACATTCACCACATATAATTACTGTGATTATAAAGTCATACCCAGCCACTTTTTCTTTTTCCTCCCTACCCAGTCGGGAAAAAGTGTCCTCGCAAAAAACGCTCGCCTTAGATTTTTTAAATCTACGCTCGGTCGCAGTAAATGCTCTCTCACTTGCTAAAGTCACCACATCCTGTGGCTCACATTCACCCCATATAATTACTGTAAACTTTGCAACTACGGAAACAAGTTCCTTGTTGCTCACTAAATATAATCGCTTAAATAGCTTATATATTTCACTTATATAATCATTTTTCAGCCATATATTTATAAGCTTTTTATCTAATTGCCTGTGATTTCTACTACACCTATTACCTTATTACCCTGTTTTTTAAGCTCTAATGTATAAATACCAACTTCCATAACATCATAATCAGTAGTAACATAATCACTATTTATACGTTTTGTGTTTTTATTTTTATCAAGTGTTAATGGGTAATTTGTATTATATTTTTTATTTCTAAATTCATTAATTATTTTATATGCCTCATCAATATCTGATGTATTTACTTCATATATATGATAATATATACTATCTTTTAAGCTGTAGGCTTTTTGAATAACTACACCTGATACTGTATTTTTTAAATTTTCCCCAACAAGCATACTTCTTGTTTCATAATATTTCAGTTTATCGCTTTCATATTCTGCCTTTTCTTCGCCAATGCTGTCTTTATTACTTATCAAGCCTAAATGGCTGTAAACATATACTCCATTATCTTTTTTCTCAAATAATATATTATAATCTGCACCATTACTTTTTAGTCTTATATGTATTTTATTTTTATCTTTTCTTTTAACTGGTGCTTTTTCTGGTAAATAATCTTGATGAAACATATTTTCTTTTCTAAATGTGTCATATGCCTCATCTAAATCTTTAATATCTGCTTTATATACAGATACACATAATGTACTTTCTAATGCAACATTCTCTTT
This sequence comes from Mucispirillum schaedleri, assembly GCA_949287985.1. Lineage (GTDB taxonomy): Bacteria > Chrysiogenota > Deferribacteres > Deferribacterales > Mucispirillaceae > Mucispirillum > Mucispirillum schaedleri_A. The sequence goes on along the minus strand of CASEIN010000031.1, from coordinate 22,109 downwards.
GCCATCTTGTGTAGTATAACTGCAGCCTTTTTCATTAAAAATATCATAGCCTTCTAATTTTTTAAATTTGCTTTCTTGTGCATAGCTATTTACCGCCAAAAACAGTATAAAAATAAAACTTAACTTTTTCATTATAATCTCCCTTTTTTATATATTATGGTTGAGCAACAGAAGTTGCACCATAAATCATATTTCCATTTCTTTTTAATTCTATAACACTTACATCAACTTCACCAATACCTAATTCTGTTGTTACATAATCATCGCTGATTTTCTCTGTAGCTTTGTTTGAAGAAAGTGTTTCAGGGAAATAATCGTTAATTACTTCATCACCATAACCATAGCCACTATCTTGAATAAAATATTTTCTTATGTATTTATAAGCTTCTTCCATACTTGTTGTATTTACTTCAAACTCATAAAAATCATTATATTCAAATGCAACATATACATTCTTTACTAATACATTTGATACAGTATTGATATAATCTTTTCCTACCTGCAGGCTGCTTCCTCTATATACTTTTATTTTATCATCACTATATACTGGCTTATCTCTACCTACTAGTTCATATGGCAGCCATAACATAGTATGGTCATATACATATATGCCATCATCTTTTTTCTCAAATAATATATTATAATCTACACCTCTATATGAAATCCTTATATGTATTTTATTTTTATCTTTTTGTTTTTCTGGTGCCTTTTTTGATAGTTTAGCAAATAACTCTTTATGTTCATTTTCTTTTATGTACTCTTCATATGCTTTATCTAAATCTTTTATATCTGTTTTATATACACGAACACAAATATTACTGCCTAACTCTACACCAGTTTTGCCTTCTTTTGTTTTATAACTGCAACTTTTTTCGCTTGAAAGACCATAGCCATCTAACTCTTTAAATTTACTTTCTTGTGCATAGCTATTTACTGCCAAAAACAGTATAAAAATAAAACTGAGCTTTTTCATTATAATCTCCTTTTTTTATATATTATGGTTGAGCAATCTCTCCTTCTGCATAAATTACATCACCATCTTTTTTAAAAGTTAACACACTATTATCAACTACGCCTAATAAAAGCTCTGTTATAACATAATCATCACTTATCCTTTTTGTTGCTTTATTTTCATCAAGTGTTTTTGGATATGTTGCAAGTAAATCTTCTGGAGCATAATCATTTAAATATGGGTCATTTGATAGTGCATACTCTCTTATAATCTTATATGCTTCTTCCATGCTGTTAGTATTTACTATAAATTTTTTATAATTCACATTATCTTGGAAGTAATATGCATTTTTTATTACTAAATTTGAATCTTTACTTATTAAATTTTTCCCTACAAATTTACTGCCGCTTTCTATTACTGATAATTTATCATTAATTTTTCTAGGCTGACTATCTCCTCCAAAAACTTGTCTTAAATACCATATTTTTGTATAATCATATACATATATTCCGTCTGATTTTTTTAAAAGTAATAAATTAAAATCTACATCATTATACATAAATCTAAGGTGTATTTTATTTTTATCTTTTCTTTTTTTTGGTGCTTCATCTGGCAAATGTTTTAAAATATTATCTGCAAAATCTTGATTATCCTTTAAATATTTTTTATAAGCCGTATATGCCTTATCCAAATCATTTATATTTGTTTTATAAACTGCTGCACATAAATTACTATATATATATTCACCAAGTTTTTCATTTTTGCCATCTTCTGTAACATATTCACAAGGTCCACTCATTGCTGATTTAATTTCTTGAAAATCATCTGCTTTTGCATAACTATAAATTGAACAAAACAGTATAATTATAAAACTTATTTTTTTCATTATAATCTCCTTTTTTTTATAGCATGTTATAAGTTGTAGCAGTAATTGTCAATCTTATTATATTTTGATAATTTTTTAGTGTTATTTTATTGAAAATTTATATAAAAAAAATGCAGGGCTTTCGCCCTGCATTTTTTGTTTTGAGCATTGTTTTAATCTATTAATGAGCTTAATAGTTTCGTATAATCAAATAATATCCTTAACCGCCAAGTTAAAAAAAACTTTTTTAATCTTTATATCACTAGATTTTTATAGATTCAGTTTTTTTAATGATAGTAACTTTACCTGCTTCAAATTTTACTTCAACAGAACCATAAAAACCTTGTTCCATTGTTTCTCTCATGATTTCATAAAGTTTAGTAAGTTGTGATTTTCCGCCAATTTGTTCGTTTTTGTTAATGTTTAAAGCTGCCATAATGCCTCTCCTCATGTGCTATGTTCGCTGCATCATATTTTATATTTTTTTATTTATTATCTTAATAATTGCATTGCTATTGCTGGTATTTGGTTAGCTTGTGCAAGCAGTGAAATATTTGCTTGATATGCCACCTGTGCTGCTGTCATAGCTGTTGTTTCTTTTGCTATGTTTGTATCTCTTATTCTTGATTCACTTGCAACAGTATTTTCCTCTGCAGTAGCTAATGTATTCACAGTGCTTTCAAGTCTGTTAACATTTGCACCAATTTTTGCTCTAACAGATACAACTTTAGTTAATGCATTATCAATTTCTGTAATTGCTCTTTGTGCATCATCTTGTGTATTAATATTAGTATTACTAATTCCTAATGCCATTGTGTTAAGAGCAGGAAGTGATACATCTAATTTTTCACCTTTTTCTGTACCTACTTGAATTTCTGTTCTTGCATCTACCACATGGATATTTAAGTTTTTGTTTTCAAGCCTGTTGCTTGGCATAAAATCAATTTTACCAGTTCCTTCGTTATAGATTGCATCTACACCAGTTCTTGAATCTACTATTAAATCAATACCTGGAATAACATCTGTAACTCTTGAATTACTAGTAATTCTTTCGCCGATTACAACACCTGTTAAGTTATCTTTTGCTGTAATAGTTTGTATATTTTGGCTTGATTGCTGCACTGCTTCAAGACCTAATGCGTCCATTAATTTTTGCGTTCCAGTAAATGAAAGCTCACCAGTTTTACCAGTTAATGCAGATTGAAGAATCATTGTTCCTGGAACTACTCCAAAACCAACACCTTCTACTTCATTAAAGTTTACAAGCCTTTTGTCTACTTCTGTTAAACCACTGCCCATACCTAAATCTTTTGTAATAGCAGTTGTTAATTTATCTACGAAGTCTTGTAATGTATCATCTCCTTCTAAGTAAATTGTTACTTTATTGTTATTACCGTAAATTGTAAGCTCTTGAGTGTTTGCAAAAAGTTCTACACCATTTTCATCTACAAAGTTTGCAAGTTCTGAAAGCCTTGTAGTTGAAGTTGCTGCTTGGCCAGTTGTTCTTAAGTTAATAGTTGTGTTTCCAGATTGTGTTGCACCACCTACTTTTTCTTCAAAACCTAAAGTCATCTCACCTTGTGATACATAACCAGTTTCTGGATCTAAAGATACTATATGAACTGTTACATCATTAGTTTCTTCAATACCGTTTTGGTTATCTTCTTTTGTTAATGAGTTTGGTGTGTTATATACTATTGTTGGTCCTGTAACACCATTTGCACTAACTTGTATTGCACCACCACCTTGAGCTAATAAATCATCACCATTTGCTGTGCCTTTAAAGTCTGATACGTTAAATAAGAATTTATCGCCACCTTTTACTTCTGTTGCTCCAGCAAGCATTGGAATTTCAAACTGTAAATTAAAACCATTTGAGTTATAATCACCAGTTAATTTACCATCTGCTGTAGTGTATTCTACCCAAGCACCTTCATCACCAGTTTCTGCTGATATAAATTTCACTCTAAAAGTAGCACCAGCTGAAGCTTGAGAGTTACTTTCTGGAAATTCTACTAAAAAGTAACCGCTTTCGTTAGTAGTAACTGCTGTAATGTTTCCAAAAGCCATTGTAGAGCCATCTTGTTGATAGCTGTTTACATAGCTCATTGAAGCTGATATTATAGTTCCTGCTGCTCCACCATCAGTTGGGTTGCTTACTGTTACAGTATAACCTGCTGATGCTGGATTTGGCATGTTTAATTCTTCTGGATCTATTACTGAACCAATGTTTGTTGTGCCTTTATTGCTTATATATGCACCAAGTTCGCCTTCTCTTAATGTGAAGATTTGTGATGACTGAACTTGGTTTTGTCCAGGTTTAACATTTACATTAATGTCATAGTTGCCATCTGCTACTGTGCCATTAATAACTGCACTTATTTTATCTGTTCCAGAATTCCATGCACCACTAGAATCACCATTGATTAATTTTTTAGTGTTAAATTGTGTTGTATCAGAAATTCTGTCAATTTCTTCTTTTAATTGGTCAATTTCTTTTTGGATTTCAAGCCTGTCATTAGCAGTATATACACCATTTGAACCTTCCACTGCTAATTCTCTCATTCTTTGAAGCATGCTTGTAATTTCATTAGTAGCACCTTCTGCAGTTTGAAGATATGATATACCATCTTGAGCGTTTTGAGATGATGTTTGAAGTCCTAAAATAAAACCTCTCATTTTTTCAGATATAGACATTCTTGATGGATTGTCCATAAATTTGTTTATTTGTAAACCTGATGAAAGATTTTTTATAGCTGAACTTAATGCACCTTGGTTTCTGCCTGCATTAACTGTTGGTGTCATTGAAAATAAATTCATGTTTTGAATCATACTTGTTGACATCGTGTCCTCCCTGACTTACTCAATAGAGTACCAACCATGTATGGTGTTTATATTTCCTATTTCGTCAAATTATCAATTTTACTTTAGGATTTTTTTTAAAAATCTTAAACTTTTTCTATCAGCTTCCCTGCTGATATTTTACTTATCGGTATGACTTTATAAAACTTTAGAACTTTTTTTAAAAAAATTTTATGGATTTTTTAAATATTATATTTATATAGAATATATATGCTTAAACAAAAAAAGCCTAATAATTTTATTAGGCTTTAATAGATAATATATAATAGTATTTAACGTATTATCTGTTTTAAAGGAATGCTGCCCAAATCTGATATATATGTAATGGATTTTATATTTTCTATTTTTGGCATATTATCAATCTTAATATACATTTCTACTATACATTCCGAATTAGAATTAATAACAATATTTCTTGTGCCTGCATCATATATACAGTTAGTTGTCTTTATTTTATCTGACCTGTAATCAGTATAGTATAGATTACCATTAATATCTATAAGTCCAGCTAAACCACTTAATTTTATAGTCTGCTTCCTGCCTGCTGATTTAATGCTGTATGTAAATATACTTCTATTCACATTATAAACCACACTACTTTTATTATTATTTCCTACATATTCAATTATCTCATTTTTTGGGGTATATACTTTACTAATACTGCTTTTTGCATATTGAGTTCTTTGAACTTCCTTTGTTTTACTAACTGATTTTTCAGCCATACAGCCTGACATAATAATTAATGCTGCTACTAAAATAATACTATTTCTCATAATTTTCCTCTATATCTCCCATATTGATACTGCTGAAACATAATTATCCAGCTTTTTTGATTTATCTACTAAACAGATTATGTTGCCATAACCTTTTTGTTTATGTATTAATGCTTTTTGAAAAGGCTCTGCCATTTCTTTTACAGGGTTTTGAGTGCTACTTATTATTACTGGATATAAATAATTATCATCTTCCACTAATAAATCTATCTTTACCTTTAAATTATCCCTGTAGTGATAAAGCCTGCATTCTTTTCCATTGTGGTGGTAGCTTTTTACTATCTCCATTACTACAAAATTTTCAAAAAACTTACCGTTCATATCTGACTGCTCAAGTTTTTCTGGCGTATCTAAAGATAAAAGCCATGCTGCTATACCTGTATCTTCCACATAAAGCTTTGGTGTTTTAATGTAACGCCTATTGTTATCCATACTATATGGCTGTAAAAGATATATAAAATTTATATTTTCAAGAATAGATATCCAGCTTTTTATTGTATTTGGTGCCATATTTAATTTCTCTGCCAGCTCTGAAATATTTAATTCTCTACCCATATATAAAATAAGCTCTTTTAAAAAATTTAAAAATATAAGTTTGCTACCAAAATTTATACGCCCCATAATATTATTTTTAATTAACTTCTCCACTATATTATTTATTACATTATCCCACTGCTTATTATTATCTAGTATGGCAGCTTCTGGGGAAAAACCACGCCATATTAACTGGTATGTGTAATTTAAACTTTTTTTGCTTATGATACCCGGCAACTTCTCAGCTGGTAAATAAGGTTTTTGCATATGTCCCATATTTGCAAGTTCATATACAGAAAACCCATGCAGGTTATAAACTATAACATTGTCTGATAATTTACTTTTTATGGCAGAAGCATCGCTGTCTGAAATAAAAATTAACGGTATTATTTTTTCTAAATGGTCTAATAATGATAAACCTTCCTCCATATTATCTATTATTAACGGAGCAGGGTATTTTATGAAAAACTCTTTAGGATTATTTGATAATAAAGTTAATGCTTTAATATTATGTAGTGAAATAATACCGTATTTTTCATATACAGATAAGGTGCAAGTAGATTTTCCACATTCACCCATGCCTGTAACTAATATATACTTATCTGCTGGTGATGATTTTAATACGTTTTCAAGAGTTCTTTTAATAAATCTCACTACTTACTCCAATATGCATCTTAAATGCAAAATGGTTATTACTTATATATACAATATTTTTTACTGGTTTGATTGTATATAAGTTTTAAAGAATAATCAAGCATTTTCTTATAATCATTTAAAATGCATATTGGTAAAAGCTAGCTTTTGTATTTTGTTTTTTAGGAAATTTACTGCTAAATCTGTAAAATCAGTAAAAAGCCCATCAACATCTGCTTTAAAATAAAGTGCATCATATAATTCATCAACAGAAGTAACATAGTGCGGCAGTTTATCTTTTCTAACGGTGTATGGGTGGCATATCATATTATTATTATGAGTATTTGCTACAAAATCAGTAATAACAATGCTGCCTTGTTTCGATTTATCTTTATCTATTATCATATCATAGCTTGGACCTGTGCCTGTTGCATAGCGAGATACTTCTTTCATACCATCAAATGTCATTAATGGTTCATAATCAAAAAGCTGCCACTTACCCTCTTTATATTCATATGTTTCATGCCAGTCATTATAAGCATATAAAAGTATAGTTTTTACATCAATATTATATTGTGGAAAAAGAGTTTCCCGTACATATTTTAAATCAGGATAGTCAAAAGTTTGGAAATATACTTTATCTTCCTTTTTAGTATAGCCGTATTTTTTTAATACTTCCAATGTAGCTTTTGATATATCTTTATTGTGCTGCTTATGAAACCATGGGGCTTTTGTTTCCACATATATTCCCACATCTTTTCCCATAGTTTTATTTAAACCTTGAATAAACTCTATTTCTTCTTCAAAGGTATGCAGTTTAAAAGTAGATGTAAACATAGGAAAACGGTTTTTATATTCCTGAACTTTTTGCCCCTTTTCTATTATAAACCCTTCACTAAAATTTAGTGATTTTAATTCTTCCAATGTAAAATCTATTACATAAAATCTGCCATCAGCCCTTATTCTTTCAGGAAATTTTTCTGCTACATCTGTCAGCCTGTCTAGATATATATCGTGTATTACTATTAAGCAATCATCACGACTCATAGCTAAATCCTGCTCTAAATAATCTGCCCCCATCATATATGCTAATGCTTTTGATTCTAAAGTATGCTCTGGTAAATATCCACTTGCTCCACGGTGGGCAATAACTATTTTTTCCATAACGCTTATCCCCTAATATTACTACATTATAATAGAATGATTATATGGACTTGTAAAGAAATATGCTCCAGTATATATAATTTAATATTATAATATACCAGAGCATATGAGGTATGGGTATGAATTAAAGTGTATTGTTTATTGCTTTTTGTTTTTTCTCACTTAAAAATGTAATAAAAAGCAGTAATATAGATAAAATACAGCCTGCTATCATAAGTATAAATGCTCCGTCCCAGCTATACCTGTCAACTAAAGCACCTATAACTGCACTTGCTGCCACAGAGCCACCAAGGTAGCCAAATAAACCTGTAAACCCTGCCGCTGTTCCTGCTGCTTTTTTAGGTGCTAACTCTAAAGCGTATAAACCAATTAACATTACAGGGCCGTATATTAAAAAGCCTATTACTATCATACATATAGAATCAACTAGTGTATTGCCTGCTGGGTTTAACCAAAATACTACTATAGCTATTGTTACAAGCACCATAAAAAATATGCCTGTAATACTTCTTGAGCCTTTAAATATCTTATCACTCATCCAGCCACACAGTAATGTGCCCGGTATTGCTGCATATTCATAAAAGAAATATGACCATGAACTTTTATCCATTGTAAAGTGTTTTGCTTCACTTAAATACTTTGGTGACCAGTCTAAAACACCATAGCGAATTAAGTATATAAATACATTTGCAAATGCTATATACCACAAAAGTTTATTTGGAAAAACATACTGCATAAATATTTCTTTTGCTGATAATTCTTTTTCAGAGCTTTCTTTATTATAATCAGGTGGATAATCATTTTTATATTCTTCTACAGGTGGCAAACCGCATGACTGTGGAGTATCCCTCATTAATATAAATGCAATAAGAGCTACAAGTATTGCAAAAAAAGCAGGCATATAAAAAGCAGAACGCCAGTCATTAAAAAGATACATACCTAACATAAAAAATATGGCAGGTAAACCACCACCTACATTGTGGGCTACATTCCAAAAAGATACAACTGTTCCACGCTCTTTATGTGACCACCAGTGCACCATTGTCCTGCCACATGGAGGCCAGCCCATTCCCTGAAACCAGCCAGATATAAAAAGCAGTACAAACATTATCCATACTGATGATAATGCCCAGTCTGCAAAACCCATGATAAGCATTATGCAAGATGCAGCTATAAGACCTGCTGGTAAAAAATACCTTGGGTTTGCCCTGTCAGAAAATGAGCCCATTATAAACTTAGATATTCCATAAGCTATTGAAATAGCTGCTAATGCAAAACCTAACTCTTGATTGCTGTAGCCATATTCTTTAGCTAAATCTGGCATGGCAAGTGCAAAATTCTTACGTATAAAATAATACGCAGCATAACCTACAAAGATACCTATAAACACTTGAATACGTAACCGCCTGTATAAAAGGTCTACTTGGTCATCTGGAACTCGCTCTATGTGAGGAGCTGGTTTGAAAATACTTATCATAAGTGCCTCCTACATTTAATAAATAAAGACCTTATTTAAAATATAAATACTAAAATAGAACATTACATAGTCATATAACTTCAAATTCATATGATTTTTATAGGATTAACATATGACCTTACATTTGTCAATAAATTACTTATTATTTTACATACAATTCATACACATTTGTATTTTAAAAAATATAAATATGTTTTATAATGTGCTATCTGGAAGTTTCATTTGAAATGCTTCTAAAACGTGGGTTTTTGTGATTTTATCGCTAAGGGCCATATCTGCTATTGTCCTTGATGTTTTTAGAATTTTTGAATAACTTCTTGCAGATATGTTATATTTATTCATAACTATTTCTATAGTTTTTTGTGCATCATCATCTAAAAGGCAGTAAGTTCTAACCATACTTTCATTCATTTCAGAATTATATAAAATATTTTCATTTTTAAAACGGTGTGCCTGTATTTCATGGGCCTGCATTACACGCTGCCTTATAATATCAGAAGGCTCTCCCTCTTTTATATCCATTAAATCTTTATATTCTACTGCTTCCACCCGTGATATTAAATCAATCCTGTCAAGCATAGGCCCAGACAGCTTCGCTCTATATCGCTCTATCATATTTTGAGTGCAGGTACACTGCTTTCTATTATCTCCCAAATATCCGCAAGGGCATGGGTTCATAGCACCTATTAACATAAATTTTGCAGGGTAAGTTACAGTTCTGCCAGCTCGTGCAATAGTTACAAACCTGTCCTCCATAGGCTGCCTTAATACTTCTAATACGCTTCTTGAAAATTCAAGCATTTCATCTAAAAAAAGTATGCCGCCACTGGCAAGGCTTACATTTCCCGGGCTTGCCTTTGAGCCGCCACCAATAATGGCAATATTACTTGATGTGTGGTGGGGGCTTATAAATGGACGCTTTTTAATTAACGAACCACTATCTTTAATTAAGCCTGCTACAGAATGGATTTTTGTGCATTCTAATGATTCCTGCAGTGTCATAGGTGGTAAAATAGATGGAATACGCCTGGCTATCATAGTCTTACCACTGCCGGGGCTTCCTATCATTATAAAATTATGCATTCCACATGCAGAAACTTCTGCTGCCCTGCGAGCCTGAAACTGACCACGCACATCTTTAAAATCTGCATCGTAAAATACATTGCTTAATTCACTGCTTTCTTCATTATTTATATAAGGCTCTTTTTTAATATCACCACGAAAAAAACCTATTACATCTGAAAGCTCATTAAAGCCATATACTTCTGCTTCAGGTATTAATGATGCTTCCTGCATATTTCCTTCTGGCAGTATTATTCTTTTTATGTTGCATGAAGTGGCATATTCTACCATGGATAATACACCAGATACACTTCTTAATTTACCATCAAGGGAAAGCTCGCCTATAATAAGGCAGTCATCAGTATTATTTTCTATTATACCAACAGCTTTTAATATGGATATGGCAATAGGTAAGTCAAAATGGCTGCCATCTTTTTTCATATCAGCAGGGGCAAGGTTTATGGTTACTGGGTGAGTAAAATAATTGTAATCTAAATTTTTTAGTGCAGATTTCACCCTGTCTTTACTTTCTTTTATGGCACTATCACCTAAACCAACTATAGAAAAGGAGGGCAGACCATAGGAGGATACATCACACTCCACCTCCACACCTACCCCGCTTATTCCATAAAGGTAAGATGAATTTATCTTTGCAAACATTAATATATTTCCGCCATATAAAAGAAGCCTGTTTTTGTAGTCAATATTTTATTTAACTCTGTGCGGGAAGTGGCCTCTGTTAATTTTTCAAGCATAGTTTTTTCTTTTGGCTCTTCATAAAGCATTAAATTTGGTTTATTTAATTTCTCTTTCATATCTTCATATGCTTTACGCCATGAACCAATATGGTTTACAAGCCCTTCCTTTTGTGCCATGTTGCCTGTGTATATTCTGCCGTCTGCTAAAGCAAGCACTTTCTCTTTAGAAAGACCACGCCTTTTTATTACTATATCTACAAACTGGTTATACATATCCATAAGCACAGCATTTAATACTTCCCTGTCCTTTTCTGTCATAGGACGGCTTGGGCTGCCTGCATCTTTAAATTCACCACTTTTTATTACTACACTTTCGATACCGATTTTATCCATAAGCTCTTGAGTGTTTACTAAGTTCATTATAACACCAATACTGCCTGTTATTGTAGATGGTTCTGCATATATTGTATCAGCACCTAAAGCAATTAAATAACCACCTGAAGCTGCCACAGAACCCATAGCTGCATATACAGGCTTGCCAAGAGTTAGTATATGGTTATATATTTCCATACTTGGATTAACAGCTCCACCGGGAGAATCAACCCTAATAATAACACCTTCTACTAATGGATTATCTTTATATTCATTAAGCTTTTCTATGGTGCTTTTGCTGTCAAATATTTGACCACTTATATCCATAACTGCAATAGATGGGGAAGTTATACCAACACTAGTGCCAGATAATCCAGCCATAACTGCTAACGCCCTAATAAATATAAGCACTATCACTACTGCAACTACTATTTTTATCCATTTTTTCATATATCTCTCCTAAATGTCTAAGGCAAATTTTTATTTATTATATATAGTTCCTGCAATATTTGAGAAACTGCTTCATATAAATCATCATCTAAATTTTCATATACTTCTAAAGTAGATAAAACTTCTGCCAAATTTTCATCTTGATGAATTTTGATATTATGCTCTTTTGCAATTTTTATCATTTCTTCAGCCAGCAACCCTTTTGCTGCTGCTGTAACTTTCGCTTTATGCTTTTCTATATCACCTTTTATGGCAGTAGCTTTTTTTATCATTAAGTATTCTCTACCATATTCATAAGTGCTACTGCATTTTTAGGTGCATAGCCATGCTCCACATTGCAAAAAGAAAAGAAAATATTTTTTGCCATAACTGAAACATCTCTTGCATCATTTAAAAACCTTTGCAGCTCTTTTTCAGAATAATCATAATTTAAAAATTTATCTGGCCCACTAATCCATAATGGGTCTTTCCCATATAATCTAAAATAAACACCACCATTAGAACATATTGGCTTATAAGGTGCAAACCCTCTAAAAGATGGCCCATCAACAGTGCAAAGCCCTATTTCATTGGCTTTAAAATCATCATAAAAACGTGATTTATGCCAAGTAGAGTTTGTAAGCTCTATAAAAAGTGGTATATCTTTAAAGTTTTCTTTTAAACCAAGCAGTATATCAAAATTTTCACGGCTTGCTGTAAATAAATGGTGAAAATCAGCTAAAAGTGCAATAGCAATTCCACGCTCTAAAGCAGGTGCTATGCCCTCTTTAAAAGAATCAATATCTATATTACTAGGGTTTTTACGCATTAATGATTTATGAAGCCTGATAGAAAGCTTAATATCATCACCTAATCTGTCACATATTCCGGCAATTTTTTCTGCCATAGGCATACGGTAGAAAGTGTATGTTAACTCTAAAAAATTAAGTCTGGCTGCTTTATAGTGTGTTAAAAGGTCATAATTATCCACATCTTTTGGTGCAAATGTGCCTTTCCAGTCATCATAATTATAACCACTTGTGCCAATATATACCTGCGTGCTGTTTAGTTCCATTATACCTCTTTATACTATATCATTCAAACATCACTTTTACCATATGGGCATACCATAAGCAAGAAAATTTTTTATATATTACTTATTAAATTCAAGAAATCTATATTTTTTAAAATATTTACTTGACAAATTAGTAAATATATAGTTAAAGATATATTCTAATATGTGCTCATAGCTCAGCTGGATAGAGCAACGGCCTTCTAAGCCGTGGGTCTGAGGTTCGAATCCTCATGGGCACGCTTCTAAAAAGCTCATCTTTATGGTGAGCTTTTTTGTTGATAAATATATACGTTGTTTTGCATAATACCTCATATTTATAACTATATAATGTTAAAGATTACTCACTCTTTTGGCACTATATTTGCTTCTTGACTTATGAAGGTAAAAATGCTTTATTATTCGGGAGGCAAATATGGCAACATTTATTTCTATTTTTCTTGCTTTTGTTGCTGCCTGCATTAGTGTATTTGCATTGTTTTCCGTTAAAAAATCAAGTGAAACTGGCGATAATCACTTAGATGAAATTATGAGGTTAAAACAGCACCTTAATGAAACTAATGACAGGCTTGCTCAACTTAAGCACGAACATAATACGCTTTTAGAACAATTTAAACGTCTGCAGGAAGTATCTATTAATAACGATATGCAGGTGCTTTTAAATTCTGCTATAAAAGATTATAATGAAATAGCAAGTGTTACACCTGAAGAAGGTAATATTGGTAAACATGAACGAGCAAGAAAACAGGCTGCTGAAAAAGTGCTGCAGGCTTGCAATGAAGTATGCCAGCGTTTTATAGCTGAAGATTTAAGCCATAATACTTTTGCTTCTGTTTACAAATCTCAGTTGCAGGATATTTTAAACAGTGATGACTTAAAAGAAATTTATACAAGTGTTAAAGGTAAGTACCCGTATATTGAACGGGTACTACTTGCTCCATCTGATGATTTACTTGCTGAATATAACCAAATATCTGCTAACTAATTCTTATATAATTCATAATTTTTTTAATCTAAAATTGAAATCCTACTCCAAAAAATGGTACTTGCTTTTTAACCAGATCTAAGAACGTATGCTCTATAAATAAATTAAGGCGCATTTTAGTGTTACCTATTGAATGTAAGCCAATACCAGCTTTTGCTAATAATACAAATCTATTAAAATAATCACTAGACCATACATACCCTGCATTTGCTTCAACAAACATCATACTTATATCATTGAAATATAAATCTATCCCCATACCTGCATGTAAAATGAAATCTGAACTTTCTGTACTTGTACTACTTGATGAACTGCCATAATAATCATAATAATCGGATTTTTTATTGTAGCCCAAATCATAAAAGCCAGTAAAGAAACCACCATTAAAGTATATACCAAACCAGTCGCCAAACTTAAAATGTAACTGTGCATCTATATCTACCATATAGCTATCAATATCAAAACCCAAGCCATTATAAACACCATAGAGCATAAAATGATCTATAGAGTTACGATATCTTGAATACGTATCTGATGTATGACGTTTTATTTCAGATTTTTTAACTGGTTCTTCTTTAGGTTTAGGGTTAAGAACTTCCAACATTTTTTCATATTCTACTATCTCTGGAAATATGTTATAATCAGCATCTACTTTAAAAAATTGAGTTCTATTATTACCAAGATGAACCACATTAAATCCTGTTAAATATGATTGTGCATGACTGCTGCCCTTTGCTTCTGCACCAAAAAGTGGGATTGCCTTAAAACTACCCCTTGTTTCATACATTGTCCTAAATTCTTCTACACTGCCAAATTTATAATCAAAACTATACTTTTTACCGTTATATTTTATATATATAGGTAGCCGTAAGTGGTCTATATTACGCTCTCCAAATGAAATAACAGCTTTTGCTGTGTTTGTTGATGTATATTGCCCATTAGAATACTTTTGCAGCCTTTTATATAGTGGTTCTAATGCTTTCACCAATGATTTTGTAGTATCTATCTTATTTTTTTCTATTTTTTCGTTATAAGTTTTTTTATATATTGTATTTTATCCTTTTTATTTTTTCAAAATCTTTTTTATTCCGTTCATATTCTACTAGTCTGTTTTTATACTCGTCTGTTTGCTCCCATTCACCCTTTTTAGGCTTTGTTTCTTGAAAAGTTTGATTTTTAACAAGTTTTAACTGGTTATCATGAAGCTGTTTTAGTTTTTTATTATTAGCATCTGTAACGGTCTTATACTCTTTGATTAATGCAGCAAAATTAACACGAACACTTGCTGCATCTATTACAATCATCTCAATAGTATCACTTGCTGCTGCATCTAATGTTTTATCATTTATTAATGCATTTTGCGTAAGCTCTGCTAAAAGTGCCTGATATTCCATTTCAACTTTAACTTCTGCATTTTTTTCTTCAGCTATTTTTTTCTTTAATGCTGCATCTTGAGCTTTATATTCTTTTTCTAAACGCTCTAATTCCTGCACCGCTTCTAATTCTGCCTGTTTCTGCCTGCGTTCTGCCTCCATTAACTGCTGTTTTGCATTTGCCATCTCTATTTCAAGATGTTTTTGCCTTGCAGCCTGCACTTTTGCAATATTTTCTGCCTCTTTACTTAATGTTTTATCATATTCTTCTTTAGAAGCATTTTTTAATTTTTTCTCTAAATCAAGCTTTGCTTTTCTTTCCTGTTCTAGTTCTTTTTTTAAGGCTTCATTTTGCATAAGCTGCCTTAAAAAAGCATCAAGCTCAGCAGAATCTACAGTAGCTGTAACCTGCACAGTAATATATGTAACACCTTTTATAGTTTCCTGTTTTAAAAGTTTTGTTTCTTTTTGGGCAATGGCACTTGTCTGCATTTTGATTTCATCTTTAGATATTTTTCCATCAACTAAAACAGTATCAGTAGATATGGCAACACCTGCTTCCTCTGCTGCAAGCCTTGCAAGTTTTTCTCCAGTATACTTTAAAACCTGTTCTACTGACTGGTTTTGAGGAACAACTACTCGCTCTGTCTTTGTGATTTTTTTTACTTCACCATAAGAAAATAATGGTATAAATAAAAAACAAATTATGAGTATATAACGCATTTCACTCCCAAATGTATATATTACTACTCTAAACATCTAACTAATAAAAATCAACCGATTATTTGAATTACTGCATATAGATATTAAGACAATTCAAGTGTTATAAAGTTTTTTTACTCTTATATCAACAATTTATAATTTTAGTAAAAATTTACTCTTGAATATAATTTTTTTTTCTGATAGATATAAATCAGAGTTAAGTGGAAGCAGGTTAAAGGCCTGCACTGCCCCCGCAACTGTATGCCAGACAAAACCCATTATGCCACTGTTTTTCGGGAAGGCGGGTAGAGGATGAAGGCAAGTCAGGATATACTTATCTCATCAATATTCTTCGGAGGGAAGCTAACTTATGTGTGTGTACTCTTATTAATCTAAATTTTATTCACCACTTTTATAACTAACTATGCAGGTAGTTACTTAATATTTTTGTGCATTGACCTCGCTTAAAAATATCACTGCCTGCCTAGTTAGTATTTTATGTATTAAGGATAATTATATGACAAAACCAGTATTAGATATTTCATTTAAAGTAGAAAATGAAAAAATATTTTTTGGAAAATTTGGTAATTATATTCGTATTGATAATATTACCCATGATATTGCAAGGAAACTAAAAGAGATAAGTGAAGCAAACACTTGGTTTACAAAAGAAATTGATTATAAATCAGATAAAACTAAATTTCAAAACCTGCCACCAGATGTAAAACGTGCTTTTAAACTTAATATTGCATATCAAACATTAATGGATAGTGGTGTAACAAGTGGTATCAGCTATGTGCTTTCTCAAGTTGTTACAAGCTCTATCTGGAGCCTTCTATATGCTCGTATTGCCATTGAAGAAGCAATACATGCAGAATCATATTCTTATGGGCTTTCAGAAGTATTTGGCCATGCTGCTGCCCTTACTTTAGATTTAGTATATACTGATGAATTTGTAAAAAAACGTATGGAAAGTGAATGCGAACTCTTTGATAAGGTATCTGAAATATGTATAGAAAACAGCAATAAATATAGTATGGAAGAAAAACAAACTGCTCTTTTACGCCTGCTTTTAGGGATATATTTTTTAGAAGGTATAAAGTTTCCTTTTTCATTTCTAGTTACTTTTATTATTAATGATAACTATGATAATGCAATTTCAGGTTTTACTAAAACTATTAAATTAATTGCCCATGATGAATTATCAGTCCATGTGGTTACAGGTAAAAATGTTTTAAATATTTTATCAAAAGAAGAAGAACAGGGCTTTAAATACTTATTTGATAACGGCACCTTTGCTAAAATGGCAAACGAAATAGCTCAAAATGTAGTAGAACAGGAAATATTATGGGCAAAATATCTTTTTGATGACCATGAAGTTGCAGGTATAAACAGCCAAATATCAGCAAGTTTTATTAAATACTGGGCAAATATTAGGTTAAAAGATATAGGCGTTAATGACAACCCATATATGAAATCAGAAAAAACTGATATTATTGATTTTTTTAATAACTATAGAAATATTAATAAACAAAATGCAGCCTTACAGGAAACATCTAATACTTCATACCAAAAAGGCACACTTAAAAATGATTTATAAGGTGAAATATGGTTACTTTAGCAGAAGGTAAAAAACATATAATAATAAAAAGAGATGGCAGGCATGAGCCATATAATGAAGAAAAACTTAGGAAAGTTACTTCATGGGCTACTGGTGGTAAAGATGCTTTTACAAACAAACTGCTTAACGATTTAAATATTAAAATCAATAATAAAATGAAAATAACTGACCTTTATGATGCTTTAATTAATACGGCAGTAAATAATATAAGCCCACTTTATACTGAATATGATGAGATAGCAGAAAAGCTTTATTTAATGAAAATATATAAAGAAACTTACGGGCTTAAAAAAACAGGTCAGTATCCCCATTTAAGTTTAGTGCTTACTCGCGGTGTATCTGGTGGTGTATATAATAAAGAATTTATAAACTCATTTACACACAAAGAAATTGATATGTTAAATGATATGATAGTGCCAGATAGAGATTTTATTTTTACCTATAAAGCACTTAATATATTCTTTACTAAATACTGTAAAACCATAAAAAATAAAAAACTTGAGCTGCCGCAGATTACTTATATGGTTGCTGCTATGTATTCTTTTTATAATGATGATAAGAAAAAGCGTATGCAGCTTATTAAAGATACATATGATATGTTAAGCCTGCATAAGATAACTTTTGCTACGCCACGTATTATGAACAGTGGCTACAATAATGCACAGCTGGCATCATGCGTATTAAATACTCCAGATGATGATACATGGAGCTTAAACCAAACTGATTCAAATATTGCTTTATACTCAAAATTTTCTGGTGGTATTGCTTATGATGTATCAAATATTCGTGCATCAGGCTCAAAAATTGCTTCATTTAATGGCACTTCTGACGGTCCTGTGCCTTTTATTAAGAGAGTAGAGCAGACAATTTCTGCTTTTAACCAGCAAAGTAAACGTAAAGGCTCATGTGTTATTACTTTTCCTTTCTGGCATTATGATGTGCAGGATATGGTAATGTTAAAAGATGCAGGTGGTACAGAAGATACAAGGGCTAGAAAATTAATGTATTCCATTCGTATTCATAATATTTTTAAAGAACGAGTGGAACAAAATGGGGATATCACCCTTTTTGACCCAAAAGAAACTCCACTATTAAATACTACATATGGTAAAGAGTTTGATAAAGCCTACCTTTACTATGAAACAAAACCGGGTATTAGAAAAAAAACTATTAAAGCAAAAGATTTACTTTATCTTATATTAAAAATACGCACAGAAAGTGGTAATCTATACTTAACTTTTGTTGATAATATTAATGAACAGTCTGTTTTAAATACATTTGTTGGTGCATCTAATTTATGTACTGAAGTGCTTGTGCCATCATCTGCTTCAAAACTGATATCTGAAAAACTTTATTTAAATGAAGATAATGAGTATGAAATACATCAGGTAAAAAAAAGTGGTGAAATAGGTATATGTAATCTTTGTTCTATTAACCTTATATCATGGGATAATATGGATTATAAACAAAAGTCTGAATTTTCATATACTTTGCTTAGGGGCTGCGATAATATAATAGATTCCCAGTTTTACCCAGTAAAAGAGGGGGAAGCTGCTAATAAGAAAAATAGACCAATAGGCATAGGTGTGCTAAATTATGCTAACCTGCTTGCAAAAAATAAAATAAAATTTACAGATGAGAAAGCAAAAGAATTTACTAATGCACTTTTTGATGATTTATATTTTCACTTATATTCTGCTGCCTGTTCATTGGCTAAAGAACGCGGACCATACCCTGCATTTAAAAACTCAAAATGGCATAGTGGAAAAACTCCATTTCATTTATCATTATTTGATTATAAATCATTTAATTTAAAGGTTGATAAGAAAAAATGGAATAGATTAGCTGATGATATAAAAACATTTGGTATTCGTTTTTCTTATGTGGCAGCTATTGCACCAACTGCTACAAGTGGTAAAAGCATTAATGCTACAGAATCTATTGAGCCTGTTATGGACCTTTTCTATATGGAAGAAGGTATCCAAAACCTGCCTACACTTGTTGCTAATATTAAAGAAAATAGAATGTTCTATGAACGATGCTGGGATATTCCAGCAAAAACAATTATAGAACTTGCAGCAATAAGGCAAAAATATATTGACCAAGCACAATCTATCACTCTTTATTATAAAAAACCAGAATCAGCGAAAGCTTTATGGGAAGATATAAAATATGCAATGGAGCTTGGTATAAAAACACTTTATTATATGAAGACACCTAAAGCAAATTACAGTGATGAAGAAATATGTGAAAGCTGCAGTTAATTAATATATTATACTCTTTTGTTAAAAATTTGCATATTATTTTTATTGATAATACTTGTATTTTTATGCTAGACTTACTAAATTTCAAGGTTGGGTTATGGTAGCTTTTTTTACAAGTATTTTTCAATTAATTATTGCAGGTTTAGTAATATTTGCTGTGTTACGTATACGTAAAAATCTACATGCAAAAAAAAGGAGTAGATATATGTTAATAACTTTTTTTATAATCTTAGGTATAGTTTTAATTGCAAGTAGTGCCACAGTAATATACTCTACAAAAAATCTGCCACGAGATTATAAAAATAAAATATCTGCTAAAATTATTATCCCACCATTTAATATTCTTGATACACCTATAAGCTCAGTTTATAAAGATGAGCTTATTGATAACCCTAAAAAAAGTGGTGCTATGCTTATAAAAAGTGGTAAAGTTGCATTTTTACACCGTATTGCTTTAGTTCGAATGGCTAGATACAGCGTAGAACTCCAAACATATATATATGAAAACGATGTAACATCAAGAATATTAATGCATGAATTAAAAATGGCAGCAGACAGGGGAGTAAAGGTTAGAATAATAGTAGATGATAACGGGCTTTCTTCTGATACAAGCGATATTATGCTTCTAAACTATCATCCAAATATACAAGTAAAAGTATTTAACCCTTACGAATATCGCTCAAAAATATTAAAATATCCGCAGTTTTTATTTAATATATCACGCCTTAATTACAGAATGCATAATAAACTTTTTATAGTTGATGGCTCTGCTGTAATAATTGGCGGCAGAAATGTTGCAAGCAACTATTTTGATGATAGTGCTGAGATGAATTTTTCAGATACTGATGTGCTTTTTATTGGAAAACTTGCTCAAGATGCACTAGGTTCATTTGAAGAATACTGGGCATATCACAAATCTATCCCTGTAGATGTATTTCCAAACCATAATAACCCTAAAGAATTAGAAAATTTAGTTAATGATATAGTTTCAAAATCTGCTT
Source organism: Mucispirillum schaedleri (assembly GCA_949287985.1). Classification (GTDB taxonomy): domain Bacteria; phylum Chrysiogenota; class Deferribacteres; order Deferribacterales; family Mucispirillaceae; genus Mucispirillum; species Mucispirillum schaedleri_A. Next base: position 1,270 of record CASEIN010000031.1, on the reverse strand, counting down.
ATTATCAGCAGGAAAAAGAAATATTTAATGAAGCTGTTAAAATATTTATAGAAAGCTATAATGCAAAAAAATTCCCTATCTACTGGGGCAATGCAAGACTAATTGCAGACAGTCCTAAAAAAGCAGAGGGTGGCGAACAAATAAGCCCAATAATAGATGCACTTGATGGGTTATGGAAAGAAACTAAAAAATCTATATATGTATCAGCTGCATATTTTGTGCCTGGTAAAAATGGTACAGAAAACTTAATTAAGGGAACAAAAAGTGGTATAGATATAAATATATTAACAAACTCACTTTCTTCAACAGATGCCACTGTAGTATATTCTGGCTGGGACAGATATAGAGATGACTTAATAAGAAATGGTGTCAATATTTATGAATTTCGTAACGAAGGCTATAAAGTCTATAACAGACATAATTCTGGTGCATCATTGCATAGCAAAACAATAGTAGTAGACGATAAAATAAGCTGGATAGGAAGTTTTAATCTAGATGGCAGGTCTGCAATATATAATACAGAAGTTATTGCCGCATTTTTCAATGAGGATTTTGCAAAAATTTTAAGACAGGCTATGGAGCAAGATATGTCTGAATATATTTCATGGCGTCTTTACGATGATAATGGCAAAATAAAATGGAAAACAAATAGAGATGGTAAAGTCATAATATCATCTCACAGCCCAGATACAACACTATTAAAACGAATTACAACATTTTTACTAAAGATTATACCTGAAAAGTTGATATAGTTTAACAAATATTATATTTAACGAGCCTGTGAAAAAAAGTCTGTAAATAGTGCAAACTTAAGTTTTCTATGATATACTAAAAAAATATGAAAGGAGCTTAAGTATGGCACGAATGAAGAAACCAGTACACAAAGTAGTAATGACGGAGGGTAAGCGTCAAATAATAGCGAATTTATTATCAGAATATGATATTAAATCAGCTAATGATATTCAAGAAGCCTTAAAAGACCTGTTAGGTGGTACCATCAAAGAGATGATGGAAACAGAAATGGATGCTCATTTAGGTTACAGCAAATCAGAGCGTTCAGATAATAAAGATTACCGCAATGGTTATAAAAACAAAACAATCAGCGGTAATTTTGGTGAGTTAGAGATATCAGTTCCCCAGGATAGACAATCTAGTTTTGAACCCCAGATAGTGAAGAAGCGTCAAAAAGATATATCATCCATAGACCAGAAAATCATATCAATGTATGCCAAGGGTTTAAGCACCCGCCAGATATCAGATATAATAGAAG
>CASEIN010000030.1 GCA_949287985.1 Mucispirillum schaedleri | reverse complement strand
TATATACTTAAATGCATAGAACATGATGAAGAATTAGAATATATTGCTATGAAAGAAGCTAAATATAATAAAAAGAAAAAAGTTAAATTCAAATATTATAGGTTAGCTGAAGGTATAAAAAAAATATTAAACTATTTTGTTGTTAATTATTCTATTAAAAAGAAGAAGAATATCAAAAAAATACTTTCGATTGAGGATTTTTTACCAAAAGATAAGGACGATTTGATATGGGTATAAAAAATGGGGTACCACCAGGCCATATATAGATATAAGCATGTTTATTATAGTGTAAATTGTGTATAAATCTTAAAATTTATTATTACAATTATTTTTTTGTATGTATATTATATATTAATATTAGTCATAAAATATTACGTAAATGCTTTGTATAACATATATATTTTAAGTTATATATAAGTATTATAATCTTTTTTGATTTATTTTTTAATGATGTAATCCAAAATAATAATAAGAGGTTTTTATGCAGGAATATACTTTAACATTAAGCGACGGATTAGTTGCAAGTTGTGCTAGAATAGACAATCCTAATCCAAAAGCTGTTATACAAATTGTTCATGGCTTAAAAGAACATAAGAAGAGATATTATGAAATAGCTGAATTTTTAAATAATAATGGTTATTCTGTTTTTATGTCTGACAATAGAGGGCATGGGTATTCTGTTAATGATGAATTTCCACTAGGGTATATGACAGATTTAAATCGTATGATTTTAGACCAGTATGAAATCAATAAGTATATAAAAGAACAGTATCCAGATAAAAAAATATATATGATTGGTCATTCTTTTGGTTCAATGCTTGCAAGGTGTTATTTACAGGAACACGACAGCACTATTTCAAAATTAGTTTTAAGCGGCACTGTTGGCTATAATAATCTTGTTGGCATAGGGCTTATTTTAGGTAAGATGATTAATAATATTAAAGGTGAGATGGGTTACAGTGTCCTACTGCAGGCAGCAACTGATAATGGTGATATATCCTGGGTATGCTCAAATGAAGAAACAATGGAAAAATATAGAAATGACCATTTCTGCACTGGTTATAAATACATGAATAATTCTATCTATACTATATTTAATGCTATGAAGGAATTACATAATGTAAAAGCATATAAATGTAGTAATCCTAATTTACCAATTTTAAGTTTAGCAGGCGAAAAAGACCCTGTTACAAATGGGCAAAAAGGAATTGATGACAGTATTAACACTTTAAAATCTATTGGGTATAATAATATTTCATCAATCATATATAAAAATATGCTTCATGAAGTGTTTAATGAAGTGGAAAAAGAAAAAGTATATAAAGATTTAATAGACTTTCTAAACAAGTAATAAACTATCAATAAAAGATTTTTAATACATCTATACCACAGTTTAATTAACTAAATAATTAGGCTGGGGCATACGCCCCAGCCCGTTATGATTGGGAAAAGTGAAAATAACTAAGTAATCATTAAATTCAGCTATAATCACTTTATAGTATATAATACATATTTTTTTATTTATTTCAATAAGAAATTGACATTTTTTATTAAATTTTATTCTATTTATTATTATGTATATTAAAATATAATAATATTAATATATTTTTTTTATAAATTTAATTTATTATTTTTAGTATATATATATTTTATACACATTTATATACATCATTATATAATATATTTACATATTGCATATATTAATATAATAATCCCTTTTAAATCATACAAAATTACCATTTCAATACATTTGATACTCATAAAATTATAAATAAATTACATAATATATAAACAAAACTGATACTTGCTTATAATAACATAAGTTCGCTTATATAGATATTTTATAGTCAGTTATATAATTATTATGCCTTTATATTAAACTTATTTTTATAAACACAACAAATTGGAATAATTAAAATAGATAAATTAGTATATCAAAACATGTATGATTATATAAATTTGCATTACATTAAATATAAAATAATACTGTTACTTGCTTATAATAACATAAGTTCGTTTATATAGATATTTTATAGTTAGTTATATTGTTATATATGCCTTTATATGAAATTTATTTTTATCAACATAACAAATTGGAATAATTAGAATAGATAAATTAGTTTAGCTAAATATGTATGGTTATATAAAAGTAAAATTAAGAATGTATAAAAAAACAGCTCTATATAATATAGAGCTGTTTTATGTATTAATTATCTTATACTATTCACTTACAGGAACAGGTATGCCAAGACTATTAGCAAGCTCGCTTCCAACAGCCATAGCTTTTTCACCTGCTTTTGTATAAATTACATCATTATGAATACCTTTTGAGCTGTCATTTACAAGGACATCATAATATTTTTTAAATTCATTAAATTTTGCTTTTTGTTCAGCTGTCATTTTATTTGATGCTTTATATAATTCAGTATTTAAAATATCAAGTGGTTTTTTTACAGCATCAAAATTAGCTCTAATTTCATCAAACATAAAGCTGTAATCCATTTCACCATGGCAGTTTGTACCACAAGTTGTAGCAGTTGGTTTATCAAAAGCATCAGCATGGCATGAAGAGCAGTTTTCAGCACCATATACACCCATATCAACCATCATTGATGGTGGAGTTGGTTCTTCACCTTCTTCTAATAATAATGTGCCATCATGTAATGCTACAACTGATTTATGGCATGATGCACAGTCTTCATTAGCTGGTGCTATAATATCTGCGTTTTCTTTTCTACGCTCATCATGGCATGCAAAACAAGTTTCCATTTTTGGTTTGTTTTTAAATTCTCCACCATGGGCAACACCACTGTGACAGTCAAGGCAGCTTAAACCTACACTATTAACATGCATATCATGGCTAAAGCTTATATTTGGCATTTCGTCATTATATATATCAAGTAAACCATTTGCTTGTCTAAATTCTGGATTTTTAACACCATCTACTTTACGCATTTCAACACCAAAGAAACTCATCATAGTTTCACCTCTAATTCTTTGGTTTTCTGAATCAGAGTGGCAAATAACGCAATAATCGTTAGGGACAAGTTTTTTAGCATATTCTAAATCTGTAGCACCTTTTGTTAAAATTTCCATTTTATGCTCTTTAGAATGGAAAATTTCCCCGTATAAATCATACATACCACCCATTTTTGCTCTCATATAGCCAAAGAAACCTGGTCTGCCATGACAATCTATACAACCAACTTCAGCAAATGAGTGGACATTTTTTTGCCAAGTATGAAATTCTGCACCAGGACCAGTTTGAGTTTCAACGTGGCACTGACCACAAAATTGAGGTGTACTTGTTAAATGGAGTGCTTCATATGTTCCAAATAAAAATACAACAATGATAGCAACAATAATAGCTGCAAAAGCAGAAGGTCTTCTCTTAGCAAAAGCACCAACACGTGATAACCATTTTTTAAACCTACCAGGTTCTTTTGCTTCAGCATTAGATTTGCGAGCAAGTTTTCTGTCTGCCCTTTCCTGCATAGACGCTTTAAAGTTGGTATAGCGTTCAGCAAGCTTTTCTTTCAATTTCGCGAAAAAATTCATACATACTCCTTTCCCATATGTGGACATTTGTATAATTTATATAGACAATATATTTTTTATATAAAATATATTATAAAATCAAGTGTTTTTTTTGATAAAAAATGAAAAATATCTCCACTAAAATACAGATATTTGAAAAAACAGTAGAAAACAACATATTTATTTACAATTTTAACAGCATTCTTCCCTTTTACCACAAGTAAAAACCATTATATATTAAATATGTTAAATATAGATTTTTATTGATTTTATATGCTGTTTAACTGCATATTGGAGTATTTTAAAACTTATCATTATATAAATTAAATTAAAAGCACTAATTTATATACATGGAGAATAACGACACTCTAAGTTATCCTCTCATGTATATTGATTATAGTAAAATATTTTAGTTTAATTAAATTATGTAATTTGTGCTAAAAAAGGCCAGATTATTATTTAATACCTATTCAGCTGGTGTAGTGTGGACTGGCAATTTTTCCTGTATAGTCCTTTCAAGCTGATAAACAGATGAAATAACGCTGTATCTAGCATTTGATTCTGCCACTTTTGCTTCATTTAAAAGCGAAGAAGCATCTAAAAGCTCTGTCATAGTAGCAGCAGACTGGTCATACAAATTCTTTCTAACACGATAGTTTTCTTCAGCATGCTTAATACCAGTTAAAGCTTGAGCAAGCTGTGCTTTAGAAGTATAATACATTTCAATATATGTTTGCAGCTCTAAAACCATATTCTGTTTTGTATCAGCAATAGAATATGCAAGTGCTTGACGAGTTCTTTTATCTGCAATAGACTGCATTGAAGATGAAGCAACGCTTAAAAGATTCCATGACGCAGTAACACCTACAACCATATTATTATCTACTGTATTACCACCGCTTACATAGCTGTTTGTACTTCCATCTGATGATGGAGCACCTATAAATGGATTACCTTCATGACCGTATGTAGTATATGTAAAAGATGCATCAATTTTAGGATATACACCACTTAATGATGACAATTCTGTCTTTTTAGCTACTTCATAAGATTGTTCAAGATATTTTAAATCACTTCTATTATTAAACATTTTTTCTTTTAATACATCTTCACTTTCTAAAGTAATGTCTAATAATACAGGCTCTACAAGCTCTTCATTAGGGTCTAATTTTCTATTTATTACTTTTTCTAATTTTTGAACAGCCTGAGTAACAGCACTTTGGGCAGTAATTTTTTGAAGTTGAGCAGATGCTAAATATGCTTCTGTTTGAAGTAAATCATTACGGGCAATTAAGCCATTATCAGCAGAAATCTGTGCATCTCTTTTTTGCATCTCTAAAAGTTTTAAATTACTTTCTGCAACTTCTAAATCACTTTTAGCTTTTAAAAGATTTATATATGCATTTTGAGCATCTAAAATGGTATCATAGCCTGCTGCATCTAAATCAGATGCTGCCATATCACTATTTAATTTTGCCATTTGAAAATTAAACATATCAGATAAACCATTAAAAAGGTTTAAATTAATATACGTACTAAAAGAAGCAACATTATTTTCTGTCTTTCTTTGTAATGCAGTTGTCATATCTCTTTTAGTATATGAAAAATCATACTGAGCACCAATAGATGGAAAGAATATAAGTATAGCATTGTTTGATGCAAGCTCTTTTGATTTTAATGTGTATTCTTTGCTTTTAAGATTGTTGTTTGAGGCAAGTGCCAGTTGAACCGTTTCATCAATTGTTAATGCAAAGGCACTAATAGGCATTAAAACCGCAACAGCAAATACAATAAGATGTTTAAACATATTATCTCCTAAACAAAAACTAATAATTATTTACACATTTAAAAATGTGTGTCAATAAGAATATAAGAAATAAACACCATGTCGCCATAATTAAAATAGCTTTTATCATACATAGACACTTTACAATATGATAAAGTTCTATTATAATTGTAAGGTATGTTACTATTTTGTCTAAAGATATTAACATTTTCATTATATTTTGCAAGAAATAATATTAAATATATTAAAACAAATACATAAAATGTGTTAAGTTATAAAGGTATAATATGGCAAGAAGATACAGGAAACTACCAAAATCTGCAAGAACACTGCTTTTAATTATTGTGTGTATTGTTGCACTTAAAGAGACTATTTTAAATGATATTATCAATGATTATCTTAGATTAAATGTTGATGGGTATAAATCGTTTATATCTTCCTGGCACGATGTAAAAAAGATTAATTCCATTCATGATGGTGATACTATAAATGTTATTAATGAAGATGGTAAAAAAGTAAAAATAAGACTTTATGGTATTGATGCCCCAGAAATAAAACAGGCTTATGGCAAAAAATCAAGGGATTGTTTAGTAGATTTATTAAAAAATAAAAATATTTCATATGCTGTAGAAGATACAGATAAATACGGCAGAATAGTTGCCACCATATATGCAGATAATGTAAATATCAATTATGAAATGATAAAACAGGGCTGTGCATGGAGCTATTTTCAATATAGTAAATCTATTCGTAATGAATATGCTCAGCTTAAAGCAAAATATGGCCGTATTGGACTATGGGCTCAAGATAACCCACAAGCACCATGGGAATATAGAAAAGCAAATAGATAGCTGTATTTTAAACTTTTAATAATACATTATAAATCATATTCTCACTGCTTAAATTTAAGACAATAAAATATACTTTTCTTTATTTTTCGCTGTATAAAATGTAACATATATACACTTTTTCCCTGCAAAAAGTGTTATATAGCACATTTATTCGTTGTAAAAAATGTAATATTGTTACATTTTTACTTGTTAAAAGTGTAAGTATAAGAGTTACATACAACTAGTATCTTTAAATGATACATTTTACCTTTACATAAAATCTATTTTTTTGTAGACTGCTGTTAAGGTGAAATTATGGGTAAAAAAGCACTTACAGAACAAGAGATTCGAACAAGATATATTACACCTGCACTTATACAAGCAGGCTGGCAGCACCACCAAATTAGAGAAGAATACAAATTAACTGACGGTAGAGTTATTGCAAGGCATAATTCATGCAGACGTGATACAAACACTATAAAAAGGGCTGATTATGTTTTATTTTATAATTTTCATACCCCACTAGTAGTAATTGAAGCCAAAGACAATAAACATAATATGTCAGACGGTATGCAACAGGCTTTAAATTATGCAAATATGCTTAATATTCCATTTGTATTCACATCTAATGGTGATGGCTTTATTTTCCATAATAAATACCATGATGAAAATGATAGATTAGAAAAAGAAATAAGCCTTGATGATTTTCCCTCCCCTGCTGCACTGTGGGAAACATATAAAAGATATAACAATATAGATGATAATAAAGAAAAGCAAATAAGTTCTTCATATTATACAGATAATGGCAAAATTCCAAGATATTACCAATTAAATGCAATTAATAGTGTATATAATGCTATAATAAATGGAAATAACCGTGTTTTCTTAGTAATGGCAACAGGCACTGGCAAAACTTATGTTGCCTTTCAAATTGCATGGCGACTTTGGAAGGCGGGCATTAAAAAACGCATACTATTTTTGGCAGATAGAGAAGCACTGCGAGACCAAACATATACAGGTGATTTTTCTCCATTTCATGATAAAATGACTTTAGTTAAAAATAGAAAAGTGGATAAATCTTATGAAATATATTTAGCATTATACCAAAGTATGACAAGTAAAGATGAAACTAAAAATATATTTACACAATTTAGCCCAGATTTTTTTGATTTAATAATAGTTGATGAGTGCCACAGAGGCAGTGCAAAAGATGAAAGTTTATGGCGTGAAGTGCTAGAATATTTTCATAATGCAACACAAATTGGCTTAACTGCTACCCCAAAAGAAAATAAAGAAGTATCAAATATATCTTATTTTGGTGAGCCTGTATATACCTACTCTTTAAAGCAGGGAATAGAAGACGGATTTTTAGCCCCATATAAAGTAGTGCGTGTAATAATAGATAAAGATGTAGAAGGCTTTCGCCCTACCATAAACCAAACAGATAAATATGGTAATATTATAGAAGATAGGGAGTATAATACAAGAGATTTTGATAGAAATTTAGTTTTAGAAAAACGAACAGAGCTTGTGGCAAAATATGTAACAGACTATTTAAAAAGAAATAATAAGCAAATGGCAAAGACAATATTTTTCTGTATAGACCAAGACCATGCAGGCAGAATGAGGCAAGCCCTTGTTAATGAAAATGCTGATATGGTTAAAATTAATGATAAATATATTATGCAGATAACAAGTGATAACGAAGAAGGAAAAAGCCAAATAGAAAATTTTTGTAATAAAAATTCTGCATATCCTGTTTTAGTAACAACTTCAAAACTTTTATCAACTGGGGTTGATACAAAAACTGTGGAAGTTATAGTAATAGATAGCAATATTGAAAGTATTATTGAATTTAAACAGATTATAGGCAGAGGCACAAGGCTTGTGGAAGAAAAAAACAAGCTTTATTTTACTATAATAGATTTTAGAAATGTAACAAGGCATTTTGCAGACCCAGACTTTGACGGCGAACCATTACAAAGTGATGAATATGATATTACTAAAGGAAGTAATGATAATAATAATGATGAGAATGATGAAAATAGATTTGTAGTTTCAGATAATAAAGATGATACTGTTACACCAGATGAGCCTAAAACAAAGCAGACTAAATACTATGTTGATAATGTGGAAGTTTCTATATTAAAAGATAAAGTGCAGTATTTAGACTATAACGGCAAGCTTATAACAGAATCATTTAAGGATTATACAAGAAAAAACATTAAAAATAAATATGCTACTCTTGATAATTTCCTGCAGGCTTGGAACAGTGTAGAAAAGAAATCTGCCATAATTGCAGAAATGGAAAAAGCAGGCATATTTATGGAAGAATTAAAAGCCAATACTAAAAAAGATTTAGACCCATTTGATATGCTGTGCCACATAGCTTATGATAAGCCACCACTTACAAAAAGAGAACGGATAGAAAATGTAAAAAAACGCAATTATTTTGCAAAATATGGAGTAAAGGTGCAGGAAGTAATAAATGCACTGCTTGAAAAATATGCTGAAACTGATATTCAAAACATAGAAACCATAGATATATTAAAATTAGAGCCTGTTAATAAATTAGGCAACCCAATGTATATAATTAATAACATATTTAAGGGTAGAAAAAATTTTGAAAATATAATAAAAGAATTAGAAAATGAAATTTATGCAGCATAAGGGGAAAAAATGGCAATATCAGGCTTAACAAAAGCATTAAAAGATATAATGAGAATGGATGAAGGAATAAACGGTGATGCTCAATATATAGGGCAAATTGCATGGCTTTTATTTCTAAAAGCTTTTGATTATAAAGAGCAGGAATGGGAACTTTTAGAAGATGATTATAAATCAGTTATGCCAGAAAAGTATCAATGGCGTAACTGGGCAGCTCAGGATGAAGGTATTACAGGCGATGCACTTTTAAAGTTTATAGAGCAAATGTTTGATGATATTAAATCTCTTGATATTTCAACAGATAATACAAAAAGATTATGGCTTTTAAAAACAACTATTAATGATGTTATAAATTACATGAAATCTGGCACACTTTTAAGGCAGGTAATAAATAAATTAAACCAAGAGTTAGATTTTGCTTCCATGCCAGATTTTCATTTATTTAATGATATATATGAAACAATGCTTAAAGACTTGCAAAGTGCAGGTAAATCTGGAGAGTTTTACACCCCAAGGCCTGTTACAAAATTTATTGTGGAAATGATAAACCCACAAATCAATGAAAAAGTGCTAGACCCTGCATGTGGTACAGGTGGTTTTTTAACAAGTGTAATTGATAGATATACACTTAATACGCAGGAAGATTATAAGCTTTTACAATCAAATATTAAAGGTATAGAAAAAAAGCCCTACCCTCATATATTATGCGTTACAAATTTAATATTACATAATATTGATGTGCCAAATATAGTAAACGATAATACTTTAAGAAAACCAGTAGCAGACTATGGGGAAAATGATTTTGTAGATATTATTGTTACAAACCCACCTTTTGGTGGTGCAGAAGAAAACGCTGTAACAAACTCTGTGCCTAGCGATGTTCGTTCTAAAGAAACAGCAGATTTATTTATGGTGCATATTATGCACTTGTTAAAAGAGAATGGCAGATGTGGAATAGTGTTGCCTGACGGCTTTTTATTTGGTGGTAATGTAAAAACAAATATTAAAAAGAAACTACTAGAAGAATGTAACCTGCATACAATTATAAGACTTCCTAATGATGTATTTGCACCATATACTAATATTAATACAAACCTATTATTTTTTAAAAAAGGCAAAAAAACTGAAAATATATGGTATTACAGGCTTGAAATGCCAGAAGGCTATAAACATTTTTCTAAAACACGCCCTATGCTTGATATTCACTTTGACCCTGTGCGTGCATGGTGGAATAATAGAAAGATAAGCGAAGTATCAAGCCTTATAAGTATAGATGAAATAATTGCAAATAATTATAACCTTGATTTCTGCGGCTTTCCCCACGAGGAAGAAGAAATATTAAACCCTTTTGAATTTATGGAAAATTATAAATTGGAAAGGCAAGAAATAACTGAAAATATTAATAACCTGCTTAATACAATAGAAGAAGTTATGAAAAGAGATGTATAGATGAAAGCAGCAGATTTAAGAAAAGCAATTTTACAGTATGCAGTAGAAGGAAAATTAGTTCCGCAGGATAATCAGGATGAACCTGCAAGCATACTTTATGAAAAAATAATAGCAGAAAAAGAAAACTTAATAAAACAAGGTAAAATAAAAAAAGAAAAACCACTGCCACCTATTACTGATGATGATATACCATATGAAATACCAGAAAACTGGAAATGGGTTAGACTAGGGGAAGTGTGTGAGATAAAACGAGGAAATGGATTAACCAAAAATGATTTCACTGATAGTGGTATTCCATGCATACATTATGGACAAATACATAAATATTATAAATATTCAACTCATACTACTTTATCATATACATCAGAACAAGTTGCATATAAATTAAAAACAGTTGATTATACTGATATTATCATGGTAATTACAAGTGAAAATATTAATGATGTATGCAAAAGCATTGCATGGTTAGGTAATTATCAAATAGTGACTGGTGGACATACTGCAATAATAAAACATTGGATAAATCCATTATATTTAATATATTTATTTAACTCAAATTGTTTTCAACTACAAAAAAATAAGATTGCAAAGGGAATGAAAGTTATTGAAGTATCTTCTGAAAAACTAAAACATATTATTTTCCCACTTCCACCACTTAAAGAGCAGGAAAGAATTGTTAAAAAAGTTGATGAGCTTATGGCTTTATGTGATAAATTAGAGCAGGAAGAAGAAAAATTATTAGCATTGGATAAAAATTTTGTGGAAAATCTTCCAAAATCTATTTTGCAATATGCAGTAGAAGGTAAATTAGTTAATCAAGATATTTACGATGAGCCTGCAAGCATACTTTATGATAAAATAATAGCAGAAAAAGAAAATTTAATAAAACAAGGCAAAATAAAAAAAGAAAAACCACTACCACCTATTACTGATGATGATATACCATATAATATACCTGAAAACTGGAAATGGGTCAGACTGGGGGAAGTGTGTAGTTTATTAAATGGAAATAAAATTATAAATGTAAATCTACCATTGTTAAACGCAAAATATTTAAGAACTAGACAAGAAAAACAGATATATACAGAAGGCGTGAAAGTAAATAAAAATGATTATATTATTCTAGTTGATGGTGAAAACTCTGGAGAAGTTTTTAAAGCATTTGAAGATGGAATATTAGGAAGTACATTTAAAATTTTAAATATCAACTCAAATATATAGAGCCTGTGAAAAAAAGTCTGTAAATTCAGTTTTCTATGATTATATTTTTACATATCCTGCTCTATGCATACTAGAATAAAGTTATTCAGTCAAGAGCAGGAATTTATTTTTCACATTTCTATATTCTATTCAGGTAGCC
>CASEIN010000029.1 GCA_949287985.1 Mucispirillum schaedleri | reverse complement strand
TTAAAATAGAACTTGATAAATATATAAATTATTATAATAATGATAGAATTAAATACAGATTAAATGGCTTGAGCCCTGTAAAATACAGAACTCAAACCGTATAATTTTAAATCTGTCCAAAAATTTGGGTTCGCCTCAATATGGGGCTTTTTTTTAAATTTTTTGAAACATATTTTAATATGCCCCATGAAAGTATAAGTGAAGCAAATGAGAAAACAGCCGTAACTGCTTCTTTTTGAAAAATCATATCAGCTAAGAAGGCAGAAATTATCATAATAAGTATTGGTAAGCCATATAAAAGCAGGGCAAGTTTCACCATATATTTTTCATCGATTACAATATTTATGGTAGTTCCTTTTTCATATTTTTTACTGGTTTTAATATTAAATGATTTTGTTTTTTGAGCAAGCAGACAAGAGCTTTTACAGTTTGCACACTCTAAAGCCTGCTCCACTGTAACAAACCCATCATGAGAGCTTACAACAGTAACAGATACTGCATTTTGATGGCATAAATTATGGCTGGACATATATCATTTCAGCAATATTGTCACTTATTGCAACCTTACTGCCTCCAAGTGAGCATATTTTATATGGGGTATTTTGAAGCAATTTAATTTTCACTCCAGGGTAAAGCCCTAAAGCAAAAAATCTGTTTATAATAGATGAATTACTACAATCTAAAGACGATATAGTATATGTATTATTTGCCACAGCATCACTTAATTTCATAAACCTTACCTAATTCTTATATATTATGATAATCAATATCAATTAAAACAAACTAGCATTAAATGTTTAGAAAGTCAAGTTCTTTACTAGACAATTTTTATATAAAAATTAGGATTATGGATATAATTCTAAAATTATTAGCCTACAACTGGCAGAAATGAGAAAAAGCTGCTAAGCCAGTTTACAAGTATTTCCATTTTATCTGTTACTAGTATAATACCGAGTAAAATAAGAAGTATTCCAGAAATTTTTTCTACCCAGAATACAAATTTATTTGCTTTTTTCATAAAGACCATTAATTCATTTATAGCAAGTGCTGATATTAAAAATGGAACCCATAGCCCTAATGAGTATACAAATAAGAGCCACATACTTTGGTATACAGATGCTTCATTAGATGCCATAATTAAGATAGCACCTAAAATAGGACCAGTACATGATGACATGCCAAATACAAAAATAAGCCCTAATAAAAATGCATTTAAATAAAAAGGAACTGAATTTTGCCTTAAATACATACGGAAATTATTTAATGCTGTTTTCATTTTAAGTATGTTGTTACTAATGAAAGCAGGCATTATTTTATCTATAAATGACGGTTTATCTTCTTGTTTTTCTTTATTATTAAAAAATGGACCAAATACTTTTGTTAAAAATGGTTTTTTTAGTATACCGACCATATAAAGCCCAAAAATAATAATGATTACACCACCTATTGTTGCAAGTAATGATTTATTATTATAAAAGAAATGACCAAGGGAGCTGGCAGAAGCACCTAATGCTACAAATACAATAGAAAAGCCTATTCCAAAAAATACAGCACCAATAAACGCTTTTAAACGCGGTGAAAGTTTTGAACTGGATTGACCAGTTTTTAAATTTTCCAAACTCTCTCCAGACATAAATGATAAATAAGCTGGTATAAGTGGGAATATACAAGGTGATAGAAAAGTAAATATTCCTGAATAAAATGCTACAAATAATGTAGGTGTCTCAACTGCAAACACGATGCCCCCTTTATGCAATACATCAATTGTATAGAAATTTTAAATTTTCCTTATAATACAATAAGAAAATGTAGATATTGTGTAGGATAAATTATTTTGAATTTTACAATATATTTTTTTAGTATAGATTAAATTCATAGAAAAAAGGGGTAAATATGAACAGCAGAAAAAAACTTATTGCAGTAGGTATAGTAGTTATAGGAGCTTTATCTTATTTATTAGTAACAGGTTTATTTTCCTACTCTATGCATGATGCAGAAGTGGCTGATATATTGGCAAACCCTGTGCAGTATGAAGGTAAGGGTGTAAAGGTAAGTGGCACTGTAATAAACGGTTCTATTAATAAAGCACCAAACAACCTTGTTTTTACTATGAAAGATCAGGATAGTGATGCTTCTATAAAAGTGCTGTATAAAGGCGTAGTGCCTGATTCTTTTATGGACGATGCTACTGTTATACTTGAAGGCAAGTATGATAGTGAGAATAAAAATTTTGTTGCCAGTAAATTAATGGCAAAATGTCCTTCCCGTTATGAAGGTATGGATATAGAAGAACATAATAAAGCAATTGCGGAACAACAAAACGCAGATATATAAAAAACTCCTCAAAAAAGATATTAGCTGTTATAAGGCTCGGGTAACTCCCGAGCCTTATTTATCTAGGGTTAAAAAATTTAACAAAACACGGCATAGTGTTGAGTTTTATAAAATATAAATGTGCAGGCAGGTTATTGTGGACAGCAGTAATGTAGAGAACACACCACTAATTTCTTTAAAACAGGCCATGAAAATTTATAGTCATCTAACAGCCTTAAGAAAGGTTGATTTAGATATTTTTAAGGGGCAGTCCATCACTATATTTGGTCCTAACGGAGCAGGTAAATCTACTCTTTTAAAAATATTATCAATGCAGAGCAGGCTTACATCTGGCTCACTTTTATATAATAATATCCCATACAAGAAACTTAATGATGATTTTAGGTATAATTTTGGTGTAATATCTCACCAGCCATTTGTTTATGGTGGTCTTTCTGCTATGGAAAATCTTAAGTTTTATGGCAGTCTTTATAATGTTAGCAATGTGGAAGAAAAAGCATCAGAGCTTTTAAAACAGCTTGATTTATATAAACGTAAAGATGATTTAGTTAGAACATTTTCTCGTGGTATGCTGCAAAGGATATCTATTGCAAGGGCATTAATACACAGCCCAGAAATTATATTTTTAGATGAGCCATATACTGGGCTTGACAGCCTTGCTTCCAATAAATTATCTATTTTATTAAAAGAACAGTTAAGTAATAATAAAACAATTATTATGGTTACTCATGATTTAATTACAGGGCTTGATTTAGCAGATACGGTTTTGATTATGAATAAAGGTAAAATTGTATATAACTGCAAAAAGTCTGATATTGAGCAGGAAAATTTTCATAATATATACCTTGAAACTGCTGTGGAAAAGGGGGCGTAATATGAATTATTTTAAAGCTCTTTTTACCATTGTAAAAAAAGATGTATTAATGGAGATGAGAACGAAAGAAGTAGTAAATGCATCATTAGTTTTTGCTATTTTATTAGTTATTGTATTTAGTTTTATAATGGAGCCTGGCAGTGAGGTGGAAAAGAAAATAGCAGGTGGTATTTTTTGGATGGCTGTTACATTTGCTGGCATACTTGGGCTTAATAAAACAATGATGAGTGAATTAGAAGGTGGTAATTTTGAAGCATTAATGCTTGCCCCAGTGGATAAAAGTGCTATATTTTTTGGAAAAGTAATATCTAATATGCTTGTGTTAATATTGTTAGAGATTATTCTTATTCCATTATTTTTAGTATTTTATTCTATAAATATAGTAAGTCACCCATTAATGATAGCAGTAATATTTTTAGCCACATATGGTTATGCATTAGTAGGCACATTATTTTCTATGATTAGTGTGCGAACAAATTCAAGAGAAATTATGCTGCCGTTGCTTTTACTGCCTATAATGATACCTATATTAATTGCTGCCATACTTTCTACTAATATATTTATTTCAGGCAGCGATATAGCATACAGCTATAACTGGATAAAATTGACGGCAGTTTTTGATATAATATTTACGGCTGTTATTTTTGGTATCTTTTCAGCCATAATTGAAGAATAAGTGAGGAATTTATGAAGTTACTTAAGAAATTGGATACGATATTTTCAATTTTACTATTTTTTGTTGTTCCCATAGGGCTTTACTTTGCATTTTTTTATGCACCAGTTGAAAAAATTATGGGGCTTATTCAAAAAATATTTTATTTCCATGTATCATCAGCCTGGATTGGCTTTTTTGCATTTTTCATTACTTTTATTATGAGTATACTCTATTTAATCACTAAAAAGATAATATATGATGATATAGCATCAGCTTCAGCAGAGATTGGGCTAATATTCTGCACAATTGTAATAGTAACAGGTCCATTATGGGCACGCCCTACATGGGGAGTATACTGGACATGGGACCCGCGGCTAACTTCCACCTTAATATTATGGTTTATATATGTGGGCTATATTATGCTTAGGCAGTTTATGGAAGAAAGCCAAAAAAGAGCACAGTTTTCTGCTGCATTAGGTATTATTGGTTTTATTAATGTGCCAATAGTATTTTTATCTATTCAATGGTGGGAAAATACTATTCATCCAAATGTAGTTCAAAAGGGTGGCGGCGGCATGCATCCTGATATGTTTGTGGCAATGCAGGTATGTCTTTTTGTATTTACTATTATATATATAAGCCTTTTAATAAGAAGACTGCGTATAATCTTTTTAGAAAGGCAGGTTAAATTATTAGAATTAGATTAATAAGGAGTTTAACATGAATAATATTCAATTTTTAATTGGTGCATATGCATTTATTTGGGTTATTTTGGCTTACTATTTTTTTACTACTGGTAAAAAATTAAACAAATTAGAAGAAAAAGTAGCAAGAATGGTTGAGGAAAAAGAAGATAATAATTAAATAGTATTTTTTAGTATTATTAAGTAAGTATCATTAAAAACAGATGGGAGTTATTAATGAGATTAAAAGTCTTTCTATTAATTATTGCTGTGCTTATAACTGCATGTTCTGGTGGCAAAAAGCAGGAGCAGGCAGCAAATGAAGTAAGGCCTACTGATGTAGAAGTTACTAAAGTTGTTTTAAGTGATATTGATGATTACTACACAGTGCCTGGCACCGTTGAAGCATGGGACGATATAACAGTGCCTTCTGAAACATCAGGACCTGTTACATGGATAGGAAAGGAAGAAGGTTCTTTTATAGAAAAGGGAGAGCCTATCTTAAAAATCAATACTGATAATTTGCAGGCAAACTTAAATTCTGCAAAAGTGCAGTTAGAAGATGATAGAAAGGAATATTTAAGGCAGAAAAACTTATATGCCCAAAAATCTGTTTCACAAAAACAGTTTGATACTGCTAAAAAAACTTATGATTTATCAAGTGTTTCATATAAGCTTGCCCTTGATGAATTTAATAAAAGCACAATAAAAAGCCCTGTTACTGGTATTATTGATGATGTTATACCAAATGTTGGTGAATATGTTTCTCCCGGCACAGAGGTGGCAAGGCTTATAGATATGTCTAAATTAAAAATATATGTAAATATCCCAGAAAATGATGTTCGTTATTTACAATTGGGGCAGGAAGTAGATGTATATGTGGCAGAGATAGGTGGCGATAAAAATATTAAAAAAGGTATAATTAACTATATTTCTGTTGTATCAGACCCACAGACATTAACCCACAAAGTCCGTGTAGATGTGGAAATGGATAAAGATATAAGACCAGGTCGGATAGTTCGTGTTGATATTGTCAGGCAGTCATTTAAAAATGTTATGGTTGTAGATATGTATGCAGTAATAGATAAGGACGGCCAGAAAATAGTATACATTAATAAAAATAATGTGGCAGAAGAACGCCCTGTAATTACTGGTGAGATGGTTGGCTCAAAAGTTATAATTATTTCAGGTGTAGAGCCAGGGGAAGAGCTTATAACAAGTGGCCAGCAGTTTTTATCAAACGGTTCACTACTTCGTTTAGGGGAGTAGTTAGATGCTTATTACCAAAGTTGCTATTAAATGGAAATCATCAGCATTTTTACTGATGATAGTTTTTATTATGTTTGGCTCTATTGCTTATACAAGCCTGCCTAGAGAAGCAACGCCAGATATTCCCATACCTTATATTATGGTTACTACCATTTATGCTGGTGTTTCACCTACAGATATGGAATCCCTTGTAACATTTAAAATAGAAAACAAGCTGCGTGGTATAGAGGGCGTTAAAGAGATTATATCATACAGTGCAGAAAGTGTATCAAACATTAGTATTGAATTTAACCCTGATGTAAATATTGATGTGGCTTTGCAGCGTGTGCGTGATAAAGTAGACCAGTCTATGAACGACCTGCCGCAGGATTTAACAGAAGAGCCAATTATTACAGAAATAAGCATGAGTGATTTCCCTGTATTTGTGGTAGCAATTGCAGGGGATGTGCCAGAGCATGATTTAAAATTAATAGCCGATGAAATGCAGGACAGGTTTGAAGGTGTAAAAGGTGTATTAGAAGTTGAGCTTTCAGGTACAAGGGACAGGGAAATATTAGTAGTATTTGATTATGAAAGATTGCAGGCATATTCTTTAACAATGAACGATTTATCAAACGCAGTAAAGGGCGAGCATATAAATGTGCCTGGTGGTTCAGTAGATATTGGCAGGGGAAAATATTTAGTACGTATCCCCGGAGAATACACAAACCCAGAAGACATTAAAAATATAGTAGTAAAAGTGCAGGACGGCAGACCGATATATGTGCGTGATGTGGCACGGGTGCTTGATTCTTTTGAAGATAAAGACTCATATGCTTCATTAAACGGTGTGCCTGCCATATCAGTATCTATTAAAAAGCGAGTTGGTGCAAATATTTTAGATATGGCAGAAGATATAAAGGCTGTTATAAAGGAAGCTGAAGAAGAGTTTCCACCTGCTGTAAAATTTACCCTTACTACAGATATGTCAAAAGATATTAAAGCAATGGTGCATGAGCTTGAAAACAGCCTTATAACTGGCTTTATATTAGTATTTTTAGTGCTTTTCTTATTTTTAGGAAAACTAAACTCACTTTTTGCAGCCGTTATTATACCTTTTAGTATGCTTATATCTTTTATAGTATTACAGGCACTGGGTATTACACTTAATATGATGGTGCTTTTCTCACTTATTATGGCTTTGGGTATGCTTGTGGATAATGCCATAGTAATTGTGGAAAACATATACAGGCATATGCAGGAAGGAATGAATAGAATAGAGGCAGCCCATGCAGCTTCAGAAGAAATAGGCTGGCCTATGGTTACTTCCACCTTAACAACTGTATTTGCATTTTTACCAATGGTATTTTGGCCCGGAACTATTGGCGAATTTATGAAGTTTCTGCCACTTACATTGATTATTACACTGCTTTCATCATTATTTGTAGCATTAATATTTAACCCTGTAATATGTTCTACATTTATGAATGTTAAAAAAAGGCATATTAGCGAAGATGAGGAGCTGAAATATAGTAAAGTAATACAGTTTTATATGAAGACAGTTCAGCTTGCATTAAACCACAGAGCATTAGCATTAACAGTTACGATGGTTTTAGTAATACTGCCTATGTTTTTATTTAGTGCCAGAGGGCTTGGGGTGGAATTTTTCCCAGAAAGCGACCCACAGCGTGTTTATATTAGGGCAAATGCACCACAGGGCACAAATGCTGCCACAACTAACGATATGGTTATGAAATTTAGGGAAGCAACCTTAAACGAGCCTAACGTAAAATTAACTGTTGGCGAAGTAGGTGGTGCAGCAGCAGATTATTCTGATGCAGGTGGAACATCTACCCATCGTGGCAGGCTTACAATTGAGTTTATAGATTTTGAAGATAGAAGTGAGCCTTCCCCAGAAACAGTTAATAGAATACGTGAAAAGCTAAACTTTTTTCCGGGTGCTGAAGTTGTATGGGAAAAAGAACAAATGGGGCCACCTACAGGGGATGCTGTAAGTATTGAAATATCAGGTAGAGATGTAGATGTTTTGGGAAGTATTGCTCAGCAGGTTAAAAAGATAGTAGAGCCTATTCCTGGGCTTGTGGATTTAAAAGATGACTATGTAAAATCAAAACCTGAAATAAGAATAGATGTAGATAGAGAGAAAGCGGCACTTTTAGGGTTAAATACATCAAGCATAGCAAGTGCGGTGCGTGGTGCAGTTTACGGTATAGAAGTGGCAAAATACAGGGAAGGTGATAACGAATACGATATAAAAGTTCGCCTGCCTGATGAAAAACGCAGAAGTATTGATGATATAAAAAACTTAATGATAAACACACCAACAGGTGCTTATGTACCAATATCATCTGTGGCAGAAGTAAGTATGAGTGCAGGTTTTGGAACTATCACACGTATTGACTTTAAAAGGGTTGTAAATGTAACAGCCAATGCAGAAGGGCGAAGCAGTGTGGAAGTAATGAAAGATGTGGCAGAAAGATTAAAAGATTTTGATCTGCCACCGGGCTATGTAATTAACTATACAGGTGAAACAGAAGAACAACAGGAGGCAAGCTCATTTTTAGGAAAAGCATTAGTTGTGGCATTATTTTTAATATTAATGGTGCTTTTAATTGAGTTTAACTCTTTTGCTCAAACATTTATAATACTTTTTACAATCATATTATCCATTGGCGGTATTTTCTGGGGCTTAACGATTACAGGCACAAACTTTGGTATAATAATGACAGGTATTGGTGTAATCTCATTAGCAGGTATTGTTATCAATAACGGTATTATATTAATAGACTATACAAACCAGCTGCGAAGCGAGGGCATGAAAATGCGTGAAGCAATAGTGAGAGCAGGGGCTGTGCGTTTTAGACCTGTTATGCTTACAGCTTGGACCACAGTATTAGGTATGGTGCCAATGGCAACAGGTTTAGGCATAGATTTTAAAAATATGACCTTTGTAACAGGGGCGGAAATGAGCCAGTGGTGGAGCCCTATGGCAAACGCTGTAATATTTGGTTTAGGGTTTTCTACAATGCTTACATTGATAGTTGTGCCAGTGCTTTATTCTTTTACAGGGGGCGGCTTAAATGATGATAAGCAGGAAGAGCAGGAAAAGAAAAAAGGCAGCAGGTGGGAGAGGCTAATTTACTGGTTAAAAGGCCACTTAAAACTTCCTGCCATGCTGCAGTTTGGTAAAAATAGAGATTTACGCAAACTACTTGATAAAGAAGAATAAAAAAAATATTGACAAAATATTTCCATAAGAATATATTTTGAATATAATAAATTAAAGGGGTATTTTATGAAAAAGATTTATGTTTTATTATTTGTATTGACAGTATTTTTGTCATCATGTTCTAGTGGTGGGGGAAGTGGTGAAAGTGGTGAAAGTGTAACAATACTTGGTTATCTTCCTGTTACAAATTTGGAAGATGCAGGCTTGAGATTATTTGAAGTTGGTAATGATAAGTTTGGTCTGCCAAACAATACTGTAAATGCAATGGCCCAAAATATAAATGATGCAAACACAAGAATATATGTAATGGCAGGTTCTGGTAATATTGACCATACAAATCAACCATACAGTCAAAACTATTTAATTAAGGATTTTACAAAAGGTTATCAGTATAAAATAACAAAAGGTAAGGCTGAAATAATAAATCAGGGGACAGCAAAAGTAAGCTGTTATACAGGAGATAAGCCTGTAAATCCAGATGCAGCTGACCCATCAAAATGTGAAGACATGGCTAATCCTGAAGTAATATCAGATTTTTTAGTAAAAGGCATAAGAGAAAATAAAACAAGTAAATATGTTTTATTTATTTCTACTCATGGTGGTGGTATTACTGGAATGGGTTATCCTAATTATTTAAATATAGATGCAGAAGCATTTAAAAAGGCATTGGAACTAGTGAGAGTAAAATTAGATAATCCATATTTTAAATTTGATACAATTATTTTAAACTCTTGTCTTATGGGTAATGTAGATTTTATGTATGCAGCTAAAGATTATGCAAACTACTTTATAGGTTCTGAATCTACTCAACCTGTTGCTGCATGGGATTTTGCTCCATATATTCAAGCAATTGGTGCAGGTCAGGATTCAATTGCTGCAGGTAAAGCTCTTATGGATAAATATATGGAGAACATAAGTAAAGGGATTACAGGATCAACAATTAGTATGGTAGATTTGAGTAAGGTTGAAGCTGTATCTACTGCATTTGATAATATGGCATCAGTATTGATAACTAACTATGATAAAGGTGGTGAAAGTAAAGTAAAAACATCAAATAACGTATTTTTGTCTGCCTATAATTCTTTATTATATGACAATGCTCAGTCAGATATCCACTCATTTGCAGAAAGATTAGGGTATAATGATGCTTACTATACTGATGACTATACTGCAAATAAACAAGAACTTCAGGAAGCAGTTAAAAATGCAGTAATTTATAGTTATTCAAATGGTGAATATGCTGAAAGTCAAGGTATATCATTTAGTGTCTTTGTAGAATTATATGCAGGTGCTATTAATGGTCTTATAATACCAAATAGTGGTTTTGCACCAAAATATATTGAATTTATGAAAAAGATATCAAAAGAGTTGTTTGATGCATCAAAACAAATATCCAATACAACAATAACAGAAAGCTACAATAATGGTATAGAGTATACTGTAAAAACACCAGTTGCCATAACAAATGCAACTTTAGATGTAGGCTCATTTGATACTGCAAATCAAAATAATAACAGGGTAGGAACATTAACAGATATTAAAATACCAGACCCAGTATATGATGCCGCTCAAAATCAATTTATATATACACTAAATTTTGGTGACCCACAAAATGGAACAATATTTACATTAAACAATAACCCAATAAGAGTGAAAAATATAAGTTTCTTCAATAAAGACAGAAAAGTGTTGTACTATAAAACAACAGAAACACAATGTGTAGATATTGACGGTGATATTGATATATGTGATATAGTGTTTAGTTATGATACAACTACTAAAGCAATCAAATTAAATAATTTAATAATATATGGGCCTCCTTCAGAAGATCCTACGCAACAACGAACTCCAGTTAATGTTGGTTTTAGTTTCTTGCAAAATTTAAATCGTATATTAATAGAACCATTAAATGATGGATCAGTTCAAGCAAAAGCAGCAAATTCAGAAGATACTGTTCCAACATATGATATACAACTTGATAAGAGCCAACCATATGGTGGTTTAAATATTCAGGCTAGTACATACTCAATAGATGCAGGTAAAACAGGTAAATTTAGACTTGCATTTAATAGTGTAGCAAATATAGGGCGTTCAAATATGTTAAATACAAGTACTTGGAAAACATTAGATGAAATAAAACAAACACAAGCACAACCATAGATATTTGTCATAAACTAAATAAAACTATTAATTTAAAGGCAGAAGAATAAATCTTCTGCCTTTTTTTATTAACTCTTTAGAGAGTTGAGCATAGCGAAACAAAAAACTACTGGCTATGCCAGTAGATGATAAAATCTTATAGAAAAAAATCTCCTTTATAGTAAGATGAATTGTTCAAGTTACATCAAACTAAAATAACAAG
>CASEIN010000028.1 GCA_949287985.1 Mucispirillum schaedleri | reverse complement strand
TACAATTTTAATTAAATAAATTTAATTGATAATTATCAATAACTTATATGTTTTACTATAAGCTATTAATAACTTTGAAGTTTTTTATATATTTATGTTTTTATAGTTATTTATAAAGAATAATAGTTGAAGTTATTTGTTAGATATTAATGAAAAAATTCTATCTTATTATTAATAATGATAATATTGAATCATAAACTCGTAATTATATAGTCTTTTCTAACTAATCAATACTAGACCAAAATTATTTATATTATTTATAAAATAATAAATATTTAACAGTATAATAACCACCTAAAAACACAATAAATTAATATACTAAGCTAACAAAAAATTATCTATCGCTGATGATGTAAGAAAATGCCTCTAGTTTTTTAGATGTCTTATCTTGTAAAGTCTGTATATATCTTGCCATATATTCAAAATCAGGTACTCCATTTTTATCACATGGAAGCAATATAGATTCATTTATTATTGTTGTACTATTTGCCATATTCTTAAATTCGTGCTTGGTCAAAAGCTTGGTAATAATTGTAGCTATAAATATACCATTATATTCATTTAAATTTGGATTGTATAGTAAAAATATGGAAGATCCTCCGCCTCCTCTACCTAAAAAATCACTTGGTTGATATAATGCTTTACCATCCACAGGACTAATCGAAATACAGTTACCTTGATCTATTATATCATTATTTTTAGGGTTTACATAACCTATAACTCCATTATTATTATCACCAGATGAAACAAATGGAGTATCTCCAGGTTCATAGTCAGAATATATTCTTCTTTGTGGTCTTTTGATTTTAAAAATATCTCCTATTTTAAACCCTTTCCAACTATTTATATTAATAAGTGATGACTTAATTTTTGTTGTCATTGATAAAACTTCTATAGTATGATTGACTTTCATATTAAGATTATGCATATATTTTTTCATGTATTCAAAATCAGGACTTTCCCCTTTACAAGGAAGTTTAATTGTTAAATTAACAGCAATATCTCGTCTAAATTTGTTGCCATAACTAAAACTTTTAGCAAAAGCACTTTTTCTAAATATAGAAATAAAAAATAATAAACACTCTTTATGCCAAAATTCTTTATATGGTTCTTTTGGATACAGACCTTGTACATGAGGATATCCAACAAAATCATATTCTTGATAGAATATTGTATTTGCGTCAACAGTATCACTATATGTAATTATATTTCCTTTTTCTGTATTTGGTAAGGAAGTGTATCCACCAATACCATTATTATATGCAGAATTTACAATTACTGGATTATTACCACCATCAAATAATTTGGAATTGTTATATTTATATGATTTGGTTGGACGAATATCAAACAAATCCCCAACTCTAAACTCTTTCCAGTCCTCAATATCCATTTTCATCATTTTTTCCTAAATCAATAGTTATTTCATTGCCACTATTATCAACATCACCAACATACATAACATTATTAATAAGTTTATCTTGAAACTCTTTTATATTAATACCTTGCTTAAATATCTCATAATCCATTAATGTTTTTATAAAATCTTCTTCTGATATTTCAAATGGTTTTTCTGGCATTTGATATGATAAATGTTGAGCAGGATTAATTATTTGTTTAGTTTTAAATCTATTATCCTCGCCTGTCTGTATGGCATTTATCCAATAATCTTCTATATTATGCCACTTATTTTTGATATCCTGCCTACCTTGATTTTTTACTGTCTCTAAACCATCCTCTTGAATATAATAACCAACTATTTGCTGGTTACCCTGCTCTATACCGGCTTCAAATACATATATTGAAGTTGTAACTCCTGCATTAAAAAGATTATCAGGCATTTTTATAATAGTAGTCAATTTATGTTTTTTAAGTAATTTTGCTCCATTATCTTTTTCTAATTTTTTCTCCGGCAAAATAAAAGCACACTTTGTTCCAACGGAGACATTATTTAATACATTAGCAACTATTTTCATGCATCCATACTTTCTTTCATAAGGTGGATTCATCAAAACTTTTGTTATAGGCTTTTCTCTTATCCATTGACAAGCCTCCTCTGTTCTTGTATCTAATTGTTCCAAATTTGTTTTACCATCTTTATGAATAAGCATATTTGCACAGGCAAGAGCAAAAATCTCCCTATCAAATTCTATTCCATACAAATGTGTGGTTTTAATTAAGTTTGATTCTTCATTAAATTCACCGCCTATTTCATTTATCATATTACTCATAGCTTTTACCAAAAATGCTCCTGAACCACAAGTAGCATCTAGAACAATATCATTTTTTGTGCACCCTATTAAACGATACATAAATGAAGTAATATGATCTGGTGTAAATACTTGACCACTCTCTGATTTCTTCTTATAACGACTAAATTCATTAAAAAAAATACCCATAACATCTTCACCATTCCAATACTGAGAATCCAAATTATTGGAAATAATAGATATATTATCTAAAAATTTATCTATTGCCTCTTGGTTTTCTGTTTGGTTCATTTTAATTTCATTATATACTTCAAGCAATATATCTATTTTCTGATTTTGTTTTCTATCGGTTGTTAATGAACTTTTTAGTGTAGAACAAATACTTGAGTGAAATGTAGTATAATTCATTCCTTTATATAAACTTGCACCATATCTCTTTGCTACTAATGCACAAGCTGTAAATATCATTCTATGATATAAATTTTTAATACCAAAATCTATATGTAAGCTGTCATTAATTCGCTTTGTTATATTATATATAAGCTGAGTATCTATATTATTCTCATCAAATAAATGGATATAGTAATTAATATTTTTAAGAGTATTATCTTCAGAGTATCTATCAATATTTTTATATATAATAGCCATTTCCGAATTATATAAAATACCAACAACTTTCTTATATTTTTTCTGAGTGATTGTTATATTTTTTATAAGCTCATCAATTATGCTTTGATTATTTAAGTCTTTATCAGATGACTTAAATTCCAGAATAACAGCAACATCGTTAGAATTATATGGCAGATACCAACCATCTGGTTTATCCGATATGCCTGCAAATTTAGAATCAAGCGAATTAAAGGTAGTTATTTGACCTACACCATATATTACATTTTTACTAGTTAACGAGTCAAAACCAAGTAAGTGTTTTGCTAAATCCCTAACTTCATCTTCCGTTTTTTTCATATTAGCTCCATTCATCTGTTATAATACTATCGTAAATAGTATAATTTATCAAGTATTTTATAGTTTATCGTCATACAATAAAATAATAAATTTTTTCAATATTATTTTTATAAATTTATTGTATTTATATTGATTTTTTGTATCACAATATTTAATCAAATAGAGTAAAATATATAACATAATATAATCTATTATAAACTACTTATTTTTGTATTCTAATATGCATCAATTCTACCTATTTATATCTATTTCGTTATTTCTCATAATATGTAGTATGTTTAATATTTTACTATTATGATTTTTATTAAATAATTTATTTTAATAAAAAATTATATTCTTTTCAAATATTTAATAATCATTTTTATTTTTTATAAGTATTTTTAATATTCACCATATATTTTCTTCCACTTTTATTTCTAATATATTTTCAAAATTTATTTTTGTGTTATCCTTTAGTATTATTATATTATTATATGTATCTATCTTTTTTACGCCCTGATGTTTGCTTTCATATCTGCCGCCCTGCTTTTTTTCATCTTTTATAAAATATTTTATATATATTGTATCTATACTGTTAAAATTATTGATTATATAATTTAAATCATTATTAATAGTTTCTATTTGGCTTTCATCTAATAAGATAAAATCTTCTGTAAGCCTTGCTTTTTCTATTACTGCATCATTATGACCTGTAAGGGCAGAAAATGGTGCAAACTGGGCAGCTCGATTTTGTATATTCATAGGTATATGGTTATGTGATACATGGCGTGGAAGCTCTATTATATCACCATAATATTTATAACTTTCCATTATGCTTTATGACCTCCTATTTGGTTATTTCTGTCTATTCCTGTTGCATCTTCTAATAAATTCATACCCCTTAATATTGCGTTTTTGCCGTAACGTTTTTTTATATTAAGTAGTGCTTTTTGCATATGTTTTTCACGCTGGTTATTATAGTCATCTTCCTTTAAATCTTCTTCTGACTGCAAAAAATCTAAAATAGTTAAGTTTTTAAAAACAATGCTGCCCTCTAATATAATATGGTTAAATGATATACTTAATTTACGAATTAAAAGCCTTCTATCAACAATATCTTGAAAAAGTGAGCTGGCAGCATTTATAATCACTTTAGATGATGATGTGTAATCTTTTAAATTAATTGTTCCATGGGCACTTACTGGTTTCTGCCTGCCAAAAGCATCTACTTTAATTCTGCCATTATAGTTTATATCTTCTCGCGTCATATTTTCTATATCATAGCCAACAGAAAGCACTATTTGGTTTGTTAAAAAACCTTTATCTACTAAATCAAGAGTTAAGGTATCTGCCATTTCTTTTAATGCGTTTAATGCTTTATCATATGTATAAGGAAAATGCAGCATCTGGGCAGAACCAATGCTTTTATTATCAGGCTTATAGCTTTTAATATCTGCCATTGTGCATGGCTCATAACCCCAGGCATGGTCTATTAAAAGCTCTGCATTTATACCAAAAAGTTTATAAAGCAGTTCTTCATTGTGGTATGAATTGTGTTTTCCCAGTGAACATCTTGCAATATCTCCCATAGTAAACAGGTTATTTTTATATAACTTTTCAGCATAACCTTTGCCCACTCGCCAAAAATCAGTAATAGGTGTATGGCACCATAATTTATGACGGTATAACATTTCATCTAAATAAGCAATACGCACACCATGTTCATCTGGACTTACAAACTTTGCTTCAATATCCATAGCAACTTTTGCTAAATAAAGGTTAGTGCCTATACCTGCTGTGGCTGTTATACCTGTAGATTTATATATATCCATAATTATTGTTTTGGCTAGATTATATGGAGTAATTTTATAAACTGACAGATAGCTTGTAATATCCATAAAAACTTCATCAATAGAATAAACATGTATATCTTCAGGGGCTATATATTTTAAATATATTTCATATATTTTAGTGCTGCACTCTATATAATAAGCCATACGTGGTGGGGCTGCAATAAATGTAAAGTATAAGGACGGGTTATTTTCAAGCTCTAAAATATTATATGATTTACCTGTAAAACTTTTATTAGGTATTTTTAAAAAGCGGGTGTTATTTATATCCTTTACTTTCTGCATAACTTCAAAAAGACGCGGCCTGCCATTAATACCATACTTTTTTAATGCTGGAGTAACTGCTAAACATATGGTCTTTTCGCTTCTTGATTTATCAGCTACAACAAGATTTGTAACCATAGGGTCAAGCCCTAAATCAATACACTCAACAGAAGCATAAAATGATTTTAAATCTATACACATATATATTCTATCTGACACAAAATACTCCATTATGTTATGATAAAAGTAGAACATATGTATGATATTATATTTTTAAAAAAAAGGAAATAGAAAATTATAAAAAAATTTAGAATATAATATTTTATACTGGAAAATATTATAATTTTGGTGGCAGTGTTTTTATTATATTTAATGCCTCATCGATATTATCTAAAAATATATTAGTTAATTTTGGATCAAAATGGATTCCTGCTTGAGTTTTTATATACTCCATAGTCTGCTCTAAAGTCCATGAGTTTTTATATACTCTTTCAGACATTAAAGCATCAAAAACATCGGCTATGGCTACTATTCTGCCATAAAGTGGTATTTCTGATGCTTTTAAACCTTTAGGGTAGCCTGTGCCGTCATACCTTTCATGGTGAGATAATGCAATAATTGCACCAGCATCTAAATACTTACTTGTTGTGCCTGAAAGTATTTCATAACCTTTTATAGTGTGGGTTTTCATTATAACATATTCTTCATCTGTTAGTTTGCTTTCTTTATTTAAAATACTATCAGGTATGCCAATTTTGCCTACATCATGCAGTGGGGCAGAATAAAGCATAAGTTCCTGATCTTCTTTTGAGCCGCCAAGT
>CASEIN010000027.1 GCA_949287985.1 Mucispirillum schaedleri | reverse complement strand
TACTTTTGATAAAGATAATAAACTTTTTTGTTCTTCTAAATATTGTTGCAATATCTCTTTGCGTAATTCATAAGAATACTTTGTTCTACGTGACATAAAAACACCCCATTTATTTGTCCAATAAATGGGGTTCGCCTCATTTAAAACAGGGCTGATATTTTTATAAAGCAAACTACATTGAACAGAAATGTATAGTTTCTACAAAGCCATCTTTAGTTTTTGTAAATAAATACTCACATACATCAATGCTTATAAATACTCCATCTTTTCCGTAATAGGCATAGCCATATTCATTAATCTTTGATGTTTGTTTTGGAAATGTATCAATCAAAGATAAAATTTCATCATTCAGTTTATTCTTATGAATATTTAAAACTTCTTCATATGTTTTTATGTTATAAACTTCTCTTATAATTGCAAAATCACCGCTTTCTGAATGAGTATAATAACATGCTGTAAAATATTTGTCATAAATGGGCTGTAATTCTTCAATACCAGCACCACAGTCCCTTTTTTTCCATGAAGAACTGTTTTTATATTTATATAAATAATCATAGCCTTTCTTCATTTCATTTAAATCATTAGCAAAAGCAAAAGTTGTAGTAAAAGCAAGTAATAAAATTGTAAGTATTATTCTCATAAGCTCACCTTATACTTATATACCAGATATTTATATACCCGGATAACATGTTAATGATTCTACATATCCATCTTTATTGATAGTAAATAAAATATCCATTGCTCCAGCATTTATAAATACACCATCTTTTCCAAAATAAAAATAGTAGTCACCTTCATAGCTGGTAGATTTAGTAGGGAAAGGTTTAATTTTAGGCATATGTTCATTTTCCTGAACGAAAGCAACAATATTATATGCTTCTTCAATTGTTTTTACATTATAAACACTTTTATAATAATTTACACCATCATAATGCACTTGATAGCTTTTGCAGTCTTTAAGCTCATAATCTGTTGGCTCCCAGCCTGTAATAGTATCTTTTAAATTCATTAGGTTATTATACTGCTTTTTTGAATAAGTTGCTGCATCATTAGCAAAAGCAAAAGTTGAAGTAACAGCAAGTAATAAAATTGTAAGTATTATTCTCATAATATTCTCCTTCCTTATATATAATTTATATTACTTTTCCATAAAGTTTACCATTTTTTATTTCAGTAATCAATACATTTATAAACTGGTTTGGTGCCACATCTTTATCATAATGGATTAGCATATAATTTGGGCTGTGGCCTTTATTGCCTTTTTCTGAAAGTATCTTGTATGTTTTGCCAATAGATTTTTTTTGCAGTGATAAAAGCATTTCATCGCCTTGGGCTCTTAATATTTTAGAGCGTTCTTCCCTTATTTTTATATCCACCTTATTATCCATAAGGCAGGCAGGCGTGCCTTTTCGTTCAGAATAAGGAAAAGCATGGTAAAATTCTGTGCCTGCAAGTTTTAATGTATTTAAACTTTCATTAAAATCATCATCATTTTCATTAGGAAAGCCTGCTATAATATCTGAGCCTATTGTTACATCACTAATTATGCTTCTTGCTTTATTTATAGTGTTTATATAGTCTTCTTTTTTATATTTTCTTCCCATTAATTTTAATATTTTATTTGAGCCACTTTGTAAGGGAATATGTAAATGTGGGCATATTTTATTACTATCTTTTATTAAATATAAAAGCTCATCAGTTATTTCATTTATTTCTATACTTGTGAGCCTTATGCGAAAATCACCCTCAATGCTGACAAGTTCTTTTAAAAGGCTTGTTAAATTATCATTAGTATCTTTTCCGTAAAGCCCTATATGGATACCTACAAGTACTATTTCTTTATAGTTTGAAGATATTAGTTTTTTAAAGCCAGATATTACATCTTGCCTTTTCATACTTTTTGGTTTGCCACGAAGGCGTGGTATTATGCAGTATGTGCAAAAAGCATCACAGCCGTCTTGTATTTTAAAAAATGCTCTAGTTTTTACACCAGTATTAAATGAAACTGCTCCCCCTGCAAAACTGCCAGTACCTGCTTTAATATATCCATCTGTCATATTTAATATATGGTTTATAATATCAGCTTTAGAGCCGTTAGTAACAATTATATCTGCCCCATATTCTTTTAAATTTATACTGTCATCTTCTGTTAAGCAGCCTGTAACAATTATTTTTAAATGCGGGTATGATTTACGTAGTTTTGCAATATACTGAGCAGATTTTTTTGCAGCGTGTTCTGTAACAGCACAAGTATTAATAACTACAATATCTGCTTCATCTATATCTTTTGCTTCTAAAAACCCCTGTTCAATAAGTTGAGATAAATAAAGCTGGTCCTCCCCAGCATTAACTTTACATCCAAAAGTAATAAATTTTATTTTCAAAATATTCCTCAAATTATAATTATTGCTTTTATTAATGGAAATAATATGATAATATAAGCCATGAGTAAAGAAAGAAATGAAAGCACAGTCAAAAAAATTGCAAAAATCATAGTATGGCTTTTAGTGATGACAGCTGTAGTGCTTGTAATATGGAAACTTTATGGGAAGATAGAAATAAAGGAAACAGACTTTTCAAAGGTTACATTAAAGAAACAAGAGCCTACTATATATGATATGTACAAGGTGCAGAGTAAAAAAGAAAACAGAAAACTCTATTATGTAACAATTGATGATATATACTGTGATGCTTATAGGAAAAGTGAGTTTGACAGCCCACATTATTTTAAAATAGATATAGTTTTTGAAGCTCACAGCAAAAAAGATGCTGAAGCTATTACAAAAATTACTCAAGAAACAGTAGAAGAAATACGCCGTATAGTAAAAGATTACCCTGTTGTAGGACTTGATAGAGCTACACTTATGGCATACATTAAAAGAGATTTAAAAACTAAAATGAATAACGTATTATCTGGAGATGTAGTAGTAGAAGTGTATTTTAAAAGCTTTCTCGGCCAGTAATAATAATGAATGTATTGACATAGTTAATTTATAATGATAGCCTATAGACATATCTATGGAGAATAAATGTGAGACATGTTTATGTAAACCTTCCCCATTATGAAGGTATTGCAAAAGAGCTTAACAACCATTTTAAACTATGCAGTAAAAACGAAGCTCATGCTATTGTTACTGAATACCCAGATGAATACAGCCCATCTTGTTTTGTTATTATTATACGTAATAAAAACCCACATAACGGCAGTTATTTTATAGATAGTTCTAAAGATGAAAACACTATTCTTACATCTATTTTAGCAAGTCTTGATACTTTTTTTATGACAAAAATAGCAGGAAAATATTCTCCATATATGGAAAAAGAAGGCGGCTTGCAGCGTATAACTTATTTTATGAATAAGTTAGAACATATATTAAACTCTTCACCTGAAAGTATAGTAGAGATAGATTTAACAGGTGATATATTTTTCTATAACAGAAAGTTTGCCAAAGTTTACCAAGATGATGATTTTTTAATTGAAGAAAATATATTTAAAATATTTGATGAAACAACAGCAGCAGAGGTTAAACGCTGTATGGGTGCAGCTTTGCAGGGTACTGATTCCAACTTTTCTGGTAAATTAATAAACAGAAAAGGGGAAAGCATATCTATTGCAGGCCACGTTATAGCTTTAAGTGATGACAGCTATAATTTTGAAATAGTTTTTGATGATATTACAACAAAAATCACTAAAATATTACAAATGAGAAAGATAGAAGAGCAGTCTATTGTAGCAGGCTTCTCAAGGCATTTATCTCATAATGTAATGAATGCCTTAACAGCAGCTGGTGGTTTTATCAGGCAGATAAAACTTAAAACAGAATCAGATACCCATATCCAAAACTTATGGAAAATAGTAGACAATAAACTTTCGCTAATAGAAGAAATTATTGCAGGATATAATGACTATACCCATGCAATCTCTTTTAAAATCACAGAAAATGTAGATTTATATGAATTTTTAAGTGAATTAATTGTATCACTTTCTGAAAAAAATATTGATAGGAATTTTACAGCATATCTTCATAAATTTACAGACAGCTATAATGCAGAATATGATATAACTCATGGCAGAAGTTTTCATATACTTGCCAATAAGATGTTTTTAAAACTGGCAGTATGCTATATCTTAAAAGATAATATCCGCTATTTTTCAAGCTGTTTGCCATTAAAATACAGGTTTGAATTAAAAGCTAATACGGAAGTTCTTACATTAATAATAGATTTATACGGTGTGGAAGCACCTGATTATATAATAGATTCTATGTTTAGCCCATGGAAACATACAATGCTTTCCCAAAGCTTTGACTACTGGGGCATTGTAATTGCAGGGACAATTGTAGAACGCCACCATGGCAAATCAAAAGTAGAAAGAATAGAAAACGGCTTAAGGTTTACTTTTGAATTTAAAGCTATGCTTTCATAAATATAAATAAAGAAAATTAATCATGATAATTTTAAATACTTGATTTTATTTTATAAATAAAATATTAGAAGTTCTTTGTCTGCTTTTATTATCCCAAGTTATTTTGCATATAAACGCCCTTCAAATTGTATGCGAAATTATTTTTATGGAATGAATTGCCAGCTACTTGAGAGCGAAGCGAGTTGTAGTGGCAATGGGAAAAAACATATCTGGATTATTTTCCAGATTGTTTCTATACACGGAGCGAAGTGGAGCAAAAATAATGAGTGTTTATACATTTGGGCGAGCGTTTTTTGCGAGGTGGGATTTTCCTGACCAAATCGGGAAGAAAAAGAAAATCCTGCTGGGGATAGGTAAAATAACAAAAGACTTGTATTTGAGCTGTGCGACGTAGAGATATGGAAATAAGAGGATATACAAGTATAATAAATCCAGATAAATATTATTAAATTATAAATATAGGATGTTTAAAATTTATAATAAAAATATAGAATGTAAAATATGTAATTTAAACCATATTAAAGTTATTTGCTTGGTATAGTAAATTATTTTTTAATTATCTTTAATAGTTTTAAAATTAACACATAACATATTAATAATACTTGAGAAAAGAAATAAGTGTCTTCTTCTTCATGCAAATCAAAAATAACAAGTGATATTATAAAAAAAATTATATTATATAAAAGTAATGAAATAAGTTTATAATGCTTATGATTTAATATAGAAAATAAAGTTTTTAATATTAACACCAAAAATACTAATGCAGTACTGAATGAGGCAAGATTTATTAGTGTTTTTGAAAGGTCATATTCATTTAACTTTTCCAGTATTAAGACCATTCCTAAAATAAATACAAAATAAATAGTAATAGTAGTAGATGAAAAAATTTTATTAATAATATTTTTATTCATTATTAGTTCTCACAAATTAATATATTGAAAGGTATCATATAAAATATATTTAATCAACAATATTTACTTTAAACCATCTCTTTTTTCTCTAGAAGTAACAAGTATATTCATACGTATATCTTCTTCAAGCATTTCTATGGCATTACGTAACATTATCCGTGGCAGTTTATGGGCATAATCATTTAAAAAGTCAAAATAAATCTTTTCATTATAATTATAAATATTTCT
>CASEIN010000026.1 GCA_949287985.1 Mucispirillum schaedleri | reverse complement strand
TTCTGATTAAAACTTTCTGCACTTTCAAACATCTCTACCATACTTTTTACATTAGAAACATTCCACTGGCTTATATCTTGATTAAAGCTTTTAGAATCTTTAAACATTGCTTCCATATTTTTCACATTGGATACATTCCAACGGCTAATATCACCGTTAAAATTAACAGCCCCAGAAAACATATGGCTCATATCTTCTACTTTAGAAACATTCCAGTTCTCAATACCTGTAAAATTATCACGAGTGCTTGCTTTAAATAATCCTGACATATCAGTTATTGCTCTTGTATTTATATCACCTAAATAAACACCTTTATTTATTAATTCTACCAATGCTTCTTTTGTTTTTGGTAAAAATTTATTGTCAGGATATCGTTTTAACTGCTCATTATCAATCATATACCATGGAATATTTTCTGAGTCCATACTGCTTGTATCCACTAAAATTCTATCAGTATCAACATTACTTGTAATTTTCCATTTATACATATTTTGATTAATACTTTTTGCACCTTCAAACATAGATACCATACTTTTAACATTAGTAAAATCCCAACTGCTTAAATCTTGATTAAAACTCATTGCTTCTAAAAACATATTTTGCATATTTTCTACTTTAGATACATTCCAGCGGCTTATATCTTGATTAAACTTTGCTGTATAGCCAAACATACCATACATATTCTTAACGTTAGATACATTCCAGTTACTTATATCCTGATTAAAAAATACTGCACCACTAAACATTTCAGACATATTATCAACATTAGATACGTTCCAGCTGCCTATATCTGCATTAAAATCAGTAGCATTAAAAAACATCATACTCATATTATCAACATTTGAAACATTCCAGTTACCTATATCTTGATTAAAAACCACTGCTCCACAAAACATTCCAGACATATTCCTAGCATTAGATACATTCCAAGAACTTATATCCTGATTAAAAGCTGATAAATCTAAAAACATATATGAAAAATCTCTAACATTTGATACGTCCCAACGGCTTATATCCTGATTAAAGCTTGTTGCACCTACAAACATAAAACTCATATTATCAACATTTGATACATTCCAGTTACTAATATCCCCATTAAAACTTGATGCACCTTTAAACATATAACTCATATTTGTTACATTAGATACATTCCAATTACCTATATCTTGATTAAATTCTTTTGCATCTGCAAAAATACCACTCATACTTTCTACATTAGAAACATTCCAATTGCTTATATCTTGATTAAAATTTGATACAAAAGCAAACATACCCTGCATATTTTTAACATTAGATACATTCCATGAGCTTATATCCCCATTAAACTTTCTTGCATATAAAAACATACAACTCATATTATCAACATTAGATACATTCCACTTTTCTATTCCCGTAAAATCATCACGCAAGCTTTCTTTAAATAATTCTGACATATCTGTTATTTTACTTGTATTAATATCACCTAAACTAATATTTTCATTATCTACTAATGTTTTTAATTCTTCCTTTGTTTCTGGGTTATATTTATAAGTTTTCTTACACCCTGCCATAGTAAAAACTATTAATAAAACTAATAATACATTTAAAAAATAAACTCTTTTCATGCCCTTTTCCTTATAAAAAAAGGGTGTATAAAAATGAGGCGAACACATTTATTTGTCCAAAAATTTGGGTTCGCCTCAAAATACACCCTTTTATATATTTAATATTTTCAAATATTAATTATTTAGTGCTAATTCGTAGAATTTTAAATCAGCCTCTTTTTCTAAACGCTCTTCCTCGCTTATTTCAGCATTTAGTTCGGAAGTAAGAGCATCAAAAGCACTTTGATATTTTGCTTTATCAATATCTTTTACAAATACTGCTTTTTCTGCTAAAACGTTTACTTTATTATCAGCCACTTCAAGAAACCCTTTAGATACTATGACCTTGTATGTTTCTTGTCCTATTGCATAGGTAAGCACACATGGCACTAAGGCTGTGCAAAATGGAGAGTGGTCTGGGTATAAACCAAATGCACCACCTGCTCCTGCTGCAAATACATTATCTACATCTGATGAAACAAGTAATTTTTCAGGTGAAACAAGTTCAAGAAACAATTTATCAGCCATAATATTATCCTTGTTTAGATTGCTCATAAGCAGCTAAAACTTCATCTATACCACCTTTCATAAGGAATAACTGCTCAGGTATATCATCACATTTACCATCAAGTATCATTTTAAAGCCTGCAATAGTATCTTTTAATGATACATATTTACCCGGTGCACCAGTAAACTGTTCTGCAACATGGAATGGTTGTGATAAAAATCTTTGGATTTTTCTTGCACGAGCAACTGTTAATTTATCATCATCTGATAATTCTTCCATACCTAAGATAGCAATAATATCTTGAAGCTCTTTATAGCGTTGTAGCACTGCTTGAACGCCACGAGCCACATTATAGTGTTCTTCACCTACATATGCAGGGTCTAATATTCTTGATGTAGAATCAAGCGGGTCAACTGCTGGGTAGATACCAATTTCAGCAATAGCACGAGAAAGAACTGTTTTTGCATCAAGGTGAGCAAATGTTGTTGCTGGTGCTGGGTCTGTTAAGTCGTCTGCAGGAACATATACTGCTTGAACTGACGTAATAGAACCTTTTTTAGTTGATGTAATACGTTCTTGTAATTCACCCATTTCTGTACCTAATGTTGGCTGATAACCAACGGCAGATGGCATACGGCCTAAAAGTGCAGAAACTTCACTACCTGCTTGAGAGAAACGGAAGATATTATCAACGAATAATAACACGTCCTGACCTTCATCTCTAAAATGCTCAGCAATAGAAAGTGCAGAAAGAGCAACCCTCATACGAGCACCCGGAGATTCGTTCATCTGACCATATACAAGTGATACTTTATCAATAACGTTTGATTCTGTCATTTCTAAGAAAAGGTCGTTACCTTCACGAGTTCTTTCACCAACCCCTGCAAATACTGAGTAACCACCATGACCATGTGCAATATTGTGGATAAGCTCCATAATAATAACTGTTTTACCAACACCTGCACCACCAAAAAGACCAGTTTTACCACCTTTTGTGTATGGTTCAAGTAAGTCAATAACTTTAATACCAGTTTCTAATATTGCAACGCTAGTTTCTTGGTCTTCTAATGCTGGTGTAGGCTGGTGGATAGCTCTTGTAGCTTTAGCGTTAACTGGTCCTCTGTTATCCACAGGTTCACCAACAACGTTTAAGATACGTCCAAGAACTTCTTTACCCACTGGAACAGATATTGGTTTACCAGTGTTTGATACTTCCATACCTCTAACTAAACCATCAGTAGAAGCCATTGCAACAGCACGAACTGTATCTTCACCAAGGTGCTGTGCTACTTCACATATAACATTACGTTTTTGTGCTTTATCTTCAATTACAAGAGCGTTGTAGATTTCTGGAAGTTTGCCAGAAGCAAATTGAACGTCTACAACAGGTCCAATAATCTGAATGATTTTGCCTGTATTTTCTGCCATGAATGTTCTCCTAATTATTTTAATGCTTCAGCACCGTTGACAATGTCTAACAGTTCTGTAGTAATAGCTGCCTGCCTTGTTTTATTGTAATTTAAGACAAGCTTTTTAATCATTTCACCGGCACTTCTAGTTGCATTATCCATAGCAACCATTCTTGCACCGTGTTCCCCTGCCACAGATTCAAGCATACTTTGGAATATACTTGTGTTTATAAATTGAGGAAGTAAATTATTTAATAATTCACTAACATCTGGTTCATATTCAAAATCAGGATATTTTGGTTCTGAACCACCCTCAATGGCAAGAGGTAATAATTTTTTACTTCTAACTACTTGGGAAGAAGTGGATTTAAATTCATTATATATTAGGTGAACTTCATCAGCACCACCATTAATAAATGATTTAGCTACAAGTTTACCCACGTTGATGGCATCATTAAAGGTATATTTACCTCCAAAGCCTACCCACTTTTCAACAATTTCAAAACCACGTTTAGCAAAAAAATCAAAAGCACGTTTGCCAATAGGCATAATTTTAATAGTTTTGCCTTTATTTTCTTTTACAAAGTTTTGTGCTGCCTTTAAAACATTTGAGTTAAAAGCACCACATAAACCTTTATCACTAGTTACCACAACTAAATAAATTGTTTTAACTTCTTCTTTTGCTTCAAAGAAAGCGTGGTCTGAACTGCCTCCTGCACGGTTAGAAAGTTCTTGTATTAATTCTGCAAGTTTAGCAGAATATGGGCGAGCAGACTGCATAGCCTCTACTGCTTTACGCATTTTAGCAGCTGAAACCATTTTCATGGTTTTAGTTATCTTTTGCGTATTACTTACAGAATTTATTTTTCGTTTAATATCGCGTGCACTAGCCATTAAAAGCTCCTAATCTCCTAAAATTATCAGTGAGCATACACTAAATAATTTAATCAGCTAATTTTATGCAGTAAACTGCTTTTTAAATGTATCTAAAGCTGATTTCATTTTAGCTGTTAAATCATCAGAAATAGCTTTCTTCTCAACAATTTCTTCTAATATACCTAAACCACTTGATTTAAGATATGCAAGATAGTCAGCTTCAAATTTTCTAACATCTTTCACTTCTATATCATCAAGATACCCATTAATTGCTGCAAAAATAACTGCAACTTGTTCTTCAACTGGGAATGGTTTATTTTTATTTTGTTTTAAAAGTTCCATTAAACGGCTTCCACGAGTAAGCTGTTTTTGCGTAGCAGGGTCTAAATCACTGCCAAACTGAGCAAATGCTGCCATTTCTCTGTATTGAGCAAGTTCAAGACGAAGTTTACCTGCAACTTGTTTCATAGCCTTAATCTGAGCAGAACCACCAACACGAGATACAGAAATACCTGCGTTAACTGCCGGACGGAAACCTGAGTTAAAAAGGTCAGTTTCTAAGAATATCTGCCCGTCTGTAATAGAAATTACGTTAGTAGGGATATATGCAGAAACGTCACCTGCTTGTGTTTCAATAATTGGTAATGCTGTTAAAGAACCTGCACCTAATTCATCATTTAATTTAGCTGCCCTTTCTAATAACCTAGAGTGTAAGTAGAATACATCACCAGGGTAAGCTTCACGGCCAGGTGGGCGGCGAAGTAATAATGACATTTGCCTGTATGCTGTTGCATGTTTAGATAAATCATCATAGATTAATAAAGCATGTTTGCCGTTATCTCTAAAATATTCACCCATTGTGCAGCCTGCAAGAGGGGCAATAAATTGTAATGGAGCTGGGTCAGATGCTGTTGCTGCAACCACTATTGTATAATCCATTGCACCATGTTCTTCTAATGTTTGAACAACTTGTGCAACAGTTGAACGTTTTTGACCAATTGCCACATAAACACAAATCATGTTTTGGCCTTTTTGGTTGATAATAGTATCAAGCGCTATGGCAGTTTTACCAGTTTGACGGTCGCCAATAATAAGCTCCCTTTGACCTCTGCCTATAGGTATCATAGAGTCAATTGCTTTAATACCTGTTTGAACTGGCTCATGAACTGGTTTTCTTAAAACGATACCGGGAGCCACTTTTTCGATAACATCAGTTTTTTTAGCATTAATAGGGCCTTTACCATCAATTGGTTGACCAAGTGAGTTAACAACCCTGCCCACAAGCTCTTCACCAACAGGCACTGATGCGATTTTACCTGTGCGTTTTACAGTATCACCTTCTTTAATAGAAAGGTAATCACCCATAATAACAACACCTACATTGTCCTCTTCTAAGTTCAATGTCATACCAAAAATACCACCAGGAAATTCTACTAATTCCCCAGCCATAACATTGTCAAGCCCGTAAACCTTTGCAATACCATCACCTGCGCTGATTACGGTGCCAACTTCCTCCATAGCAACCTTTTTATCAAAATCTTTGATTTGGTCGCGTATGATCTGGCTTATTTCTTCCGCTTTTATGTGCATAAAGCCATGCTCCTTGAAATATATATTCTTTTCCTTAAACCTTTAAAAGGCAAGGTTTTATAAATTTTACATTAATGAAGCTTTTAATTTGTCTAACTGACCTTTAATAGTGGCATCAAATAATTTGCTGCCAAGCTTCACTTTCACGCCGCCAATAACAGACGGGTCAACCTTTTCTTGTAATATAACTTTTTTACCTGTTAAATATTCTAAACGTTTAACAAGCTCTTTTTTAACGTCATCTTTCGCACTGCTTGCAAAAACTGCTTCTGCTTCCACTTTGTTTTCAGCTTCCATAATAAGCTTTTTAACAGCCTTATCAATATCTGCAATTAAAATAAGACGTTTTTTTTCAATTAAGACTGCTATAAATTTAAAAAGCTCTTCACTGATTTTACCAGATTTTTTAAGGCTTTCGAAAATAGCATACTTATCTTCTTGAGAGATAGTAGGGTTTTTCACCACATTAGCAAAATCAGTGCTTGTGTGGTATAGGGAAGCTAAAGAAGAAAGTTCTTCCCATATTTTAGCAGCACTGCTTGAATGGTTTGCATTAATATGAGCGAAAAACGCTCCTGCGTAACGTCTTGCAATAGTATTATTACTCACTTGCTACTCCCCGATACGC
The DNA here is from genome assembly GCA_949287985.1 of Mucispirillum schaedleri. Lineage (GTDB taxonomy): Bacteria > Chrysiogenota > Deferribacteres > Deferribacterales > Mucispirillaceae > Mucispirillum > Mucispirillum schaedleri_A. The sequence continues at coordinate 12,375 of CASEIN010000026.1, read as the reverse complement.
TTAACGTATTCATCTAATATTTTAGCAGCTTTATCGCCACTTATTTCTTTTATAAGTTTTGCTTCTGCCTGACTTGCTGCAAGCTCTACAGCCTCATGGTGAAGTTCTTGTATTGCACGTTCTTTTTCTGATTCTATCATATTAAGTGCAAATTGTTTCATTTGTTCCACATGTTTTTTAGCATCAGCTATCATGCTTTCACGTTCTGCCTCAGCAGTGCGTTTTGCATTTTCTTTCATAAGTTCTAGTTCTTGTTGGAGCTGTTTCATTTTAGCTTCATATTCTTTCACTTTTTTAGCTGCCTCTTCTTTTGCAAGTTCTGCTTCAGCTAATGCGGCTTTGATTTCTTCTGTTTTTTTAGTAAGAATATTTCTAACAGGTTTTGCTGCTAGTAAATATAAAAGAATAGCAAATACAACAAACATTGCAACACGGTAGCCAAAAGTTTTCCAGTCTAGCTCACCACCTGCTGCAAAAGCATATAATGGAAAAGTTAGGATTAAAAATGATAAAATTATTCTTTTCACCGATGCACCCCTTAAGCAATATTACCAGATACTGTTTTGTATATCATCTCACTAATATCGCCAACTTCTTTTTGAAGTGCAGCTCTTGCTTCTTCGCGAGATTTATTAAGTTCAGCACGAGCTGAATCTGTAGTTTTTGCTATTTCTGCTTTGGCAGCTGAAATAATAGCATCCACCTCTTTGGAAGCTTCATCCTGCATTTTCATCTGATATGCTGACATTTCAGCTTTCACTTCCTGTAATTGTTTTTCATAAGCTTGTTTAGAATCTTCCACATATTGCAGTTGGCTGTCTGCTGTAGATTTTAGACCTTCGATTTTCTCATTCCTAGCACTGATAGTTTTACCTATTGGGTTAAGGTATAAAAACTTAGCCATAATAATAACTATGATGAGAAGAAAAAGTTGAATAAACAGAGTTTCGTCTAAACCGATAGAAATCATCCGCCATGCTCCCTTTATAAGATTTACAGGATACCCTGTATAAAATACATTAAGAATAAAATGTATTTTTGCTTTAAATATACTTTATCAGTATTATTATAAAGTGTCAAGATTAAAACACACTCAAAAGACAGCAAAAAATATTTAATTTATTTTTCTTTTACATTTGAAAATGTTTCTATTTTTCAATATGTTATAACATATTGAAAAATATTTATTATAAAGTTTTTTGAAAGTCTATACAATGCCTAAAAAATATAACATTTTTATAGTGATTTTTAGTAGAGTTATCATATTTATTAATTTATTCCATATATAATACTAAATTATTTTTAATGCTGCTGTTATTATATTTGCTTACATATTTTACTGCTACAAATAATTAATAAAATTATTAATACTAAATATTTAGAAACATAAGCAGCATCTTAAATCAATTTTATAAAATAACTCTTTTATTTTGTATTACTCATTATACCAGGCTGGTGGGTTTGCATATAACGGGCTTTCATCAAAAATATAGATATATTCTTTCAAACTTTTTACATTCCATGCAGATAAATCTTGATTAAAGCTTGATGCACCATAAAACATATTGGTCATATCATTTACATTTGATACGTCCCACTTACTTATATCTTGATTAAAGCTTTTTGCATTAGCAAACATAGAAGCCATATCTTCAACATAAAATGTGTTCCATTTAGATATATCTTGATTAAAAGATTCTGCACCACTAAACATACCGTTCATATTTTCCACACTGGAAGTATCCCATGATGATATATCTTCATTAAAAGTTTTCGCCTTTAAAAACATTCCACTCATATTAAACACATTTGATACATTCCATGATGATATACCTGCATATGATTTTCTACTAGAATATGCAAAAAGACTGTGCATATCTGTAATATTGCTTACATCAATATCGCCTAGATTTATGCTTTCATTATCAACCAGTTTTTTTAAATCTTCATATGTATATGGAGTATATTTATATGTAGACTTATTGCTGTTATCTATAATAACACTATTTTCTTGAATATCAGATTCTGCAGTTTTATTATTTTCTTCCATATCCAATATTAAATCACTGCTGGAATCATTATAGCTTTCACTGCTTACACTATATGTATCATAATTACTTTCTTCCTTATTATTTTTAACTACAATATCCACATAAACTATTGTCAGCAAAACAATAATCAATAATACTCTAAACCATTGTTTATTAAGCAGTTCTTTTATTTTCTTCATATTTTCACCTTATTATATTTTATTCAGATATTTTTGCTTTATCTTTATACCATAATGGTTCTCTGCCTTCTAATTTACTGCCTTTAAATACCAAACCATGCAACTCTGCCTTATCATTTAACTGCCATTTACTTAAATCCTGATTAAAATTTGATGCATTAAAAAACATACTGGTGAAATCTATAACATTTGACACGTTCCAGGAAGATATATCCTGATTAAATTTAAAAGCATCTTCAAACATGTCTGCCATATTGCTAACATTAGAAACATTCCATGAGCCTATATTTTGATTAAAATAAAGAGCGTTACAAAACATTTTACTCATATTAGTAACATTTGATGTATCCCATGATGATATATCCTGATTAAATGAGCTGCCTTTAAACATTCCTTCCATATTTTCCACATTAGAAACATTCCAGGAAGATATATCCTGGTTAAAATCGCTATTTTCAAACATATAAGACATATTATTTACATTTGCAACATTCCACTTGCTTATATCACATTTTACTTCAATGCCTGCAAACATATATGACATATTTTCTACTTGTGATAAATTCCAGCTGCTTATATCACCACTAAAACTTACAGCATGAGAAAACATATATGACATATTTTTAACATTTGAAACGTCCCAGTTTTTTATGTTTTGATTAAAGTTTACTGCATAGGAAAACATACTAGACATTGTATTAACCTGCGATACATTCCAGTTTGAAATATTTTGGTTAAAACTTTCTGCACCTGTAAACATTTTAGACATATCTTTTACATTACTAGTATTCCATTTACTTATATCTTGGTTAAAAGAAACTGCATTATAAAACATAAATGACATATTTTCTACATTTGAAGTATCCCATGTTGATATATTACCATTGAAATATTTAACTCCATAAAACATAAAACTCATATCTGTAACGTTAGATACATTCCATTTATCTAGATTTTGATTAAACCTTTTTGCCTTACAAAACATATTGTTCATATTTTTAACATTGGAAACATTCCAAGAGCCTATATCCCTGTTAAATTTTACTACCCCATAAAACATGCTTTCCATATTTTCCACATTAGATGTATCCCATGATGATATATCTTCATTAAAAGTTTTCGCATTATAAAACATATATGACATATCTTTTACTTTTGATGTATTCCATGATGATATACCATCAAACTTAACACGTTTACTGTCTTCAAACAGTCTGGACATATCATCTATTAAACTTACATTTATGTATGAAAGTGGTATATTAATATCTTCCACTAATAATTTAAGTTCATCTTTAACATAAGGAACATATTGATTATTATACATTTTTATTTCAGAAATATTTTTTTTAGGAACATAATTTTCTATATCTTGACTTTCTTTTATGATTTCATCTGGTAAAGTAACTTCCTGCTTTTTATTATCATTATTACAGCCTGCAACAATTATTAATAAAACAACATATATTGTGTGCTTTACCATATTAGAAAAGTATTTTATCATTATATTACCCCCTACAATTTTTTTAATTATTATCTATACATGAAAAATCCAACGGAATATTTCAACATCATTTAATAAAATACAGTAAATCTTATTTCTTCATATATTTATTTTTTTACACTGCATGCAAATATATTAAAATCATCTATACCACACAGGTGGGTTATTTAAAAGTGGCGAGTTATTAAACATATCTCCCATATCTAGTTTTGTTGACACATTCCAAGCACTTATATCTTGATTGAAACTTGTAGCACCATAAAACATATCTCTCATATTTTTCACATTGGAAGTATTCCATGATGATATATCAGCATTAAAATATCCTGCCCCATTAAACATACATGCCATATTTGTAACATGGCTTACATTCCATGACTCTATGCCTTTAAAATTTTTCCTTTTGCTTTGTGCAAAAATATTTGATAAATCAGATACTTTGCTGATAACTATAATTGATAGTTTGATTTTATTATTTTGTGCAATTTTTTGTAGTTCTTCATTATTTTCTAGAAAATATTTATATTTTCTATGCATCTAGTAAACTCCCCTTAATATTTAATAAATAGCATTGATTAGTTATAAGATTTATACTTTGTCATAGTTAATTTTCTTTTTTACTAATCGTTTATGATACCATAGTGGTGGCAGTTTTTCAACTGGACATTCAGAAAACATATCTGCCATATCATCTACCATGTGTATATCCCAGCTATTTAAATCCTGCGAAAAACTTTCTGCACACCAAAACATTCTCTGCATATTCAACACATTAGATGTATCCCATTGTGAAATATTGGAGTTAAAACTTTTAGCAAAAGCAAACATACCCTCCATATTTTCTACATTAGATACATTCCATCTTGATAAATCCTGATTAAAATGCTCCACAAAATAAAACATAGAAAACATATTAGTTACATTTGAAGTATCCCATGATGATATATCACTGTTAAAATGACCAGCTGCCTGAAACATGCCTGCCATATTCTTTACTTTTGATACATTCCACTTTGATAAATTTCCATCAAATAACCCAGCTTGACAAAACATATAACTCATATCTTCCACATTAGATACATTCCATGAGCCTATTTCCTGCCTAAATTCAAATGCCATGTAAAACATATTATTCATATCTTTTACTTTTGATGTGTTCCATGTACATATATTTTTATTAAAATTTAAAGCCATATGAAACATGCCTGCCATATTTTCCACATTAGACACATTCCATGTAGATAAATTCTGGTTAAATGCATAAGCTTTATGAAACATGTATGACATATCTTTTACATTAGATACATTCCATTTTAATAATTTTTGGTTATAACTTTCTGCTTCAGCAAACATTTTAGACATATTTTCTACATTAGACGTATCCCAGTCTTCAATATAGCCATTAAATCGTTTAGCACCAGAAAACATGCCAGCCATATTCTCAACTTTAGATACATTCCATCTGTTTAATGTTTGGTTAAATTTCTTTGCATTTTCAAACATGTATGACATATCTTCTACATTTGATGTATCCCATAAAGAAATATCAGCATTAAATTCTTCAGCACCTGAAAACATACCTGCCATATTTTTTACATGGCTTACATTCCAATGCTCTATACCTTTATATACTGTCCTTTTCGTATCTTTAAAAAGATATGATAAATCATCTACATGGCTAATATCAACATATGCTAAATCTATATAAGTCACTGCTAATAACTCATGTAGTTCTTCCTTAGTTGTAGGAATATAAGTATATTTTCTATTTTTGTTATCCATATATTCTCCTAATATCATAAGAATACATATGATAAAGTATATTACTACAAATTTTTAAAAAAATAAATATCTGATATTTTATTCTTCTGTTTTAATTCTAATATAAAAGCCATTATATTTACTATTATACCATTTTGGGATATATTCTTCATCTACCCCAAAAAACATATCTTCCATATTTGCCACATTAGAAATATTCCAGTTATTTATATTACCATTAAAAAAGTCGCAGTTATAAAACATTTCTTTCATATTTTTTACATGGCTCACATTCCATAATTCTATATCTTTAAAATCACTGCGTTCACTGTATTTAAAAAGCTCTGAAAAATCTGATACATGGCTTATATCTATATTTTTTAGTGGTATACTGTCATTATTAGCTATTGCTTTTAACTCGTTGTTATTAAGTGGAACAAACCTATCTTTTATATGTTTTGTTTTTTCATTTTGCTTATTATAATATTCAATATTTGCATACCAGTATGGTTTATTATTTTCTAGTGGCGAGCCTATAAACATATTATCTGTAGCACATTCCCTGCTTATATGCCATGATGATAAATCATAATCAAAAAGTAATGCATAAGCAAACATATATGCAACACTTTTTACATGTGATATATCCCAGCAGGATAAATCACAATTAAAATTTTCCGTTCTATTAAACATACTTGTCATATATATTACACTAGATATATTCCAACTGCTTATATCTGTACTAAATTTTTTTGCTTTCATAAACATAAATGATGTATTTTTCACTTTAGATATATCCCAGCCACTTATATCCTGATTAAAATTTTCAGCATCATAAAACATTGCATGCATATTTTCTACATTTGATGTATTCCAGTTACTTATATTTTGATTAAAACTGCTTGCTCCATCAAACATACTTCTCATATCTTTGACATTTGATGTATCCCATGTGCTAATATCACCATTAAAATTATCTGCCCACATAAACATACTACTCATATTTTTTACATTAGATGTATTCCATGATGATAAATCTTGATTAAAACTTTTTGCATAATGAAACATATAAGACATATTTTCGACTTGAGATACATTCCATGATGATATATCTTGGTTAAAACTTTCAGCACTATGAAACATTTCAGACATATCTTCCACACAGGATACATTCCACATACTAATATCTTCATTAAATGATTTATTATAATAAAACATTTTATGCATATTTTTTACATGGCTCATATCCCATAATTTTATACCTTCATATTCATTTCTTTCACTTCTAAAAACACAACTCATATCATATATATTACTTATATCTATATCTTTTAGTGAAATATTATCATTATTTACAAGTGCCTGTAATTCTCTATTTGTAAGTGGCACATATTTATCTTTTATATTTTTTGTCCTTTCATCTAAATTATTATAATATTCAATATTACAATACCAAAAAGGTGGTTTTTTTTCTATTTTTGTTTTATAAAACATATAATTTATAAAACACTCTCTTTTTATTTTCCACTTGGATAAATCAGCTTTAAACTTCTTTGCATTATAAAACATAAGCTGAGCATCATTTAAAGAAGAAGTATCCCATAATGATAAATCTTGATTAAAGCTAAAAGCTTCACAAAACATAAAACTTGTATCTTCTACATTACTAATGTCCCATAAAGATATATTCTGATTAAACTTTTTAGCACCATGAAACATACTTGCCATATTTGTAACATTAGATACATTCCAAGAGCCAATAGGTTTATTAAACTTTACAGCACCATTAAACATACGATACATATCTTTTACATTTGATACATTCCATGAGCTTATATCTTGATTAAAACTACTTGCACCATTAAACATACTACTCATATTTGTAACATTAGATACATTCCACGAAGATATATTCTCATTAAAATATTCTGCGTAACAAAACATACTATTCATATTTTTTACATTAGATGTATCCCATAAATTTATGCCAGAATAATCTTTTCTTTCACAGTTAAAAAATAATTCAGACATATCATCAATTTCACTGGTATCTATATCGCCTAAATAAATATTAAAATCCCATACTAAATCATAAAGTTCACTATATGTTTTAGGTTTATATTTCATTACTTTATATCCTTATAAAAAAGCCCTTTACTTATAAATAAAGAACTTTAGCTTGTCGAAAAAATACATTTTTTCGACAGTCTTTTGCCAGCTTAATAATGCTTGCCGCATTTTATTAGGCTACAAGGGTAACTAAACTTGGATACACGCTCCAAGTTTAGTTAAACAGATTAATTTTAATGTAGCTAAGATTTCTTATTTTAAATTAAAAAATAATCAATGACGTTTTAAATGGTCAAAGCCCTTTACTTGTAGATAAAGGGCTTTATAAATTTTAGTTATATTTTTAATTATCTTAAAATATCAATACCAGGCAGTGTGCCAAATTCTACATATTCTAAAGATGCACCGCCGCCTGTTGAAATGTGGGATATTTTATCAGCCACCCCTGCTTTTTTAACAGCAGAAACAGAATCGCCACCACCAACAATAACTGTAACACCTAAATTAGCAAGTTTTTTAGCAATAGAGAATGTGCCTTCTGCATAAGCTGGCTGTTCAAATACACCCATAGGGCCGTTCCATAAAACAGTTTTGCAAGGCTCTAAAGCTTTTGAATATTCCTGCCTTGATTTTGGACCAATATCAAGCCCCATATAACCATCAGGTATAGCCTGCTCATCGCATACTTTAGGCTCGCCGCCAAATTTATCAGAAATAATGTGGTCTACAGGAAGCATAATTTTAATGCCTGCTTTTTCTGCTTCAGCAAGAACATCACGCACTGTATCCATTTGCTCATCTTCCACTAAAGATGTCCCTGTTGATATACCTTTATATTTTAAGAAAGTATAAGCCATAGCACCACCAATTAAAATAACGTCTGCTATTTTTAAAAGGCTTTTAATAACACCTATTTTATCACTTACCTTTGCACCACCAATAATAGCTGCTAATGGTTTTTCTGGGTTTTTAATAAGTTTATCAAAATATTTTGCTTCTTTTTCCACTAAAAAGCCTGCTGCTTTATCATTAATAAGTTCAGCAACTCCGTAAACTGAAGCATGTTTTCTGTGGCAAGTACCAAAAGCGTCATTTACGTATACTTCAAATGGTTTTGCAAGTTCTTTGGCAAATTCTGGGTCGTTTTTTTCTTCGCCTTTATAAAAACGTACGTTTTCTAAAAGTAATACTTCGCCGTCTTTCATATTATTAACAGCTTCTGCCACTTTTTCACCTATACAGTCTTCCACAAACTTAACAGGGAAAATATTTTTAGAATTAATATAATCAGCCACTGGTTTTAAAGAGTATTCCATTTTCTTTTCCCCTTTTGGCCTGCCAAGGTGGCTGCATAATGCAACACGTGCACCCTGCTCTATAGCATATTTAATTGTTTTTGCTGCTTCTTGGATACGTGTATCATCACCAACAACACCTTCTTTTATAGGCACATTAAAATCTACACGGATAAATGTTTTTTTGCCTTTTAAATTTAAGTCTTTAATGCTTTTAACCATATTCTGCTCCGTAATCTAAATATGAAAAATGATAAAAAAATGGGGGAGCAAAAACTCCCCGCAAATTGTATATTATAATCAGATTATAATACTTTAGTAAGTAACTGTGCTGCTCTAGTAGAATAGCCCCATTCGTTATCATACCAAGAGATAACTTTAACCATGTTGCCTTCCATAACTTTAGTAAGTTTAGAATCAAATGAAGATGAGTTATCGTTGCCGTTAAAGTCAATAGAAACAAGCTCTTCATCATAGTAGCCTAAGATGCCTTTTAATGGACCTTCTGCAGCTTCTTTAATAGCAGCGTTAATTTCTTCTGCTGTAACGTTTTTCTTAACTTTACATACTAAGTCAACAACAGAAACATTTGGTGTTGGGACACGGATAGCAAAACCGTCTAATTTACCTTTTAATTCTGGTAATACTAAACCAACTGCTTTAGCAGCACCAGTTGATGTAGGAATCATAGAAACAGCAGCTGCTCTAGCTCTTCTTAAATCTTTGTGTGGAAGGTCTAAGATTCTTTGGTCGTTTGTATATGAGTGAACTGTAGTCATAAGACCGTGTTCTATACCGAATTTGTCGTTAATAACTTTTGCAACTGGTGCAAGACAGTTAGTTGTGCAAGATGCATTAGAAATAATGTTGTGTTGAGCTTTGTCATATTTATCAAAGTTAACACCTAAAACTACTGTTATATCAGGGTCAGTAGCTGGAGCAGAAATAATAACTTTTTTAGCACCTGCTTTTAAGTGTTTTTCAGCATCTGGACGTTTAGTAAAAAGACCAGTTGATTCTAAAACTACTTCAACACCAAGTTTGCCCCATGGAAGATTTTCAGGGTCTCTTTCTTTTGTAATTTGGATTTTTTTGCCATCAATTGCAATATAGTCTTCACCATAAGTGATTTCATTTTTTAAGTTGCCATGAACTGAGTCGTATTTTAATAAATGAGCAAGTGTTTTTGGGTCTGTTAAATCGTTAATAGATACGAAATCAATATCTAAATTGTGTTCTAATGCAGAACGAAGAACGCATCTACCAATACGTCCAAAACCATTAATACCAACTTTTACAGCCATTTTTGCCTCCGATTGTAACCTCATAGGGTTTTAATTTTTCAAGTATGTTATATGGTATAATTTAAAATGAATGTTGTCAATAAAATTTAAAAAAAAAGATAAAATTACTCAAAATATGTAACCAAGAAAATTTTGCTCCGTCTTACTGTTATATAGACCACAAAATAAAGGAGAATAGAAAATGAAAAAATTTATTTTTGCATTAATGGCTGTAATGTTTACATTTGCTTATGCTGATGTTTCTATGGCTGATGACTGGGAAGACTACTACGTTTATCAAAATATGAACAAAGTACCACCTCCACCACCAATGAATAATGTGCCATATTATGTTATGGACGATTATGATGACTATGTGGAAGATTATTATAAATGTATGCTTGGTGTAGACTGGGATTCAGTTTGTATGTACTGGCATGATTATGCTAGAAAAAAAGGCATAAAAATACAGTCACCTTATAACGCTCAATATGGTGCAGGTGCATATCCTCAAGCACAACCAATGCAACAGGCTCCTATCCAACAGGCTCCTGTGCAACAAGCACCTGTTAACTAATATCTCTCTCATATTTTAGTAAACTAAACTTAAGGTTTCTTAAGTTTAGTTTACATTTTCAATTTCCTCTTGCAGTTAATCTTTAATTATTATATATGATACATACATTAAATATTTCTCAGGTTATATAATGAATAAAATATATTTTACTAAAGATGCTATATCCTTTTATGAAGCACTAAAACAAAATAATAATAAAGAATGGTTTGCAGAAAACAGGAAGATATATGATGATAAAATCATTCCTGCAGCTAAAGAGTATATTACAGATATGGGGAAAAAGTTAAAAACTATTGTGCCAGATATTAATTACGCTCCAAAAATAGACGGCTCTATTTTTAGAATACATAAAGATGCACGCATAAATAAAGGAAAAGCACCATTTAAAACACATTTAGGTTTAATTTTTTGGACTGGTAATGCAAGGCTTTTAAATCCATGTTTTTATCTTCATATTGAACCGCCATTTTATTATACTGGTGTGGGTATTGCAAGGTTCAGCCCTGAAATACTTTCTTCATACAGGTTTATGGTTAACAGCAAAAAATATCAGAATACTCTTATTAATATTAAAAATACTGTGCAGGCAAATTATTTTAATATACTTGGAGATAAGCTAAAAAATGTTCCAAAAGGTATAGAGCCAGTAAACCATACTGCTGCAGAATTTTTAAAATATAAATCTATTTATATTAATGACGAAATGCCTATAAATAAAGATTTTTATAGTGAAACTTTTTTCTCATATACATTTGATGTATTTAAAAAACTTGTATGCTTTTTTAATTTTTTAAAGGATGTAAAAAATAATATTCATTTATAAAAATACAGCATACTGTACTTATAATCATTGTTTTAAAATAATAACTTCTATACGCCTGTTTTCACGCATATTATATGAAGTTATATTTGGAAGCACAGGTCTATACTCTCCATAGCCTGCTATACCAAAACGCATAGGATTTAGTTTAGAATTAATTTCAAGCATATACTCCATAAAATTAATAGCTCTTTTAGCACTTAAATCCCAGTTACTTGAAAATCTACTGGAATTTGAAATTACCTCACTATCAGTATGACCTGCTACTAAAATATTTTGAGAGTATGGTTCTATTTGTTTACTAACAAATAAAGCAATTTCTTTTGCAGTAGGTGTTAATTCTGCACTTCCTTGTTGAAATAAGGCTGTTGTTAAAATTTCGATAACTACACCTTCCTCTGTAACATGGGTGCCAATATCACCTTTCATATTATTATTTGCAATGTTAGTATCAATAACCCGTTTAATAGTATTTAACCTAATATTGCCCTGACTACTGTTATCAGACTTTGCTTCCTCTGGTTGTTTTACATCTTCAACCTCTATTTTCTTTTCTGCTTTTCCGCCCTGGTCAATAGGCCTAACACCACCATCTAAAATACCTGGCATACCACCGCCATTAAATTCAATTGCAAAAGTCTGCATCATTTGTTCAAACTTTTTTGCGTCAATGGTAGAAGAAGCAAATAAAACTATAAATAATGCAAGAAGAAGAGTTAATACATCAGAATACGGGACAAGCCATGTTTCATCAGGATGTTCTTCTTCATGCTTTTTTTTATTTCGTTTTGACATATTATTTTTCCCACTCTTTTCTTAATATTTCTCTATCCTT
>CASEIN010000025.1 GCA_949287985.1 Mucispirillum schaedleri | reverse complement strand
TCTGGACTTAATGCTGTATATAATAATGTCCTGCCTGTATTACTCATTAATTCTTTCCTTATAGTCAAAGAATAAAAAGCACTATATTCTTGACGCACGCTCCAATCACTATTACGAAACTCTACTGTCCCTCGCTTAATTTCGCGGTATATGGTGCTTATATGCCTACCTAAAAGGTTTGCTATTTCAGACTCTTTAAACTTGCCTTTCAATAGGGCTTCTATCATATAACACTCTTTTGCATTTAAGTGTTTATTTTTTCTCGGTTTTAGTGTAATATCCATTAGTGGTTGTTGTCTCCTTATTTTATTTTTTTGGCTAAAAAATATTATTTTATTTAAAGAGATTTAACAACCACTTTTTTATTTACTACTTTTTTCGCAATCGTTTTTAGAATTTACCCCTTTTTATCTTATTTTAATGTATTTTTTTAGATAAATTCATACTTTTAAATAATTTATAAAGCACTACTACATAAACTATTTTAATTTGTATAATTTTGTCATTTATTTATTATATATTTATTTTTTATAATTTATTACTATAACTGCTTATAGATATATTTTTAAAAAATATGTATTACTTTTATTATATTATTTATTTTTTAATATTGCTATCTACATTATTATTTCAAATTCCTTATTGAATAAGTATATTATAAAATGATTATTTATATAAAATATCACTTATCTATTAATATATGTATCTGCATTAGCTATTAATATATTTATATTATCAATATTTTAAATAATCAGATGATTATTATTAAAAATATTACTTATCTTTAAATAAGGCTATCTATAATTTTTTTTAAATACATTATATAATAGGCTTGAAAAACATATGATTACTTATAGAATATATTACTTATCTTTGAATATATGTATCTGCATTAGCAATTAAAATGTTTTATTTAATAAAAATATTTAAAAAAAATCAGATGATTATTATTAAATATATGATTTACCTTTAAATATAGTTATAAATATTATTAATTTGAACAAATGGAAGAATAGATATGTAAAAAAGATAATTATTTTTATTAATATATTACTTAAGTTTATTATACTACTTTGTATTTTGAATTGAAAATATTAAGGGCTGTTTAAAAAACAGCCCCTTTTATATTAATGAAATTTTAAGCTAAACCGTAATCCACAAGTAACTGTTCTCTGCTTCTTGAGTATTCGTTACCTGCTTTATTATCATTAACTTGTAAAAAACCAACTATTGAACCAAGGCGTGAGCCCATATCTTCAATAGATTTTATAACTTTACGAAGTTTTTGTTCTGTAATATCTTGAAACTCTAAAGATTCTAATATTTTAAAACCTAAACTTTCAGCTTTTGATAATTTTTCAACTATTTTGCCATATAAAGCCATAAATTCTTTTTCATGTACTTTATTTGCAAGTTTTTTAAGCTCTGCAATATCTGAAGTAAATGATTTATAAAACTCTGCCATACTGTCAGATGCTTCCATTAAATTAATAGTGGCACGTTCTGTATCATCATTAACACCTTCAAGCATAGATGTAACATTTGGCAGATTTTCTTGAGATTTTTCAAGTAATGGGTCTATCTCATCTACTTTATTTTTTGTCTCAATAATAAGCCTTAAAAGCTCACCTATTTCGCCTTTGATGTTTGTATCAATTTTATTACCAGAATCTTCACCAGTAATAATTTTATCTGCAATTCTTTTTAACTCTTTAATTGACACTTGAACAGATTCTCCATCAGTTGTAGGTTTTACAGCAGGTGAAGTATCAACACCTACTTCAGGTGTTAACCTGCCGTCTGCATCTTCATCTTCCACTGGATGAGTAATAATTTCAACCATTGGAACAGCATCTGGGTCAACAACTGAAAGGTCTATATCTACATCACTATTTTTTTTTTCAGTTCTGTGTTTTTTATTTATTTCATCTGTTTCAGCTTCCCTTATAGCAAGCTCTTTTGCTATTAAGCTGTCCAAATCATCTTGCCCAACGTGAGAGCCTTCTTCCACTTGGAAAATAGCATTGCTTTGCTCTAAAGCGTCAGCTAAAACATCATTATGACTTAAATGCTGTTTCTTTTTTTTTTTATTTAACTCTTCTGTTTCAGCTTCTCTCATTGCTAATTCTTTAGCAATTAAAGCATCAATATTATCTTCTATATCAGAAGAAGCACTACCTGTTTCAATTACACTTGCAATGTCTTCTTCATGTGTAGTAATAACTGGGGCCGCAACACTATTAGCATCTGGCAGCATATTATCAAAAGCTGGAGATGGTGCTGGAGCAGGTGCAGCTTCTGCTGCTGGCTCTGGTGCAGCTACAGGCTCTGGCATTGGAGCTAGTTTAGTAACTGTTTTTGTTGTGCCAAGCATTTTTTTACGAAGTTCACTATCGTGATACCTGCCACTTTCATCAATAACTCTATCAATATCTAAAAGCATAATAAGACGAGAGTCGTATTTACATATACCTAAAATATACTCCTGACCAATAGAACCAACAAGTGGTGGAGTAGGCTCTACCATAGAACGTTTTATACGAATAACTTCTGTAACTTCATCTACAACAAAACCTATATTTTCTTTATCAACACTTACAACTATAATACGAGTGGACTTATCAAAATCACAACTGTCCAAATTAAAACGAACACGTAAGTCAATAACTGGAACAACTTTACCACGAAGGTTCATTACACCTAATATGTACGACTCCATTCTTGGAACAATTGTAATCTCCACTGTGCGTATAATCTCAGTGATTTTAAGAACATCAATTGCATATTCTTCCTCACCAAGTTTCATACCAACAAGCTGGATTTGATCCATCTCTTCAGCATATTGTTGACTACGCTCAATATCTTCAAATAATTCTTCACTCATTAGCTAGCCTCTATAATTTAGCTATCATCTGGTCTCTGATATCATCAATACAGCCAACTGTCTCACTATCAGGAAAACGCAGATAATAAGGTTTTAATAATTTAACACATTCACTTACCTTTTCATCATAAGGTAAAAATCCTAATTTTTCAACATCAATGCTTAAATATTTTTTAACAACACTTTCAAAACCGTAAAAAACATTAAGCTCCCTTTTAAATTTAACCTGATTTAATATCATACCAGGTCTAAAAGCAGCAACAAATGAGGAAATTGTTGTTGCTATTTCTTTATCTATTTGTGCTGCAGCTTCTATAATAGAATCTACATTAGGGAAATTCATACTTTTGCTGCGAAGTTTCTTGTTTATTTCTTCAAAATCCCAGCGTTTTGATAAAAACCTTTCTATGTGGCGAAAAATAGCTACTTTTAAAAAACCATATGCATTCTCAATGGAAGTTGGCTCTCCACTCATAACTACGATTTTTATATCAGCCACATTAAATAAATCTACCATATTAAAACTTGTGCCTGCACCTAAGTCTAATATAGTGTAGTCATAATCAAGCTCTTGTATGTTTGTAAGTATTTTAATTTTTTCAAATTTGGTAATGTGCGCCATACCTAAAACATCACCTGAACCACCGATGAAATCAACACCAGCAGGTGATTTAACGATAACGTCTTTTAATTCACTGCGCTCTCTAATAAAGTTATATAAACCAATACCGGGAACTTTCAGACCCACAAAGTTGTGTAAGTTTGCACCACCTAAGTCTGCGTCAACCAATAGAGTTTTATAACCTGCAGCAGTTAAAGATAACGCAAGACTTGAAGAACAAAAACTCTTTCCTACCCCACCTTTACCACTTGCAATAGAAATTAATTTTGACATTACCAGCCCTTTAATTATTTATTAAAATCAAAAGCACAACAGCACTACATATCACTGTCTATTATATCTATACAATGATATTAAAATAAATACAAGATATTTTTGTAATTTTCTACTAATAAAATAATTTTTATTTTTTTTATAACACATTTTTTTACTGTTTTCTAGTATTTTCAAACTCATTCCAAACAGGCTCCAGCTCTTTATTTATCCTTTTTAATCTAAAAGCGTATATAAGACCTGCAAAAATCATAATAGAGCACCACACGATAACAGTAGATTGTGGCATAAAATATTCTGTCCATATACCTGCTAAAAAACCACCTGCAGGTCCTAAACCATATATGCCAATAGAATATAGGCTTGCAACCCTGCCACGCATTGAAGCATCTGCAGCAGACTGTAAGTATATGTTTGTTGCAATCAATGCTGAAACAAGACCAAAACCAGCAGGCACCATCATTACAACAGAAAAATAAAAATTAGTGCTTAATGCAAAAATCACCATACTTATGGAATGTATTAAAACAAGTATAAAAATAGCATTAGATAATTTACGCATAGATATAAATGTGGCAATAGTAAATGCCCCAAGCATTGCTCCAAGCCCATAAAAGCCCTGTAAATAACCTAATGTTTTTGATGTTCCTGTTAAAACATCATGAGCAAAAATTGGAAGCATTACTGTATATGAATATGAAAAAAAGCCCACAACTATAAAAAATGCAAACATTGAACGCATATAATATACATTTTTAGAATATTTTATTACATCAACAATATCCTGCACTATGCTCTGTTTTTTAGTTTCTTTAGTGTTACGCTCTCTAAACCTTATACTAAATAATGCTATTATTACAGGAATATAACTTACTGCTGTTATACTAAAACATAATGCTTCACTTGTTATATATATTATAAAGCCTGCAATTGTAGGTCCAATTAAACGGGAAAGATTAAATACTACAGAATGCAAAGCTATGGCACTTTTAAGGTCAGAATTTTTATTGACCATTAATATTAAAGAAGCCTGACGTGCTGGCATATCTATGGCAAAAACTATACCTAAATATAAGCTTAAAACTATAATATGCCACATTTGAATTGTATTTGTAAAAAGAAGAATGGCCATAATAACAGCATGAACCATAGTTAAAACCTGCATGACTATAATAAGCTTTCTAATATCATGTTTTTCAAGCCATGCACCAGCTAATAAACCTATTATAAAAATGGGAGCATTTGATAAAAGCTCCACAAGACCAAGTAAAAATGGTGATTCTGTAGTTCTATATACAAGCCATGATGTAGCAAGCTTTTGCACCCACATACCAGTAAGAGCAACAGACTGACCAGCCATATAAACAGCAAAATTTCTTGACTTTAACGCATCAAAAGTATGGACAACCATATTATTAACCTTAAATATTAATGTGAAATTTACTTAGTATACTTTAGCAGTATATTTTAATCAATAGAAAATATATAATTTAAGATAAATTAGCTATTTTATACCGTATTTTTCTTTACCTTTTTCATCAACACCTTTGTATACTTTATATCTTTTAGCTATAAAATATACAATAAAATATGTTGGTATAGCACACACAATCCCAACAAAATGAGTGCCTACTATAAATGGCAAAAACAGTGTTTTACCTGCTTCAAAAAGGGATGTTAATGTTACATTGCTCCAGTCAAAAGTAAAGGAAGCGTCCATTCCTAAAAGAATAAGCCCTACTTTTGTTGTAAAAGCAAATATAAATGGTATAGTAATAGGGTTTGTAATATATACACCTATCATTAATGGATATACTGGTAAATTAAAGTAGCTTGATACAAATAATGCAATATAAGTCTGTGTTCCGACATATGGCGATATACCTATTATTGCACCCCAGGCTGATGCTTTTGCTAAAACTTTTGGAGATACATCTAAAGAAAGCATCATTTTAAGTTTTAATCTCATACGTGCAATAAAACGAAGGCGAGTGTGTCTATTTTTAAAAAACTTCAACATACAACAATTATCCTGTTACAAATTCAATGATGCTACTGTATCTTTGAGAGTTTCTGCAAGTAAATTATCAGCATATGCAAAATTGATTGTTGCTTCTAAAAGTCCCTGTTTTGTTCCACAATCAAAACGTTTGCCTTCAAATTCATAGCCATAAACATCATAATATTTTGCTGTATATTTTAAAGCATCGGTTAACTGCAGCTCGCCACCTGCTCCCTTATCAATTTTAGAAAGTGCAGAAAGAACTTCAGAAGTTAAAATATACCTGCCAATAATTGCCATATTAGATGGTGGGTTTGATGCTGGTTTTTCAACCATATCTTTTAAGCGGGAAAGCCTTGTATCAACCTGTTCTTTAATTTCAACAATACCATATTTTGATGTTTCATTTTTAGCAACAGGCATAAGGGAAACAACAGGGCGTTCCACTTTATTATAACATTCTATTAGCTGTTTTGTAACAGGGGTTTTGGAAAGAATAATATCATCGGGCAAAATAACTGCAAAAGGCTCATTTTTCACAATATCCTGCACACAGCAAATAGCATTACCTAAGCCAAGCATATATTTTTGGCGTACATATATAATATCAACCATTTCACTAATTCGTTTCATATCATATAATAAATCAGTTTTGCCAGCAGATTCCAACTGCTGATTTAATTCTACATTTATATCAAAATGGTCTTCTAATGCCTTTTTTGTTCTTCCTGTAATAAAAATAATTCTTTCAATACCTGCATCAATTACTTCTTCAACTGCATATTGAATTAATGGCTTATTAATTAAAGTAATCATTTCCTTAGGGATTGCCTTTGTAGCAGGAAGCATTCTTGTTCCAAACCCAGCCACTGGAAAGACTGCTGTTTTTATATCCATTTCTTCTCCAGCACCATAAAGCATTATGAAAGACAGGATAACAACTTAAAATCATAACACTCTATAATATTTATTTTGATTTATTACTTTTAAAAATACATAAAACAAGAGCAGCTAATCACTACTCTTGTTATTTTTAACTTTTGTTTAAAGTATTTTAAGTTATTAAGATGTATTTATAAAAGGCTATCACATTAAAAAATATAGTCAAGGATTAAAATAATAATATCCACAATTATAACTTATACTTTTAATTTCTCACAATGGGTGTTTATATGGGAAGCAATTCTATCATACCATGCAGAAGGCATAGAAACAGAAAGCCTGCCATAGCTGTAATCATTTACTAAAAACCCATTAACACCAGTAAAACTTTGTGGCCATGGGTTAAAATTACGCATAATTTGTTTTTCATCAACTTTATTAAAATTAAACTTTGTCATAAAAGGCATTAAAGCTGATATTGCTTCAATATGGCGTTCACCCTGCCCTTTTCCTATGGTTATTAATTTATCATCACTAACGTATGCTTCTATACGGGTATTAGCTGCAAAAAATACAAAATAATCTTTATTAAAACTAGAGGATAAGTCAAAATCTGTTTCCCATATGGCTACACTTTCATTACCAAGACCTATAATAGCACTTGAAATAATAAAACTGTCTTTATTATATGCAAGCATATCTCTATAACTTCCATAAACCATTTTACCATCAAGCTCACCCTGCTCCTCATAGCGAAGAACACTTCTTTTAAATGTTAAAAGGTCTGTAAATGTGCCTGCACCAAGCTCTGGGTAAGAATTTTCCATGTTATCTTTAAAGCCCATCATTTTAAAACGAGATATAAGGTTACGTTTAAATAAAAATACTCTATCTTCCCTTTCCATTTCCCCTTGAACTTCTGTGGTAAAGCAAATATTTACTCCAGATAAAAAATAAAATACTCTCTTAGCATTACTAAGTGGAATATCTGATGTATAAGCAAAATCAATAAGATTGCCATACATTTTCATTTCAAGGGCAGCAAGCCTCATATTAACAGAAGGATTTACTATTAGTAAATTAGCCATATACTTTAACTTCCTTATAAAAAGAATCACGTTCTACTGCCTGCATACCAGCAGATTTCACCATAAATACAAGCTGTTCAGCAGTCATAGCATCATCTGTATTGCCACCTGCTGCATGGGCTATATTTTCTTTAACTATTGTGCCGTCTAAATCATCAGCTCCAGCACGTAAGGCAATTTGGGCAGTTTTATGACCAAGCATTACCCAGTATGCTTTTATGTGTGGTATATTTTCTAAAACAATTCTTGCACTGGCAACAGTTTTTATATCTTCTACACCTGTTGCATGGAATTTACCATCTAAAAATGTATCATCTGGTTGGAATGATAAAGGAATAAAGGCAGAAAAACCAGTTAAACCTTTACTTAAAGATTTTTCCTGTAAATCCCTTAAAGCAAGTAAATGCTGGAATTTATCATCATCATTTTCTAAATGACTATAAAGCATTGTAGCGTTTGTTGTAAGCCCTTCTTCATGGGCTGTTGCGTGTATTTCAAGCCATCTTGAAGCTGGTATTTTCTCAGGACATATTTGGTTTCTAACATGTTCTGCAAATATTTCAGCACCACCACCAGGCAGCATTTCAACCCCTGCTTCTTTAAGCTCTTTTAAAACCTGCGAAACATTTTTTCTTGAAATCCTTGTAAAATAATCAATCTCTACTGCAGAAAAAGATTTTATTACTTTCTCTGGGAAATTTGTTTTTAATGCATGAACCATATCTTTATAATATTCAAAAGGGTAATCTGGGTGAAGACCACCAACGATATGAACTTCTCTGGCATCTTTACCTTTTTCTGCCACGTATTTAACAGCATCATCTTTTGACATATTATATGAGCCATCTTCATTTTTATTTTTAGAAAAGGCACAAAATTTACAATGGCTTACACATATATTTGTATAATTTAAATGCAGATTGCGAACAAAAAAAACTTTCTTCCCCCATTTTTCCTGTCTTATTTTATCTGCTTTTTCTATTAATGTATGAAAATCTAACTGAAACGGATTATCCATAATGCTCCTTTACTAATCATTTAAGTTTAGTATCATATCACGATATAAAAATATTGCAAAGTAAAAATGCACAAGTTTTATCTATTTTTTTTCAAATTTGTTATTTTTATACGTATATACAAGGATTTTCTATATGGATTAATATAAAAAATACCCTGTAATTGAGGCGAACCCAAATTTTTGGACAGATTTAAAATTATACGGTTTGAGTTCTGTATTTTACAGGACTCAAGCCATTTAATCTGTATTTAATTCTATCATTATTATAATAATTTATATATTTATCAAGTTCTATTTTAAATT
>CASEIN010000024.1 GCA_949287985.1 Mucispirillum schaedleri | reverse complement strand
TCAGTTGCTTATATTAAAAAAATACAAGACTGGATAAATAATTATCCTAGAAAATTATTTAATTATAAATCGGCTAATGATATTTTTTATGAGAACTTTAATGACTGCTTAATTTGTTGCAATCGTTTTTAGAATTTACTGTAATGTATTTTAATATATAAAAATATTGAAATTTTTTATTTAAGTTGATATAGTAAATCCGTAAAATAATTGTGCAAAAATAAGAGGTTTGAAATGAGTGCAAATGTTTATTATTCAAGTATGGTTTGTAATATGAACCAGTCACCACTTAATAAAATTAAAAAACTTATTAATAAATGTGGTGTTACAAATATTTACGGTAAAGATGATATTACTGCTGTAAAACTTCACTTTGGAGAGTATGGTAATACTGCTTTTTTACGCCCTATATATCTTCGTCCTATACTAGAAACATTAAACAGGATTGGGACAAAACCATTTTTAACAGATACTAATACTTTATATGTTGGTATGAGAACAAACTCTGTTGACCACCTGCATAATGCAAATCTTAATGGTTTTGGATACTCTACACTTCAAACACCTATTATTATTGCAGACGGCTTAAAAGGTGAGCTTTATACTCCACTTGCTGTGCCTAATGGTGAAATATATAAAGATGCAAAAATAGCAGCAGCCATTGCCAGTGCAGATAAATTATTTGTAATAAGCCACTTTAAAGGTCATGAAATGACAGGCTTTGGTGGTGCTATGAAAAATTTGGCTATGGGATGTGCAAGCCGTGCTGGTAAAAATGAAATGCATTCAAGTGTTCGTCCTGTGGTTGACCCACATTTATGCACAGCCTGTGGCAGGTGTAAAATAGCCTGTGATGCTGGAGCTATTACTATTTCAAAACATGCTACAATTGATGATAAATGTGTTGGCTGTGCCATGTGTATTTCTGCCTGCCCAGAGCATGCAATAAGCACTGATTTTAATGTGGCTTGTGATACATTGCAGCAAAAAATAGTAGAATATGCTGCTGCAGTTCATAACCATTTTAAAGAAGTAGTATATGTAAATGTGCTTACTTCTATTGTGCCAGCATGCGACTGCCACGGTGGAAATGATGCTCCACTTGTGCATGATTTAGGCTTTATGGCTTCTACTGACCCAGTAGCAATTGATAAAGCAAGCTATGATTTAGTATGTAAAACAGCAGGAAAAGATGTATTCCAAGAAAGCTGGCCTCATCTAAATCCACAAGACAGCTTTACCCATGCTAAAAAAATAGGCTTTGGAAGCACTGAATATAATTTAGAAACTGTAAAATAATAATATTTTAAGCCTAATGAATAATTCATTAGGCTTTTTTAACTTAATATGTTTTACAAAAGCAATAAATGATTTACATAGGATAACTAACTGTAAAAATAAAGCCTAATGAAACTTGTCCATTAGGCTAAAATGTTGATACCTTATATATTGCAGAAAATAAGATGTTTTTTATTACATCTTATTTGCAAGCTGCTCCGAAAGCCTGTTATTTTCCTGCAGCATTTCATTAATCTGTTTTGTAGAGTCTGCTGTTTTTTCAGCTAATTTTCTTACTTCATCTGCAACAACAGCAAAACCACGTCCATGTTCCCCTGCTCTTGCTGCCTCAATTGCTGCATTTAATGCAAGCAGGTTTGTTTGGTTTGCAATATCATCAATAACTTTAATAATACTTGTAATATCATTTAAGTTTTTATTGGCAAGCTCTGCCTGAGATTGTTCTATCTCTCTCATTCTTGCCTGGTTTTTTAATGATTCTATGTTACTTAAAACACCAACGATACGCAGTGGGTCTCCACTGGCATCACTTTGGCGTTTACACTGCAGGCGAAACCATTCGTAACTGCCATCTTCACCTGTTTTCATTTTTATTTCCATATCAAAGTAATATTGTAAATCTTTACTATTTAATAGTTCATCAAAAGCTTTTTCTACATTTTCAATATCATCTCTATGGATAACTCCAAGCAGTGTTTTTACATGGTTTTCTGGTTCTTCATCAACTTTATATCCTAAAAGCTCTTTAAAACGAGATGACCACCAAAACCTGTTTTGACTGTCTTTTATATTTTTTGATTTGTCATAAAGCCTTGCACTCCATACACCATCACTTACCATAGTTTGAGAATAATTAAACCTAACAAGCGCTTTTTCCAGTTCAAACTCATTTTTTACTTCATCATCAATATCTGTTAAAGAGCCACCAATCATAAGTGGATTGCCATTGGCATCTCTTTTTACTGTGCCTGTTGCTTTAAACCACCTGTATTCACCACTTTTCATCTTTAATCTATACTTAACATCATACGGTGTCTGCCCAGTTTTATCAGCAAGAGATGCAGCAAATGCTGCAAAAATAGCATCATGTTCTGTTGGGTGCAGTTTTAATGACCAGCTTCCTAAAACATTAGGAAAATCTTCCGTATCTTTATAACCTAACATTCTTCTAAACTTATCAGACCACATAAAAGGCGTATCCACATTTACATTACCATCTTTTGGAAAATGCATATACCATAAGCCGTCATTAGATGATTCCACCATTAATGTCTGCTCTTCAAGATGCATACACTTTTCATTCATTTCTGCTTTCATATTTTGCTCTAATGCTTCTACCTGCTCTTGAGTTACACCTGTGTTTTTTTCTTCAAAATCACTTAATATATTAGAAAGAAGGGCTGGAATTTCAGAATATTTGCCTAAAAATAAATGTTTATTTTTATCAACAACTTCTTTGGAGCCTGTCTTTTTAACATCTTTTAAGATATTGATAATGTCATCTAAAATTTTCTCTTTATATGCACCACTTCCGAACATAGGCCCTCCAAAACTGATATGTATTTTTTTAAGATTAATAAGATGTGATTTATATTATATTATATTTGCAATGAGATAATGTCAATATTTTTTTAGAAATATAACAGTGTTATTTATTTTTAGATTGTTCTTTTTGGATAAATTGCAGGACTTTTTCAGCTAAATCTTCAGGTATTTTCCCATAATCTTTAATAATATTAACAGTTAAATCTGACCGTGTATGAATATCTGGTATAGCTGTTAAAAGTTGTTTTAAGCGTTTTTCTCCCATACCTTCTATTTGTAGAAGTGGTGATTTTGTTATGTTTTTTAAAGCTAAGCTTCTTGAATATGTTATTGCAAACCTGTGGCTTTCATCTCTTATATGTTGAATAAAATGGAGCAGTGGGTCATTTTTCTTCATTATAACAGGGTTTTTTCTATTAGGAATATGGATTTGTTCTATAGTTGTTTCAAATTCATGTTTTTGAGGGCGTAATGACCTGCTTTTACTAATAGATATAAAAGGTGCTGTTATTCCTGAAAGTTCTGCTGCTTTTATGGCAGAATTAAGCTGACCTAAACCACCGTCAATTATATATAAATCTGCCTGCTCTTCGCTACCTTCTGCTATATTTTCACCTTTTCTTAAAAAAAGCTCGCACATAGATTTAAAATCATCATTTTCAGCAGTCTTAATTTTATATTTTCTATAATACTGTTTTGCAAATTCTCCATTAACAGCAGCAACAGATACTCCAACAGTAAAATTACCACCTAAATGGGATATATCGATACATTCCACACGGGATACCTGCTCCTGTTTTATAAGGTCTGCCAAACGTTTTGATACATCTTTACGTTCGCCTACTTTCTGAAGATAAGTTTCTGTCTGCAACTGGGCATTATTTTTTGCTAAATCTATTAAGCCTTGTATACCACGCTTTCTAATATATACTTTTTTACCTGCCATCATTGATAATGCTTCTTCTAAAGTATCATCATATTCATCACCTGCTAAAGCAATATATTCTGGAAACTGGAGTGTTTTAGAGTAAAACTGCATAACAAAACGCTCTAAAAGCTCATCTTCGCTGTCATCAAAAAAATGGGTGGATACACCTATCATTCTACCACTTCGCACAAAAATTTGCGTAATCCCTGTAACTCCTGATATGCTGTGCTTGTAAAACACATCAATATTTCGTTCATCAGATATATTAGATACCGACTGTTTAGAAAAAAGTTTATCAAGTGATAAAATTCTATCCCTAACCTTGCCAGCCTCTTCAAAAGCCAGGTTTGATGCATACATCTTCATTTGCTTTGTTAATATATCCTTTACTTCATCTATATTACCTTTAAAAAATTCTTTTATTGATAATACAGTTTTCATATAATCTTCATGGCTTATTAAATTTTCACAAGGGGCAGGGCATTTTTTTATTTGATACTTAAGGCATATTTTACCTTCTTTCAGCCTGTATGTTGAACATGTCCGTAATGGAAATGTGTGCAAAAGCATTTCTATTATCTGCTTTAAATCACCAACATTTACAAATGGACCAAAATAAGTGGCATCTTCATCGTTAGTCTGCCTTGTAAAAATCAAACGTGGGTATTCCTCATTAGTAAGCTTAACATATGGATAGCCTTTAGAATCTTTAAGTAAAATATTATATTTTGGCATTTCTGTTTTAATAAGATTTGCTTCTAACAAAAATGCTTCCACTTCATTTTCTGTAACAATAGTTTTTACATTTGATGCATGGGTTAACATTTTTTCAGTTTTAATAGTTTTAACACCTGCATTAAAGTATGATGATAACCTGTTACGTAAATTCTTGGCTTTACCTACATATATAACCCTACCCTTTGCGTCCATAAACATATAAACGCCGGGCTTTTGGGATATATCTGATAGATTTATTTGAAACTTTGGCTTACTCAAAAAAATCAGCTCCTGTAGTCTGCATTAATTTTAATATAATCTTGAGTTAAATCACATGTGTAAAATTTTGTGCTGCAGTTTCCTGCATTTAAATCTATGGTAATAGTATACTGTAATTCTTTCATAATTTCATAAGCTTTATCTTCAAGAGCGTAATCAATAATTATTCCTTTTGATACATAATGCAAATCATTAAAATAAATATCTACTTTTTCCGGGTTAAATTTAGCACCACTTGCCCCTGCTGAAGCCATAAGCCTGCCCCAGTTAGGATCGCAGCCTGTAAACATTGTTTTTACAAGGGGAGAATTAGCTATTTTTGATGCACATAATTTGGCTTCTTCCATAGTAGCAGCATTTTTTACTTCAATAGTAATCATTCTGCTTGCACCTTCCCCGTCTAGTGCTATCTGTTTTGCAAGGTAATTCATTAATGTAAAAAGCCCTTCTTTAAATTCTTCATAGTTTTCTTCTGTTACAATGGCTCCACTCATACCGTTTGCAAGCATAATGATAGAATCATTTGTGCTCATATCACCATCTACTGTTACTCTGTTAAATGTAACTTCTGCACATTCCATTAAAGCTTTTTGAAGTAAATGGCGTTCTATCATTGCGTCAGTTGTAATAAATGTAAGCATAGTTGCAAGGCTTGGGGAAATCATACCAGCACCCTTTGTGCAGCCACCTATTGTTATAAGCCCACTTTTTGTTTCCACACAAATTGCAGTTTCTTTAACAGTAGTATCTGTTGTCATTATAGCTTTTGCAAAATCAAGCCCTTTATCATCAGCTAAACCATCTACAAGCACTTCTTTTACACTTACTATCCTCTCTACTGGTAAAGGGATACCTATTACACCAGTTGATGCAATTAAAATATTGTCTGCCTTAATATCTAAAACATCAGCATAAGCAGCTGCTATATCACTGCATGCTTTAAGACCTGCTGCACCTGTGCAGGCATTAGCATTACCAGAATTTGCAAATACTGCCCTAATATCTGCCTGTTTTGATAATAATTCCATATCATATAAAACTGGGGCAGCTTTTACCACATTGGATGTAAATACACCTGCATATGCACATGGGTTATCACTATAAATTAAGCCACAGTCCACTCGTTCTAAATTTTTTCCTTTTATATTAGCATTAGCAGCAGCTGCTCTAAAACCTATCGGTGTTGTAACACCACCATAACTTACTTTTCCTAGCATTTCATCTCTCCATATATACTTATATTAATCCTGTTTTTTCATCAATATTTTGCAGTATATTGTAACACTGCACAGCTTGAGCTGAAGCACCTTTTAAAAGGTTATCAATAGCTGTTACTATTATGGCAGTATCATCTTTTTTAAATACTGCAATATCTATAAAATTAGTATGTGCAACATACCTTATAGCAGGTATATCATCTTTCACTCGAACAAAAAATCTGCCACTATATTTTGATTTTATAGCATTTTCTATTTCTTTTTTATCTTTATGAGTTTTTATGTAAATAGTAGATAATATGCCACGGTTTATAGGAAGCAGATGTGGAGTAAATATTACATGGGTATTATTTTTTGCACGTGATAAAATATGGTCAATCTCTGCATTATGACGGTGGGAAAAAATACCGTATGGTTTTAAATCTTCATTAGCTTCACAAAAAATATTTGTTAATGTTGGCTTCCTGCCTGCACCACTTACACCAGATTTACTATCTGCTATTATAAACTGGTTATCATCTATTATATTATTTTCTAAAAGTGGGTATAATGGAGTAATAATAGATGTTGGGTAACAGCCAGCCCCTGCAATTAAGGTTGTTTTTTTAATCTGCTCTGTAAATATTTCTGCCTGACCATAAACTGCCTTTTTCAAAAGCTCTGAGGCAGTATGCTCTACGCCGTATGTGGCTTCATACAACTCTTTATCATTAATGCGAAAATCTGCACTTAAATCTATTACAATTTTACCTTTATTATAAAGAATACCTGCTGTTTCCATGGCTGCTTTATGAGGCAGGCATAAGAAAAACACATCTGCCTTTTGGCTGATGGTTTCTATATTATTTTCTTCTAATACCATATCGCACATTCCATACATTGCTGGGTATATTTCAGAAAATTTCCTGCCTGCATAACTTTCAGAAGTGATAACAGATAGTTCTAGTTTTTCATGTTTTAATATAATTTTCACAAGTTCCACACCAGTATAGCCTGTAGCACCAATAATACCTGCTTTCATAATATCTCCATAATAAAACTTAATAAAATATCTTATATAATTAAAATTTAAAAAAATAAATAGAAATATTTCATAAATTTATATATAATTATATTAGTAAATCAAATGAGAATAATATGAAAATAAAAATATATATACAACCTAGTGCGAAAAAAGCAGGCTACGCTGGGCTTTATAATGATATGCCAAAAATAAAAATAACAGCACCACCTGTTGATGGCGCTGCCAATAGTGAAATTATAAAACTATTTTCAAAACTTTTAAATATTCCAAAAACTAGTATCGAAATAACTTCTGGTCTTTCTTCCCGTAATAAAACATTGGAAATTAATGAGAATATTACATATGAAGAAATTATTAAAAAATTGGAAAATTTTTAACGCTCAATTTCTCCGTGGTATCTACCTATACCACCCATATCTACCACAAACTCATAGCCATTGTTTTTAAGTGCTCTAACAGCAGAAGCACTTCTTGCCCCACTTAAACAATATACGTATAAATGAGTAGATTTATCATAGTTTGCATATACTTTTTCCAATTCATCTACTGGAATATTTACACTTTTAGGAATATGCCCGCCTTTATATTCAGAAACAGTGCGAACATCTAATATAACACTGCCTTCATCTTCACAAGCTTTAGCATACTCTCCATTAATATCCTTTGGTATAAACATATCAAAAAACCCCATTATACCCTCCTTATATTTTGTTAGGATATCTTATATAATGATATTAAAAAATCAAGAATTTTTTACTTTATATATGTAAATTACAATATTTCTTGACAATTTAATATATTTTTATATATTATATAGTGTAAAGTTATGTTTATAGGTTATTACAACACGTAAGCCAAGGTTATATAATGTTGCCTTAGCTTTTTTTGTATTAGCTTATCAAGCTTTGGAGCGAGGGCTTGAATGAAATAAACAGCTTTATATCGGTATATGGCTTAGAAGGAATTTTGCCTTAAAAGCATGGAAGCAGGCTAATAGCTTGTAAAAGCATAATTTATCCGAATGGAGTCTGTGGAAATTATTAAAATCAGGTGAACAACACCGGTCTATATTAGCGAAATACCGATGGCATTAGGGAAAAACCCGAAAAATTTATGCTCTTTTTTAAAAGAGTAAACAGTGCAGGGATGCATATATGCGAATCAAGTCAAGTATCATAAGAAACTATTTGCATAACTAAAATAAGCTAAAAAGCTTTAAATTAAGGTGGCAAAGATGATTAATATAATGAGCGGAACAACCGCAGTTACGTTATCGCCTAGTAACAATGCTACAAAAAATGGGAAAAGCACAAAAACTAGTGCAGGTGATAAAAATAGTGCTGTGGTAAGTAGTAATAATAACAATAAAACAGCAGGAACAGCAGAAAATGCTCAGGTTCAAAATGCAAAAAGTAACCAGCAGTCTGCTGCTTCAAGCACTCAAGCACAAGTTCAACAAGCTAATACCCAAAGTATTGACTATACTAAAGAAGCAATTGCGGCTCTACAACAATCGTTACGTAAAGAACATCTTGAACGTAACTACTATATTGATGAAAGAACTAATGTTTCTGTATTACAAATAGTCAATAATAAAACAAATCAAGTTATTGGGCAGTATCCAGCAGACCTTTACTTAAACCTTATTATGAAAGTAAGGGAAAACCAAAAAGCAATGGTTAACCAGCGGTCTATGGCAGCACAGCAGGCTACCACAAATGAAAAAAATGTGGTAAATCAGCAGTCAATAGTAGAACAGCAGTTAATGGCTAACCAAAAATCATAACTACTCGCTCTATAATGGGGGTGAAAACACCCCCTTTTACATAGTATAAGGAATATGCAGTGAATTATAAAATAATTGATTTAAACACTTATAAACGTAAAGAATATTTTAACCACTTTACAAAAGATATACCATGTACATACAGTATAACATGCAAAATAGATGTAAGTAATATTAAAAACAAAAACTACAAGTTTTACCCTTCCTGTATTTTTGCTGTAACTTCTACTGTCAATATATATGAAGAATTTAGAACAGCTTATAACAGCCAGCATGAACTTGTGGTATATAATGAAATGTTGCCTTGTTACACAGTGCTAAATAGTAATACAGAAACATTTTTTAATTTATGGACACCATATAATAGTAATCTCCAAGAATTTATTAAATCATATAATGAAGATATTAAAGTATATAAAAACAGCTTGCAAATGAACCCAAAAGCAAATATGCCTGAAAATATATTTCCAATATCTGCCTTGCCACTGCTTCATTTTGAAGGCTTTAATCTAAACCTTTTAAAAGGATATGATTATCTTTTGCCAATTTTTACTTTCGGCAAATATGAAAACATAAACGGCAGATTTATTATGCCTGTTTCTGTGCAGGTGCATCACGGAGTATGTGATGGCTACCATGTAAGCAGGTTTATTACAACATTACAGGAAATAATAGATAAGTTATAAAATAAATAATATATGTGTTGCAGTAAAAATTGGCTTGTAGTATGATTTTAACATAAATATATAATAATAAAAAAAGGGTTTAGGCTGGAGGACCTAAACCCTTTTTTTTCGTGTATTGGCACTACACTTTTGTTTGGAATATATGCTAGGCAGTGGAGAGTTGCCTTACATATATCTTTGGATTTTGTAAATCACCTTTTATTTAAGATATTTTGCAAAAGCCAAAGGTTTTTTATACTCCCCCTTTTGCAAGGGGGAGTTTTTTATACTTATTGTAATAACTGTGCTGCATAACTTGGGATTTGGTTAGCTTGTGCAAGCATTGCAGTTGCTGATTGTAATAACACTTGTTGTGAAGCTAAATCGCTTGATGCTTGTGCTATATCTAAATCTCTTATGCGGCTTTCTGCTGATACCATGTTTTCCCTTGTTGTGTTCAGGTTGTTAATTGTGTATTCTAACCTGTTCATTTGTGCACCAGCTACAGCTCTTGCTGCTGAAATTTGTTCTAATGCCATATCAAGTTTTGATAATGCTTTTTGTGCTCCATCAAATGTTGCTACGTTTACACCTTCTATACCCATACCTACTGTATCTAATCTGCCTATGGATATATCTATAATTTGTCCTTCGTTTGCACCTACTGCTGCTTTTGTTGCATTATCTTTAATGTGTAAGTAGTTTACTTGGCTTCCTGCTTTATCTGTAAATACCATTTTACCATCTACAAAGTTTACATCTGCTGCTGATTCTGGTGCTATATTTACATCTACACCTTGAATTACATTTCTTAATCTGCCATCTGTAATAGTATCTTCACCTATAAACTGTCCGTTGTGGGCGTCGTTTACTCTTACATTTAATGCTGAATCAGCTGCTTCTTGAATTTGTGTTACACCAAGTGCTGTTAAAACTGCCTCATCACCTACAAATGTTAAGTTTGAATCTTCACCTAATACTGCAGTTTGGATTACAAATGTACCTTGAACTGCATGGTCGCCACCTGTTGGAGTTTCAACATATTTTACTAAATTTCTATTAACATTTGTTGCATTTGGGTTATCATTAGCTGCACCCATTCCAAGTTGTTCAATAATTGCTGATGATAATTTATCTTCTAAATCTGCAATTGTATCACTTCCTTCAAGAGTAACTTTTGCTGTTTTACCATTACCTGCATAGATAGTGATTTCTTGTGTATTTGAAAGCACCATTCTTCCATCATTATTGGTAAACTGCTCCAGTTGTGAAAGTTTTGTATATTTTGAAGCCACATCACCAGTTCCAAGTATATCTATAGAAGCTGTTCCTGATACTACTTTACCTTTTTCAAGTGTTATTTCCATAGAGCCATAGTAAACATTACCTGCTTCGTCCATTTGTGCTGTATATATAGTATGTTTAGTTGGGCTTTCTGGGTTTGTTGCATTTGCAGTAATATGCATTGTTGCTCCAGTTGAACCAATTTGTATAGTTGCTGCACCAGATGAAGAAGCTCTTGCACCGCCTACACTTACAAGCATTCTGTCACCATCTTCCCATGTTGCTGCTGCATTAAATGTAGCTGTAGCACTACCTGCAAATACGCTGTTTGTAATACCTACTAAGTTTCTAAATGTTGCAGAACTAGAGCCACCAATTATACCACCATTTGCACCTACTGTTGCTGTTTGCCATTCGCTTATTTCACCAGTTTTCGTGTTCATTACACGGAATTTAATCTGTGCTGCTGTATTAGCTGCTGTTTTTGAGCCTACTGCTTCAATTTCAATAGTGTATGAGTTATTACCAGTTACTGCTGCACTTGCACCTTGAAAACCTGCTGCTGTAAATGCTGCTGACATATTACCAGTTGCACCAGTTAAAACTGCTGAAGCTGTTGTTGCTGCTGTGCCTTTTACTGTAACAGTTACATCACTTCCTCTAAGCATACCTTGAATATTATCAAATTTAGTAATGCTTGTGCCGTTTGTGTTAATATCGTATGACATTTGACCTTCGCCAAGTCTCATAATGTTTGATTTGTAAACTGAGTTTTGACCAGGGTCTACATCATAAGTAAGTTTATAGTTGCCTTCTGCTGGTGCTCCTTTAACTATTGCTTCAATATCATCTGAACTTGCTGACCATATTGCTGCTGCATCACCATTTAATAATTTTTTAGTGTTGAATTCTGCAGAGTTTGAAACTCTATCTATTTCATCTTTTAATTGGTCTACTTCAAGTTGAAGCATTGCTCTATCGTTTGTAGTATAAGCTGGGTCACCTGCTTGAACTGCAAGCTCCCTTATACGTTGAACCATAGAAGTCATAGAGCCCATTGCACCTTCTGCAGTTTGTAACATACTAATTGCATCTTGTGCGTTTGTAGCTGCTTTTCCTAAACCAGAAATTTGACCTCTTAATTTTTCAGATACTGCTAAACCTGAAGCATCATCTGCTGCTGTGTTAATTCTTAAACCAGTTGATAAAGATTTTATTGTTTTTGCGAGAGCATTGTTTACATTATTAACGCCACCTTGTGCGCCGATTGCCGTTGGGTTGTTTACGATTGAAAGTGCCATGATTTCCTCCAGTTTTCATATAAGTAATCTCTCCAAATTACTTATAAAATTAGTGTTTTTTAGTGCCATTTTCTTTTTCTTACTTTTTGACGCATTTTCATTGCATAAATTTTTGCATCTTTTAAAAAGTAATTGTTAGTTGCGATTATGAATTTTACTTTTCCTTGCAGGCTCTCCACTTCCTGTTTACGCAAAGATATTAGTAAAATATAATCTAAAATATTCGTCCTTGCATATTTGCTGTTACAAAAAAAAGCCCATAAGGATATTTCCTTGTGGGCCCAATTCTTTTGATACCTGTAACAGCTGTGTATAAAATACTTACACTTTATTTTAATACACTTATTTTTAATTTTTTCATAAGGCTACAAAAAAAGCCGACAAGGATATTTCCCTATCGGCTCAATTCTTTTGATACCTTATTACATTAAGATATATACTTTCCACTTTATATATCTTATTATTATACTTTTTAAATAGTGATAAAGAACTGCTCCTTTTTCTAAGTAAGCCTTTGTTCTTCCTTCACACTTTACTTATCGGATAAGTTTAATTTTACTTTAGTATTTTTTTACTTATCTTTTAAGTTTTTTTGTAAGGCTTTTTTTTATCTTTTCTGCCTCACACTCTTGTTATCGGTTAACTTTAAAATTACTTTAGCATTTTTTTCAATTTATTTTAAAGTTTTTTTAGCAGTTATTGTTTAATCTGCTTCCCTTATATTGCTATTATCGTCTATTATTAATTTTACTTTAGCTATTTTATAAATTTATTTTCATTACCTTGAATTTCTTTTATTCTTTCAGCACGCACTTTCTCCCACTGGCTAATATTATCAAGTTTATCCCACATGATAAATAACTGCCTTTCTTCATCAGTTAATTCTATATTATATGTTTCTTCCATATAAAAATATGTTCGTGCAATATCTCCCCTAATATCTTCTTTTGGTTCTGCTTTTTTTCCACTTACTTCAAAATCACATTCTCCATACAGCCTTGCTTCCCCATCTATTATACCATATGAATAATTACTTCTATCTCCATTTAGCTCCCCAACACTTGGCACAAGGTTATACATATCTGCCTGCATTATACGAAATTTTTTATCCACCTTTTCACAGCATTTTCTTCCCTTATATGATTTGCCGTTTTTATCTATGCATATTTTTTCATTCCAGCACTGCATGCCAGATGCAAACCTGTAAGCTGGCATAATATGCTCCCATTCAATAGTTTCACCACGCTTTTTATTTTTTCTAGGCTTATAACCACAACTATCATTATATACTACCATTTTTTCTCTGCCTTTTTCCTTTTTATAATCATATATACAGTTACAGTAAAATGTAAACTGATTATCATAATAAACCTGCTTCATCTGCTTTTTGGATTTAGAAAAAGACTCATTAGTATGGGGAAATTCTTCTGCATATAAAGAAAAAGAATAAGTAAATAAAACAATAAAGAGTATAAATAATTTTTTCATATGACACCTTACACACTTAATATAATGTATAAAGCGACAATAGATGTCATTAATTGAAAACTTTCATAAATATAAATTTTAATTTATTTTTTACAATATATTAAATATTTGCTACCTTATTGTAAGTAATATATTTATTTAACAATAAAAAAGGGCAGAGTTTTATGCTCTGCCCCTAAAATACTATATAATAGTAAAATAATTAATCATCAAATTCGCCATAGAGTTTAGATACACATGTGCCACAGAAATCTATTTTATAATCTTCAAATAATTTTTTATCCTGCAAAGAAGCTGCTATTTTTCTTGCTTCTTTAATAGAAAAAGCGTAATCAAAAACTTCAAGTTTTTCTTCATCTATTTTTTTACAGCAAACATGGCTTTTTACTTTGCCTTCTTCTATTTCATAGGCAATAATATGAACTGGGTGGTTTTCTGCATTGTGATTAATTGCAAATACATAGCAGTAGATTTCATCATCATCAAATAAACTTTCTTCAATAATTTCATCAAGTAAATTTAACTCAATTTGTTTTTTTAAAGCAGAAAGCTCTAACCTAGATTCAAACTTACGGTTAATAATGTTTTCTAAAATTTCTTTTTTGTTTTCCATAAATTATTTTCCCATTTTCTTTTTATATTTTACTATATACTTCTAAAATAAAAAAAGCAAGGTTAACCCTTGCCACTTAAAAATATAATATTAAATGCCCCTGACAGGAATTGAACCTGTGACCTGCGGATTAGGAATCCGTCGCTCTATCCAACTGAGCTACAGAGGCAAACAATACATGAACACTTTATTTATGAATAAGACTTAAACATGAATATTCTCCAATTATTATTTTTTCTAGCTTCTATTTATAAAGCATAATTTATTAATTGCGTCAAGTTCTTTTTTTCCATCATTTGCCAAATATCGCTCTGTCATTGCAATAGAGCTGTGTCCTAGCATGTGCTGTATGACTTTAATATTGGTGCCATTGTGTAAAAGAGTAGTTGCAAAAGTTCGCCTTAAATCATGAAATCTGAAAAATTTAATATCTGACTGCTTTAATGCAGTTGTAAAAGACCTTTTTACTTCTTTTGTTTTAAAAATATATTCACCATTATCATATTCAAGCATATATTTATTTAATTCATCAAGCAAGTCTTGATGCAAACATATAAACTGCCCCTTACCTGACTTTGTTTCACTTCCATCAAGCTGGTAGATATTACCTTGAATTTTTGATTTTTTCATATTTACTATATTGCTGTATCTCATACCAGTATATAATGCCGTTAAAACTATATAATAAAGCTCTTTATTCTTACTTTTTTTACAGGCTTCAAGTAGAGTATTCACTTCAAATTCATTTAATGCCCTGTTTCTGCTTTCCTCTTTGTATTTTTTTATATATTTTATTGGATTTTCCTTTATCACTTTATCTTTAAGTGCAGTATTAAATATATGGCTTAAACAAGAACGATAGCGATTTTGAGTAGCTTGTGTAATCTTTCTGTCCTTTTTTAAAAGATGAAAGAAATTTATAATATCATTTTCTGTTATATCAATAATATTTTTTTTAACGAATGAATAGCTTGTAATTATTTTTAATTTACCAAGTATATCTCTAAAATTTCTATCTGTTTTAGCATTTTTTTGAAAAGGGATATAAGTATCCTCAATAAACCTCTCTAATGTGATTTCGCCATTATCTATATTACCTGAAATTAATATAGATGTTAAATCAGTGATTTGCTTTAAAATTTCTAATTTTGTCATAGTGTAACTCCTTGCTGTTTTTTGTTAAATACAGCAAGGAAATTACCAAAAGCATTAAAACACCAAATACATTATAAGTAATGAAAGTATAATATTGCCAGATAGTAATAATTTTACATAAAAATTACTTGTGAATAGTAAACTATTTTTTTCTTCATTAGCTTTGTTTAATTTATCTATTTTATCAGCAATAAAATATAGAGTTTCCTTTAATTTTTCATCAGTTGATTTTTTAATTTCGTTAATAAGTAGTTGCATTTTTGAAAGAAATTCTTTATCATTTTCAAGCTTTTTATCATCTAAATAAATTTTAAATTCATCAATAATATCTCTCTGCTGGTGTCCTATACTATCAATATTATTATCAAGTTCGCTTGCATATTCTTTAAAAACATATTTTGCAATAGTATAAAACATTAAAACAGGGTCATTATTTTCAATGATGGATTCATTATTTAAAGCAATAGTTTTGATTAATTCTTCAAACTCTGCATCATCAATTTTATATATTTTACTCATTATCTTCACCTTTGATTTAATAATTTTATTCTTTCAGCACTACCATCAGCCTCTATTAGCTCTGAATATGTAGAAAGCATAACATCTTTGAAAAAGTCAATTCCTCCATCTTTTAAGTCTTTTTCAAGCAGCTTTAAAATTTCATGCAGTGCAACATTGTGCATAAAAATTAAACTACTTATATCACCATTGATTTTAGAATATACTTTTTTATTCTTATCAATAATTATTCTTAATTCTGCATAAATATCTTTACTTATCATACACTTTACTCATTAAAATATGGAACAATATAAGTATCTATATCTTTTAAAAAATTAATTATTTTATTTTGCTGGATAAGCCTTTTAGATGTATTACTGCTAAGTTTCATAATCACATTACCATCAAATTTACATATTTCTGATGTTTTAGTATCAAGATATATTTTTTGTGATATTATTTGCTCTGCTAATTCATTTTGTATTACAGTTGTTACATTATTATATTCATTATCACTAGTATTATGTTGAGTATTCTCTATTATTAATTCATCATTATCTGTTTCAACAGTTTCTAATTGTTGAGATACTTCATTGAATTTAGTATTGTTACTAGTTTCTACTGGTTCATCTAAATAATCTTCAATATTTGGTCTAACTAAATCGTCATCAGTAATAACTGGTTCACCATTATTTTCTGATAAACTATTTAATTTATCAATAATATTCCTATTAATATTATCAATACTGTTAATATAATCAAGTGCTGCTGCAAATATATCTGGTTCAGCATTATTCAGAAATTTATTAATTTCTACAATTAAAGTAATATCTTTTGTTTTTGGCGTAAGTAATTTTTTTATATCATCATCAATTTTTGCATAATTATAGTATAGAGTAACATATGAATTACTTTTAGATAAAGACTGTGCAATATCTTTCTTTTTCTTTTTTTTAACATCAACTAAATGTTTGATTGTTTCTGCGATCTCATCAAAACTTAATTCCTCTCTTTGAACATTTTCTACTAGTTGCTTTTCAAATAAGTCTTTAATCACATAATTAATTACAACAGCAGGTATTGATTTTAATCCTGCCAGCTTAGCTGCTCTATACCGCCTTTCACCTAAACATAGCCTGTAAAAGTCCATTTTATCAGTCTTAAATACGGTGATAGGAGAAATCACCCCATGTAACTTAATTGATTCTGCTAAATCTTCTATATTATCAAAATTCTTTCTAGGCTGACATGGATCTACTTTTATCTCGTCAATATTAATTTCTTGATATTTTTCTTCGCTATCATTCATTAGTAATTCACTTGTTTTTTTTATATCTTTTAAAAAATCCATTTTCCACCTCATTACATTTTTGCATATATTGTATCAAATACATTTATCAATTCTTTCTTATGTTTTGAGTTTGTTTTAAAAAAAGAAACTTGATTTGCACTCGCATTTGCTAAATCATTTCTATATCTTATAAAAGGTAAGAATAATTCCTGACCATATTCAGCATATAGTTTATCTAAATTTCTACTTTGTCTTTTATTAGTGGTTATAACTCTTGATGGAAGAACACCAAGAAAAGACATATTTTTATTTACATTCTTTTTTATATTAAATATTGTATTAAGCATCAAAGATAAACCTTGTAATGAATATATCTCAAGCTCAATAGGTGTTATTACATAATCTGAAAATTGAAGTGAATATATCAGTTTTTTAGACAGCACAGGGGCAGTATCTATAAGTATACAATCAAATAAAGTATATAGATATTTTAGATTTTGCATATAGTTAATAGGTGTATCCAATTCATCTTCATTTGACAAATCAATAGTTGATTTGAAAAGATTTATTTCATCTTTTCTTATCTCTGTCTCTAAAATTTTAGCCGCTAAAATATCTACATCTTCTATAAAAAGAGAATAAGCATTACCAATAATATTAGCATTACCTAATGAATATGAACAATTAGCCTGTGTGTCTGTATCTATTACCAATACAGATTTATTTTTAAAATCTTTTAAATAATAGGCAAAATTAATTAAGAAAGTGGTCTTGCCAACCCCACCTTTTTGATTTGCAACAGTAAATATCATATTTACACTCCATTATTTTATTTTGGTGTTATGATTGAATACTATTTTAAACTGAACTAATATTGAAAAATTAGAAAAAGAACTTGAAAAGATATAAAATATTGATTATATTAATAGCAGAACACAGGGACTAATTGTGATTAGTCCTGTGGATTAAAAGAATATCTTTTTAAATAACCACCTGCGGCAATCAGGTGGTTATTTTTTTATATAAAAAATTATGGTTGCTGTAACCAGCATTAATATAAATATCGTTAAATGATGTTCATAAACCATAAGCCACCTCCTAATTTTGTCCGAACGGCAAATCCGAATGGATAAAAGGAAAGTGACTAACCACAAAAAAGTCGCACTGTGTTCCGTAAATAATCTATCATCATATCTTAAAAATAACAAGTCAAAAAAAAATTATATTAATCCATATTTTAGTGTTCAGTTGCTATCAGTATATAAAAAATACAGGTGGTGTTTTTATGCTTACAATGAAAGAAGAAGAAATTAAACGAAATATTGAAATGATAAAAAAGACATTAGGAAATATTTTTTTAGAAAAATTAGAAGACCCTAATGTTATAGAGATTATGTGCAACAGTGATGGTTCATTATGGATAGATGAGCTTGGTAAAGGTATGAGTAAAGTAGGTCATATCAATACATATAATATTAAAGTAGCCATAAATATAATAGCTTCAATGCTGAAAATAACTGCTACAAAAGAAACACCTATAATAGAGGGTGAATTTCCACTTGATAATTCAAGATTTGCAGCACAACTACCACCCATTGTTTCAAGCCCTACTTTTGCATTAAGGAAAAAAGCAAGTCTTGTATTTACATTAGAAAACTATGTTGAAAATGGCATGATGACTGAATTTCAAAAAGAAATTATTAAAGAAGCCATTAAAGAACATAAAAATATAGTCATCGTGGGTGGCACATCCAGTGGTAAAACAACCCTTACAAATGCTTGTATTGATTATATGTCCAAAATTGCTGTTGAAGAAAGAATTATCATCATAGAAGATACTGGCGAAATTCAATGTAAAGCAGCTAATGCAGTTCTTTTTCATACGAGTGTATATACCAGCATTACAGACTTACTGAAAACAACTCTCAGGATGCGACCTGATAGGATAATTATAGGTGAAGTTCGTGATCATACAGCACTTGATTTGTTAGATGCATGGTCAACAGGACATCCGGGTGGTATCTCAACCATTCATGCAAATAATTCCTTACAAGCTCTTGATAGAATAGAAGGTCTTGTTTCAAGACATAATAATGCCCCTGACGATAAAAAAGCAGTAATAGGTAATGCAGTAGATTTTATTATCAACATCAGAAAAACAGGAACAAAAAGAAAAGTAGAAGAAATATTACAACTAGAAGGTTATGACAAAAATAAAAATGAATATATTTTTAAGTATATTCAATAGTTTTCAATGGAGGAAAATATGAAAACAAAAATCACATTAGTAATTTTAATGATACTTGTATCAAGTTCACTTGCTTATGCAGGTGGAGCATTACCTTTTGAGAGTGGCTTGTCAAAAATAAGTAACTCCCTTTCAGGGCCTGTAGCAATTAGTATTGCTGTAATAGCTTTTGCTGCAGCTGGTATTATGTATGTATTTAATCCTGATGCAACAGCATTAATTAAAGGATTAATAGGTTTATGTATTGCTTTAGGTGTTATGTTTGGTGGTAAAGTATTTGTTGATCTGATAGCAAAACCATCATCATCAGGCAATATTATACCTGTTTCATATGTTACAAAAGAGCAAATAAAACATGAATAACAATAGAATATATAGATTTGGTTGGAGACCTGTATTGTTTATGGGTGGTGATAGAGAATTGGTATTATTAACTGCGTTATTCTCTGGAATGATAATGTTTTATAGCTTTAATTTAATTCTATTTATAATAGCATTTATACTATTTACATTATCATTAAAAGCATTTCAACTAATGGCAAAAGCAGACCCTTTAATGAAAAATGTTTATTTAAGACATACTAAATATAAGTCTATATATTTAGCAAAAAGTACCCCTTTTGTTATTAGTAATAAAATATATAAGTAGGTGTAATAATTAATATGTATATGTTACTTTTAGGAATTATTGTATTTGCTACTATCATATCAGGCATATTAGTTCTATTAATATTTTTGAGATTAATAGATATAAATAATTTTTTTAAAACAAATACTTTTAAAAGGCGAAGCGAAGGATTTAGTGATTTACTTCAATATGATACAGTAATTGAAGATGGAATTATATTACTAAAAAATGGTTCATTAATGTCTGGATTTTACTATAAAGCTCAAGATATGAGTGAGATGTCAAGAGATGACCAAGATGTAATGACTGCCAGAATATCAAAAGCTATTTTTGAATTAGGCACAGGTTGGACTGTTAATTTTGATGCAATAAGACTTGAAAGTCGAACTTATCCTGAAAGAGCTTTTTCTGCTTTTGATAAACCTGTAAGTTACGCAATAGATGAAGAAAGAAGAAAATTATTTTCATTGCGTGATACCATGTTCACTACAGAAAACTTTTTAACTGTAACATATACTCCACCTACTCTTGTTACAAATAAAATCATAGATATGATGTACACAAGTGATGAAAGTGGTGAAAAAATATCTTATTATGATAAAAATTTAATACATTATAAAAATAAACTTAAAAGTTTCGTATCTATATTATCAACAATTTTTAAAATAGAACAATTAGGAAGAACATCTTATATGCTTGAAGATGGTTCAATGCATACTAGGGATATATTCTTGGAGTTTTTACATTATTGTGCAACTGGTAAGGTGCAAGCAATTAATGTTCCAAAAAATATTGATATACCTTTAGATTCAATTATTTGTGGTGAAGATTTCATTACAGGAATATATCCAAAAATGGGTAATTTCTTTATATCGGCAGTTGCAATTGATGGCTTCCCAGCAGAAAGTTACCCTACAATACTAAATAAATTATCAGATATACCTGTAACAACAAGGTTCTCAACGAGATTTATTTGCATAGATAAATTAGAGGCTGAAAAAAAACTAGAAACTATAAAAAAACGATGGCAACAAAAACAACGAGGCATGATGCAAGTTATTCTTAATCAACCTCAAACTGATACAAATACAAACTGGGATGCTGTAGAAATGACTAACGATGCAATAGAAGGCATAACTCTACAAAATAGTGAAAGAGCAATTTTTGGTTATTATACTGCAAATATTATATTAATGGAAGAAAAGCAAGAAATTCTTGAAAAATGGTCATTAGAAATAAAAAAAGTAATAAGTTCATTAGGATTTAATGCTAGAATAGAAACTAT
This sequence comes from Mucispirillum schaedleri, assembly GCA_949287985.1. Taxonomy (GTDB): domain Bacteria; phylum Chrysiogenota; class Deferribacteres; order Deferribacterales; family Mucispirillaceae; genus Mucispirillum; species Mucispirillum schaedleri_A. The sequence continues at coordinate 6,345 of CASEIN010000024.1, read as the reverse complement.
TAATACCGTAGAAGCTTATTTAGGATCGTTACCTGGGCATACTATAGAAAATGTAAGAAGATTTTTTATACATTCTTTAAATTTAGGTGATCTTATACCAAAACATACAGTGTGGACAGGATATGAAAATGCTCCTTGTGATAAATTTCCAAAAGAATCACCTTGTTTAATAGAATGTGTTACAACAGGCAATACACCATATCACCTAAATCTGCATGTAAAAGATGTAGGTCATACTTTAATTGTGGGACCAACTGGGGCAGGTAAATCCACATTATTATGCATGATAGCTGCTCAAGCATTTAGGTATAAAGCAGCAACTGTATTTAGTTTTGACAAAGGTATGTCCATGTTTGCATTAAATCAAGCTTTAGGGGGATCACATTACGAAATAGGTAATGAAAACAGTTCTGTTTCATTTGCACCATTTAACTATATTGATACATTAGAAGAAAGAACATGGCTTGTATCATTTATAGAAAATATATTACAACTTAATAAGGTAGTTATTACTCCAAATATAACTGCAAGTATATATGATGCTATAAATCGTTTGTATGATGTAAAAAAAGCACATAATTCAGATGAAGAATTTAATATCAGTATAACTGATTTTATATCTCAACTACATAATCAAACAATCGATTTACAAGAAATAATGAACCAATATGATACTTCAGGAGCTTATGGTGGATATTTCTCAGGCTCAAAAGATAACTTAAATTTATCCAATTTTTCTGTATTTGAATTAGAAAAATTAATGAATTTAGACGAAAAAATAATGCTCCCGGTTCTTGACTACTTATTTAGAAAAATTGATTTAAAACTTCAAGGACAACCTGCATTTTTATTAATAGATGAAGCATGGATTGCCTTTAAAAATCCAGTATTTTCTAAACGAATTATTGAATGGCTTAAAGTATTTAGGAAAAGAAATTGTTCCGTTGTTCTTGCAACTCAAAATTTGGCAGATACATCAACAAGTGAAGCTGAAACTTTATTAAGTGAATTAATAATAAGCACAGCTAGCAAAATATTTTTGCCTAATGCTGCAGCTATTAAAGATGATTTTAAAAAAATATATCATAAATTTGGACTCAATGAACAACAAATAAGAATTATTGCTAATGCGATACCTAAACGTCAATATTTTCATTATACGGAAGAAGGTAGTCGATTATTTGAACTAGCTATAGGTCAATTAGCATTAAATTTTGTAGCAGTATCTACTACACCAGAAATCAATATGATAAAAAGTTATATTACTAAATATAAAGATAACTGGGTTTACAATTACTTATCTGATAAAGGTATTCAATTAGAAGATTATTTAACATATTACAATAGGAGTATATGATGGAAATTTTTAAAAAAATACAAAAAAAGCATTTTACATTTAGTGAAAGTGCAAATTTTAATGCAAAAAATGTGTGGAATTCAAGGATCAGTGAATTTTTTTGGAAATATAGGGCATGGCAAATGTTAACTATATTATCAATGCTGATAGCATTAGTTGCTATTAGTGGAATTATTTACATAGGAAGTCAGTCAAAATTCATACCCTATATAGTTGAAGTAAATAAATTAGGAGAAACTATTGTTGTTGGTAAAGCACAAACAGGAACTATTAAAGATCCACGAATAATAAGAGCAAAAGTAGCAAATTTTATTGATACTTTAAGACTTGTATCTATAGATCCTGCACTTCAAAGAAATTATATATATAAAACATATGATAGTTTAAGGAGAGGTGATCCAGCATTTGAAAAAGCTAACATCTTTTATCAGGATAATAAAACAAATCCATTTATCCTAGGAGAATCAATAAGCAGGAATGTAGAAATTACAAGCTTAAATAGACAAACTGATGAAACATATCAAATTGATTGGCTAGAAAAAACATATGATAAGAAAGGCATTCTTTTATATGTAAAAGAATTTAGAGCATTGGTTACAGTATTTCTATCCCCTATTGATGTTGAAAGTGTAGATAAATTAATAGAGAACCCACTTGGAATATTTATAAAAGATTATAACATATCAGAATTAAAAACATCTGATAATATTATGATAAAGGAGTAATGCTTATGAAACTAAAAATATTATTATTAATTATGACTATAATATTGTATAAAAATACTTATGCCCAAGATATAAGTGAAATATTTAATGAAAGTAGTAGTGATATAATTCTTACAAAAAATGAAAAAAAGGCTATTTCAATTATTAAACAGTGGCAAAATGGCAATAAAGTCTCTCCTATTACAAGAGGCAATAATGGTGAGATTGAACTTATATATGGGTTATCACAACCTCAAATATTAACTGCTATATTACAAGTTACTGATATTCAATTTGAGCAGGGTGAATCAATTATATCTGTTCATATAGGTGATACAGCACGCTGGTTAGTTGAACATATACAGACTAATACTATCAATGGTAATCAGGATCATTTGATTATTAAACCAAAAGAGAGTGGTTTACTTACTTCACTAATTGTTGTTACAGATAAAAGAACTTACCATATACAACTAAAGAGTAATGAGAAGTTATATTATCCTATGGTAAAATTTCATTACCCACAGAGCCTTATTATAAAATCAACCAAAAATAAAAATAATATTAAGGAAAAAACATTATCTATGAAAGATATAGTAACTGGCTCTTATTTAAAAGATTTAGATTTTAATTATATCATAAAAGGTAATGCTAAATTTAAACCTGTTAGAGTATATAACAATGGTGTTAAAACAATTATAGAATTACCTAGAAGTATAAATGCAAGCAATATACCTATACTTATGACTTTAGAACAAGAAAGTAAAAATCCTGTAATTGTAAACTATAGATATCAAAATAATAAATTTATAGTAGATGCAGTATTTGAGAAAGCTATTTTAATTTCTGGAGTTGGTATTAAACAGAAAAAAATTACTATAAGTAGGGGTAAATAAAATGAAAAAATTAACTATTTTATTACTAATATTATTAGCATCATGCAGTACGAAAACTACAAATATATTAAATGTTAATGTTGATAATAGTATTTATGAAGTAATATCAAAAGATACTGTAGAACTGATAAAAAATAACATCAATATTAATAATTCAAACATAATAATAAATAGTAAACAAAATAATTTTCTTAATATTTTAGAACAAACATTAAGAATTGCTGGTTATTCAGTATTTGTTTCTACTGAACATATAATGTTAGAACAAGATGATTATAATTTAAACTATATAGTAGATGTAATTAAAAAAACTAAAGTTGAAAAAAATAAAGTTATAACTGTAAGATATAGCCTTTCATTAAAAGATAAAAGTTGTTCTAAACTTTATGAAATTAACAATAATAATGAAATATTGTATAAATCAGAATGGTACTGTTTAGGAGAATAATATGTCTTTTTTAGATGGTCGACTAACAGAAATTGTAAAAAATATCAATGTAAAAAAACTAACTAATACACCAAAATTAGCAATATTAGGATTTTTGATTATAGTTTTTGGCCTGACATTAATTGTAATATTAAATGCAGATAAAAGAACAAAAGAAGAAGTAATCACCAGCGATATTAAAGTCGAAGAAACTGATGAATATGATGATAAATATGTAAAAAATCAGGCAGATTTATTTGGATATAAAAAAAATGAAGATAATAAATTACCAAATAATCTTAAAGAAGAAGAATATAATAAAATATTTGCCAATGACCCTGGTATCAAAAATAATAAAATAAATAATGAAAATGAATTTCTCAAAGAATTTGGTTTATCTGATGAAGAAGTAAGTCAGGCTGAAAACTCACTCAACATATTACAAGGTGAACTCGATAATATCTCTAAATCTATACCAGCATTACCTGTTCTTGTATTATTAGACAAAGAAACAAATATGTATAGTATTTCTGGTATGAGTGAACGATTTTCCAATGGCAAAAAGAAAGAAGATAAATATTTAACAATAGAACAAAGGCAAGCTCTAGCTGAACAAGAGCTTATAGAAGAAAATGCAAAAAGACAAGAATTGTCAAATGCTTTAAAAAGTTCCACTTTAATTGTTAATATTGAAAGTAAAAATCCTGTAACCAAAAAAGACACTAATAATTCTAATACTGATATAAATAATAAAAATACTAATAAAGATATATTGGACAATGATTTTAGATTATACAAAAGTATTGAAGATAGTGTTAAGGGTGAAATTAAAACAGGCTTTGTTATACCTGCAACATTATTAACACAAATAGAAAGTGAATTAAAAGGTATGGTTGTAGGGCAAGTAAGACAAAATATATATGATACAGCTACAGGTGAAATGCTGCTTATTCCACAAGGCACAAAATTAGTAGGAGATTATCAAAGTGATATTCAATATGGTGCAAAAAGAATTTTTGTTAATTGGAAAAGATTAATATTCCCAAATGGTACATCTCTTGATATTGGTATGATGCCCGGAGCAGATATGAGTGGAACATCTGCTTTTCATGACAAATATAATAATCATTTTTGGGAAATGTTTGGAAACTCTTTATTATTCTCTTTCGTTTTAGCTGGAGTTAATTTAAGTCAAACACCTGATTTATATAATCAATTTTTACCGTTATATTCAAGAGGAGCAGCAACTTCTCTAAGTGAAGGGCTTGGTCAATCATTAGGAGAAACAATGTCTCAAATGATTAGAAAAAATCTAAATATTGCCCCAGATATTACTATCAGATCTGGTTATCTATTTGCTGTTATGATAACTAAAGATATTGTCTTACCTGAATATTCAGATTAAGTCAGTATTATTATTTATAATAAAAAAAGGAGTATAATTATGATTAAAAAATTTTTATGTATTTTATTTTTCGGTTTATTTACAAACGGACATGCTCAAATGGTAGTTGAAGATGCTTCTAACTTATTTCAAAATACAGCAACAGCAGTTAATACTGCAGCAACATTAGCAGAAATGATAAAACAGTACAAACTACTTGCTCAAGAATATGAAATGATGGTTAAAAATATGGCAGCTCCATACTTTTGGGTATTTAAAGAGGTAAATGATTTTGAAGATAATATTGAATATTACAAAGAAAAATATTCAAAATATACTGATAAAGCAGCATGGGAAGCTCATTTTGCATCATATCTTGATCCAGATACTTATTCATCTAGTCCATGTTTTAAACTTGGTGGTTGTTCAAAAGAAGAAAATGCTAGAATAAGAGCTAATCGTGAAGCTATGATTAAAAATGCTGGTGAAACAAGTAAAAAGTTCGTTGAGTCTTTCAGGGAATTATCTAATGAATATAAAAAAAGAACCAACATATTAAATAAAGTTGCAGAAAATGCAAAAAGAGCTGAAGGAAATCTTCAATCACAAGCAGCTACTAATGATTATTTATATTTATTAAATTCTAATATGGAAGTATTGATAAAAAAAATGGATGCATTCAGTGAAAGCTATAATAATATGCTTATGCTTAAATTAGAAGAAGATGCGATGAAAAAAGCAAAAAATCAAAGAGTGCTTGATGAATCTCTCAAAGTAAAAGTACCAAATGATAATCGCTTATATTTTACTGATATTAGTTCAAAAAGGTAATGCTTATGAAAAAGTATATACCATTAACTCTTTTATTTATTATATTTATTCCTGATTTATCATATTCACAAACAACGATTAATTTTGATATTGTTGAAAAAATCAGAGAACAAGTTGAATTTAATTCTAATATGTGGATAGGTCATATCAAAAATGCAGCTTTAAATTTATTTTATATACTGGCTACAATTAGTTTTATAGGTAAATTCATTATTGATATTATGTCAAAAGGTGAAATTGATACTAAAGATAGTATTGGATATATAATAAGGTTCATATTAACTACTGGATTTTTTTACTTTCTACTTGATAATGGAGTTGAACTTGCTACTTCTATTGTATCATCATTTACCATTATTGGAGAAAGAGCTGTAGGATTAAAGCCTACTTTTTCTAATTTAATACAAGTAGGCTTTGATTTATTATCTGCAGGTGATAATCTTGGATGGAGCGATTTTGAAATAAAACTACCTTTCTTTGTTTTATCTGTTCTTACAATCGTTTTTTTGATGATTATTATGGCAAATCTTATAATCGAAGAAATAGCGGCAGCTATTATGATATATGTAGGCTTTTTTGTGTTAGCTTTTGGTGGTATGGATTATACCAAAGAAAGTGCTATAAATTACTTTAAAGCTATATTAGGAATATCATTAAAAATACTTACAATTATTTTAATAATGGGTATTACTGTTAATATAATTAACTCATTAGAATCTGATTTTAACATAAATACTAAAAATGAG
>CASEIN010000023.1 GCA_949287985.1 Mucispirillum schaedleri | reverse complement strand
TCAAGTATCTATTGAAGATTTCTTATGTAAATACGATAGATTTGCGTATCTTTGAATGATAACTAAAAAAATGGGGGTGAAGCAGTAAAAAGAATATATTGACTTTTCCAAGATAATATATATTATATACCATCAAAAAATTGGAGGATAGAGATGAGATTTTCATTTGCTATTATACCTGCTGTTATTTTATTGGTTGTTGTAGTCATTATAATTGGTATGTTTACATTAACAGAAAAAATAGATGCAGGTTACACTGGCATTAGGGTTAATTTATATGGTTCTGAAAGAGGGGTTGATGATGTAGCAATCGTTTCAGGTAGAGTATGGTATAACCCACTTACACAAGAAATTTATAAATTTCCTATTTTCATGCAAAATGCTGTATATGATAATGAAAATATGATGCAGTTTCAAACAAAAGAAGGGCTTACAACATCTGTCCCTGTTGGTGTAAACTATACAATAAACAGCGAGAAAGTGCCTGAATTATTTAAAAAATTTAGAAAACCATTAGAAGATATTCAAGCTGGTTATTTAAGAACACAAATTCGTAATATTTTAATTGAAAATGCCAATAAATATTCTGTAGAAGAATTAATTGAAAAACAAACAGAATTTTTATCAGAATTAAACGTTGCTGCTAAAGCAAAACTTGAACCAGAAGGTTTTATGATTGATACTATTACATTTGTTCGCCCACCAAAGTATGACCAAAAAATAGTAGATAGAATTAATGAAAAAGTAGAAAAAACTCAAGAAGCTGAAAAAGTAAAAAGAGAGCTTGATATTACTTTGGCAGAAAATGCTAAAAAAGAGGCTGTAGCACAAAATGAAGCTAATATGAGAATTATTGAAGCAAAAGGTAAAGCTGAAGCTTTAAGAATTGAAGCTGAATCACAAGCTCAAGCAAACGAACTGATTTCAAAATCATTAACTAAAAACCTTGTAAGGTATTATGAAATACAAAAATGGAATGGTATACTCCCATATGTTTCATCATCTAATGCTTTACCTGTTATTGATTTAAGAAATAATAGTAATAACAACGAATAATACAAAAAGGCTACCTTTATGGCAGCCTTTTATATTAATTATTTTTAAGTTTTATTTTTCTATGATATTCTTGTAAAGAATAAACTTCAAACCTTCCAAAATCGGCCTTTTCTTTAAGGCCATCAACTGCTGCTATAATACCTGATAATGTTGAAGTCATAGGGACTCCTTTTAATAATGCAATAGAGCGTGTTTTAATTTCATCTGCAATTGCATCTTCCCCATCTTCCCTAGTCATAATTATCCACTGTATTTTATTATCATTTAACAAGTCTACTAAGTTTGGACGGCCTTTAGATATTTTAAATATTGCATTAGATTTAATATTATGGTTATAAAGCATGGTAGAAGTGCCTTCTGTAGCATAAATATTAAATCCAAGTTCTGCTAAATCTTTTAAATAAGGAACGGCACGTTCTTTATCTCTATTATTTAATGATACAAATATATTACCATTTTCCGGCAGTTTACCACCTGAAGCAATTTGTGATTTTAGGTATGCTAATCCTTTACTTGTATCCATACCCATAACTTCCCCAGTAGAATGCATTTCTGGGCTTAAAATTATATCTGCCCCAATAAATTTTGAAAATGGGAATACAGCTTCTTTAACTGTTGTATATGGTGGAATAACTTCTTCAGTATATCCAATTTCTTTTAATGTTTCGCCAAGCATACATCTAACAGCATGTTTTACAAGGGGCACACCAATAGATTTACTTACAAAAGGCGCAGTTCTTGATGCCCTAGGGTTAGCTTCAATTATATAAACTTCATTATTATGAACTGCATATTGAATATTCATAAGCCCACATACATTTAATTCTTTTGCTAAAGCAAACGTATGGGCTCTTATGGTATCAAGCACATCTTTACTTAATGTCATAGTTGGGATAACAGCAGCAGAATCACCAGAGTGAATGCCAGCAGGCTCAACGTGTTCCATAATCCCACCTATTACAGTCATACTGCCATCTGATATACAATCCACATCAACTTCTGTTGCATCATTTAAGAATTTATCTATTAATATTGGGTTATCATCAGAAAGCTGCACTGCATATTTAATATATTTTTCCAATGTTTCTTTAGTATATGCAATAACCATACCCCTGCCACCAAGGACAAAAGATGGTCTTACAAGCACAGGATACCCTATTTTTTCTGCTATCTGCATAGCTTCCTGTTCTTTATATGCGATACCGCTTTCTGGCTGCTTAATATTAAGCTTATTCACAAGTTTTTGGAATCTATCTCTATCTTCTGCATATTCGATGCTTTCAGGTGTTGTGCCTATAATTTTAACACCATTTTTTTCAAGCTGTCTTGCAAGGTTTAATGGAGTTTGGCCACCAAACTGGACAATTGCCCCAACGCACTGTTCTCTTTCATAAATATGCAGCACATCTTCAATAGTTAATGGTTCAAAATAGAGTTTATCGCTAATATCATAATCAGTAGATACAGTTTCTGGGTTAGAGTTTACCATAATGCATTCATACCCTGCAGCTTTTAATGCAAAAGATGCATGCACACAGCAGTAATCAAATTCTATTCCCTGACCAATTCTATTAGGACCACCACCTAATACCATAATTGATTTTTTATTATTATCAATTCTTGCTGGCTCAGAATATTCGCTGTATGATGAATAATAGTAAGGTGTTTTTGCATAAAATTCACCTGCACAAGTATCAACAGCAGCATAGCTTGGGTTTACACCAATAGATTTTCTTTTTTTACGGACACTATCTTCTGATGTATTAAGTAAGAAAGCTATTTGTTTATCTGAAAAACCAAATTCTTTTGCTTGAATAAATGCTTCTTTATCATTTGCAAGATTGTCCAATGATTTATAGCTGGATATTTCATCTTCAAAAGCAGTAATCTCATGTAAATGACGGAGGAAATATTTATCTATTCTTGAATATTCATATACTTCATCAACAGAGTATCCTCTTTTAAATGCGGCACGTAGTGCAAAAACTCTATCTGCTTTAGGCACTTGCAGGGCAATATTTAATTCTTCATTTGTCATTTTTTCATATGTTTCATCTTTACCATCAGCACCAAAACCACTTCTACCAATTTCAAGAGAACGGAGTGCTTTTTGGAAAGATTGTTTAAATGTTTTACCAATCGCCATAGCTTCGCCAACAGATTTCATTTGAGTTCCCAATGTTGAGTCTGCTTTTTGGAATTTTTCAAATGTAAATCGTGGTATTTTTGTAACAATATAGTCAAGTGCTGGTTCAAAGCATGCAGGTGTTTCACCTGTAATCTCATTTATTAATTCATCTAAAGTATAACCAACAGCTAAAAGTGCAGCAATTTTTGCAATAGGAAATCCTGTTGCTTTCGAAGCAAGAGCAGATGAACGGGAAACACGAGGGTTCATCTCAATAATTATTCTTCTGCCATCTACTGGGTTTACTGCCCATTGCACATTAGAACCACCAGTTTCAACACCAATTGCTTCCATAACTCTTAAGCTGTCATCTCTCATTGACTGGTATTCCCTGTCTGTTAAAGTTTGTATAGGTGCAACAGTAATAGAATCACCAGTATGCACACCCATTGGGTCGAAGTTTTCAATGGAGCATACAATTACAGCGTTATTTTTCTTATCGCGCATTACTTCCATTTCATATTCTTTCCAGCCAAGAAGTGATTCTTCAATTAATACTTCGCTATTTCTACTTTCAAAAAGACCACGTGATACTATTTGGTGAAATTCTTCTTTATTATTTGCTATACCACCACCTGTTCCACCTAAAGTAAAGCCTGGGCGTATAATTAACGGCCAAGTTCCAATTGCTTCAGCAACTGCGACTGCTTCCTGCATAGTATGAGCTGAGCCAGAACGTGGCAGGTCAAGCCCTATTTCTTTCATAGTCTTTTTAAATAGCTGCCTGTCCTCTGCTTTATTGATACTTTTAACAGTAGCACCAATCATCTCAACGCCATATCTTCTTAAAATACCTTTATCGGCAAGTTCTACAGCTAAATTTAAAGCTGTCTGCCCACCTAAAGTAGGAAGCACAGCATCAGGTCTTTCACGTCTAATTATTTCTTGTAATATATCTACAGATAATGGTTCTATATATGTTCTATCAGCAAATTCAGGGTCTGTCATAATAGTAGCAGGGTTTGAATTAACAAGCACTATTTCAAATCCTTCATTTTTAAGTGCTTTACAAGCCTGCACACCAGAGTAGTCAAACTCGCAGCCTTGACCTATTACAATAGGGCCTGCACCAATTATCATAATTTTTTTTATATCATTACGCTTTGGCATTTTAACGCTCCATCATTTTTCTAAAAATTTCAAAAAGATAAAGAGAATCATTTGGTCCCGGTGCTGCTTCTGGGTGATACTGCACACTAAAAAATGGTTCTGTTTTATGCCTGATACCTTCTAATGTATTATCATTCATATTAATATGTGTTACTTCTAAGCAGGACGGTATATTATCCATAGATAGTGCAAAGTTATGGTTTTGAGAAGTAATTTCTACTTGGTTATTAAGCAGATTTTTTACAGGGTGATTTAAACCATGATGCCCAAATTTTAATCTATAGCATGAGCAGCCTGCAGATATTCCCATAATCTGATGCCCTAAACATATACCCATTAAAGGTTTTTTACCTGTAAAATATTTTGCTGCTTCTATGGCATAAGTAAGTGAAGATGGGTCTGCTGGGCCATTTGATAAAAACACTCCATCAACATTCATTTCCATTACTTTTTTAGGGTCATACCCAGCAGGTATTACTGTTACCTGCATATCATGAGCAGCTAAGCTCCTTAATATATTATATTTAATACCAAAATCATAAGCTGCTATTTTATATGTACCAGTTTCGTTCCATTTAAAAACTTCCCCAGCTGTAACTTTTTTAGCATAGTCTTGGTTATCAAGCCCTTCCCATGCTCTTGCTTTTTCTACTGCTTCATCATAATAAATATTTTCATCTGAGCAGTGAAGGTAACCTTTTAATGAGCCCTGCTCTCTAATCATTAATGTAAGACGCCTTACATCAATACCTGCAATAGCTGGAATATTGTGTTTTTTAAGCATTTCTTGTAAGCTAATTTGAGAAGAATAGTTAGATGGTTCATTTATATTACAAACAATTAAACCATTTAAGAAAAGACTGCGAGATTCTAAATAATTTAAATCAACACCATAGTTACCTATTTCTGGTGCAGTTAATGATACGAACTGCCCTGCATATGATGGGTCACTAATAATCCCTTCATAGCCGCTCATACCTGTATTAAAAACAGTTTCTCCAAGTTTATCTACTTCTGCTCCAAACGAATATCCTTTAAATATTTCTCCATTTTCAAGAGCAAGAAAAGCAGATTTTTTACGTTTTTCTTTCCAGCTGTAATCCATTATTTACTCCATATTTAATATCCTAAATTAATTTTAGGCAAAACTTCAGTATATTATAGATATGCATAGAATTTGTCAATATAATATTTTCTGCTTCACCCCCATTTTTTTTAGTTATCATTCAAAGATACGCAAATCTATCGTATTTACATAAGAAATCTTCAATAGATACTTGATTTTCTTTATGTTTATATGTTCTAAATCTAAACATTTCAGTTAAGAGTTTAAAC
>CASEIN010000022.1 GCA_949287985.1 Mucispirillum schaedleri | reverse complement strand
CTTGTTATTTTAGTTTGATGTAACTTGAACAATTCATCTTACTATAAAGGAGATTTTTTTCTATAAGATTTTATCATCTACTGGCATAGCCAGTAGTTTTTTGTTTCGCTATGCTCAACTCTCTAAAGAGTTAATAAAAAACCCACCATAAAAGGTGGGTTAGTTATGCCCGAGGCCGGAATCGAACCGGCATGGGTGAATTGCCCGAGGGATTTTAAGACACCATAGAGTATATCACTTTAAAGGCTTTTTTATACCTTGATTATCATATATTATATTTTGGCAATATGTTATGGAAAAATCATAGTTCACATCCTTTATTTTCTAGACAACTTAAATAAAGCATAGTTTATTAATTGCGTCAAGCTCTTTTTTGCTATCATTTGCTAAATATTTTTGTGTCATCAAAAGTGAGCTATGACCAAGCATATTTGAAATAGTTACAATATTCACATTATTATATAGTAATGTAGTTGCAAATGTTCGCCTTAAATCGTGAAATCTAAAATTTTCTATACCTGCTTTATTACAGGCTGTTTTAAAACTACCAAGTATATATTTTGATTTAAAAATATAACTGCCTGTATGATATTTCATATAGCCATTTAATTCATTCATCAAATCTTGATGTAAATATATAAGCTGGCTTTTACCTGATTTCGTTTCGTTTCCGTCAAGCTGGTAAACATTACCTTTAATATTTGACCTTTTCATATTTACTATATTGCTGTATCTCATACCAGTATAAATTGCGACAAGGACAATATAGTATAGTTCTTGATTCCTGGAATCACTGCAAGCCTGTAAAAGTGCTTTTATTTCATTACTGCTTAATACTCTATTCCTGCTTTTCTCTTTATACCGCTTAATATATTTTACTGGGTTATGATTTACTACTTTGTCTTTCATAGCTGTATTAAAAATATGATTTAAAAGCGACCTGTAACGGTTTATTGTAGCCTGCTTAATGCCCCTGTCCTTTTTTAAAAGGTTGAAAAAGTTTATAATATCATTTTCAGATATGGTATTTATTGTCATATCTGTAAACTCATAGCCTGATATAATATTTAACTGCCCTAAAATATGTTTAAAATTTGCCCCTGTTTTAGCGTTTTTCTGGAAAGGTATATAATACTTATCTATATACTCTTTTAATGTGATATGATTAAAATTTGATAAAATAGCAGATGATAAAATATTTATCTGCTGTAATACTTCTAAACTGTCCATTTTTTATACTCCAAAAAATAATATAAATTTTAGCCGCTAAAATTTTTTAGAGTTAGTAGATAAGCAAATAATTTGCCAATAGAATTACCTTTTATACGGGGTAGTAAAAAAGGACTTGCAGGAATGATATTTTTTGAGTATATTACAAGTAGCACGCAGGGACTAGTCGGAGTAGTCCCTAAACGGCTAAACTTTTTGCTGTTTAAACCGTCTATATAATTAATATAGGCGGTTTTTAAGTTTTATGTATAGGAATTTTATTGCATAATAAAATGCTATCAATTCTAACATATTAACCCCCTATCAAATTTTATATTGATGTGGGAGTTCGCCTAATCCCCGCCTAGTATATGCGTGCTGTGATTGTGATTTAACCGTTTAGGGTAAGTCTCACTCTCACAGTATAATATAAACACCAAAATAAAATAAAAGCAAGTATATAAAATTTTAGCCGCTAAAATTTATATAATTAGAAAGCAAATAAATTGCCATTTATATCTATATATTATTTATCAGTAAGTAAGATATAAAAGCTAAAATATTAAAGGCGAACCAGCTTTATTTCTTCAATAAATGTGGTTCGCCTTATATTATAAATGGTTAAATTAATTCTTAAGAATTGCATGAACATTTTGAACTACAGTAAGCATTTTTTTAAACATTGTAATATCCTTGTTAGTTAATTTTTGAGTATATTTACGTCCTATTACATTGCGTCCTTCTATAGTAATTTCTTTTGCATTAGCTATTTCTTGTAGTATTTTTATACTTGTATCAGAATATTTAAATAAGACATCACCATAAAGATATGTATCATAAGATGTTTTTGAGAGTAAGTCTAGTTTTTTACCATCATATGTAAGTGATAGTTCTTTTATATCTTTTCCTTCATAGTCTAGATGTGTATTTGTATCCTTATCTATTATTAAAGCTATTTGAAGCACTAAATTCATCTGACCTTTAAAGATATTATCTGCCTTAATAGTTCCATATAAAAATACTTGATTATCTATTGCAAATTTATTATTATTTCCCAATATCTGATATTTGGCTTTTGGTATAATAATAAATTGTTCTTTTCCTTTTCTTTCTGTATATTCTTCGAGCTGGCAATTCTGAGTTTTTAAATAAGCGTCAATTTTATTAATTTTTTCATCAAAATTATTTCTGCTTTCTGAAAACATTGTTCCAAACATTGTTTCAAATGTTGCACAACCACTAATAAATAAAACAATACTACACATAACAAATAATATTTTTTTCATACTACTATCTCCTATTAAAACATGTGATTTTTATGTAAATAGATTAAACCATAAAAGTCAAACAAATGCAAGTATATAAACTTCAGTTTATAATCGTATATAATTGTATACGAAAATTTTTCTAAAAATTTTGTCGTATTTTCCTTAAAATCCTTTAAAGCTAGTATTAATTTACTAGCTTTTTTACAATTTAGCATATTAATTTTTTTAAATATACAATAAAAGGTGATGTTTATGAAAAAAATGGTTAATATTATTTCAAAATTATGTATGTTTAGTTTAGTATTGGTAATACCAATATACTTAATTTCTGGTTGTGCTGATGGAACAGATAGCGTTGATTTTATCTATACTCCTAACTCAACAGATATAAAAACAATTAATTTCAAGGCTCTTGGAAAGAGTGATTTTGGAACTTTTGAGTTTTCATGGAATTTTGGTGATGGTAAAAAAAGTAGTGGCCAGGAAGTGAGCCATACATTTGAAAAATTTGGGAAGTATAATGTTGTATTAACTGCAACTATTGAAGAAAGTAATATTGTTACTCAAGTTCAAAAAGAAATTGAAATTGAAGTTCCTATTATATCTAATATTACTATTACAGGAAAGCCTAGTTCTAAAGGTGCAGATATTATTGAATATGTAATCAGTAGTATATCAGATTATGATAATGAAATTGAATATAATTGGCAATTTGATGATGGAACAACTGCAACAGGTCAGATTGTAAGTAGAACATTATCAAAATGGCCAAATGATGATAATACTGGTAATATAACAGATAGGGTTTTTATTTCAGCATATATTCCAAGTTTGGATTATACATACAGAATGAATGAGCCTTACAATGTTAAAATAGAAAAACCAAAAATTAATAACTTTAATATTAACTGCACAAATGAAGGCACAGGAGGAGATAAAATATTTAACTGTGATGTAAGAAAAGGTGGAGTTAATCCTACTGCTACAGTTGGTAGGCTAACTTATGAATGGGTATTTAATGGGGAAGTTCGCAATGGAGATACACAGACATTTATATTGCCACAAGCCAATTATGATTATCCTGTTTATGTTACAGCAACTATTGATGGTACTAATATATCTGAAACAAGAAAAGCCACAATTAATTATGTAATAGGTAATGAAGATATTAATTTTAATTGTTCTACTGCTATTGTAAATGATAACCATGAAGATGCATTAAAAATAAGATGTCAACCACAATATAATAAAGCAGCATTACTTAATCCATCAATTAGCTGGCAAATGGGAGATGGTTCTTTAAATATAGAAACAACAGGTAATGAAGTAGTTAATTATACATATACACAAGCTGGTATATATAATATTGAAATGCAATTTAAAGCCGATAATTTAAAAGAACCTATTGCTATTTCAAAAAAGCAAACTGTTTTGGTAAACTTATATACAAGCACAAGTTTTGATAAAAATACAAAGGCTGGAACACATTCATGTAGTAATGGTGCAATTAGGACATATAGAGTAGGCAGAGCTTTTTTAAATAATTTTAATTTATTTAGACAAGATGATTTTGATATTTATAGTAGTTTTTCATCTGGTAACTTTAACTGTAAAGGTCAAAGTGGAGGGTGGAACAAGAATACAGTTAATGTATGGGATGCAGCTGGTTCAAGTTTTGGAACATTCTGGGGCGACTGGGATCAACACGGTTCCTTTATACTATGTCCTAAAGGTATAAATCAAGATTCACCAGAATGTATTAAAAGTAGTTTTTAGTAAAAAAGGCAAAATATATGAAAAAGTATATACCATTAACTATTATATTTATAGTATTTATCCCTTGTTTATCTTATTCACAAGCAACTATAGATTTTGATATTGTTGAAAAAATCAGGGGTGAAGTTGAAGCTAATTCTAACATATGGATAGGTCATATTAAGCAAGCAGCATTAAATCTATTCTATATACTAGCTATAATTAGTTTTGTTGGTAAATTTATCCTAGATGTTATGTCAAAAGGGGAAATAGATGCTAAAGATAGTATTGGATATACAATAAGATATATATTTACTACTGGTTTTTTCTATTTTTTACTTGATAATGGAGTAGAGCTTGCTACTTCTATTGTATCATCATTCACCATTCTTGGAGAAAGAGCTGTTGGTTTAAAGCCTACTTTTTCTAATTTACTAAAAGTAGGCTTTGATTTACTATCTCTAGGTGATAATCTTGGATGGAGCGATTTTGAAATAAAACTACCTTTCTTTGTTTTATCTGTTCTTACAATCGTTTTTTTGATGATTATTATGGCAAATCTTATAATCGAAGAAATAGCTGCAGCCATTATGATATATGTAGGTTTCTTTGTATTAGCTTTCGGAGGGATGGACTACACCAAAGAAAGTGCTATAAATTACTTTAAAGCTATATTAGGAATATCATTAAAAATACTTACAATTATTTTAATAATGGGTATTACTGTTAATATAATTAACTCATTAGAATCTGATTTTAACATAAATACTAAAAATGAG
>CASEIN010000021.1 GCA_949287985.1 Mucispirillum schaedleri | reverse complement strand
CTCTAATTTAGTAAGTAATGCATGGGGTAATATGTCAGGATTAACTCTTATGGGTGGCATTTCTCTTGCACAAAATACAGCACAAAAAATATCCAGTATTATATCTGGTTCTGCCAATGCTGGTAAAAATGCAATAACTGGTTATAAAGATTACAATAAAAATAAAGAGATTGGTGAAAAAAAGAAAGAAGCAGAAAACAGAGGGGAAGATACATCTTTAAACCCAATGTATAATAAACAAAAGAATGCAGCTGGTAAAGCTTACTATGGAGGTAAAGCTTTTGCTGCTGTATCTGATAAACTAAGTAATATATTTGGTAATTCAAATGAAATTGTGAATAATACTGATATTCAAAATAATGATAACAACAAATCAAAATAACCACTTAAGTGGTTATTTTTTTAAGTAAATTATAAATATAAAATTTTAGCGGCTAAAATTTTATATATTAAACCCTGCTTTTACCTGTGCTAATAACTGCCTTATTTCCTGCTTAACTTTTTCATTATCACTAATAATTTTATCAATCATTTTTTTATTAGGCTCTTCAAGCTCCATAATATACATTTTCAAAAGCCCTGTATTTTTACCAAGCAATCCAGCAAGCCGTCTAATATTATTCAATTTAATCTTATCTAAATTAGAATGTATTTGACTATCTGTTATTAGCTTACGGATAAAGTCCGACTGTGTAATATAGCCGACTTTTTCAACTTTGCTTTTTAAAAGCTCCCTTTCTGCTTCTGATAATCGTAACTTAAACCACCTATCTTTTTTATTCATAATAAAAATATCCCCCTTTCGTTCTTTTCAAAAGAACCAAGATAAAACTAGAGCATTTATGCGAATTGTTTCCCGTGAATGTGGTCACATTCACCCATCTTGCCTGAAAAATGTAAAAGACAAAAGCTGATTTTAACTTTTGTATCACTGATATATACTGTTAACAACTGAACTTATGTAATAATCATATAAATGTATATGAAAAATTTTGATTATTTTATTATATCAATAAAAACTGGTTCAGTTGCTATCTGTATATATAAGTAAGACGAAAAAAAATAAATATGGGTTAGGCTATGCAAAAAGAAGAAAGTAGACTTATTGATGACATACTAGAAAACAGTAAATATGCTTTTTTAAAAAGCTATTTAGAAAAGAATAAGGACGATATACTGGAAGCATTAAATTTAAAAGTTAGTTATAAATCAATATTTGAAGCTGTTAAAAAGAAAACCAATTTAAATATAGAATATAGACATTTTTGTAGAATACTATCTAAATTTAAAGAAAAATACATTTATAACTTATCAGAAGCAGAATATAAAAAACAAATGCAGGTAATCAGTCAAGCAGGTAATGCCACACTAGAAAAAAATATATAATTAGGTGCAGTTATGAATAAAGAAGAACAAAGTTTATATGATGAGCTAATTAGTAAAAATAAATATAATATTTTAAGAAGTTTTTTACAAAAAAATAAAGATGATATATTAAAGGCTCTTAATGATAAAGTTAGATATAAAGATATATACGAAGTATTTATTAAAAGAACACAATTAGATATAGATTATAAATATTTTTGTCAATTTATTTCAGATTTTAAAAAGAAATACATTTATAATCTATCAGAAGCAGAATACAAAAAACAAATGCAGGCAATCAGTCAAGCAGCTACTGCCACACCAGAGAAAAAAGAAGCAATAGAACAGCCGAAAATTTTAGCCGCTAAAATTTCAGAATCAGAGCAACCAGCACAGCCAAAAGAACCTGAAAAAATAGAAAATAAAAAAGATGTTCCAGCTGATGCAAACCCAAGTGGCAAAATTCCAAAATGGAAAGAAGAAGGGTTTAACTCATTAAATGAATATTTTAAATATTTGAAAAGTCAACCTAAACCAATGGAAATAAAGGAAACAGGCTTTATTTGGAAGCCTACATAAAAGTATAAAAAAATTAAGTATAAAATACTTAAAATTATAAAATTAAAAGGAGATATAAAAATGAGAAAAAATTTTCATTTTACCCTACAAGGAAAAGGCGGGGTAGGAAAAACAACAGTATCAACCTTTATTGCACAGTATCTAAAAGACCATTTAAAACAAGATTATCTGGCAATTGATACTGACCAGGTAAACGCTAGTTTTGCTAAATTTAAAGCCTTAAATGTAGAAACAATTAATGTTATGCAGGATAACATTATAACAGATACAGGCTGGGAAAATTTAACATATAAGCTGATAAATACAGATAAATCAAATATTATAATTGATAATGGGGCAAGCTCATTTGTGCCACTCTTAAGTTATGCCTATGAAAATAATATATTTGATGTGCTTACAGCTGATGAAAACGATTATATAGGTAATGTATTTATTCATATAGTGATAGCAGGCGGTGAAGGACTTTCGCACACGCTGGCAGGACTTAATATGATATGTGAAAAGTTTAATCAAGATAAAGTGCAAATTGTAGTATGGATAAATAATTTTTTAGGTAAAGTAGAAACAGACGATAAAAAAATCACAGATTACCCAGAATATAAAAATAATGAAAGTAAAATATTAGGAGTGGTAAGAATACCAACATATAAAGGCGACCTGTTTAAAAAAGATTTATCAGATATGCTTACAAATCATAAAACTTTTGAAGAAGTGAAAACTGATACATCTGTATTTATTATGAGTAGAAGCAGGTATGTAAGAATGCAAAAAGAAATATTTGTAGAACTGGATAAAGTTGATTTCATTTTTGAAGAAGAATAAAAATGAATTGATAAAAATACCATAAAAAGCCTTGAAAAATAAGGGTTTTTATGATATAAATAATAATCAGCTGTAAAGCAATTTTACAGTTTGATGCTTGAAAATTTAATAGGAGGTGCGAATGGGTAAAAAAGAAAAAATAGCTCTTTTAACCAAAATACTTGAAACTGTTACCGCAGTCATCAAGCTATTAAAAGAGCTGTTATAACTCTTAAAAACCAAAGGGCTTGTAGTTTTAAGCCCTGCGGTTTATACCCATAATATAAAAGCATTCCTATTAATTGTCAAGCGAAAGAAGCCCTGTATAGTATTTTTATATTATGCGGGGCTTTATTTTGCCCTGTCTGTTGTGTTTTGCTGGTGGATAGTATAAATACATATATTTATATCCTATCTCGTTATACAGGCGGAAAATTTAAAAAATTCGGCGGTCAAAAATTCTACTCTGCTTAAACTATCTAACTTTATCTAAAATTTTAAACACTGCTTTATATAAATTTTAATTTTACAGATTATTTACTATATAATTTTAAAAAACATCTACCAGCAAATAATCATATATGCAGTATTAAAAATAATTTAATAATCATACATCATCAAACTTGAATGTGCGATATACTCTTTTTTTTAATTTTAAAAATTCTTCCTTCTTTTTTTTCTTTGGCGTTATAAATAATATAATAAATATATAATACCTTTTTATTTATATATTCTTTATATAGAGTGTATTAGAATTTGCGAGTAGTGTATGAATTTTTGCGAACTTCTGATATAAAAAAACACCAAATAAAAAATATTTTTCTTTCTTTGGTGTTATATGTCTACACAATTTCTACACAATATACCGGGAATAAAATTTGTAATTTAAATTTTCCCGGTATATCATTATTTTTGATTAATTTAAGAATAAACATTATTATATTGCAGTGTATGTTTTAGTTATCCTGGTGAAGCTGCTTGGTGTTTCATCGGCGGTTAAGTCTTAAAAATTAACTGCCTTATTTCCTGCTCTTTATCAGGTGGGAAGTGTTGTCGTAATTGCTGGATAGCTTTTTTATATATTCGTGCTGTAAGGCTTTCTGTTAAGTCTAATTGTTCGCCTATTTCTTTAAAGGTTAAAGCCTGACCGTCATAACCTGTATATTTTTTTACTACATACTGGCTTCTTTCATCTAATATGCTAAAAAGTTTATTTATGCCTGTATTATTATCATATTCTATATCTATCTGCTCTTCTTCTTTTATAAGAAGATTACTACATAATGCATCAGCAGTATAATTATTAATTATTTTATAATAATATTCATCATCACTGACTGATGTAATACAGATACTATAATCTCTTTTATCTGTCTGTAAATCTAGCTGTTGTCCTGTTTTTATAATGTCCCTTTTATTATACATATAATCTTTTAATCTATATAATATTTCATTATATAGAATTTCTATGCTAAATTTCTCATTATCCGTTATATCAGTAATATTGTATTTTTTTAAAATTTTATATGTAATATGTAATGCTTCTTGGTAGTAGTCTTCCATTTCAATATAATTTACTCCTGCTCTGCTGTAAAAATATTTTGAACGCAATATACTTTTATAGTTGTCTATAAATTTCTGTGCTTCATCCCAGTAGATTTTATTTAATGCCTTACTGCTTTCTTCATTAAGTAAGTCGTTTTGAAATTTATATATAAACCGTTTCGCCTTTCTTTTAGATAAGTTTTTTGATAATTCCGCCAGCTCATTATATTCTTTTTTAATAGCTCTTGGATTTGTATATTTTTCTAAATCTATATTATGGATTAAGTATATCATTATATGTTTTAATATATAATAATCGGCTTTGCCACTTTCAAATAGTTTCTTAATAATATTTTTAAAACTATTTAATGTCAATTTAATATGGTAATCAATAGAGCGGTTATCACTTCTATGTTTATAAATATAATATGCCATCCGTTTTAAATATTCTTCATAATATTTAACCAGTTCTTCGGTATATTTCTTTATATCTTCAAGGCTGTAATTATTTATGATTTTATCTGTATTGATTATATATGTATTGATATTGACATTTTTATCTGTATCAATTGTTATATAATTATCTTCTGCAAGCTGATTTAAAACATTACGGATAGAGCTTTCACTGTTATTCACACCCAGCATTATTTTTAATTGATATACTGATATAGTTAGCTCATTTATCCCACTTAATGCATATGTTCTAAATTTATTTATAATCATTGCCATTAAATAGTGAAATTCATAATTTAAGTCCTTGCCTTCAATTATGCCTAATATTTTATTATTTTCTTCTGGTGGCGATATTAGACTATTAGATACTGTATATAAATCTTGATTATATATAATCTTATTGTTTTTATACTTTTTAATTAGTCCTAGTTCTATAAGCTGTTCCAGTTTTATTCTAATTGTTTGCTTTGTTTTTTCATTTAAAGATAGTTTTTGAATATCATTCAATGTCATATACTCTTTTTTAGAAAATATCATTTGATTAAGTAATACTGATAATTCTAAATCATTAGTTAATTCAAGTAAATATTCACGGACTGGTATTTGTATAGAATTATATAAATCTATATTGTGAAAGCTGATTTGCTTTTGTCTTCTTTCAGTGGTTACCATACAGCACCACCAAAAGAGAAAATAGATAAATTGTAGTGTTGAATGCACCGCCTATTAAATAATAGGCGGTTAAAAAAATGCAACCAGCAACGGATGTGTTTATTTGATTTGTCTAGAAAAAAATAAAATTTGTTGCTGATTAATAACCTGATATTAATAGTAACCTATTAATAAGGTATAAAATGCCCGAGGCCGGAATCGAACCGGCACAGGTGAAATACCCGAGGGATTTTAAGTCCCTTGCGTCTACCAATTCCGCCACCCGGGCGGGTATCTAACTCTTTAAGAGATACTTAATAAACATTATTTTACCTAATTTGTCAAGCACTTTTTTAAAAAATTTATAAATTATTTTTTTACTGTATTCTATCAAACAAACCAAGGTTTACATCATCAAAAACCCACATAGATGAATTATTATCTATTGGCAGGCACATATAACCAATTAATTCATTACTTTCAAAATTAAAGTAAAAAATACCATTTTTATATGCCATATCTTTTATATTACTAGTGCGTACCTTTGCGTTTTCATCTGTTCCTGCAGCATATATCAAATCAGTATAATCTATAAACATCATTTTCTCTTTATTAAGCTCATAGTATACATGCGTCATATCATCTATACTTGTCCATTTACCCCAGCAGTCATAACCTTGTTCAGTTTTTACATCAACTCCAATTTGTTCCTGAACTTTATCATCAACTAGTTTATATGAAATATCTTCTAAAATCTTTTTATCAAGTTCTTCGCATGTATCATAAGCTGTTAGATCAAAAACAGGCTCTTCCTGGTTATTAAATGTTTCTGAAAATGACGAGTAAGCTATACCACTTGCTAAATCAAAGGATTTATTAATCTCATAATCAGGAAGTATTACATTAATAGTTTTTCCGTCCTGCATTTTCACATACATTATGGAATTTTTATTGTTTATTTTTCCACTTAATTCATATGTGCCATTATTATAAGCAACCTTTTCCAATATAAATATTAACATTGGATCATCTAAAGATGAAATATGAAAAGCGATAACGTCCTTTTCCTGAGATGTATCCATAGCAGGAAAAAGGTGCTGATAACAATACCCATATAACGGGTTGTATTCTAAAACAAAATATTGCTTATTCCAAAAACCAATTTCTTCTAATGATTTTCTAGGATTTGATTCTGGAGCAGTTACAGTAGAAGTTTTATTATCCACTTCGTTACTAAGTTCTGTTGTCTTGTTTTTATCACAAGCTGATAAGAGCAGGGCAAATAATAATATAAATAAAACAAACTTTCTCATAATACCCCCTAGAAAACATATCATAATATATTTTTTTTATTATCTCAATATATAATCATATATTTTTGCTATATTTTAATAAAAAAATACAATATAAAGTATTTTTTTAAACTTTTAAAATTAAAATAACAAATAATATCAATACTATATCCATACTGCTGCATGAAAATATTATTATAATATTAAAATCAGCACTATAATCTTCATTATAAAATATTAATATACAAATAAATCACTTCATATATTATTTATTGCTATTAATAATATTATTAGTTATCATAAATATACAAATATTTCACTTCTAACAGCCACAAATAACAAGAACTCCTTTAATTAATTTTGCTTTTATCTGGTGGTACCCCATTTTTATTTAAAAAATTATTATAAGTTATTGTAATATATAATAAAAAGAGTGTTTTTAAATTGCAAAAGCTCCTAAAAATTGTTATAATGTTATATCGAAAAAACAATAAAAAACAATCAAGGAGCTTACTATGATATTACAAGATAATTT
>CASEIN010000020.1 GCA_949287985.1 Mucispirillum schaedleri | reverse complement strand
TAAAAAAAATATTAAACTATTTTGTTTTTAATTATTCTATTAAAAAGAAGAGGAATATCAAAAAAATACTTTCGATTGAGGATTTTTTACCAAAAGATAAGGACGATTTGATATGGGTATAAAAAATGGGGTACCACCAGTTAATATTGAAAATTTATGAAATATAAAGTAACATATAGTAATCATATTATAAATGGAGCATGAAATGGGAAATAATAAATTAAAATATCGTTTAGGGCTTGATTTAGGAACAAATTCTATTGGCTGGTGTATGCTTAGGTTAAATACTACAAATGAACCAGTAGCTGTGGTCAAAGCAGGTGTAAGAATATTTCATGATGGTAGAAATGAAAAATCAAAAGAACCTTTAGCTGTTGCCCGTAGAAATGCTAGAAGTATTAGGAGAAATCTTGATAGAAAAATATCCCGTAGAAACCATTTATTAAATAAATTAGTAAAATATGGCTTACTGCCTGAAAATGAAAGTGAACGGAAGGCATTATCTATCTTTAATCCTTATGAATTAAGATGCAGGGCAGTATATGAAAAAATAGAATTATATGAAATTGGTAGAGCTTTAATGCATCTTTCAAAACGTAGAGGGTTTAAAAGTAATAGAAAGGTTGATAAAGAAAGTGATAGTGGTAAAATAAAACCAGCTATTGAAAGATTAAAAAAGAAAATGGAAGAACAGAATAAAAAAACTGTTGGGGAATATTTTTATTCATTGTTGGACAATGGTAAATCAGTTAGAGCCCGTCTTGGAAAAATTGATGGAAAAGAGGGGTATGAAATATATATAGATAGGTCATTAATAGAAGAAGAATATAATATAATAATGGCAGAACAGATTAAATATCATAAAGAATTAACAAAAGATATTATTGATGAGATATTTAATATAATCTTTTATCAAAGACCATTAAAAAAACAAAAAATAGGAAGATGCAGTTTAACAGGTGAAGATATAAAGCTTCATAAAGCTCATGTATTAGCTCAAGATTTTATACTGTTGCAAAAAATAAACGATTTAAGAGTTTATGATGAAAATATATATGAAAATAGGGAACTAACCCCTGATGAAAAAGCTGTATTAAAAGCTGAGCTTCAAAATAAAAAAGAAATGAGTTTTGATAAGGTAAGAAATCTTTTAAAGAAAAATTTTACAAATGCTAAATATGGCCAATTTTCCCATGAAGTTATTGATGATAAAATTTCTGGTAATAAAACAAATGTAGTAATGGCAAGTAAAGATATATTGGGAGATAAATGGGATAATTTTTCAGATGATGAGAAATTTAATATAATAGATATGCTTTTTTCTGATGAAAGCAATGATGAAGTAAAAGAAAAATATAGAAATAATTTTAATTTAACTGATGAAGAAATAAATAATATTTTAGATAAAGCTATATATAAACTTGATACTGGGTATTTAAGATATGGTAAAAAAGCAGTGGTTCGATTAAATGAAATAATGGATAAAGAAAATATTGGTTTATTTAATGCTATAATACATTCAGGGTTTAGCATACAAGAAAATAATGAAGTAAGTGAGTATTTGGAATATTATGGTAAAATATTACAAAATAGTGTTGTAGACCCACAAATTAATAATCCTAAAAATGATGAAGAAAAATATGGTAAAATTTCTAACCCAACTGTGCATATAGCATTAAACCAGTTAAGAAAACTAGTAAATGAATTAATTGAATTATATGGAAAGCCTGAACAGATTGTAATAGAACTTGCAAGAGATTTGAAAAATGGTAAGGCTGCAAAATTAAAGCATATAAAGCAAAATAAAGAAAATCAAAAGATAAATGATAAAATAAAGAAAATGCTTGAAGAATTTAAAATAAAAAATGATAAAACAGCAAGGGATAAAGTAAAACTTTGGTTTGAACTAGGTGATGATGAAAATATAAGAAGATGTGTTTATACTGGAGAAATTATAAGTTTAGCAGAATTATTTTCTGATAATGTGCAAATAGAACATATTGTGCCTTATTCCCGTTCTTTAGATGATAGCTTTAATAATAAAACTTTATCTATGAAATCTGCCAATTATTATAAGGGTAATAAAACACCTTATGAAGCATTTGGTAATAATAAAGATGGATTTAATTATAATGAAATTTTAGAGCGAGCAAAAATATTCAATAAAAGTAAATTTGATAGATTTACAAAAGATGCAATGGATATATACAATAGAGATGGTAAAGATTTTATTGCAAGGCAGTTAAGTGATACTCAGTATATTTCAAGAATATCATTACAATATTTAAAATCACTTTATCCAAAGGAAAAGCATAGCAGTTTATGGACAATACCAGGGCAGTTAACAGCCATGATACGAGGAAAACTTGGTTTAAATAATTTATTATCGGAAAATAGTGAAAAAAATAGAAACGACCACAGGCACCATGCAGTAGATGCTTTTGTGGTAGCTATCACTACCCGTTCTTTTCTTCAAAAAATATCTACAGCAGCCAATAATATGGAAGATTTGTATAATATGAATGAAAATTCTAATAGAAGAAGAATATTAGATAAAATGCCAGAACCATTTACAAACTATAGAAAAAGTTTAGAATTGGCATTAAATAATATAAAAACTTCCCATAAAGCAGATAGAAGTATATCAGGCTGTTTACATAAAGATACAGCATATGGATTGGTAAGGGATAATAATGATTATAATTTAGTAAGAAGACAGGGCATAACAGAGAGTATTAATTTTGATTTAGTACGCGATAAAGAATTAAGAGAAATATTAAATAATGAAAAAACTCGTAATGAAATAATAGAAAAAAGAAATATTAGACATATAAGGACATTAAAAAAATATAACCCTATAATTTCAATAAAAGATAGAAATAATAAAATTTATAAAGTTTTTGAAGGTGGTAATAATATTTGTGCTGAAATATTTGAAGTTCCAAATGATAAAAAATATGTTGAAGTTATTACGCTTTTTGATGCATCTCAGAAAAATTTTACACCTAAATGGATAAATAAATATCCTAATGCAAAGTTAGTTATGCGACTATTTAAAGGTGATGTTGTTGGTTATATAGATAATAGAAAATATAAGTATGCTTTAATTACTCAAATTACTAATGATAGGTTTGTAATGGAAGAAATAAATTATCATAGTAAAAGTGATGAATATATTATTCGTAAATCACATAATCAATTTGCTAATATATTAAATGTAAAACAATTTAATATAAGTGTTTCTGGTGTTATAACAAAGAAAAAAACAGCAGATATTAATTTTTGGAATAATAGAAAATGAATTTAAGAATATTAGAAATAACAGATATGCAGGCTCACTTAAGCCTGCATAGAGGATTTTTGAAAGTATCCATAAAAGATAATAAAGAATATGAAATACCTCTTTATGATATTGGGGGAATTATTGCTAATTCATATAGTCTTACCTATAGTAATAATCTTTTAGTAAAACTTGCTGAATTAAATATTCCTTTTATTATATGCGGACAAAACCATTTGCCCGCTGCATTCTTATGGCCAGTGGAAACTCATTCATTAAGTGCTGGTAAAATTGATATACAAATAAATACTAGAAAAAGTTTTTATGAAAAAATATGGAAGGATATTATACAAATTAAAATATATAATCAATTTATATGTTTAAAAGCATTAAATAAAGATAGTGGAACATTAGAATTTTTAATAAAAAAAGTCTCACTTGGTGATAGAGAAAATATTGAAGCTCAGGCTGCTAAAATATATTGGAATAAGTTGTTTGGTGAAAGTTTTATTAGAGATAGAAATGAAGAAGGTATAAATTCTATTTTAAATTATGGTTATACAATTTTACGCTCTGGTATAGCAAGGTCAATTATGGGAGCAGGGCTACACCCAGCAATAGGCATATTTCATAAAAATAAATATAATATTATGCGATTAGCAGATGATTTAATGGAACCTTTTCGCCCAATAGTAGATTATTTTGCTTATAAAGAAAGTATGAATGGTATTACAGAACTCACACCAGAAGTAAAAAAGCAATTAGTTAATATATTATATTTGGATATGGATAGCCCAAGAGGTAGAAGCCCAGTTATTAATAGAATGCAGTCATTAGCTTACACATATGCATATTCATTAGAAACACTAAAGAAAAATTTAGATTTACCGATACTTAAATTAGAAGATTTACAAGAAATTAATATGTAGGTAAAAAATGACTTATTTAAGTGGGTATAGGCTTATGTGGGTAATGGTGCTTTTTGATTTACCAGTAATAACAGAAAAGGAAAGAAAAACAGCAACAAAGTTTAGAAACTTTTTGCTAGATAATAGTTTTGAAATGGTTCAGTTTTCTGTATATTTAAGACCATGCCCAGGTAAAGAACACGTTGAAAGGTTAATTAAATTAATAGAAATGAATATGCCAGAAGAAGGAAAGGTGGATATTTTATCATTTACAGATAAGCAGTATGAAAATATTGTAACATTGAGAGGTAATTCAAAAATTAAAAGAAATAATCCAGACCAGTATATATTATTTCAACCAAATATTGATTCTTTTTTACCAGAAAGTGCAAAATTATAGTGATATTTTAAAATTTTTTTCTTAAAATAAAGTAATAAACCCCTTATAATAAAGGGGTTTATTGTTGACCTATTATAACATATTAAATATTGTGGTCAATACAGAACCCCTCCGATGCTCGGCTTGATAGGCCTGAAATTATAACATATTAAATATTGTGGTCAATACAGAACTGAGCTGCAGTTATATCGTATTGCTGATAATTATAACATATTAAATATTGTGGTCAATACAGAACATTAATTCTACCTATCTCTTTAAAAGCTTTATTATAACATATTAAATATTGTGGTCAATACAGAACGAAAGGTTATTAATATTATTAAGTAAACTAAATTATAACATATTAAATATTGTGGTCAATACAGAACCACCTCCATTCTCTGTTTGTAGCAGGAAAATTATAACATATTAAATATTGTGGTCAATACAGAACACAAAGGTAAAAAGATAGCTCATTATGGTTATTATAACATATTAAATATTGTGGTCAATACAGAACCTTGTGAGATGTCTACCAGCCCATGTTTATATTATAACATATTAAATATTGTGGTCAATACAGAACATTTAAATGATGCTTATCGTGCTAACAAGAATTATAACATATTAAATATTGTGGTCAATACAGAACTTGATAATTATTATCAATTATTTCATTTTATTATAACATATTAAATATTGTGGTCAATACAGAACTTCATCTGCAGAAACAAAAGAATATTTTAAAATTATAACATATTAAATATTGTGGTCAATACAGAACGGATATGGGTAAGTTATACCCTGTCTCAATATTATAACATATTAAATATTGTGGTCAATACAGAACCTATTAGCACCACTCTTATTGATGATAATATTATAACATATTAAATATTGTGGTCAATACAGAACTCTATAATGTCAATTGGGAAAGAGATTACATTATAACATATTAAATATTGTGGTCAATACAGAACGTTATCGCAAAAATCATTTGAATACGCATCATTATAACATATTAAATATTGTGGTCAATACAGAACTAGGTCTGCATAATAAGTAAGAGCTGTTAAATTATAACATATTAAATATTGTGGTCAATACAGAACAGCAGCATTTTATTAATAATGATGAATATAATTATAACATATTAAATATTGTGGTCAATACAGAACACTGGTTCAAGCGGTGCTACTGCTTCTCGTATTATAACATATTAAATATTGTGGTCAATACAGAACAAGTTATTGATTTTCTTTCTGCAGGTGAAATTATAACATATTAAATATTGTGGTCAATACAGAACGCAAATCTTTTGTCTATAAATATGGCAATGATTATAACATATTAAATATTGTGGTCAATACAGAACAAGTGATAAAGTAACACTTGTTGAATGCTCATTATAACATATTAAATATTGTGGTCAATACAGAACTATGAAAGCTTTCGTGTGATGTGGAAGAAAATTATAACATATTAAATATTGTGGTCAATACAGAACAAAGCATGCGTAAGCATTGGCATATGTTGTATTATAACATATTAAATATTGTGGTCAATACAGAACTATAGCACAGGGTGCTAGATTTTTTAGTGGATTATAACATATTAAATATTGTGGTCAATACAGAACTTGCTTTACCTTCTGGCGTTGGCCCTGTTTATTATAACATATTAAATATTGTGGTCAATACAGAACATGAAATTTGTAAGCACAGCCAGTGCTAAATTATAACATATTAAATATTGTGGTCAATACAGAACGGAAAAGTAATTGTTACTATTATAGCTTTAATTATAACATATTAAATATTGTGGTCAATACAGAACGTATACGTCTTTGATGTGTGAGAATCCAGTATTATAACATATTAAATATTGTGGTCAATACAGAACAATCTTTTTACTATGCCTGGTGATAAGTGGATTATAACATATTAAATATTGTGGTCAATACAGAACGAGCTTGAGCAGACTGCTGCGGACTATAACATTATAACATATTAAATATTGTGGTCAATACAGAACCTGATAGATATTCTTTCACTGGTTGTGGTTATTATAACATATTAAATATTGTGGTCAATACAGAACACAGATACTTATATAAGTATAATCATTATAATATATTAACTTGTGGTTAATATAGAAGAAAATCATTAAATTAATATTTATATTTCACCTACAATTTATCAGATTAGATATAAAAACCCCATTTATTTATTCAATAAATGGGGTTCGCCATTTATACAAGGGGCTTGATTTTATAAAGTTTATAATATTTAATTATTTAACTCTATTTGCACTGCCTAAAACGTTTTCGTTTTTAGCTTTATATGCTTTTACAAGTTCGCTTCTTGCATTGCCAAGGTATTTTCTTGGGTCGAATTCTGATGGTTGAGTTGCTAAAGTTTCTCTTACTTTTGCAGTGAATGCAAGCCTGCCGTCAGAGTCTATATTGATTTTACAAACTGCTGATTTTGCTGCTTTTCTTAACTGGTCTTCAGGAACACCAACAGCATTTTCCATTTTGCCACCATATTTATTTATAAGCTCTACATATTCTGGTAATACAGAAGATGCACCATGAAGAACTATTGGGAAGTTTGGTAAACGTTTTTCACATTCTTCTAAAATATCAAAACGAAGTGGTGGAACGCTTTCACCCGATTTTACTTTAAATTTGTATGCACCGTGTGATGTACCGATAGATATTGCTAATGAATCAACACCTGTGCGTTTAACGAAATCTTCCACTTGGTCTGGATCTGTATAGTGAGAGTGTTCACTTTGAACTTCATCTTCTATACCAGCTAATACACCAAGCTCACCTTCAACTGTAACATCATATTGATGAGCATAATCAACTACTTTTTTAGTTAATGCTACATTTTCTTCGTAAGGCAGGTGAGAACCATCTATCATAACTGAAGAAAAACCTTTTTCTATACAGTCAACACATAATTCATAGCTGTCGCCATGGTCTAAGTGTAAAGCTATAGGTATGCTGCAGCCAAGTTCTTTTGCATATTCAACAGCTCCCATTGCTAAATAACGAAGAATTGTTGCATTAGCATAGTTTCTAGCACCTTTTGATACTTGAAGTATAACTGGAGATTTTGTTTCAGCACATGCTTGAATAATTGCTTGAATTTGCTCCAGATTATTAAAATTGTATGCAGGAACTGCATAACCGTTTTTCATAGCGTCTGCAAACATTGCTTTTGTGTTTACAAGACCTAATTCTTTGTAAGAAACTGCCATTAGAGTGACCTCCCTTAATATTACTAATGTTTTATTAAAACATTGATACATTCATTTTTATT
Source organism: Mucispirillum schaedleri (assembly GCA_949287985.1). Classification (GTDB taxonomy): domain Bacteria; phylum Chrysiogenota; class Deferribacteres; order Deferribacterales; family Mucispirillaceae; genus Mucispirillum; species Mucispirillum schaedleri_A. The sequence goes on along the minus strand of CASEIN010000020.1, from coordinate 8,383 downwards.
TCATCAAGTTTTATTTTTACACCATCATGATTATCGTATGAACAATTAGGTATTACCATTGTAAAAGTCTTAAGCCCATACTGTTCAAAAAATCGTTTCGCCCATGAAGCTGCCATCTCACCATGATTTCTATCAGCTGCACCCTGAGTGAGTATAAAAAACATTTTTTTGTTTTCTTCAAATTTTGTTTTTCTATCAGCAGTTTTCAGGCAATAAAAACGGTCTGTTAATATTTTTGCAAGGCTTGAGATAAAGCCCATAATATTTGGTGATATTAATATTATTTTATCAGCAGATAACAGCTTTGAATATACTTGCGTTGATATATCATCATTTATGACGCACAATGAATTATTTGCCTTACATGACCTGCAGGCAGTACATGGTTTTAATTCCAACTGATTAAGGTTTATAACCTCACATTCATCAGCATACTTTTCAGTTAAAGCATTGCTTATAAATGATGAATTGCCATTTTTTCTAGGGCTTGCGTTAATTATTAGTATCTTCATAAGTCTATCTTATTATATTGTTATTCATCTTTCAAGACTTATTTTATCTTAATAAAAAATATTTTAAAATATAGATTTATTTATCATATTTTTGTTTTAAGATACTATCATCAACTCTTGTTTTACCCATTACAATAGAATTTCTGTTTTCATAATCTTCTATTAATTTAGAAAGTTTTTCAAGTTCATCACCTTCTGGAGTGCCAGGTATTGCTTTAAACATAAGAGCATCAACTCTGTTTAAAGCTGCTAAAAATTCTTTTTCACTGCTAATTTTGTTAATCATAATCACACCTTTAATATTATTTTATCACTAACACACCATTAACTGGTATATTGTTTTCTTCAGGATAGGGTATTGAACCAAACTTATCTCTATATACAAAACCACCGTCTGATTGTGGGTAGTATGTATAATTAAAAACTATACTGCTGCATTTAGAGTAATCAACTTTAAATATAATTTCTTTATAATAATATGTCTTAAGGTTATTTAAAGAATGCATTTCTGTAATAACATCACCATTTTTATATACACATTCTAAAGACATATTTAAGCCAGTAAAAAATGTATTACTAACATTTCTTACTGCCATAGCAATATAAGTAGGGGAAGCTGTATAATAAAGCTCAATATCACTATTTGATATTTCTTCCTCATATTTTTTATCAAGGTTATGAAAACCAAAAAAAGTTCCTGAACACCCAGCTGTAAAAATAAATATTAATATAAAAAGGCTATTTCTCACCATTTTTATTATTTTCATCATCTTTTATAACTTCTGGCTTAACATCTATAACATCATCATCTGTTTTTTTTCTACCAAAGCCAAATTTTAAATTGCCTTTAATACCTTCTATTTCGGCTTCCATTTCATCAATTTTTTCTTTTACCTGCATAAGACCACTATATTCTGGCTCAAATAAAGAAGAATCAATTTCACCATTATTAATGAGCATTAAAAGACGTTTGCCCATTTTATTCATTTTTTCATGATAGAGTTTATTAAAGGAATTAATTTCTAATTTTAACCTTGATATTTTATAAACTTTTGCAGTTTCCTCTGTAACATTGTTTAATGTTTTAGCAAACCAGTCTTTGCCTTCAGATTTATCCATCTTATCCTCCAGTGAGTTTTTCTATTAATCCTGTCATTTTATTATTCATTATATATAATAATACTACTAATGTGAAGTTAATTGCAATAGAAATTATTAAAAGAATAGAAAGGGTTGATATTATTGAAATTTTTCGCTTCTTTTTTTCATATAATATTATACCACTTCTATTTTCTTTATTCTGTATTGTTTTATAGTAATCTTCAAAAGAAGAATCATATACATGTATCCAAGGTCCATTAATACTTGCAATGTAGTCATCTGCTAATATTGCCCCTGTTTTTATACCAGATATTATATCATCATATGATAAATTAGATTTTACAAAACCACCAGATAAACGAACTCTAAAACTACTGGTTTTTTCAGCAATATTATACTCTGCACCACAGGAACATTTTGCAATTCCCTTTTTAATATTTACTATTTGACTAAAACATTTAGCACAAAGAATTCTCAAGATTTCCACCGTTTAAAACAATTATTTTCAATATTTAATATATCAAGCACTTTTCCTGATACAAAATTAATCAAATCATCTATATTTTCTGGTTTATGATAAAACCCCGGTGCAGCAGGCATTGTAATTGCACCAGATTGATTTAGTTTTAATAAGTTTTCCAAATGAATATTTGATAGCGGCATTTCTCTAAATAGTATAACTAATGGACGTTGTTCTTTAATTGCCACATCTGCACATCGTTCTGCTAAATTTGAACTTATCCCATTTGCAACTCTCCCAACAAAACCCATAGAAGCTGGAGCAATTATATAGTTATCAACTTTAAAAGAACCACTGGCAACTGCTGCACCACTATCATTAATATCATAAATAACACAGTCATTTATATTATTTTTTTCAAGCATATCTTTTGTATCAGTATATTCTAGCCCTGTTTCTGCTTGTGCATTTAATATTGCTTCATTGGTGGCAGTTATATGTATTTGATAACCAGACTGCTGCATAGCTTTTATTATACCAAAGCCATATACAACACCACTTGCACCAGTTAAAGCTATAAATGATTTTTTCATTATCTATTCACCAAAATATCAACAATAGAAAATACCATAATAGTTATGCTTATATAAGCATTCATATTAAAAAATGCCATATTAAGTTTTGATAAATCATCTTTTGATACAAGACTGTGTTCGTAAGCCATAAATGCCCCAGATATTAACACACCAGCTAAATAAATATAACCTAAATCAGATACTCCCATTAATACAACAAATAAAATAAATGCTATAAAATGCAGTAATCTTGCTGTAATTAATGACCACTGCACACCTAAAACAGCAGGTATGGAATGAAGTCCTTCTTTAATATCATACTCAATATCTTGAATAGCATATAAAATATCAAAACCAGCAACCCAGGCTATTATTGCAAGCCCTAATATAAAAGGCGGTAAATCTATAGTTCCAGTTACAGCAATCCATGCACAAACAGGGGCAAGCCCTAAAGCTATGCCTAATATAACATGGCAAAAATTTGTAAACCTTTTAGCATAAGCATAAAGAATAAATATTAATACTGGGATAGGTGATAATATGGCAGTTAATTTATTTAACATAAATGCTGCTACAAAATAGATTAAAAGACTGATTATTATATAAAAGATTGTTGCTTTTTTTGATATATTTCCTGCAGGTATTTCCCTTGAAGCAGTGCGGGGGTTTCTTGCATCAATTTCAGCATCGACATATCTATTCATACCCATTGCTGCACTTCTTGCACCAACCATAGCAACAACAACCCATAGGATTGTCCACCATGATGGTAACCCTTTTGCAGCCATAAACATACCTACAAATGCAAAAGGTAGTGCAAATAGTGAATGTTCTAATTTTATCATTTTTATAAATGCTCTGAAATTACTCATGTTATATATATTCTCCAGTTATTTGTATAAGTTAATGATGTCACTTAAAGCGTCTATAAAATCATCATTATCATTTAAGCTTTCTATTCTTACAATATTTTTTCCACTATTTTTCAGAATAGGAATAAGCTGTTCATCTATTTCTATTAAAGTTTCAATATGGTCAGAAATAAATGATATAGGGACAATTATAATATTATCTATATTTTGTGTTTTATAACTTTCTAATGTATCCTGCATAGTTGGCTGCATCCACTTAACAGGTCCTACTTTACTTTGATATGCAATTTTAAATGATTTAACACCAGCCATTTGATTTAGAATAGATGCATGCTTATCAATTTGAGAAGGGTAAGGGTCACCTTTTTCTACATAGCTTAATGGAACAGAATGAGCAGAATAAAGAACATGGCATTCATTAACCTGCTTTCCTAATTTTGCAGCTGCATCTTTTATTCTACCAGCAATAGCCTGACAATATTTTTCATTTTCAAACCAAGTAGATATAACTACATTTTTATAATTATTACAGCTTTGTATTCTATATATTTTTTCAAGCCTGTTAAAGCATGCTTCTACTGTTGTCATTGAGTATTGTGGGTAAACTGTCATAAAAATAACATTATCATATGGAGTTTTATGCAGCTCATTAACTGCTTCTTCAAAAAACGGGTGGTAATAACAGTTTGCTTCTATTACTGTAAGCTTTCTGCCAGTTTTCTCAAAATATGCACTTTCTAACTTTTTAAATATTTTCCTGTGCATGATTATCTGTGGGGAAGCACCACCAAAGCCCATTTTCATATATTCTGGAGCTAATTTATTTGCTCTTTTTTTAGCAATTTTTCCTGCAATAAATTTTTGCAGAAAGCTGCCCACATGAAAATCTATTATATCCCTGTCACAAAAAAGATTATATAAAAATGGTTCAATGGCTTCTATACTGTCTGGACCACCCATTCCCATCATAAATAATGCATCATGTTTCATTATAAACCTTTAACTGTATTAATAAGATGTTTTACATTTTCAACAGGTGTTTGTGGCATAATACCATGACCTAAATTAAAAATATGGCCAGCACATTGTTTACCTTGTTCAATAATATCTTTAGCTGTTTTTTCCACAGTCTCTTTATTAGAAAAAAGAACAGCAGGGTCCATATTTCCTTGAAGTGTAAATTTACTATCTAATTTTTTATCTGCTTCAATTAATGTGGTTTTCCAGTCCACCCCAATACCTGCACAGTTAAGCTCTTTTATTGTATCAAAATAAACAGAGCCATCTTTTGCAAAATAAATAAAAGGTGCAGAGATATTTTCGCTAATCTCTTTAACATAAGGAAAAACCATTTCTTTATATTCTGCAGGTGGCAGTATACCAGCCCATGTATCAAACATTTGCACAGCTGCACAGCCATGGCTTACTTGTGCTTGAAGATATTTAATAGTATCTTCTGTAAGTTTTGACATTAAAGAATGAAATAAAGCAGGGCTGTTTAACATCATTTTTCTAATTTCTATAAATGATTTAGAGCCTGCACCTTCTGTCATATAACAAGCTAATGTAAAAGGAGCACCAGAAAAACCAATTAGTGGAACATTTAGCTTTTTAACAAGTAAATCAATAGTTTTATAAACAAAAGGAACATCACTTTCTGGATTTAATTTTCGTAATTTATTAATATCATCTTGAGTTCTAACTGGGTTTGCTATAACTGGTGCAGGGTTAAAATTTAAATCTATACCAACTGGCTCAATAGGTATTAAAATATCAGAAAATAAAATAGCAGCATCTGCACCCAAAATATCAATAGGCTGTAATGTCACTTCACAAGCAAGCTCCGGAGTTTTACAAAGCTCTAAAAATGTAACTTTTTTGCGAACTTCCATATATTCAGGCATATATCTGCCAGCCTGTCTCATAAGCCAAACAGGTGGTCGTTCTGTTTTTTCTTTATGTAATGCTTTTAGTAATAAATCATTGAATGCCATAAATCACTTCCAAAAAAATTTTTAAAAAGTATATATGTATGTAAAAAAAAATTCAAGTAATTTAAATAAAATTTATAAAATATTTAGTATATTCAATGATATAATACACAAATAGAATTTTTGTTGTAAAAATATATAGTTACTACTTGATTATATATTATAAATTTGATATTGTTATCATTGCTTTTAATTATTAAAGCTTATATATGAGGTGAAATGTGAAAAAATTTGACGTTCTGATTACCGACCATATTGCAGATGAAGGTATTGAGATTTTAGAAAAAGCAGAAAGTATTAATTATGAAATTCGTGCTGGCATATCTAATGCTGATTTAAAACCTATTCTTGGTAATTATGATGCAGTTATTACTAGAAGTGGAACAACTGTTGATGCTGATTTACTTGAAAATACAGGTAAATTAAAAATAGTGGGCAGGGCAGGTGTTGGTCTTGATAATGTTGATATTGAGACAGCAAGTAAAAAAGGACTTATTGTAATGAATGCCCCAACTGGTAATACTCATGCAGCTGTTGAGCTTACTATGGGTATGATTTTAGCAGCATGTCGTAAAATTCCTACAGCTAACCAGTCTGTTAAAGCAGGTGAATGGAATAGGAAAAAATTTATGGGTATTCAGCTTTTAAATAAAACTCTTGGTATAGTTGGTATAGGGCGTATCGGTGGTAATGTTGTTACAAGATGTAAAGCATTTGGTATGAAAGTTTTAGCATATGACCCATATGTTAAACAATCTAGAGCAGAAACTTTAGGTGTTACTTTATGCGAAAGTTTAGATGAAGTGCTTTCTCAAGCTGATGTTATTACACTTCATACACCACTTACAGAAGAAACTAAAGGCATGATTTTTAAAAAACAATTTGATATAATGAAAGATGGCGCCGTGTTTGTTAACTGTGCAAGGGGTGGTCTTGTAGATGAAGATGCATTATATGATGCTGTAAAAAGTGGTAAACTTTTTTCTGCTGCAACAGATGTTTTTTCATATGAACCTCCAAAAGGCATGAAGCTTTTAGAATTAGAAAATATTTTTGTTACACCTCATATTGGAGCAAATACACATGAAGGTCAAAAAGGCGTGGCTGTAATTATTTGCGAACAAATTGTAAATGCATTAGAAGGTCGTTCTTATGCTAATGCTGTAAATATTCCATATATGAAATCACTTTTACCAGAAGAATTGCAGCGTTATTTTGAACTTGCAAGAAGTATGGGAAGGCTTGCTTCTCAGTTTGTAAATGGCAGACCAGAAGAAATTAGATTTACTATGGTAGGTAAAAGGTTTGAAGAAGATTTTGGAGAGAGAACATTTGACTCCCCATTTAATTATCAGCCCTTTACAATTGCTGCATTAAAAGGGTTTTTAGAAGTAATATTAGAAGATTCTGTTTCTTTTATTAACTCACCATATTTAGCAAAAGATAGAAATATACAAGTAATGGAATCAAAAACAGACCATTATGATAAATATAATGACCTGCTTGTATTAACTGTTAAAACAAGCGATGGCAAAGAAACTACTATTGGTGGCACACTGTTTGCAGAAAATATTGGCAAAATATTATTTATTGATAATTACACTCTTGATTTAGAAGCAAGTGGTAATTACATCTATTTTAGAAATAATGACCGTCCGGGTATTGTTGGTAAAGTAGCTACATTACTTGGTGAAAATAATATTAACATTGCAAATTTTGGGCTTGCTCGTGTGGGCAGCAAAGGCAGTGAGGCTATTTCTTTTGTGCTTGTAGATGATAAAGTAACATCTGAAGTGGTTAAGAAAATTGCTGATTTAGATGATATTCTTGAAGCAAAATATATTAGAATATAATTATTTATAAAAACGGCTGTAAAAACAGCCGTTTACTTTTTATTTATAATATTTTATTATTTTATTAACATTATAAAGAGGGAGTATATATTAATGGAAAGTAAAATAAGAAATATGTTAGCGTATTTACTTGAAGGGATACCCAAATATTTGAACCATATATTTGTAAAAGGCAATGGTATTTTACTTACTATTATTTCATTAATTTTATTCTCATCTTTTTTTTCTATTGTTTTTTAAAATTGTAGATATTGATAAGCAGGTAAAATATATACCAGTTTATAACAATAAATATATATTTGATAAAGCAGAAATATCTATAAACGCTAAAGAGCTATCATATATAAGTGGTATAAATAATACTTTTCAAGCATCAGAATCTAGTCCTGAAATAATGATATTTACAGATAAAAATGAAATAACTGATATTAATTTAAAAGCTAATCAATTATTTAATAATATAGGCATAGGCAGTGCTAAATACAATAATGGTGTATTAGTATATGTTAATACTAACCCATCACCAAAAATTAGAATAGAAGTGGGCTATGGGCTTGAAGATGTAATAAATGATGCAAAAGCTGGAAGAATAATTGATAATAATATGGCAAAAGTTAGTAATAAACCACTAGCAGAATATAGTAATGATGAATTAAGAAAATTACTTCCACTTATTTTTAAAGATATTACTACAATAGTTGCAGATAAATATAAAATAGATATTTCAAAAAAAGTGGTAAGAAGTAATTCTGAAAAAATGAAGTATAAGAACATTATTACGATTAGATACGGCATAAAAAATGTAGAGCCATATGTTATATATTTATTTATTACTACAGCCATTTTATTATTTATCACCATAATAATATCTAATTTCTTGAGCCTGTGAAAAAAAGTCTGTAAATTCAGTTTTCTATGATTATATTTTTACATATCCTGCTCTATGCATACTAGAATAAAGTTATTCAGTCAAGAGCAGGAATTTATTTTTCACATTTCTATATTCTATTCAGGTAGCC
>CASEIN010000019.1 GCA_949287985.1 Mucispirillum schaedleri | reverse complement strand
TGGGTTTTCATTATAACATATTCTTCATCTGTTAGTTTGCTTTCTTTATTTAAAATACTATCAGGTATGCCAATTTTGCCTACATCATGCAGTGGGGCAGAATAAAGCATAAGTTCCTGATCTTCTTTTGAGCCGCCAAGTTTTTCCATAATAAGCGCAGAATACCTGCCAACCCGTAAAATATGGCTACCTGTATCCCTGTCTTTATATTCTGAAGCTCTGCCAAGTAAAAGCAGTGATTCCAGCTCCCTTTCTTTAATAATACTTACTGCCTTATCAACTTCTTCCTGAAGCACATTTGTTTTGCTGTATAAAAGACGCCTTGAATCCCTAAGCCCTGCCATATTTTTAAGACGTGCCTGCAGCACATGGCAGTTTATGGGGATATTTAAATATTCTGTAGCACCTGATGAATATATTTTTATTTGCTCATCATCATCTAATATACTTGAAAGCACATAAATAACTAAATCTTCATCATATTTATGAATAGCTGATATTATTTTTAAAAGTTCTTCCTCCCCTTCATAATCAATAAACACAATATCTATCTCATCTAGAGAAACTATTGTTTCATATAGTTCTTGAAAACTATGAGTAAAAGTTACATTAATATCAATAGGGATAGCTGCATTTAAAACAGTATCTCTGCTTTTATTATTTGTATTGTAATATAAAATTGTTATTTTTTTCATATTCATTGTTTAAAATACCTTATAGAACGTTTTATTTTATAAATTATATCTTTTAATTCATCAATAAAAGAAAAAATATTATCGTTCATACCGTTTTCAATATTCTGCCTTATTTTATTTAAAATTGCTATAGAATCATTAAATTTATAATTTTCTGAAAGCATTATCATTTTATCTACAATATAAAGTGACGAACCTTCATTAAATTCAGTAACTGCATGAAAAAGGCTTTGGGCATAATGCCAGCAGTTATGGCAGTATTCATTAATAGCATTATATATTTTTTCTTCATTATCAGTTTTTAAATACTCTGCAACCCCTAAAGTAAGCTCATCATTTAATGCTGATACATCTTGGGAAAGATACCTGTTTAATATGGCTTCTAATTTTGATTTTACAATAGGTTTTGCCACAAAATCGTCCATACCCATAGATATGTAGGATTCTATATCTTCTTCCATAACATTTGCTGTTAAAGCAACTATTGGAGTGTGCGTTTTATTTACTTCCTTTTCATACATTATAATAGCTTCTGCTGTTGCAAGCCCGTCCATTTCAGGCATATAAATATCCATAAACACAATATCAAAATGATTCTGCTTATATTTTTCAAGGGCATCAAAACCATTATCAGATGTTACAACTGTAAGACCTAGATTTTTTAATAAAATCTCTGAAAGTTTTAAGTTTACTTCATTATCATCAACAAGTAAAACATTACCTTTAAATACTGCATTTTTTTCTTTTTTACTGCTTAAAAGTGATGCTTTATTAATACCTAAAATCTCTGATAAAATATCTATTAATTTTGTAACAGTAAAAGGCGGCATAAGTGGAAAAACATTTCTACCACCAATATCAAATATTTGATTATCAGATGATGTTAAACTAAAAATAATAAAACTTTTATCTTCATGTTTGCTTACCACATCTTTTATAAAGTCTATATCAGTATTATCATAATTTATACCAATAATATTAACATCTTCACTATTTAAATCTTCCACATTTGTAGTATAGCGAACTTTTGCTTTAATATTTCGCATATATTCTTCATAAAGCTCTTTTACAGGGCAGTTTTCATCACAACCTAAAAGTAAAATACTGGTATCTGTAAAATCTACCTTACTACGTTTTTCCTTTTTAGATGCAACTTTTAATTCCAATGTAAAATAAAATTCACTACCATTACCAGATTCACTAAATACATTTAATGTAGAACCCATTGACGATGTAAGGCTTTTTGATATAGCAAGCCCAAGACCACTGCCACCATACTTACGTGTTGTGGAGCTGTCCCCTTGAGAAAAAGGCTCCATAATAACTTTCTGCTGTTCTTTAGATATACCTATGCCATTATCTTTAACAGAAATACGCATTTTACAAGTATCTTTATCATAAAAAAGTAAGTTTACCCTAAAAATAACCCTGCCATTATTATCAGTAAATTTAATAGCATTAGATATGAGATTTGTAATAATCTGCTTAATACGCAGTGGGTCCCCTATTAAATATTTTGGAATATCTGTGCTGAAAAGACATAAAAGCATAATATTTTTATCCATTGCTTTAGCTGCATATATGGCAACAGAATCTTCAAACACATTCCATATATTAAACTCTATTTGTTCAAGGTGCATTTTACCACTTTCTATTTTAGAAAAATCTAAAATATCATTAATAATATTAAATAAACTATCAGAACTGCTGCTAATTATTTTAATATATTCCCTTTGAGCATTATCAAGCTGAGTATCTTTTAATAAATCAATAAAACCTATAATACCATTTAAAGGTGTTCTTATTTCATGGCTCATATTTGCTAAAAATTCGCTTTTTGTTTTTTCTGCATCTCGCGCTCTGTTTAATGCTGCTTGGAGCTCTCTTTCACGCTGCCTTTTTAATGAAGCATCTCTTAAAATATATAAAATACTTGTTTTACCCTTATATATAATTTTAGAAATAGATAAATCTACAGGAAAATAGCTTTTATCAGAACGGATAGCATCTATTTCTATACTTTTTCCATCTTTACTATCAGATGATATAACATTTGCATACTCTTGAGAAAAGATATTTGGAATAACTGGCTTGCCTATTAAATCTACATAATCTACTTCAAAAAGCGTTTCAAAAGATTTATTAACAAGCATAATGTTATTATCTTCATCAGCTATTAAAACAGCATCATAAGCATTGGAAAATATTTTATGGAACATTGCATCGTTTTCTTTAGATGCCTCTACTGCCTCATATCTTTCTGTAATATTCATGCCTATGGCTGTAATAAAGACTTCCTTGCTGCCATTTTCTAGTTCTCTGCCTGTAAAAGTGGAAAAATTCCACTCCACATACACCTTTTTACCATCAACCATTGCTGAAGATATAAAATGTGGTATATTATCACTGCCCATTCTAACTAAAGATAATATATGTGCTACACGTTTTTGGTATTCTTCTGGTAAAAAAACATCATATTTTTCACCTATTATTTGGCTATTAGGAAATAACCTTGGCATTACCTGGTTATATCTGACTATTCTATCCTGCTCATCAATTATTAATATAATAAAGCCTCTTGCATCAAGGACTTTTGATATAAAGTTACGTTCTTCTATTAATTCCTGATTTGTTGCCTTTTGGGTTAATATAGATTCTTCCAAATCTTTTTTTACAACCTCTATCTGCTGCTTGTTATCTTCAATATTTAGTATCATTTTTTTAAAGGAATTAACAAGTCCATCTATTTCCTTATATGAGCCTTTTATTTGACTGCTTGATGCCATATCCCCTTTTGCAATAGAGCTGCAGGCAGAATTAAGACGCCTAATTGGTCTTGTAATATAATGAGCAAATAAAGCTGAAATAAATAAAAGTATAATAAATAATGGCAGAGAAACTTTTATCATTAACTTTTTAATAGATGATAATTCAGATATAATTTCGTCCATTTCCATGCTGACATACATTATCCACTTAAGATTACCAATATTTACTGGAGCATAGTAAGTTACTATTTCATTGCCATTATATGAAGTTAAAAAATTATATCTTTTTTGGTCTTTATACTTCTTTAAAGGCTCAGGGTTTATTAATGATGAGTAGTATGCTACTGTTTTAAATTTTTCTACCATCTCATATGTTATACTAGTTCTTTGGATAGATTTTAAGACAGATAAATAATTAATGGTATCTTCTAATAACTGGCGTTTATTTGAACGGTAGATACCAATATCTGAAGTGAGAAATACATCACCAGTTTTACCCAAACCTTCTGCCTGATAGTTATTACCATTTGATAAAATATTATCTAAATATTTAGCAGTAAAAACAAGTGCAATACTGCCTTTATAATTATTATTTTCAAAAATAGGTGTAATTATATAAAAAACAGGATACCCATCTATTGCAGCATAAGGCTGCATATCTATAAAAAAATATTCCTGATTATTTATATGGTTCATATTATGAAATTTGGAAAGACTTTGCGAAAGACCTTTTATCCAATTAGAAGTTACACCATTATGACCTAAAACCGAGCTTTTATCAGAACTGTAAAATATTTCATCTTTAGCAGATATAAATAATACACTTTGAAAACCTTCTATATTGATTAAAGATTTTAATGCACTGCTGGTTTTATTATAAAGCTCTTTATATATTTTTAAGTTTGTATTATCTAAATTAACACCATCTATCTTTTTAATACCTGTATTAAATGGTAAATTAATACACTGTGCCAATACACCATTTCCACTTACAGGAATACCATCACTGGCTGCTATATGCATGTAATCAATAAGCGGCTCATTTTTATAATGAGACGAAAAATACTGAGATAATTCTTTTCTGCACGCCTGTAACTCTTTAGTAGAAAAATAATAGGTTAATTTATTATACTCATTTTCTAAAATATCAAAATGATAAAACTGATAATTATCCCTAATAAACGATAAAAGAGGGTTTTGTATATTCTTTAAAGAATTTTGTAACTGATTATTTTTTATAGTATATATAGTTTCTAATCGCCCTATTTTATCGTCAATAATATTTGTTTTAATACTAAAATATATGGCTAAAATAATTGCTGATACTGCTAAAGCACTAATTAAGAAAAAACTTAAAAAAAACTTACTTGATATACTGTTTTTTTGCAGCATGCATTGCCCCAACACTAAAATTTCCTTTGTAATTAAACCATATTTATAAGTTTAAATCAATGTTTATTATATTATTTCTTGCAATTTACATAATAAAAATATACCATTAAGTTTGTAAGGTTACTTTTTGTTAGTTTATATTTAATATTTTATAATAAATACCGATATGTATATAAAGACATTTAAGGAGCCTGTTATGAGTTATGATGAATTTGTTTCAAGTATCCAAGCAGCCGTTGAAAGCCATTTAAGCACTGGCAACATGATATTCGGAATTATACTATTTATAGCAATAGTTACAGGTATAGTTTTTTTTGCTTTATATGTTAGAAAAGAATATTATAGAAAACGTTCTGAAATAGATGATTTTATGCTGGAAGAACGCCATGAAAAAGATATATTTATACCCGGGCTTACAGATAGAAAAAATAAAGAAAAAAATAAACCTACTTTTTTTGAAAAATTATATAAGAAAATAAATAAAGATGATTAGTTAAAATAATATGCATTATAAATTGATTTATAAACTTCATTTACAATACACATCTACATTTATAGCTTTTTAAGTGAATAACAAAATACAATAACAATATGAACTTTTAAATAAAGTAAAAAAATCATGGGGAGCTTTTGCTCCCCCTTTATCATTATGATTGTTTATTTTCAACTAAATGTTCTGCCATAATACGCATAAATCTGTTTCTTCTAGCTAATTTTTCACCAGCTAATGATACAAGTTGTTCATATTTTGCAGCATCTGTTTTCTTAGTTAAACGGAACCTGTTTTCTCCAGCCATAAATTCAGCTAAGTCACCACCCGGCTCTTTACTGTCTATTATTAATGGGCTTTTACCTTCTTCCATTAAATCAGGGTTAAAACGCATTAATGTCCAGTAACCAGCATTAATGGCTTTTTTCTGTTCCTGAGAACCTTTCATCATATCAATACCTTGAGCAATACAATGAGAATATGCAATAATAATAGAAGGTCCATTATAACGTTCTGCTTCTAAAAATGCTTTAATACATTGAGCAGGATTAGAAAGAGATACTTTTGCCACATAAATAGAACCATATGTCATAGATATCATAGCTAAATCTTTTTTCTCTCTTACTTTACCACTAGTTGCAAATTTTGCTGTCGCTCCAAGTGGAGTAGATTTAGAAGCCTGACCACCAGTATTAGAATATACTTCTGTATCAAGCACGAGCACATTTATGTTTTCACCACTGGCAAGCACATGGTCTAAACCACCGTAACCTATATCATAAGCCCAGCCATCACCACCTAAAATCCATACAGATTTTGGAGTTAAATAATCTGCAATATTTACAAAATCATCTTTAGCTTCTAAAGAAGAATTTTTTACAAGAGATTTTATTTTTTCAACTCTTTCTCTTTGTTTTTCTACTTCTAACTGGTCATGAGTGTTTTTATTAGCAAGTATTTCATCTACTAAAGATGCATCTAATGAACCTTTATTAGATTCTAAAAATGATACTGCTTTGCCTTGGAAATAATCAACAGCTAAACGCATACCGTAACCAAACTCTGCATTATCTTCAAATAATGAGTTACTCCATGCAGGTCCTTTACCATCTGCCCTTGTGCAGTATGGAGTTGTTGGCAGGTTGCCACCATAAATAGATGAACAGCCAGTAGCATTTGCCATTAAAAGCCTGTCACCAAAAAGCTGAGTTAAAAGTTTTATATAAGGTGTTTCACCACAGCCTGCACAAGCTCCTGAAAACTCAAACATATGAGGGGCAAGCTGGCTGCCTTTAATTGTATTTTTATTATATTTTTCAATACTTAATTCTGGCAGTGTTTCAAAAAATGCAAAATTTTCAACTTCCTGCTCCCTTAAAGGTATTTGGTCTTCCATATTAATTGCTTTTTTCTCTGGATTTGCCTTATTTATTGCTGGGCAGTCAATAACGCAGGCATGGCAGCCTGTGCAGTCTTCTGGTGCTACTTGAATAGTAGCTGCATAACCTGCAAACTCTTTACCTTTAGCATCTGTATGTTTAAATGATGCTGGAGCATTTTTTAATGCATCTTTTTCATAATATTTCATTCTAATAGCAGAGTGAGGGCATACAAATGAGCATATACCACACTGGATACATACTTCAGGGTCCCAAACTGGAATTTTCACTGCAATATTACGTTTTTCAAACCTTGCAGTGCCTGTTGGCCATGTTCCATCTGCAGGCATTTGAGATACTTTAATATTATCACCTTCCCCTGCCACAAGCACACTTGTTACTTCTTTAACAAAAGAAGATGCACGGCTGTCTGTTAAGCAGCCATTTATTAATGATGATGAAGCATAATCACCATCTTTTAATGATTTATAATCTACTTCATAAAGTTTATCAAAACCAGCATCAGCTGCTGCATTATTTTTGGCAACTGTTTCTTCACCATATTTACCATATGTTTTAGCAATTGCACCTTTAATGGCATTTAATGCTTTATCTTTTGGTATAATATTAGATATAGCAAAAAATGCAGACTGTAGTATAACATTTATACGAGAGCCAAGCCCTAATTCCTGCGCTATTTTTACAGCGTCAACAACGTAAAATTTTGCTTCTTTTTCTCTAATTTCTTTTTGCACAAGTGCAGGAAGTTTATCCCACACTTCATCTTTAGAATACTGGCTGTTAAGTAAAAATACGCCGCCTTTTTTAAGTGGAGATAATAAATCATACCTTTCTAAAAAGCTAAAGTTATGGCAGCCAATAAAATCTGCCTGCTGAATAAGGTATGAACTTTTTATTTGTTCTTCCCCAAAACGCACATGACTTGTAGTCATAGAGCCTGCTTTTTTAGAATCATACACAAAGTAAGCCTGAGAGTTTTTACCTGTTTCTGTAAATATGATTTTAGCAGTGTTTTTATTAGCACCAACAGTTCCATCTGAACCTAAACCATAAAACATTGCATTATAACTTTTTGATGGAATAAGCCATGATTTATTAAGTGGTAATGATTTGTGAGTAACATCATCTTCTATACCTGTTGTAAAGCTGTATATTGGTTCATTTGCATTTAAATTCTCAAATACAGATTTAACCATAGCCGGTGTAAAATCTTTTGAGCCTAAACCAAACCTGCCACCTATTACCCTTGGGTATTCCATAAAATGAGTAGTTTTTGAAGCCATAGCTTCACCAATTGCAGTGCGAACTGCCATGTAAAGTGGCTCGCCAACAGCACCCGGTTCTTTAGTTCTATCAAGCACTGCTATATTTTCAACAGTAGCAGGAACAGCATCAACAAATGCCTGCACTGGAAATGGCTGAAATAAATGGACTTTTACAACACCAAATTTCTCGCCATTAGCATTAAGATAATCTATAGTTTCTTCCACCACATCACAAGCTGAACCCATAACTACAATAACACTTTTTGCATCACTTGCACCATAGTAGTCCACTAAATGATACTGCCTGCCTGTAAGAGCAGCAAATTTATCCATTTCTGATTGTAATACTGCTGGAAGGTCCTCCATATATTTGTTAACTGTTTCTCTGCCTTGAAAGTAAACATCAGGATTTTGAGATGTGCCTTTAATAGTAGGGTTATCTGGTGTTAAACTTCTTGCCCTGTGGGCTCTAACAAGTTCATCATCAACCATATGACGCATATCATCAAAAGTAAGTTCTTCCACAACAGAAAGTTCATGAGATGTTCTAAAACCATCGAAAAAATGTAAGAAAGGAACACGGCTTTTCAATGTAGCTGCTTGAGAAATAAGAGCCATATCCATGACTTCCTGTGGGTTATTAGATGCAAGCATAGCCCAGCCACAAGCACGGCAAGCCATAACATCTGAATGGTCTCCAAAAATTGAAAGACCTTGAGCAGCTAATGCTCTTGCACTAACATGGAAAACTGTAGGTGTAAGCTCACCTGCAATTTTATACATATTAGGAATCATTAATAAAAGCCCTTGAGAAGCTGTAAATGTTGTAGTTAAGGCACCTGCTGTTAAAGAGCCATGAACAGTTCCTGCAGCACCCCCCTCTGACTGAAGTTCTACAACATGAGGCACGGACCCCCAAATATTAACCTGTCCTTTTGCACTTTTTTCATCAGAGATTTCACCCATAACAGATGATGGTGTTATAGGGTATATTGCTATCACTTCATTAACAGCATGAGCCACATGGGCTGCTGCCATATTACCGTCCATAATGGTTTTCTTACGAGCCATGGTTCCTCCACAATTTATGCTATTTTAACACAAAAATTTTATTTGTTTTATTTTACTTACTATTAATATTTAAGTCAAATAAAAAAGAATATTTATACATAATTTTATTTATAGATTTTTATTAATAGCCTATAAATAGGCAATAGTCAAGTTATGTAATTATAATTGATTTTTTTATTGTGATATTGTATATCTTAATAGAAAATAAAGGCATGTAAAAATGGAAGCATTTATGCATATAAAAAATAACTGGATTTTTTAAATAAATGATAAATACAATATATTAATAAGAACATACCAATTTATACCTGCTGCAATGTATGAGTTCCAGCATATATCATATACTGCCTTTGAAATAAATACTGCTTATCTTTCAGCTATGGTATATAAACAAATTTTTTAAAAAATTAGCAAAGTATAAAAGATTATATAAAGCTGAATAAATAAATTTAGTAAAATCTTACATTCTTCTTTAAAATCTATTGATATTAAAGAAAAAAAAGTGTAGTATGGAGTATGTATAAATTATTATATAGAATAGGCTCTTTAGTTATTGCAGTTGGGAACTTTTTTAAAGGCCACAGCCTTTTTTGCATACAGGTATCATCTAAAGGTATTTTTAGCAGATATTCATACTCCCCTGCAGTGCAAATGGCAGTATTGAAACAGATTTATTATGCAGGTATTGAATTAATAATTATTATGACTATTACTGCATTAATACTAGGTATGACTCTTGTTGGTATTATTACAAAAGTCCTTTTTGCTCTTGATGCTGCACCAAATATTGGACCTATTCTTACAACTGTAATTATACGTATTACAGGGCCACTTATTAGTGGTATATTAATTATACTTAGAACATCTACCACATTACTTGTTGATGTTGGTATGATGAAATCCAACAGGGAAATTAAGGCACTGGAAGCCATGAATATAGACCCTTATGTCTATGTATATTTTCCAAGAATTTTAGCAAGTATTGTTTCTATGGTTGTGCTGTCCATATATTTTTCAACACTTGCTATTATTGGTGGTTATACACTTTTAAGCTTTCAGTCAAATACTTCTTTAGATTATGTTTTAAGCCAAATAGTTTCCACTATTACTTTTTCTGATGTGGCAACATTTACGTTTAAAACAGTGCTTATAGGGTTTATTGCAGCATCTATCCCTATATATATAGCACAGAATATGCAAAATTCTAGAACTGCACTTATTCAAGGTATGACAAGTGCTATGATAGGTATATTTTTTACATTTATTATTATTATTATACTTGGGGAAGTATTTATATGATAAACAAAAATATAATTAGCTTGTCTGCTAATTATATGGCAGATACAATGCAAAGAGATTTAATGAAAAAAACTATCTGGAATAATGTTAGTATTGTATCTTATAATATTCCACTAATAGCTACACTTAATATTTGTGAGAATATTACTTTGCCTTTACAGTATTTTGAAAATACAAAACAAAAAGATGCTGAAAATATTGCATATAATATGCTAAAACAATATAATATGACTCATACCATGTATCACAGACCAAAGAAATTAAATGAGTTTGAGTTATTAATAGTTAAATATTTAAGGGCTTTTGTTAGAATGCCTGAACATATATTTTTTTTTCTACCACATAGAATGCTGTTAACTGATGATTACAGCCCGTTTATTAAATTTATTAGGGAAGTAAAATCAAATAACTGCCAAATTACTGTTGTGGAAAATTATAGATATTTAAATGAATATCAAGAATTAGAATTTAAGGAGATACCATATAAATCATGGCAGACCCTCGTTTTAAAAACCTTGAGATAAAAGTAGGATTATTTGTAGTTATTGCCATTGCTATTATTATTACCTTAGTTATTGCTATTGGTATTAGCCGTGATATATTTACTACAAAAGTATATATAGATGTATTTACTGATACTGGTGAAAACTTAGCAAAGGGTATGCCTGTTAAATATGCTGGTTTCCAAATAGCCCGTGTTAATGACTTATATCTGCAAGATGACGGCAGGGTTATTATGCAAATAGGTGTGCCTACAAAATATGTTAAATGGATTAGGCAGGATTCTGTATTTTCATTAAGCTTACAAAACATTATTGGCAGCAGTTACATTGATATTAAAACAAATTTACAAAGTGAAGCTCCAAATATAGAAACAGGCTCTATTTTCAGCCTTAAAAGAGACCAGGGCTTACAAGGTATTGTAGAACAAATTACACCTGTTGTGGCTGACTTAAGAGAGATTGTAGGAAGTGTTAACACAATATTAGTTAGGTTTGCTGATAAAGATGGCGACTTTAATAAACTTATGCGTGGGCTTGGTTCTCTTGGTTCAGATATCAGTAATAAAGAAGGTTCTTTAGGTTACCTGCGTTCTGATGTGGTGCAAAATGAAATTGCTAAATTTTTGGAAGATTTAAGAAGTTTTAGTGAATCAGCTGTTAGAATGGCACATAATGTAGAAAGTGGCTCTGTTACATTAAAACGTTCTTTAGAAATATTTGATGAACATTCAGAACCAATTGCCATAGGCACAAATGAAGTTGTTAATGAAGTTCAAAATATGGTTCGTATTTTAGCACCTATTGTTGCAAGACTTGACCAGGTGGCTGCAAACTTAGAACGTGCTTCACAAAATGCAGCAGATGGCACAGAAAACTTAGACGAATTAAGAAGTGAAATACAGTCTATTGTAGAAAGTGGTAACGAATTAATACTTAAAATACAAAACACATGGCCAATTAGTATTGGTAATGAAAAAACACCGGAGAAAGTTCCTTTAAAATGATGAAAGGCTTTAAAATAATATCTATTTTACTAACATATTACATGATAACAGCATGTGTTGGTAAAGTTGATGATAAAGATATTAATTTAGGTATGACACTTGTAAACAGGGCCGTTGATTACCAGCTTCAAGGTCGGGAAAAAATGGCATCTTATACGTATAATCGTGCTGTATCTAAATTTAGAGATATGGGTGATTTTTGTAACATGAGTAGAACTGCTATTGCAATTGTTACAGTAGACCCTGAAACAAGTCTTTCTCTTTTAGAAGATGCCAGAGCATTTGCAGCTCTTGGCAGATGCAGTGAAGAAACTAATATTGTAAACTTTTTAAGCCACAATGATTATAATGAAAAAATATTGCCCGAGCCTTATAAATCAATATCAAAATTTTATAAAACTGGTAATATAAAATATTTATTAAGCATTGCAAAAAGAGGTTCTAGCAGCGAAAAACTGAAAAGTTATGCATACAGGCAGGCAGCATCTCATATTGTAGATAATGATCCTAAATATGCTATTGATTTAATAGAAAAAGCAGATATTATTGACTCTAAACATACCTGGACTTTAAATTTAATAAAAAATGAAAAAATACGCCTTAACGCATTGCGAGCAATGGGGTTACCTGATGATTTATCTTCTCAGAGGCTTAAAATACTGGAGCAGTCATTAAATGATAAATATTAGAAATATTATTATAGCATTGCTTTTTTCTTCTACTGTATTTCTAATTTCCTGTGGAAGTGTTGGTGATGGAACAGAATCTGTTACTGGTTATTTTGGGTATAACTCTAAATATCAAGGCTATACTCATCATGCTGCGTTCAGGAGCTACCAAGATGCAGAAATAATGGCAAAAGCACTGGTGGATGGCATAAATAAAGGCAATAAAATATACTTAAAAGCTACAAATGCAATAATACCACAATTATTTTTAGATAATGGAACAACTTATATTCAAGAAAATGGAACATGTATTCAAAACTATGGTTTTAGAAGATATAATACAACCATATCACCTTCCACTTCTGATAACAGAACTATGACATCATATATTACATATGATAACTACTGTGTTCTTGATACTCTTGCCCCATTAGCAAAAAAAGTAATTGTAAATAAAACTTCATATCTAGAAGAATCAGCTTATTTTGATGGTATTCAGTATAATATTTACCACTATGAACTACTAGCAGATACAGGGCTTGAGTTGAAAATTCAAGATTCCCCATTAAACTGGGATAATATGACAATTAATGGACTTTTTTTAAAAGATAATAAGTGCTATGCACAATATAATCAGGACTGTGTAAGCAATTACCTGACTATACGTATGGATATGCCTAATAATGAAAGCAGCTATCGATTTGATTTATATGCCGAAGAAGAAGACCAAACAGGAAATAATACACAATTATACAATAGAACTATAAATTTCTACCATAAAGATTATGGATATGTTACTGCAGATATATCGTTTTTAGAAAACAACGAACAAATTACTAGTGGACAAAAAATCACTATGAAATTCCAAGATAAAGACTGTATCTTTTCAATTGATGAGTTTGGCACTACTAATTTTAACTGTGATGATTACCAAGACTATCCTGTTAATTAGCCCTGCTTACTTTATATTTAATGTAAAATATAAAGTAAGCTATTATAGAAAACGGCAATAAATAAATATGAAAAGGTAATGCAGAGCGAAAACCATCTGCCATATCGTATATTCCTTTTTTCATAATGTGCAGCATGTCTCTCTCTGCTGCAAAGTAAATATTGGCAAATTTTATTTCAGCAAGAGATTTTATATAATATGCCCTGCCACACACTTTATAGCCTTTTAAAGAAAGTATAATCCATAATGGAATATATGCCATATCTGGAAATATTTCACAGCTGTATATAATAAATGCTTTTTTATTTTCACCTTTGGGTAAGTTTTTATAAAGCTCTGCTAAATATTTAAAATTTATAGCAAAATATTTTGTTTCCACATGGATTACCAGGTTATTTTGAATATTTTTCATATCTTGGACATATGCTATACTTCCCTTTATATCATAAAGACCTTCTTTTAATATATCCATAATATTTTTATTAAGTAATTCATTATGTTTTTCTGAAAGAAAATCCCAGGTGATAGATTCATTATGTTTTAAAAATAACCCTTTAAAATGCAGAAGCATATTAAAAATACAAACACCTATAATTACATAATCAACTACAGATAATTTATATGTATATGATAAATAAATCCAAAATATAATATATATGGTGGATAAAATATATGCCATATTTCTGCCTGCTCTATATGCCATAATTAAGCATATATTTACAAAAGGCAGAAGGTAGATAATAAAAATATTATCAGTTAAAAAATATAGAATTAAAACAGGTAAAAATACTGAAATTACTTCAATAATTGCAGCCCAAATGCCAAGAGATGAAAATAGTGCAAAAGAAATAAGCATTAAAAATAATGCTGGAGTAATATTATAACCCTTTGCAATAACAAAAAAAACTATGGCATATATAAGCCATACACGCATTAACCTTCTACATTCAATACAAATATTCATAATTCCACCTAATTTGATAGGATTTAGTATAATATAAAAATTAAATTATGTAAAATATTTTTAATTATAAGAATATTAAAATTTTTTATTGATTTTTTTAATAGGTATGATAGACTAATGTTAAGATGAAACGTATACTTGTTAACATAGAAAATAAAATTTATTTAGAGCGACTTGAGTCTTTTTGTAACGAAGAAAAGATAGCACTTAAGACCATATCTTCTCCTGAAGAAGTGGATAGTGAGCCCTTTATTGTTATTGTTACAGATAGAAAAGATATGATAGATGCATACAGCGTTAAGGGTAGAGTGTGTATTATTACAAATGAAAAACCACTTAACCACATCTATTGTCTTAAAGAAAATTTTACAAATACTCATTTACGCCTATTGGTTGATATTATTTTTCATGGTATACTTCTTACAAATTACTACCCTTCCCTTATGCCATATGATTTTCATAAAGAATATACAATCTCTAACGATTTTTTTAATATAGATAGAATAGTTTATGCTATGACAGCTGATTTTGTATTGTTTTTCAAATTTTTTGAACTGGAAAAGCTGCGTGTTGGTATTTCAGAAATGATTACAAACTCCATAGAACATGGTAATCTTGGAATTACAGCAGAAGAAAAATTTAAAGCTACAGAAGCTGGCACATACTATGAACTGCTTAATTCAAGATTAAGCGACCCTGTCTATTCAAAACGCACAACTCATATTAATATTGATTTAAAAGACAAGATTTTAACAGTTATAATTACTGACCAGGGGGACGGCTTTGATACAAGTAAATTGCCTGACCCAACAGATGAAGAACATATTCTTAGGCTTCACGGCAGGGGCATTTTTATTACTAAAATGTATTTCTCTAAAATTGAATATAATCAAAAAGGTAACCAAGTTACTTTAGTTAAAGAAGTCCCTTAATTTAATATGCTATTTCTCGTAATTTTTCAAATGTAGATACTATTTCATTACCATCTATTTCCTTCTGCCTGCATTTTACATAACCCATACTTTCATAAAAAGCAATGTTTTTAGGCATGGAGTTTGGTGTATGTATTTCACATCTAATATTTGGGTATAAATGTTCCATTGCAAATACAAGCTTCCTGCCTATACCTTTATTACGTTTTTCTTTTTTTACCATAACTGCTAAAATAGAAACTGTATCATTATTTTCATAACCACATATAATACCAGAAATAGAGCCATCATCTTCCACTGCTTTTAAAAAATCATACTTATTAAAGCTTTTAGATAAATCATCAAGAGAAATGACTTCTTTAAAATAATCAAGATGTGTTAAAAGCGGCTCTTCTTGAAAAACAGCTCCTTGAAGCTGAAAAATATTTTCTAAATCGTATTCTTCTACATTTGTAATAATCATAAAATACCTTCTTTATAAATATACATTTATTGTATCATTTTTTTTAAATATTGAAAGTCTTTTTTTTAACAGGTAAAGCTTAGGTAAATTCTAAAAACGATTGCGAAAAAAGTAGTAAATAAAAAAGTGGTTGTTAACTCTCTTAAAATAAAATAATATTTTTTAGCTAAAAAAATAAATAAGGAGAGAACAACCACTAATGGATATTACACTAAAACC